>PAMZ01000022.1 GCA_002707495.1 Halobacteriovoraceae bacterium | reverse complement strand
TTTGCTCTTCTTTGTAGCGAACCATTCCCATAAATTGACTCCTTTAGTTGGTATTATAGTACCAATTATTATGTGAGTAAATTTGGGGGGCAGGTCAATCCTTTAAAGAAAACCCAAGAGATCTAGCAGTTTTAATAAATCTAAAAGTATGCACATCATTATTAGAATAACTTCTATAGCCAGATTCGTTTCGCTTAGCCTTAGGTACTAAACCAGAGTCTTCATATTTTCTTATCATTTTCGCTGAAACACCACTTTTCTTTGCAACCTCTCCGATATTCATGATCTCCCTCCAGATTTAGGTTTCCATCTTTTTAACAACAGTGAGTTACTTAATACACTTACTGAACTTAAGGCCATAGTCCCACCAGCAATCATTGGATTTAAAAAGCCAAGCGCAGCAAGTGGAATTCCTACAATATTGTAAAAGAATGCCCAAAAAAGATTTTGCTTAATTTTGCTATAAGTAGCATTTGAAATTGAAATTGCATCTGGAATAAGAAGTGGGTTTCCTCTCATTAAAGTAATCTCAGCACTATGCATGGCCACATCAGTTCCAGTTGACATCGCAAAACCAACATCACTTAGTGCTAATGCAGGAGCATCATTTACACCATCTCCTACCATCGATACAATTTTATACTTTTTCTTCAGCTCTTTAATAACTTCAGACTTCTCCTCTGGAAGAACTTCATAATAAAATTCTTCAATTTGCAACTCAGAAGCAACTTTAGTTACACTTCCTTTATTGTCTCCGGAAATAAGAATAGGCTTAACATCTAATTGCTTTATTTCTTGTATTGCTTGTTTAGAATTATCTTTGAGCTTATCTATGAAACTAAAAGCACAAAGCACTTTGTTTCCACTATCTTCAATTAATAATGAAACAGTTTCACCTGACTTTTCTTTTTCTTTAATAAAGTTCTCAATATCTTCCGGTAGTTTTTTCCCAGTTAAAGCTTTCTTATTAGCAATTAAATACTTTTCATCCTTAACTATCGCCTCTATTCCTTTCCCTCGTAGAGTTTTAATTCCAGATACTTCAATCTTTCTAACACCTTTTTGTTCTAAATATTTAACCAAAGCTTTCCCTAGTGGGTGTTCACTGTTGGATTGAATACTTAATAAAAGACTATTGATAAATTCAGAATTTTTATCAAAATATTCAATTTCATTAACGACTGGCTTTCCTTCGGTTAGAGTCCCCGTCTTATCGAACGCTAAAACATTTATAGAATGCGCCAGCTCTAATGCTTCAGAGTTTTTAATTAAAATCCCAGACTTAGCAGCTTGTCCAGTCCCAACCATTATAGAGGTAGGAGTTGCAAGCCCAAGAGCGCAAGGGCAGGCAATAACTAATACAGCAACAGCATTTAATATTGCTGCCTCAACATTTGATTGTAGCAAAAATGTCAAACAAAATGTAATTATGGCTATTACAACGACAATGGGAACGAAATAAAAACTTACCCTATCAACAATCCTTTGAATTGGAGCTTTTTCAGCTTGAGCTTCTTCAACGAGCCTAATGATTTTGGATAAAACAGTCTCAGCACCAATAGTGCTCACTTTAGCCTTAATTACTCCATCTGCGTTAATTGATCCGCCAATTATACCATCTCCAACTTTCTTTGAAACAGGGATACTCTCTCCAGTAACCATTGATTCATCAATTTCTGTTTCCCCATCGACTATCTCAGCATCTAATGGGACTCTTTCTCCAGACTTAATGACGACAATCTCTCCAACAGAAATTTCATTGATCTTTTTCTCAACTACTTCACCACTTTTGTTTTCAATATTTGCCGTTTCTGGTCTTAGTTTTTGAAGTGCTCTGATCGCCTCTGTCGTTTGCATTTTGGCCTTAGACTCCATGTACTTCCCAAGAAGAATCAAAGTAATAATTACACTCGAACTCTCAAAGTATAAATGAACTGTTTTGTGATGAAGGTGTTCTAAATTTTTCAGAACAAGATATAAGCTTAGAAAATAAGCAGCACTTGTACCAATAGCTACAAGTAACTCCATATTACCGCTCTTATTTTTTAAAGCTCCCCATGCCGACCTATAAAACCTTGCACCTATATAGAATTGAACTGGTGTTGCTAATAGGAGTTGTACCCAACCATTAATATGGAAATTGACACCAAATAGCATAAAAAACATTGGGATTACGAGAGGTATCGTTAAAACGGAAGAGAAAATTAAAATGTTTCTTTCACTTTTTAGTTTTTTTTCTTTATTCTCTTGAAAAGTCTGACTTGAGTTCATTGTAACAAAGTAAGCTTCATAGCCAGCATCTTTTACTAGCGATATAATATCCTCTGCTTTTACTTTAGATTCATTGTATAGAACTTGCCCTTTTTCAGTTGCTAAATTAACAGAAACCTCAGAAATATACTCATTCGACTTAAGTTTTTTTTCAACTCGACCTACGCATGATGCACATGTCATTCCTTCTATTTTTATATCAATTTTTTGCATAACTTAGTCTCCTTGATATTAAGTATCATAAACCCTCCCCAAAGGGGAAGGTCAACAAATAATTTGACTCTACCCTTGGGGAAAGGAGTACAATCTATATTAAGAAATAAGATCTTTTGTTGTTTCTCATCATAGACAGCAACAGGGACAGTTTTGGACTGTTCAAGACAGGTCACAGAACTGCGAATTAGCGTAAGTTTCCATAATTAAGTCGTTGATTTTAAAGAAGTTTGGGGAAAAAGGGGTTCCACCATCGCCGACCGATGGTAGAGGTTGCCACCTTTTTGTAACTCCCCTTTATCTGTGCTGGTTACGCTGCAAATTTATAGTCAGCAAACATTATAGATGCGGGATGGACAGACAGTGCCTCCGCAAGGACGATTGATCTCTCTTTTCCCAACTGAACTCTACCATTTTCAATAGCACTTATATTAGTTTGAGAAATTCCTGTTTCACGAGCGAGATCCAACTGAGACCAACCTTTTAATTCTCTTAACTCTCTTACCATTTCCCCAGGAGTCATTGAAATAGACTCGCCAGCTCCAACTAATTCAGATCTATCTATCTTCATCTTTTTATCTCCTCATATTTATGTGCCGTGACACTCACTACAATAATCTCTTTTACTAATTTATCTTCAGTATAAACGACTCTATACTGGAAGTTCAGTCTAGAGGCTCTACATTCTCTTAGTTTTCCTTTTAGTGCCTTATCTTTAAACCCAGGAAAATTTACCAAGTTTTCAGAACCACCGTTTTGAACTGCCGCAATCCACGCTTTGTATTTTCTTCTGATATCAACTGGTATTTTCTTTAAGTTTTTCCTGACATCTTTTGTCTCTAAGACCTTCCACATCAGAACAATATATATCACAATTGATATATATTCAATAACAACTTTTATCTAAGCGATCATTTCTCGTGATCTTAAATATTTACGACTACATTTATTGCAGGCTCTATACTCCTCTCTTCTCTCATCCCTCAGGTTTTTAAGCGCTTTTTTATTAGCCATTTTATAGTCTGCTTGCACAAACTCTCCAGTGAAAACCTCCAAAGGAGTCCCTCCCTCAAGTGAGCTATGAGGAATGACTCGATTATATTGTCTGACGAATTTATAAACCAACCTATAAAGCGATTGATAATTATTTGAGGGCTTTAAATAAAATTTCTGCTTAAACTGTCTAAACACCGCCTCAACCATTGAGTTTGAAAATCTAATATCCTTTTTGGCCACAAGCTGTTTTATCCCTTTTCCTATTAAAAGTTTTCTGGGAAGCGATCCTAAATTTTCTGTGCCCCCATCACATATTAAAACTCCACTAAAGTCAGGCACAAAATTAAATGATTTTAAAATAGTTTTGTAGGTCACACCCATTGTCTTTTTCTCTGAGAGTTTCCAAGCGACGATCAGCCTTGAATAATTATCAACAAGTAGTTGTAAGTAAGCCTTTTGTCCGTCACCGTATTTAAGAATAGTAATATCAATATGCCATATTTCGTTAATCTTTTTTGCTCTAATTCCGCGCTTATAACGCTTCCTTTTATGTTTATAGAACTTCCTCTCTATTCCATATAGTCTTAAGTATTTGTACCATCTCTCAAGGGAGATATTTAAGATCTCCTTTCTTCGACAATAATGCATCAGGCTTACTGTAGAGAATTTTCTAAAGTTAACACTCCTTGCAATTTCTACTAGCTTCTTTTGCTCAGACAGAGTCAATTGAGTTGGAGATGAAGTGATGCATTTTTTCTTTTGACTATGATAGCTACACCCATAGACTTCGACTTTCCAACGATAGAAAGTTGTTTGTGAAATCCCAACGACGTTAATAATTTCTTTTAAAGTAAGCAAACCTTTAAAACTCTCAATAGTCTCAACTACAAATTTTCTGTTCTCTTTAGACTTTTTGTCATAGCCGCCGAGTTCTCTTAAAAGCTTTTCTAAACACTTCTTGGCCAGTAGAGACTTAGCTTTTTGTTCAAAATTATCTTTCTTTAAAGCTCTAATTGTCTGCTCATAAAAATGATTAGTTTTCGAAGTCACTTTCTCTTTAGATTCTTTTAACCAATAATTGATAGTAGTTGTCGGTATATCAAGTTCTGGAAACAAGTTTCTATTTCCAGTCTCAATAATCATTTTTTTGATCATAGGGTCATATTTACGATAGCCCATATTTTACTCCTTATTTAATTTGAATAGTTTAATTATAGATCTGACGAAAATTCGTCAGAGGGTTTCAGGATTTAGAGTGGTTTAGTGTTAAAGCGTATGTTTTAAGTCTATCTGGACAGCAATTAAGAGGTATGTATCTAAAATTAGAAGAATTCTTTTAATACATAAAAGGTAGTAATTGGAGTACTGATAGCTTCACTTAGTAAGTTTTTTAATAAATCTATTAAATATAAAAATCTTGATGAAAAAAGCTATGCAGAAGCATTAGCAGAAGCAGGATTACCAAAAGAGTTTGCTGAAGTTTTAGCTGACTCTGAAGCAAAAGCTGCTGATGGATGGCTTTATGATGATGGAAAACAGTTATCGACATTACTTGGTCGTCAAACAACAGCTGCTCATGAAATGCTAGATAAATAAATACGTCCTGCTCACATGAACTGGGACTTTCGATACGGGCTTAAAGCCCGTATCTTGCTCATAAAAGACCCCTTTTAAATATCCTCTAGACCCTATGCTTTTTCAAAAGATCAGCAATTTTCTTCTCATCGTAATGGCCTTTCATCGCCTTAATAATTTTTCTCTTAGCCCATATGAGTCTTTCTTTCAAAGAATCTTGAGATATTTTAATCTCAGCAGCAATTTCAGTATTAAAAACTCCAAATTCTCTTTTAGCAATCATAAGATCAACCGCTTGCTTTTGAAGTTTACTTAAAGGTTCATAGGCCGATTGCATATCTGCTAATTTTTTAGGAGTTTTCTTTTTGACTTCAACGAAGATACTCGATTGAATTGAAGAAAACTTTTCAATCTCATAATCTGGAAATAACCCCACAATTAAGTCTTTAAATTTATTAATATTTGAAAGCCCCATTGTGATGATAAAAAGGGTTGCTTTTCTTTGGAGTTCTTCAAATGAAGGGTTAAAAGTATTTATTGGAGCAAAAAGTAAATCTCGAAGAATCGCCTCTTTAATATTTTCTGGGCAGTAGCTAATGCCAGCAAACTCTTGTTTTAAAAGGAGATAATTGACCCTAAAAGCTTGGCAGTTGATCTCTTCATAAAATGCTTCTAAATCAAAGTATTGCTCATACCTCTGTGAACTTATAATATCTGACCACTGCCGCATATTGGGAGTAATGTCTGGAGCAAAATAATTGATAAGCTTTTCTTTTAATAGGTCGTCTTCAAGTGCCTGACAGCCCTTAAATTTGCTCTTATTTTCTTTTTTATGCTCTTTCACTCCCTTGGATATAGATTTTAAAAAAGACTCCTCACACGGGCGAATATTAGGAACCTCAGGCATTTTTTGGATTACACTTGCTGAGCAGGAGTAGTTTAGAGCAAGCTCACACCCTTTAATCACACGATATGTGCGATTATCTCCCTTATAGTGGCGACCAGGATATCTATCCTTGCCGTAGGCTCCCTTATAGCTACATGGACTTAAATTTTTTCTTTCAGACTTTGCGCTCATTACTGAGCGCAGCATATCTCTTTTCTGATTTTTTTAGTAGGGGGTCTGTAAAAAATTATATTCATAATATTAAGAGTTTGAGAGATTTAAGGGCAAAAATACCCCCTAGAATATATAGCTGATTGTAGGGGTACTTTCATCCCCAATTCGGAATAACCATTTGCTAATTATTAACTAACCAAGGAGAAAACTTATTCTAAACACAAAGCAAGTGCGTCACAATGGTAGGTGTCCAATCTCGGACAATTCAGACAGAGCAAATCAGCTCAAAAATCAAAGACTCGAAAGTCTAGAACTTATTCTAGCAACAAATCAACAATTTTTAACCGCCAATTTTGGCACTGGAGTTCTATGAACCAAAGAAAAACCGGAAGTCAGGATCAAAGCTCACAAGCTTTTGATGCTTTTGATGCTTTTGCGAATGCTATCTTCAAGTTAGCAGAAACATTTTTAAAATCCCTTTTTGAAATCTTCAAGGGAATAAGTTACGGCACGATTCCCTATTTTAAACTGGGAATAATTACTGGAATACTTTGTTTAATCATTCTCTTTGAGATTGATTACAAAGTTTTAAATCTTTTTGGGTTTGGCTATCTCTATCCTAAAAACGCTACCCTATTTTCAATCTACAAATGGATGATAGTAAGTTCACCTTGGTGGATCTGGGGAATGGCACAGATGGGAAAGAAAAAGAGATTTCAAAAGATGATTGATGATGTCATTCATTTTTCAAACCTAAAAGCGGCAAATGATCGGCATAAGGGATTAGATTTTATTTTTGATAAGAAAAACCCTGATGGAATTTCTTATATGAGGCTCAAGCAAAATGCTATACCAATAAGTGATTTAGAAAAAGCAAAGTCAAATTTTGAAGCGAAGTTTCAGATTTATATTGATAGTTTTGAAAGAGTGGATGGAGGTGAAGTTGACATTAATTATTCAAAAATTCCTCTCACTTCAAATTATAGGTTTAATTTTTCTGAAGTTAATGGAATGGATGAGTTTATTGTCGGAAAAACTCTTTTTAAAACTGTTAAAGCAGATTTTAGTAAAACACCACATTTTTTAGTGGCCGGACAAACGGGCGGAGGAAAAAGTTCATTTTTAAGACAATTAAGTGTCACCCTTTTAAAAAATGATCCTGAATCTGAACTTACTATGATTGACCTTAAAAGAGGAGCAGAGTTTGATATTTTTGAAAATATCCCAAGAGTCAATGTCGCTAAGGATATGGACTCGGCGATTTTACGATTAAATCAAGTGGAAAAGCTTTTAGATAAAAGACTTAGTGAAAGTGGCGGTGGACTTTACGGCAGAAGATCATATAACAAAACAAATTTTACTCGCCATGTGGTTATAGTGGATGAGATCGCTGAAATCTTTGTGGCCGGATCTGAATTTAGTGAACAAAAAGAGGATATCAAAAAGGCAAAAGCAATTTTATCAAAGATTGCTAGACTTGGAAGATCAGTCAATATCAATGCGGTTTTAGCAACACAACGGCCTGATGTTAAGGCCCTTGATAGTCAAATTAAGGCCAATTTATCTGGAGTTATTTGTTATACCATGCCAAACGATGCTTCCAGTAAAGTTGTCCTTGATCGCGGATCGGCCACAGACCTTCCTCTCATATCTGGCAGGGCCATATACAAAAATGGATCAAGCTATATGGAAGTTCAAACGCCTTATCTGTCAAAAGATATTGCTTACAGAGAATTAAAAGAATTTTATACGAAAGATGAAGAAAAGATAATGGTCCCAAAAAATGATGAATATTTTGAATCCGCTGAGTTTTAAATGAGATCCATTATTCATTTAAGTGAAAGGGATCTGAATCTTTTAGGATTTCTTTTTAAGTACAAAGTAGCAAGTAGCGCCCTAGTGATGGGGCGCTACTTTTCAAGCTGTGCCAGTCATACTGCTTACAAAAGATTATTGGCATTAGAAAAAGCGAACTTTATAGAAGCTAGAAGTGATCATAGTGGTAAGAATTATTTGTGGATGTTAAAGAAAAAAGGTTTTGATGTCATTAAGTCTAGTTTACCAGAGTTAGCTGAAATTGGCTTTAAAAGTGAAAATATTGTCCATGATTATCTTTGCACATTACTATCCTTAAGTCTTGAAACTAAGTCAGAAGATAAAAAGAGTATAGTCATCAGTGAGCAGCAACTTAGAAGATTTGATGAAAATGTCTTTCCTAAATGGCTGCCAAGTCCAAAAGATCATCGCCCTGATGGATATATTAGAACTAGTGAGGAAGATAATCAGAAGCTAATTGCCTTAGAGGTGGAATTAAATATCAAAAAAGCTTCTCGGTATTTATCCACCTTGTACTTTTTTGAAACTTATTCAGATAAAATTGATCACATTCTTTGGGTTCTTCCTAGTCACAAAACAGGTGAAAGACTTAGCAGAATTTTAAAGGATAGTGGCATAAGTTCGAGATCACTTTGTCCAAAAGATAGAGAAGATTATCATCTTTTTATATCCTTAGTGGAATTTGAAAAAGCTGGAATGGATACGAAGGTATTTAATCTTGATCAAAATGAGATCACAAATCTTAAAAAGCTTGTTGGTAACAGGCACGGAATTACTACGGAATCAGATCCATTTATGGATATGAGAATTTTAGCAAAAAGTCCCCATAAGTTAAGAGCTTACAAAGATGGCGTTGGATTAAAGAAAATCCAACAGACCTACAAAAGTCTAATTTTTTAGGAGGTACCCTCATGAACAATCAAACTTTTAATCACAATGGATAATTGTCAAAAAATAGGCGCGAATAAAAAAAGAAGAAATACAACAAAATGGGAACCAAGTCGGATTGAACTTGTTCCTGTGAAAATTTTAAGAGAAGAAAAGGATAATCAAATGAATGAAGTCGTAAAAATACTTATGAACTTAAAAGAGAAATTTAATCAGACTATGGAGGTCTATGAAACCTGAAAATTATAGGATTGGAATTTATATAAGAGTATCTACTCAAGAGCAGGCGGACAATCCAGAAGGATCAATTAAAAACCAAAGAGATCGTCTTGAGCAGATGGTAAAGCTTAAGAACATGCAGGAAAACTTTGGTGAAATTGTTGACGTCTTTATTGATGAAGCAAGATCAGGAAAAGATACCAATAGACCTGAGCTTAAGAGAATGTTATCAGAGATAAAAAAACAAAATATCAATCTTGTTATGAGTTCTGAGCTATCAAGAATCTCCAGAAACATTCAGGACTTTTCTGAAATTTGGAATTTGATGAAAGAGAAGAACTGTTCATTTTTCTCACTTCGTGAAAATTTTGATACAACAACTGCCGCTGGGGAGATGGTTCTTTATACGCTTGCTAATCTTGCTCAATTTGAAAGAAGACAAACCAGCGAGAGGATATCAGCAAACTTTTTAGCAAGAACAAAGCGTGGTCTTTTTAATGGTGGTCCTACTCCTCCTGGATACAAACTTATTGAAGGAAAACCAGGATATCTTGAAATTGATCCAGATGAAGAGCCTGTTATAAAAAAGTGTTTTGAGTACTTTTTGAGTGAAGAAACTCTAGCGAGTACTGCAAAAAGATTAAATAAAGAAAACTATAAGTTAAATTCTGGGTTTAAAGGAGGAAAAAATAGACTCACACATTTTAATGTTGAAAATCTCTACCGTATCTTAACTAGTAAAGCAGTATGTGGAATAAGAGAATATACTGAATTTGGGAAGACTCATGAAGTCAAAGCGGTATGGAAAGCAATTATTACAAAAGCAAAGTTTAAAAAGGTACAAAAGATTTTAGCTGAAAATAAGTCAGTAAAAAAGAAAGCAAATCCAAGGCGTTATCCCTATATTTTAACAGGACTTGTGTATTGTGCTGATTGTGGAGATAAGCTATGCGGAAAGTCAGCTCACGGAAGATCTGGCAAAATTGGTTATTATGAACACGGCTGGAGATATAGAAAGAATTTTTGCAAGACAGATAGAATGCATAATTGCACAAGCCCCAATCGGTTTGCGGCCAAAAGAGTTCATGAGTTAGTGATTGAAAAAATAGCAACTCTTTTAAACTCACCGGATATTGCAGAAAGTCTACTCGATAGAGCAAAAGGTGTTGATAAAAAAGATCCAATAAAAGCTGAAATTAAAAGATATCAAAATAAACTGATTAACATTGATCGAAAACTTGAAATACTTACAGAAAGACTAACAGAGCTTCCAAGTGAAATCTCGGCCAATCCCATTTATACAAAGATGGGGAGTTTAGAAAAGCAAAAAGAGCAGATGAGCACACTTTTGCAAGAGAAGAAAATCGAATTAAAAGGAGCAACAGAGAGTCCAATAGATTTAGAAAACTGGAGGGCGTTTTTAAAAACATTTTCAGAAATATTTAAAAGACATTTGAGTACTGATGAGCAGACAAAGCTCATCAGCCGATTGGTTTCCAAGATAGAGCTTGGAGCAAAAGATTTGAAGATTCATTACTTTGTAGGAGAAGACTACATAAAAAGAGAGCTGGCCGAATTGGCCAGCTCTTCTTTTTTTTGTCAAAAAATTGGTTCGAATAGCTTGACATATGGTGGAGCATGCAAGACTTGAACTTGCGACCACCCGGTTATGAGCCGGGGGCTCTAACCAACTGAGCTAATGCTCCTTCAGTTGAAGGAGCATATTACATAATTATCTTTGGAATGGGAATACTTGGTTGAGATTGGTAGGGGTGCGTCATATTAGTGGGCGTATACATCTTGGATGTAACCCACGACTAGTAGTACTTTTACTGAAATTACTGTGGTGATAAATAGTGATTCTTTGATAATAGTTTGCACGAAAGCCTCCTTAAAACTTCAGTTGCGACAATTGCTGTTTTGGTGCCTGCTCATGAGCAAGATTTTGCGTAGAGTAATGCTCTTGCAAAATAAGCAATGATAGAAAAACACCCATTAATAAAATTATCTTTGCCATACATTCTCTCCTTCTTAGAGCCCTCGCTCCTATTACTATTACAAGCTCGATGCCAAAATGATGGTTTAGTTTTGTCACCACCTCTTGTGGCTAAACCCCTAAAAACACAGTGCACTGTCATATCATTAGACAGGGCCAACCTGACCTCATCGTTTAACCCTTAGACAGCCAAAATGGGACAGAGTAGTATGAAGCTATGGAATTTTTTAAATATTCAGGTAGTGGAAACGATTTCGTCTTTATCAATAATAGGAATAATGACCAGCATATTACTCCAACTCGGGTGAAGGACTTTTGCTCCAGACGTGAAGGAGTAGGAGCTGACGGGGTTGTGCTCTTTGGAAGCTCGGACAAAGCAGACTTCAGTCTTAGGATATTTAATTCGGATGGCTCGGAAGCTGAAATGTGTGGAAATGCCACTCGTTGTGCGGTCCATTTTGCTCACAATATATTAAAGCTCAAAGCAGACAGTCAGTACACAATTGAAACCATGAACGGACTCTATCAAGGAGAGGCTATGGATGATAACCTCATCCGAGTCAAAATGACGGAACTCTTTGATGAGGGTGCTATTAATATCGATGACCTCAGTGGCAAAAATGCACTCTATCTAAATACTGGCGTCCCTCATGCAGTTATTCAGGTAAGCTCCGTAGAGGACGTAAATGTACTGGCAGTCGGATCTGCTATTCGAAATGATGTACGCTTTCCAAAGGGAACAAACGTAGACTTTTTTGAGGTCTTGGATCATCAAGCTCGAAGTATCAAGCTTAGAGTCTTTGAGCGTGGTGTGGAAGACGAAACTCTTTGTTGTGGAACAGGAATCATGGCAACAGCAGTTGCGTGTTCAAGATTTTTCAATTGGCAAGGTGAAATCACCGTCTATGCTAAGGGGGGAACTTTACAGGCGATCGTCGATCAAAAAGATCTCTATTTTCAAGGAAGAGTTCATCTTGTCTATCAAGGGCATATCAGCCTGTGAGTCAAAGGCTAGATCAAGAAATGCTGCAAAGAGAGTTGGTCCTCACGCGTTCTCAGGCTCGTATGCTTATTAAACAGGGCGATGTTAGCTGTGATGGAAAAGTGATTACTAAACCAGGCCAATTAGTGGAAAAAAACACTAAAATCTCAATCAAGTCAGATCAGCTCTATGTCAGTCGTGGGGCTTTTAAACTAAAGGCTGCTATCCAAAATTTTAATTTAGACTTTAACGGATTGATTGTTGCCGACTGTGGTGCGAGTACTGGGGGATTTACGCAAGTGCTTTTAGAGTCAGGAGCCTCAAAAGTTTATGCTCTCGATGTGGGACATGATCAACTCAGTCCAATTCTTACTCAAGACCAAAGAGTCATAAGTAGAGAAGGAGTGAATTTAAAATTCGAAATTGAGTTGGATGAAAAAGTAGATGCTTGTGTTGCTGATCTTTCATTTATTTCACTAAAACTCGTAATTCCTACGATGCTCAGTTTTCTAAAAGATGATGGATTTCTAGTGCTACTTCTTAAACCTCAGTTTGAGGCAGGTAAGGAGCGAGTAGGTAAGGGAGGACTTGTTCCTGAAAAATATTTAAAAACGATCCGAGAGGAGCTTTTCGAATATTTTAGAGAGAAAGATTTAAAGCTTATTGACTGGACTGATTCTCCCATAAAAGGGAAGAAAGGAAATACAGAATATTTAGTTTACCTAAAGCGCGACTTCGTAGCGTAGTCGGACTGTATTGATTGAATTATCTTCGCGAAGGTCGTAAGTATCCGCTCGAAGCTTGTCTCTTAAATATTGCACGGTAAATTCCATATAAAACTTTTCATCTAATTTATAACTTAAGGTGGCAGAAGTATCGAGCATATTATCACCCCAATCTATTTCGCCTCCGAAACTATCAGCATAGGGAGCATAATAAAAATTAAACTGGGAAAATAATGATTCCGTTAGAGGGCTTCTCAGTTGTGCCCAAAGGGTATGCCTAAAACCATCTCGTTCTTTGAGAGAATCAGAGTTTGGGTTAGAAAGATCGTTGTATTCAATCGTATCGACAGCTGGACTATAGTTGACATGGAAAAAATCATCTTTCGGATCGTCTTCCCAGAAATGAAATCGAAATCCAAGTGGCGCAATCCTATACCATTTGTGGGGATAATATATTCGACCGAATTTCTCTTGATCATATTGGACAAAAGAAACGAGACTCCAGTTTTCTGTGACCCGGTTTATTTGAAAATCCGCTCTATAATTTAAGGCCTTTGTTTCATATTGATTAGCAGGATTTAGCGGATCGACAATTCTTCTGTTTCTTTCCAGGTAGGAAAGGCTGTAGCGATACTTTTTCCCAAAATTATAAACTCTTCCTCCATAATGACTCTGTTCTTGTTCGTAGAGAGATTCAAAAGTATAAGGAGAGACAAAAATTTCAAAATAGGTATCTGATAAATCACGTCTTAGGTCTTCATCTTCAAAATTGTCTTCAACAAAAAGCTGGAAGCCAGATTTACGTTCTTTTTGATAGGCAACAGTGTTAACAACATCTTCTGGAAGATCGTATTTAGCGATTCTATTGTCTTGAAGCTTAACTTCCCTTTGCATGCGTTTGTCGTCATAGACGTTGAAAAACTTGGTGAAATCAACTTTTTTTAAAGCTGCAATATCTCTGGGAATTCGACTTTGATTGATTGATCTAAGCTGATAGAGATCATCCTTACTAACTAGCTCAGGTCTCGTCACTCTATAGATTCTAAAGTGGCTGACTAAGAGCGTGGTTTTGATACATATCCCTCTTGCGATAAATCCATTTTGGTTAATCAGCTTAATATGATCATTTCGATAAATCCCGTCCTCTAACCCTCGGTTAATGACCAGTACATTATTATCGTAGGCTTTTAGGATTTGAGTTTCCATCACATCAGTAGACTCAAGAGCGAAAACGTTTCCAGCTATGATGAGAAATAAAATCAAAGATTTAAGCATACCTCTATTCTAAGGGAAAGACTCAGAGAAAGGTTAAAGCGGCAAACTTTGACTACTTATATTGAAGGACTGAATGAATGCGTTGATCCGAAGCAGCTAGTTCGTTCAAAAATTGTAGATCAATTAAGACAGATATAGCTTTAACCTCAAATTTATTTTTTTCACAAAGACTGAGACCCGCTTTTAAGGTTCCACCGGTAGCCAGAACATCATCTACTAAGCAGACCCTTTTGATTTTATCGTTCACTCGCATTTCAAGTTTGTCGGTACCGTATTCAAGCTCATATTCCTCTCCGATGACTGGAGGAGGAAGTTTGCCTTTTTTTCGCATGGGAAGAAAGCCTTTACCGTATTTTATGGCCATGGCAGAGCCTAGAATAAATCCTCTCGACTCGATTCCGACTATTAGATCTATTTCGTTCCAATTAATTTCTCGGCCCATATCAGAGACAACTTCAGAAAGCTTCTCACTCAAAAGTGGCGACATATCTTTAAAAACCACACCAGGTTTGGGAAAGTCAGCTACGTTGTGGATGAGTTCTTCGTATTCAGATTGATTCATAGTCTTATCCTTTTGCTTAAAAAGATAAAACTAATTTACAGGTATTTCAATGGCCGGATTTTCAAGTTCGATAATATCACGAGGAGATTTAAGAGAGCTAGCTACTCCTCTAAGTCTTTCCCCATACTCTGAGCGCCATTCTTTATCTTTCTCAAAATAGAATTTCTGTTTTTCAACGTCATCTTTACTGATATGACCCTCTTTTACATGTCGCTTTAAAACTTCTTGATAAAACTCAGGGCTCTCTATTTGGACGGTAGGGTCTGCATATACAGTTGGAATTAAAAGAATAATGAGCAAGATTCCTTTCATGCCTATCTTATCGGCTGATTTTAGAAAGTGTTAAGTTTATGTTCGATGCCCAGAAATTTAACGCTCCACACACTCTAACTAACTGAAAATAGGAGTTTTGCGGCGGCATTACCTTTGCAACTCATAATACGAATATGAATTTAAGTAAGGACTTCTATGAAAAAGCTGCTTTTTACCTTAACGGCTCTTTTTATCGCCCAATCTGTGCCGGCCAAAACGCTGGTGAGGATAAACACCATTGGAGCCTCTCCAAGAGGCCAATATGTGGCCTTTGAGGAATTTGGCTATAAAGAAGGTAGAAAATTTCCTTACTCTAAAATCCGAGTGATGAATGTTTGGAAAAACAAGTATGTGGACGACCCCATTCAAGTCATCGGGAAAAAAGAAGAAGAAAATCTTCATCATGTGAGAAAAAAGGCAAAGGATTTAGCTTTAAAGAAGTTTAAAAAATTTAATATTGAGAGCTAATTTAAAGCTTACTTCTCTGTGCTAGGAATTCCCAAAGATTTTTAGTATTAGGTCCCATGACCTTATTTTTGGCCCTGAGTAGATAGATGGGAACAGGAAGAGCTTTAATGTCTTTTATATCTTCGATTCGAATCAATGATCCGCTCTTAATTTTGTCTTCAACTTGATGCCAAGGTAGTCTTCCCCATCCTAGACCTGCACTAATAAGCTGCTCCTTCATAAAAAGATCAGATGTATACCAATACTTATTAGAATACCCTCCATGAACCTTACTCTCTCGAGCTGAAGCTGAACTTTGAATGACAATCTGAGGAAGAGCTTTGAGGGTTTTTTTATTATAATTTTTGTGTTGAGGCGAAATAACGGGTACTACTTCTGCCTTCATAAATTCTATTTTTTCAAAATTATTTTCCCCCTTAAAATCAGGAGCAATAGCAAAGTCGACTTCATGATTATTTAACTTTTCAATCACTCCCTCGAGTACATCTGTATTTAAGTTAAGAGAAGTCGTGATATGAGGCTGAAAAAAATCTTGAAGAATATTAGAAATGCTAGCGATAGGAAAGATAGCTTCAACACAGATATTTATATTCGTTTCAAAACCAGCTCCCAGTTCTTTTCCTACTAATTCCAAAGACTGATAAGATTCGATAACAAGCTTTGCGGATTGGTAAAAAGTTTGTCCTTGTTTGGTCAGTTTTGGACGATACTCCGATCGATCAAAAATGAGAAAATCAAACTCTTCTTCTAGCTTTTTGATCGCCATACTTAGAGAAGGTTGGGATTTATGCAAAACTTCTGCAGCTGCTTTGAAGCTACCATACTTTACGATGGTATCCAGTGTAAGTATTTGATCATACGTCATAATATAACTAAAAACTATATTGTTTATAAGATAATAATAATTTCATTTTATAGTATTCTCCCCGATAATCAAGCTACATTAATAAGAAATATCTATAAGGAGGATATATGAAAAAGGCAGTTTTAAATTTATTAGCTCTTGCACTAGTGAGCTTTAGCGCTTTTGGTGCTGACGTTGATTTGAAAAAAAGTGAATTTAAATGGGAAGGTTCTAAAGTTACTGGAAAACACCATGGCAAGGTTCCTCTTAAATCTGGCGTCGTTCAAATGAAAGATGGCAAAATTACTGGTGGAGAATTTGTTGCAGACTTAACAGCATTTACAGTAACTGACCTTGAAGGTGAGTGGGCTGATAAATTTCTTGGTCACATGAAAAGTGGAGATTTTTTCGAGGTAGAAAAGTATCCTACTTCTAAGCTTGTGATCAAAAGTGTTAAAGGAAAAAAAGTGACAGCTGATTTAACTGTAAAAGATAAAACGAATCAAGTGACTTTTGATATGACTCAAAAGGGGAATGAGTATACGGGACAATTAATTTTCGATAGAACGAAATTTGGGATGATTTATGGTTCAGGTGATTTCTTTAAAAATCTTGGAGATAAAATGATCAATAACGAAGTGAAAGTAGATTTTAAATTCGTTGTAAAAAAATAACCTCTCAGAAATAGGGAGAAGGAATGTTAAAGATAAAGTTAAATTCTCAAAGAGACGAACATCTTATAGGGAATTTGACGTCTTTTCATTCCTTCTCTTATGCCTCTCAGATCCAGCCAGAATGGATGAGCTTTTATAGTCTTAAAGTATTCTCAGAATGTTTTTTAAAACCTAACGAGCAGTTTAATCATTCTTTGTCTTACACATTTTTCAAGCTCATTCCTATTGAAGGACAGCTAGATATACTTTGTCGTAGCCACGGTAAAAGTTCACTAGATCTATATAGTCCTTTAGAGCTTAACAGGTCTCAGGCAGAGTCTGTTTCCTTTAAAAATAATAGCCATAAAATATCTCGGTTTTTCTTACTGGAGAGTAATCTGCCCATCGAGGTAGAAATCATTTCAATCGAAAAAGGTAATAGTTTAACTCTTGATTCAATAAATATGCCTTTGTGGTGTCATCTTATCGAGGGACATTTAGAAATGGTTTATCACCGAGATATATTAGCACTAGAATCAAGTAGTGGATTCTCTCTGGAAGCCAATAACGAAGTACACCTTAAGTCTTTAGAAGATACCAAAGCTATTTTGTGCCGGGTCCCCATTTCCTAATTCCAGGCAATGAGTGATAAAGAATCCTGTGATAAATTTTTTGAGGGAGAAAAACTCGAATGAGTTTGAATATGATAGCATCCCATGTACCTGCAACTCTTAAGGGAGGGCTTGGATGAGTTATTACTTTAATGACCTTGGCAGCCACATTTTCAGGCTTTGAGGGTGATAAGCGCATTAATTTCTCTATGAAATTGGACATATAATGATAATGGTTGTGGTAGGGGTCTTTTTCCTCTTTTGCAGAGTCTGCACTTTGCTCAGTATGCCTTACTAACTTAAATGAATCAGAGTTAATGAATCCAGGCTGGATGAGAGTGACTTTAATATTCCAAGGTTTGACCTCGTACCATAGACTTTCTGAGTAGCCTTCTAACGCCCATTTAGAAGCAGAATAAATCGCCATGGTGGGCATGGCCATCATTCCACCCACAGAGGAAATATTAATAATTTTTCCGGCCCGCTTTGCTCGCATAAAAGGTAAAACTAGTCTTGAAAGCTCCATCGCAGCAATAAAATTGGTGTGAAGTTGTTTGATTCTTTCCTCTGCGGATACATGTTCCACTACGGCCCTATAAGTGAATCCCGCATTATTTACCAGTATGTCCACGCCTGATAAGCGCTGATTAATTTCCAGGATTAAATCTTTTCTTTGTTCTTCGTTAATAATGTCAAGAGGTCTAAGCCATAGAAAGTCATTCTCTTCAATTCCCTCATCTTTAAAGCGTTCTAGAGACGAGTCCCTGGCGGTTAACACTAGATGGTAGGGGAGTGACATTAATTTTTTTGCTAGGATGAGACCGAGTCCTGAACTGGCCCCAGTAATGAGAATAACTGGCCTTGATTGAGATGACATACAGATATTATAAACAAGACTTCCCAATAACTCAGCAGTTTATTATGATTTAAATATGCACACCTTTATTTTTAAAAGTAAGCATTTTTGTAGGTTAATCGGACGTTTAGTTATAAGCGTTCCCTTTATCACTTTAAGCTTTTTCGGAAATTTCTTTGTCTTTCTCTCTGCGACTCTAGTGTATTACTTGGAGAACGGACAAAACCCCAAAATTCAAAGTTTTATTGATGCTCTTTGGTGGAGTTTTTCTACGACCACTACAGTTGGTTATGGAGATATAACTCCGATTACTTTTGAAGGGAAACTAGTTGGAATTATTTCAATGCTTATCGGTGTAGCAATCTTTGGCATTTATACGGCGCTTTTTGCAAGAGCGATAATAGACGATGATGTCTATATGAATTAGCGAGAAATATTTTCCATCTCTTCTTCTGATTGTCGGTAAAGAAAGATAAGTGAAAATAAAGTGAGAATATTCAGTAGTATGTAAGTTAAAATTCCCACAGATTTGGAATACTTTTGAGAAGTCTCATTTGTAACAGGCTTACACTTTTGAAGAACATTATTTATTTCTTTTTCCACATCGCTAGCAAATTGATTGTTGATAATCTCTAGATTTAATTCGCAATTTCCGAATTTACTTAAGAAATTATGGTTGTAGGAGCCAATACTTACCCAAGTATCATCAATTAAAGCTAATTTTCCATGTACGATACTTCGGTCCCATAAATAAATCTTAAAGCCGATTTGAAGATACCAATCAAAAAAATAACGTTCAGCAGCCTGCACTACTGGGTGATCACTAAATGCGCCAAAAATTAATAACACTTCAACATCTCGTTTTCTTGCTTTTTTCAATTCCTTTAAAAGTCTTTTGCCCGGTAAAAAATAAGTGGCCATGATGATTATGCGGACTTTTGCCTCTGAGATGGATTGTAAATAGCTTTGGGTGACTTTTTTGTATTGAAAAATCCAATCATTTTCTATGCTCTTAACAATACATTGTGTTGAAGAAAGACTGTGGATCCCTTTCCAATTTAGAATTTGTGACCTTTTATCTTTAAAATATTTTGTATAGTGTCGAAGGCTTTTTAGGTATAGATTGTGGACTTCCTCTCCTGTGATTAGAACGGAATAGTCTAACCAAGGAAGGTTTTGATCAGGATTATTGAATCTTCTAGCAAGATTGATTCCACCAACGATAGCTTTCTCATTATCTATTAAGAGAAGCTTCTGGTGCATCCGACGAGCAGTTCGGTAAAAATGAAATAAAGGAGTAAAGTATTTAATGCGAACTCCTGCCTTTACCAAGTCTTGCTCAGTTTTTTCGGGAAAATCTTGAGACCCAAGGGCATCTAAAATGATGTAAACCTCGACACCTCTTTTACTCGCCTCAATAAGCTGCTTTATAATTGGTTTCGTCGTTTCGTCGACCTCAAAGATATAAGTGTGCAAGAAGATAAAATTTTTGGCATCTTTTATGAGTTCAAGATTCGATTGAATAAATTCAAATCCATTTCTTATGAGTTCGACTTGGTTAGATAGAGTTGGCTGAGTTCTCACAAATCAACCTCCATATAGAGAGCAAGATGATCTGAAAGACTTCGCCATGACTTTGAGTCTAGGACTTGGCAAGAATGGTAGTTAAGATTTCTCGTATAAATACGATCAAGGCTTAGAATGGGTTTAATAGAAGGGAAGGTTTTTGCATATTGACCCGTGAGTGCTTTGAAAATCTCGGTTAACTGATTTTCATTGCTAAGAAATTCACAAGCTTTTTTATTCCAGTCATTGAAATCACCTGCTAGCACTAAAGGAGTTGTACTATCTGAGTTTTGTTTAAGTATTTTACTCAGCTCACGGTACTGTTTTTTTCTTCCTTTATGGCTAAGGTCTAAATGGACACAATAGCAATCAATATTTTTTTTAGGATGATCGATCTTGGCAAAAAGAACACCTCTTTGTTCTAATTTATTAGTCGAGATATCGATTTGTTTAGATTCAAGAATAGGAAAGCGTGAGAGAATCACGTTTCCATGATGTCGTTGATCGTAGACAGCGTTTTTAGCGTAAGCAAACTCACTCCATAATTGATCGGCAAGAAACTCGAATTGATTTTCCACCCAACCTGGTTCAGACTTTTCGAGTTTCAAGTTCTCTCCAACTACCTCTTGAAGAAAAACAAGGTCCGGATGAATGATTTCAAGCTGCTTTTTTAAAGTTCTTATCGTTAGTCTACGAGACGTCCAATCAAATCCTTTGTGAATATTGAAAGTTAATACTTTCATCTTTCTATGATTGCTGTGACTCCCATTCCTCCCGCTGTACAAATCGAGATGAGTCCACGACCACTTCCTTTTTCTTGAAGGAGTTTAGCTAGACCAGCAATGATTCGAGATCCAGTAGCTGCAAAAGGATGTCCCAAGGCAAGAGAGCCACCCTTTATATTAAGCTTATTCATATCAATTTCGCCGAGGGGAGCATCAAGTCCTAGTTTTTCTCGACAAAACTCTTCTGATTTCCAAGCATCGAGTGTGCAAAGAACTTGAGCGGCAAAGGCCTCGTGAATTTCATAAAAATCAAAATCTTGTAGTGTAATTCCAGCTTGCTTGAGAAGTTTTGGTACAGCATAGGCTGGAGCCATCAAAAGTCCTTCTTCATCTACATAATTAACTGCAGCAGATTGAGCAAAAGTAAGATAGGCCATCACCTCAAGATTGTTGTTTTGGGCATACTCTTCGCTACATAAAAATACACAGCTTGCACCATCTGTTAAAGGGGAAGAATTTCCAGCAGTCAGTGTTCCCTTTCCAGAAGACTTATCAAAGGCAGGTTTTAGCTTGGCTAATTTTTCAAGAGAAGTTTCTCTTATCGTTCCATCTTTTCTTGCGCCTTTAAATTCAACAACAAGATCATCATGCCAACCTTCTTTAAATGCATTGGCAGCATTTTGCTGTGATTTGAATGCTAGCTCATCTTGTCTTTCTCGTGAAATACTCCAGGTTTTTGCCATATCTTCGCAACTCTCACCCATGCTTTTACCGGTTCGAGGTTCTTTGATGGCAGGAAGTTTTGGAAGCAGCTCTTTAGGATTAAACCCTTTGAGAGCTTTTAACCTATCGGGAAGACTTCTTGCGGCTGCAAGTCTTAGGAGCCTATCTGAAAAAGACTTTTTAAACTCTACGGGTACATCTGAGTTGGTATCGATACCACCTGCAATTCCGCATTCAATTTGTCCCTGGGCGATTTTATTTCCTATAATGACTGCCGCTTCTAAAGAGGTTCCACAGGCCTTTTGAATATCTGTGGCAGGAGTCTTAGGAGAGAGTTTTGAATTCATCACAACTTCTCTCGCTAAAGCAAAGTCATAGGCATGTTTATTGACAGCTCCTAAAACAACTTCGCCAATCTCTTTATCTTCTAGAGCTAACTCATTTACCAGAGCATCCATGGCAGGCTTCATAAGGTCTTTTAGGGGAATACCCATATATTTGGTGCTCGATCGCATGAAGGGAATACGTTTACCTTTTATTATGCAGACTTTCATTTTTTCTCCTATTGATTAAAATACTATTTGAATTATAACCTAAATGAGATCTTTACACACGAGGAGAATATATGGAGTTTTTGCATACTATGATTAGAGTTAAAGATTTAGAGCGAGCTCTAGAGTTTTTTTGTACTCATTTAGGACTTAAAGAAGTAAGACGAAAAGAGGTTGAGGCAGCGCGATTTACCTTAGTATTTCTCCAAAGTGATAACTCAGATGCAGAAATAGAGCTAACCTATAATTGGGATCAAGAAGAAGAGTATAGTTTCGGTCGAAATTTTGGACACCTCGCTTTCAGAGTTGAAAATATCTATGAAACTTGTGAGAAGCTAAAAAATGTGGGTATAACAATTAATCGTCCACCCAGAGATGGTCATATGGCGTTTGTAAAGTCCCCAGACAATGTCTCGATTGAGTTGTTGCAAAAAGGTGATCCACTTGAGCCGAAAGAGCCTTGGCTATCAATGAAAAATATTGGAAGTTGGTAAAGATTGCAACAAGATGACCTAGCGGTTTCCGAATCCAAATGAAAAGCCTAATGCGTACTGTGTATCGTATTGCTCATCAGCTTCAGCATTTCTGTTAAAAACTAATGTTGCAGAGGCATTAAGAGAGAGAATTCCAGCTAAATTAATCACAAGACCAGTTCCTGCATATGGGTCAAGTTGAACACCTGAGTTTGTTTTGTCGCTTTCTCCATTTTGAATAACTTCTGTTATCCCTTGTCTGGCACGCATACCACCACGCAGATAATAGTTGTAAAAACTGCCTGAGAGGGGAATCAAGCGAAGACCTGCCAAGAGATTTTGGTTTTGAGTTTTTACTTTTACTCCATTGGCTTCATTTTCAGAATTAGATTGATTGATTTCAAGTTCACCCGCGATAACATCATTTCCATAAACCGCTCGCACGCCTAAAATCACGTCAGTCCTATAGCGAGAGGGCTTAGGTTCTACTTGCAGCGTTCTTTCAAAACCGTAGACAGGTTCAATATTTAAATCTGCTGCTTGGGCACTGGTAATAAGGAGACTTATTAATATTAATCTTATCATCTACTACCAGCTCTAATTGTGAAGCTAAATGTATAACGAGTGTCATATTTTTCAGCTTCATCCTCTGCATTTCGATTATAAACCAAAGTAGCACCCGCGTTGAGGGCAAAATTATTAGCAAAAGCCAAGGTTAAGCCTGTCCCAGCGTAGGGATCAAAATTTATCGGATCTTCTTCTTTACTCTCAACTCCAGCTTCGGTAATTTCCCTCGTTATCTTAGCTGCTCTTCCACCTGCTCTAAAATACATTCCAAAATATTTACCTCTGATGGGATAAGAGCGAAATCCTAAGAGAGCTTTTTGAGAACTATAAGTAATTTTTAAATCATCTTCTGGAAATTCCTCAGTATCTCTACTGGTATTGACTTCAAATTCTAAAGAGAATGCTGGAGTTCCGTATAAGGCCCTCGCTCCAACAAAGGTTTCTGTCTTATAGCGAGCCGGTTCAGGCTGAAGTCTTTGAGTCCGCTCTACACCGTAGACTGGTTCAATTTTAAAATCGGCTGCTTGAGTCATGGGGATTAGAAATAGAAATAAAACAAAATACTTCATGTATCTATTTTATCAGGAATCAAAACTCCTAACCTACGCGGTACAGATTGCCGATTATAGATGAGAAATATACTTAAGTGTTCTCACTGGGTTCAATTATGATCTCCCACGTGTGATCCGCCAGAAGTTTTACAGTGGCGACGAATCGATCGAATGGGATGGATTTACCCCATTCTTCTGGGCCAACCATTGAGAGAATTTTTCTCTCGTCTTTTTGATAGAGGTGATAGGTCTTTCCCACGTCTGGCTTGAAGCGCATTTCTGCTTCATATATTTCAAAAGAAATCTCGGCCCTTCTTTTAAGTTTACTCGCTTGATCGGCTAGCAGTTTCATTTGATCGTAGATTTGCTGCATATGCATTTCAGTTTGCTCTTTCATAGCTTGCATAGCGTTGCCTTTGATGACACCCTCTTCTGTAGGAACGATAGAGAATCCACCAAGAGAATGGGCATACTCCAATAAGCCTGGAAGATCAGCAGTTTTATCCTTCATTTTATCTAGGTCGATTTTTGAGACATCAATGGCTTTAGGCTTTTTCATGAATCTATATTATACTGGATATTAAGGATCATGAATATGTTTATAAAACCTGTACAACTCTTAAGATTTTTCACTTTATTACTCATCATTTTTGTAGGGTTTCAGCTTCTTAACTTGATACAATTTAAACAATCGGAAAATAGCTACGGTTCAGTAGTTTTCGAAATCTCTCGCCAACAGCTTTTAGTGCCCAGAATTCTAAAGTCTTTGCAAATTTATAAAAAATCGCCAACTGATGAGAACTTAATTGCGCTAAATTCGGTGATATCGCTTTTTAAATCAACTCAAAAAAAATTAGTATCGAGTAGTGCGTTAATAGATGAAGATGGAACAGCTATTTCTGGAAACTTAAATGACCAAGTGCTCACGTTTCTAAATGAAACTGAGAGGCAAAAATCATCATTGTTTGAAATTGGCGATGATTATCTAGTTTTAGCCTCAGAGACTTTACCAAATGAATACTTTCTTTTGTTGAATAATTTTACCTATGAGAATGATGAGAGGAGTGACTATTTAGAAACTCGAGTTGTCATTCTTATTATTTCTTTGCTTGCTCTTGTATTACAGTCTTTTATGATTTTTTACTTTGAACGAGAAATCCGACTCTAGGGACTATTTGCTCCTGATTTTACGCACCTCGCGACGCATCAAGTAGCCAATAATTTATTTCTTTTTATGGCATCAAAATTGCGATCTCATAATTATTAATCACAGTCATTGAAGACACGATAGGAGGCAAAATGAAACTATTTTTAAGTGTATTAATGTTAGTGGGGATGTTCACAGCTACTTCAAACGCAGAAGCAGCAAGATGTCGCGTAGATTTAGAAAACGGCCGTGGCCATGTCCTAGATACCTTTACAGGTTTTGGATATAGTAGACATGAAGCATGTCGCGAAGCAAGACAAGACTGTAGGAGGATGAGAAGGTCAGGTTATTACAGAGCTAGAGTTCTTAATTGTGTTGAGAGAGGAAATAGAGGAGGACGAAGAATCGTTCAACGAAGTTGTACAGCAAGACTTACTGGACCTAGAGGCAGAAGAACGCTTCGAACCTTTAGAGGAACTGCTACTGGTATGAATGAGAGAGTCGTTCAAGCACGTGCTTGTGAGAATGCACTTTATCAATGTCAGTCGGTTAGATCTAGAAGAGGAAGAAGAGGAATCTGTCAGATCGATAGAACAGGGCGTGGTGGTCCAGTTCGTCGAGGACAATTTGGAATTAGCAGATTATAAAATAAACATTTTAATCGGTTTAATGGCCTCCCTATTGGGAGGCTTTTTTTTTAGGTTTGTTTGTCATGGGGGAGAAAGGTAGAATATATAGAGTATGCAAGACCCACTAGACTCAAAAATTATGCTAGTAGAAGATTCGGATTTTTCTCGGGCCATGATTGTAACTATGTTAAAGAAGATGGGTCTTCAAAATATAACTTGTCCAGAAACTTCCATCGAAGCTTGGGAGATGATCGCGCAGGCACAACTAGATGATGAACCTTTTGATCTTATTATTACAGATCTCAATATGCCAGGTTTTGACGGAGTCGACTTAATTGCAAGAATTAAAGAAGATCCTATGAGTTCCAAACAAAAAATTATAGTGGTTTCGGCAGACGCTGATGATGGAGTGAAATCTATTTGTAAAGCACTGGGTGTACTCGCATATTTTACTAAGCCGCCTAATTATGAAAGCTTTGAAGAAGTCATTTTTGCTATTTTGACTGATAATGAGGCAATTCCAGAAGTAAGAGATCTTATTTAATAACTTATAGAAGTTTTTTTATCTTAACCACCGCAGCTTGAAAGGATTTTTTAAAGATTTTCTTTTCTTTGGCTGAAAATTCTTTTTTTGATCCAAAATGAATGGCATTAAAAAATAAGCCAATATTTTTTGCTAGTTTTGAAAGTTTGTCATCCTCGGTAATTTCCTTCGCTCTAGCCAAAATCATCGCAGGAGGTGCCTTCGTTTCTGGAGGAAAAAAAATCACTTCTGCCATTTCGTGGAAAATTTTATATTTTATATCAACTTCTTCTTCAAAATTTTTAAACTGACGAGGAATCCGTTTTAAAAGATAGTGGATTTTATTTTTTTGCTCCGTCGAGAGCTCTTCTTTTAATTCATGCAATTTATCTTTTTTAAGAAATTTATTCAATAAATAGAGAATGAAAAAAATGGCAAAAACAATAGCTAAAAATTTTAGATATTTTAAATAGGATTTTGACTGGTTTTTCCTTTCATTAATATCAAAAGCTTTATTGTGAAGGTAATCTATTTCTTGGCGAATCGTACTTTGAGTTTCTTCGACGGGGGCAGAGTCTTTTGAACTCTTAGTTGAAGCTTGTTCTAGCTTATTTAAAAAATCTTTTTTCTTTTCATTGTACTCCTTTGGTGTCAGCGAATAATTTTTTAGAGAACTCATTTCTTTTTGAATTTTATTAAGTTCCTCTTTGTTGACTTGAGAAGAGAGTGACATAATATGTTGTTTCATCTGACTCTCAAAGTTTTGATGATTGTCTTGATGTTGAGAGGCCTCCTTTAGGATCTTTTTTCTGTGTTTAGAGTAGGCTTCCATCGCAAGAGTGGAATTTTCGGATTTTGTTTTTTCTGCCAACTTGTCTAATTTTAAAAGTGCTTCTTTAGTCTTTGATTCTGACACAAATCGAGGGAAGTTCTTCTCTAGACTAGATTTGAAATTTTGATGTTGAAAAACTTGCGCCATACCTTGGGAAGGAAGCTTTGAGATGTTTTTAGGTAAAGGGATACTCGAGAGATTATGAGACAATTCGGATTTTTGACTATTATTTTTAAGAGCTTTTAGCTGTGAAGTAACCTGCTCTTTGCGACTTAGAAGCTCCATATATTTTTGCAATTGCTGTGAATTAATATCAGGTAGTTTCTCCAGTGCAGCTAAATCGGTATTTAACTGAGACAGTTTCTTTTGTAGGTCTATAGATTTTTGAGAAGGATTGGTAAAAGTTTCTCTTTCAGAATCAAGCCTTTGGTTAATATTTTTTGCAATCTTCATTTCAGTGTTTATTCGGGAAGAATTTGGACTGGGGAGTTTCGCGATTTGACTGAGAAATGATTTTTCATCTTCAATGAAAAGATCCGTTGTTAAGAAACTTGCACTAAAGAGAATAAATGGGATTGCCAGACTCCTAAGGTCTAAATTTAACTTAAATTGTGCGCGTGAGTTTCTAAGGCCAATTAAATTTTGCCAATACCAATTATTTAGAACTTGAAGATTAATGAGGAATAAACCAGAAACTCCTAAAACGACAAAATATCCAAAAGGATAGATAATTTGGGCATTAAGTCCGAAATAGAGCAGTCCAAAGAAGAGTCCAAATACATAAAGACCCCAATAGCTAAAGGAAAGAAAAATTCCGATATAAGTAGCCGGAAGAATTGCCATAAGAGTACTCATAATATCTCTATCTCGAAGAAAATAGAGAGAGCCTATATAGAGAGCCATACATATAAATGCGGAGAGTGCCACTCTGAGTTTGTTTGAATAACGAATCGACTCTTGCTCAAACTCATGTAGGTTTTTTTCGCCTTGACTCCCATAATCAATTGTCAATCCAGAAAAAAGAGTTTGATGTTTAAGCTCTCTCATATGGGAATCTATTTGATAGACCTTATGAAAGTCTTTGGAACTTTTTTTCCATTGATAAGCAATAACTAAACTTATAAATACGGAATTGTAGATTGCCATGAAAATGAAATCATTATTCTCCCAAGAGTAGGGACTAGCCAGTGCAATAGCGACAAAAAGGCTATATGTGAGGATAAGGAGATTAAAGCTTCGCACTTTGAAATCCTTCTTTGATCTGATGCTGATAGGTAAATTGGGAGTTGATTTCTACCAGGGATAAATGGATATTATTCTTTTTGCAAAGAGAATTTATCTCTGGTGTCATTTTCGCCGCTTCAGCTTCCATTTTATTAATCCAGATAAGATCCTCTTGGGATAAGTTTTTCCTGAGATGTGAGAGTCCATGAGTCAACACCAGGTGAACATGATTATAGCGAGGAGTTAAGAGTGCTATTTGTTGGAGGTAAACTTCAAGAACCGGGCTTGCCACAAAACCTGCAAAAATATAGACATTAGACTCTTGGGGAATAAAAAAATTTAATCTTCGAAAAAAACTCTCAATTTTTTCTTTTTTTAAAGTTTTTCTTGAATAACTTCTGTGTTCCTCGAATTTAGCTGTTTCAAGTGTGGAAATATAAATTTCTAGAGCGTTTAAATGAGACTGGCCACTTTGAGCTTGAACAAATTTTTGGGAATTAAATATGCCCATCTGATTATTCGATTTTACTTGAGAATGGAGAAGAGAGAGCATCAAGTCTTTGCAATATTCTAGGGAGCTATACCTTCCATCTCCGTAGTGAAGCCTATCATCATCAAGCAATACAGTGTAGAACTGAGCATTCACATTGCTCTTAAATTGATTCACAATAATACTGGAGGACTTTAAGGAGAGTTTCCAATTAATATGGTTTGTATTGTCTCCCTGTACATATTCCCTCGTAGAATAAAAATTAACATTATTACCTTTCTGATGAGAGTCAAAACTTCCAAAAGTCATACTCTTAGTGTCAGGCCGTAGTTTCGTTTTTCTTGTGGGGTGTACCTTGGGAAATATCTTAAGTTGCCTTGTGGAATCTTCAAAATAAGTGACTCTATTTATTCCTAGACCATCTGTGAAAACGGCCATAAGCGGTCCTACTTTTTTATAACCCATCCCATTGTTCATTTGCACTTCATGATGAACTTTTTTTGTTTGATGAGCATTGAGTTTGAATTGAAAAGACTTCAAGATTCTTGAGGTCGAACTCGTCTCATTTTTCTCAAAGAGGCAAAAGTTAAAATAATCAAAAGGGTTTGGATTTTCAACTCGATAGGTAAAATCCTCTGTTTTTTCTTCTTTGGATACTTCAGGCATTTCTCTTCTAATGCGAAAATTTTTGAGAGTTCTCTTGGTTAAAATGAGTTGATAAAAATA
Source organism: Halobacteriovoraceae bacterium (assembly GCA_002707495.1). Classification (GTDB taxonomy): domain Bacteria; phylum Bdellovibrionota; class Bacteriovoracia; order Bacteriovoracales; family Bacteriovoracaceae. The sequence continues at coordinate 367,086 of PAMZ01000022.1, read as the reverse complement.
GAGGACCAAAAGAGGAAAAAAAATTTTTAATAGTTTGAGACTAAATATTGAGCCCAGGCCAAATAACCATAGACTTAAAATAAATAAAGGCTTCGGATGAAAAAATCTGCTATTAAGTAGAAAAAAATTTCTAAAGTTCAAGGTGAATTTCAGAGGATAATCAGACCACTTATCAATTGAGATTTTTCTCATAGTTTGGGAGCTTTAACTCGTTTTAGGATCTCGTCAACAATATGGTCAGTTTTTTCACCGTCAAAAAGAGCATCCTCAGTTAGGATAAGCCGATGACTCATAACCGGTTTCGCCAGATGAAAGATATCTGCTGGAATGACGTGGTCTCTTCCCTTAATCAAAGCATAAGACTGTGCAAGTTTGGTGTAAGCTAGTGAGGCCCTAGGTGATATACCATGTTTCAACTTGGGATGGTTGCGAGTAGCATCTGCAATTTGAACGACATATTCTAAAATTGCTTGGTCTGCTTTTACTTTTGAGGCCAGCTTATGCAATTGCACAACTTCTGTTTGAGTTAATACAGGTGCTAAATCGTTAAGAGGTGAATGGACAAGTTGACTCTTAATCATCTCAATCTCTCTTTGTTGACTGAGAAACCCAAGGCTAAGTTTTATAGTAAATCTATCTAATTGAGCTTCAGGAAGAGGAAAAGTTCCATGTTGTTCGAGTGGGTTTTGAGTGGCCATCACAAAAAAAGTTGGAGATAGCTCGGTGGTCCTATTTTCTATTGTGATTTGCTTTTCAGCCATCGACTCTAAAAGGGCAGCTTGAGTTCGTGGAGTGGCACGATTGATTTCATCGGCAAGAAAGAAATCCGAAAATAAAGGTCCTTTTCTAAAATAGAATTTCCTTGTTTCTTGATCGTAAATTGTAGTTCCGATAATATCATTCGGAAGAAGATCAGGGGTGAACTGAACACGTCCAAAATCTACTTGGCAAGCTTTAGAAAAACATTTTGCTAAGACCGTTTTCCCTGTTCCAGGAAGGTCTTCTAGGAGAACATGTCCACCCATTAGCCAGACTGCAAAAATCATTTCGATTTCTTCATTCTTATCGAGTATGACCTTATTGATTTCGCTTAAAAGTTGTTTAATTTTCCCGATTAATTTAGTCTGACTCATCTCTTCGTCCTGCTATTTTCTATATGCGGTAACCGAGAAATCTCTAGCGGGAGAATTTGCATCGTCGAGCTTTTGATCGACAATGATAAATCCATCATCTTTTAGAAATTTGACCATATCTGCGCATTGATCTTCACTGACATGATCCCAAATGAAAGTATAACTTTCAGCTTGAAGGGGAATATTGTAATGTCTCTTTTGACCTAAAGTCAGCGAGTATTTTCCGGCTGGTGTCATATAACTATTAAACACTTTGCACACCTACTTGTGAAGTAATTTAAGTCCTTGTAAACTAGATTCATGAAAACAATCCTGATTCTCACATTACTTATGAATTTTTCTTCATTCGCTAACCCCACAGAGGGAAAGCGGATGGCAAAATGTCCTGATAAACCAAATTGCGTCTCTAGTTTAGAGGTTGTATCAGATGATCATTACATAGAACCTTTGCCGTCTCGCGAACTTATATTGCAAGAGGTAAAAAAATATATTGAGGATCATGATAGTTGGAAAATCCTTGAAGAAGACGAGAATTATATTCATGCGACTCACACAAGTTCACTCTTTAAATTTGTTGATGATATAGAGTTTATTGTTATTGAAGACAAACTTCACTTCCGATCTGCCTCTAGAAAGGGGTATTATGATTTTGGTGCGAACAGAAGTCGAATTGAAAAAATAAAGAAGGCATTAGCAAAGTAGAGCTAGTCCAAAATATTTACAACTCCCGAGTGAGCATCCATTTCAATTAGCTGACCTGTTTTGAGCCTAGATGTGACACCTTCACAGTCAATAATAGTCGGTATACCTAGTTCTCTTCCTACAATAGCCGCATGAGACAGGATGTTTCCATTTTCAACAATAACCCCTGAGGCTTGCATCATCAGAAGTACCCAACCTGGATCTGTTGTCTTGGTAACAAGAATTTTCCCCTTTATCTCTGTTTTTAGATCAGCTTGAGATAGAACGACACAGGGGGCAGAAACTATGCCTGGAGAGCATCCCATACCTTTTAGGTTTGACCCCATGGGAGCTGGTGAAGAAATAAACTCTTCTCTGAAAGGGGAGTTAAGATAAAACCTAATGGGCAAGGTGAGTTTTTTATCTTTTATATATTGCATTTTTCGAGCTTCTACATCAGTAGGAGATTTTTTCTGATCACTCCATGATCTGAAAAGTTCAGACTCTTTAAAAAAGAATATATCATTTTGACTCTTTATTAGATTCGCTTCAAATAATTTTTTATCACACTCTAAAAGAATCCCCCTAAAATAATTCTTGACCCTTACTCGGTTAAATCGAGAGTTCTCTCTAAAAGCGAGACTTCCTCTATACAAAGGCGAAATTAACTTAAAGCAAATACCTCTCCATCCCCGTAGAGGATCGAGAGGTTTAGCCTGCGCTTTACTTCGATCTAAAATTTCAAGCGAGCTAAGGTATCTTAAAAACTCCTCAGGTTTTTCTTTTAAAGAGGGAGTCTCAAGCTTCATCTCAGCGATTGTTCTATCCCCGAATTGTTCTAAATGAGCTTTAATCATGGAAGTCAACTTTTGATCACTCAGCTTTGCAAGTTGATCCAAGTGAGAAAGCTCTTCTTTTAACTTTGGATGACGACTTAGATAATGAGAAATTTGATCCAGAGATCTCGTAAGTTGGTAGCTTTCAAGTGATTCATTTGACTTCGAAAGGGATATGAGATGACTAGGATCATTTTTACAGATAAAATCGAGGATTTTAAGATGGAGACCAACAATCAGATCATTGAAAAGAGCGATTTGAGCAAATCCAAAATAAGCCTCTTCTCCTTTTTGATAGAGGTCTAGCAATTGATCATAGCTATGGTCTTTTAGAGATTTATTTAAGAATTTCTCTTTGAAACTCAAATATTTACTTTGGTAGATTCGCTCATACTTAATAGGGTTTAAAAAGGCGATTAATAATTTAGGGATTACGTTTAAAAGAATATTGGTTTGATCGATAATTGAGAGTTCTATTCTCTGCATCGATTGAATATTTTTTACTCCTAACATATAGTCCCAAGATTTTGTCAAAAACCCATTCAATAAAGGGAGCGATTGAAGAAGGTTATACCATGTTGAAACCTTGTAATAAGGCCTGCCATGAAAGGATTCGATTGGCTCGTTGAGATTAATACTAAGTTTGTCTCGAGTTGATTTTGGAATACCAAGATATTTGAGTAAAGAGGAGAGGTTGACTGTGTACAATCTTTTTAAATGATCTAACGTAAGAGGAGTAGAAACTCCGGGATAGTTTTCTGATATATTGCTCGAATCGTAGAGTTCTATGTTGGGATTTTGAGAAACTGAAGTTATAGGCCTTGCTTGCAGAAAATAGATTTGCTCGTCTTTGAGACAGAATTCGAAATCAAAAAAGATATTTTTTTCATCTTGGTAGTTTGAACATTGGTTGATAATTAAATTGAGCTCTTTATCAAATTTAACGGCCAATTGAGATTTTGGGTTCAGCTCTTTTGAGAAAAGATCGTAGGTGATAGTTTCAGTTTCAACTGTGGCATTGACAACGCCCTCGCCCACTCCTTCTCCCAGGACAAATATTTTTTCATTGATATTTCCATTAGGGTTTGCCTGAAAAAAAATTCCTGAATAATCAGGGATTATCATCTCTTGAATGATTACGGCCATATTTATTGATTTCCAATCGATATCTTTATGAGAAAGATAGAGAAAATGTTCTTCACTAAAAAGCCCACACCAACACTGTTTGATCCAGTAGTCTAGTTGGTCCTCTTTATTGAGGTAAGTCTGATAAATTCCCGCAAATGAGTGTTTTCCCCCGTCCTCTAAATTGGCAGACGACCGAACAGAGAATACAGAGAAGACGTCTCTTGGAAGCTTTATATCCAATTGAATTTCTTGAATAAGATTTTTAATCTCTGAGAATTTTTTCTCCGAAGCAAGTTGATCAATTCTTTTGTAAAGAGGGCCTAAATTGTTTTTAAAGGATCTGGTATCAATAACGAAAAAGTTAGGTACATTGAAGCCCTGATTTTTAAGTCTTTTTAGACTCGTAGCCTTCCCCCCGCCATACTTTAGAAACTCCTGCAGAGATGCTTCGGCTCGCAAAATCATATTAAGCTATAGCCTTGCCAGAGAAGACAGATAATAATTGTCGTTGAAATCAACTCTGATTTGGTTCTTAGACTCACTAATCCTTCTTCTTCTTTTAGTCCTAGGCCCCAAATATGCATACAATAGATAATGATAATACTCACAAGAGGGATAAAGATATTATCTTCTAGAAGAATTCTTAACCCAATAAGTATAGGGAAGAAAAAAACAAGACTAAGAAGAATCGCGCCTTGATAACCTAGAAGACTTGAATAGGTCTGATAGCCTGGTCTCTCCCTTACAAATGTCTTTCGTATGACCTCCCAATGAAAGCCTGGAAGGGATAGGACCGACACAAGCGCCATATTTTCTAAAGTAAATATTTGAGTTTTAACCATATCAGCATGAAGAGCAAGCAGGTAAAAATTAACGACAATTGCGTAAGGTGCGTGGGTGGCAAATGCAATAAGGCGATTTTTCTCCATCAGTTTTGGAACAAAAAAATAGAACTGCATCAAAAGGCAATCCAAGATAAGTATGATGGCAAATACTCTGGCTTCACTTTGAACAAGTGCTATACCAATCATGATCAATCCACATAAAACTTGTAGAAGTCTCAAGTCGGACTTGAGAACGCGTCCAGAAGGAAGAGGCCTTTTGGGGAAGAAGATTTTGTCGGTTTTCTCATCTTTGAATTCATCGCAAATTCGATAGTAGAGCAGTGAGAAGAAAAGCATTGAAGACCCAAGGACAAAAGTAAAGGTATCTACGCTTCTCATAATAAAAAGTTGAACAACTAAGACATTGGTAAGGGTCAGTAAAATCCTACTGGGAATCTTAAAGGTCTCCCATAGATAGATCCAAATACGTGAAATCATCCCTTTATCATAGCATAAAGTGCGGTTGTGCGCAGCTTCAATTGACATGGTCTTTCTGCCCTAGATAGAATCTGTTCACTCAAAAACAAGGGAGAGATTATAATGAAAGCTTTAATCGTAAGTTTATTATTGCTATCAACAGCTGCTTTTGCTGATAGTTCAATAAGAGAGTACCAAGGACAAGTATTCAGTCTAGAAAATCAGGCACAATGTGAACAAGAGTTCTCTAGAATTTCAAATGTTATCAATTCAATTGAAGGCGCCATGGTTATTGATGGTGGTTGTCAGATGTACGGTGATCGCTTTGTTCAAATAAATATGAAGTACGAAGCACCCATAACGACTTATATCGATCGTTTTAGACATCAGTTTAAATCTTCTGAAGTTTGTGAAGCTCAAGCAGCATTGAGCTCGACTATTTTTAGTCAAAGTAAAAATCTTTTTATTGCATCTTTCTGCCAAGGAAGAACTTATAGATTTGATTATATCGATAATACCTATTCCGTTATGAGAAACCTTGGTTTAAATGCGCAATTTAAAACTGAAGCACAATGTATGGGCGAGTTAAAGAAAATTGAGAAAGTTGTCGCTGATTATGGAATGACCACATTAATTTCAAATTGTAGAGAGTTTGAAACTATCAGACGTGATGGTAAATACTATCGGCCTGAGTTTTTCTACCTTTCAGTTTATAGTAAAAAATTAAATGTAATCAGAGGTAGAGAAGTACAAAACAATTGCTTAAGCCAAAGAACTACTATTGAGAGAGATTTTGCCGACGCAGATATTAGATTGAGTCATCAGTTTTGTTCTGGTTATGAGTCTGTAAGAGAGTTTTTAGTCTATTTAGACGAGAGTGCAAGTGTTATTCCTGCAATTAAAGAGTATAAAGGAACAACTTATGCTGACGCTCAAACTTGTGAACAAAAAAGAGGTGATATTATAGCTGTTTTCACTCAAACTAAAAAAATGACAGTCTATAGTTATTGCGAGAAAAGAGGCGAGAGTAGACACACTCCAATGGTTTACTACGCACGCAAATAATCATTATACTTTTTCGAGAGAGGGATTTATTCCCTCTCTTTTTCTAAAATATCTCCATCCAAAGACAATCAACAAACTCAAAATAAAACCACCAAGTCCATCGTAGAAGTAATGCTGCTTAACAGTCATTGTTGATATGGTTACGGCTATTGCATAAACGAGAAAATAGGGAAAGTATATTTTTTTTATATCATAACTCCACCAAGCAACAAAAAAGGCAGTGCTTACATGCAGGCTTGGTAAACAATTTGTGACTCCATCTGCAGTATGAAGAGTTTGAAAAATCAGCTCATACAGAGGTGACATGTCGTCAGGTAAGTAATGACTACGAGGAATATAAGTTGGATAAAACACAAAGATTAAGAAGCTTGTAAAGGTGAGTAATCCAAAACTAAAGATAAAGTCTTCGCGTTTTTTATGAAACCAAAAATAATAGGAGAGAGGTACCGTTATAAAACTTGAAAGATAAATCCAAATCCAGTGAGGATTAAATGACCAAAACCTGTCTATAAAAGTTGGCTTGATCTCAGTCGCCTCTCCAATAAATATATAATTAGCTGATTTGTATAGGACAGCGTAGAAGGTTAAAAGGGTAAGAATATCCTTTATTTTTTGATTGTATAGCATACCCTATAATTATAGATCGTTATGGATAAGAAGCAAGAATTAGAGAAATTGAGAGCAGGATATACCCGCTATATCAGAGCATTTGAGTTGATCTCTATCGGAATCAACTTGGTCCTTAGCTGTTATCTTTTAGGGGCTTACCCATTATCAATTTGGTCTTATATTGTCTTGCTCGTTATGACCTGGCTACTGGCCGATATTATTTCCGGGTTCGTACATTGGTTTGCAGATACTTTTGGAAAGGTAGACTGGCCAATCATTGGTAATACTTTCATTCGCTCCTTTCACGAGCATCATCTAGATCCGAAATCAATTACGAGACATGATTGGATCGAAACCAACGGGAATAACTTTTTTATAGGAATACCAGTTCTCTTATTAGTTCTTTTGTTTGAAAATGAAATTTCTGCTCAGGTTGTTGTGGGTATTTGCCTTTTAAATATATGGACATCTTTGACCAACCAGTTTCATAAATGGGCGCATCAAAATCAAGTCCCTCAAATCGTAGATAGACTGCAAGCATGGCGAGTTATTACCCAGAAATCTGAACACTTAGTTCATCATCGTTATCCTCATGACAGATCATACAATATTACCCACGGAAGACTTAATCCATTGCTAGATCGTATTGGCTTTTTTAGAGGGCTAGAAATTCTAGGGGAGAAGGTACTACGTTTTCGAAATAATCGTCATATTTAATAGCGATGACTTAATTCTTCAGAGAAAATTTTTTCAGTAATCTTCCAAAACTTTCCATTTTTTCGAGCGATGATAAAAGCTGGAACTCGATATAGTCTTTGATACTTAATGACTTCTTTTGGGTTGGCTGGAACAAAGGTGAGTTCAGGTCGCTTTAAGTGAGATCTTAAAAAATTAACACTAAATTTTTTAAGACTCGTTGGATTGTTTATATAGTGATATTCAGCTAAGTATTTTGCATCATAATCAAAGTATTTGATTTCAAGAAAGATATTTCCATTTTTATCTTTCCGCTCACTCATCTCGACAGAATCTGGCTTTAAGATATGAGCATCTTTGGATAGCTTAGCTTGACGCAGTTTCGAGTCAGCATCAATTAAAACAGCTTTGCAATTCTCACAGTCTCTAGCTGTGATATCATTTTCAGTTCCACAACTAGGACACAATTTAAATCGAAACCTGTGTCCGCAGGGAGTGATTTCTAATGTATGAGCATCATGAGTGGCCCCTCTACATTTTCGTCCGTAATGCTCCATCATATTACCTTCATCATCCGTAATTCCCCAAAAATAATTATCAAAACTACATACTGGGCAAGGGACGATAACTGGAACAGACTCTTTACTGGGTTTTTTATCACTTATTTCTGGAGAGTATATATCATGTCCAAGCCCGGTGTAGTCGAGAATATAACAATCCTTTTTGCCCGGATGTAATCTTAAACCTCTTCCAATTATTTGTTGGTAGAGACTTACTGATTCTGTAGGGCGAAGGATCGCAATGACATCTACATGAGGAGCATCAAAACCAGTAGTTAAAACAGAAACATTCACGAGATATTTAAACTTCATAGATTTGAAGTCTTCGATGATTTGATCTCTTTGAGCTCGATCAGTGTCGCCGGTGATAATGGCGGCCTCATTCTCGGGAAGGTAGGAGAGGATTTCTTTGGCATGGTTTACTGTACTACTGAAAATCATCACCCCCTTTCTGTTATAGTTTTCTGTGATATCGATAATATTATTAATAATAAGGGGGGTAAGTCTTTTTTGCTGTTTTAATAATTCTTCCACTTCCGAGATGGAGTAAAGTTTCCCACTCTCACTAATTTGTGAAAAATCATAACTTGTGACAGGAAGATCAATTTTTACGGGAGAAGTGAGATATTTATTTTTAATCATATACTCAAGCGAGAGTTCATAGAGACAATGTTTGAAAAACTTTTTTTCTTGAGACTTCATTTCTCCTTCAAAAGAATACTCATAAATCCAGCCCATACCCAGACGATAAGGAGTAGCAGTCAATCCCAAAATACAAAGTCCAGGATTTGCCTTCTTTAGCTTTTCAATCACCTGCCCGTATTGAGTTTCACCTTCGCTATTGACTCTGTGACATTCATCGACGATGAGAATAGTAAAATCTTCAAAAAAGTTTTGATCTGCTCGCGCTACTGATTGAATACTTCCGAAGATAACCTTTTGGTGGCTTTCTTTTTTTTGTAGTCCTGCAGAATAGATTCCAGCTTCGAGACCATAAGATTGATATTTTTGGTAATTTTGTTCTACTAGTTCTTTAACATGGGCCAGAACGAGAACTCTACCTCGAGCGATTTTGGCAAGCTCAGCTACCACAAGACTTTTCCCTGCTCCTGTTGGAAGTACAATGACAGCTGGATCACGAGATTTTTTGAAATACTCAATCGTATTATCTACAGCTTCCTGTTGGTAGGGACGTAATTTAAACATGTTCCTAGACTAGCTAAAAACCATCACTATGTCATGATCAAGGTTTTGAAAGTTTATTCCGATAACCCCTTATGATTATTGAAAATTGTCCCAAGTGCGACTGGCCATTAGGCCAAGAGAGTCGTTTGGAAAAAAAGAACTTTTTTAATTGTCCTTCTTGTGATGCTTATGTAGCTATTCAAACTGATTCATTAAAGACCAGGCGGATTGATAAATTTGCGAGGGTCGACAGTCAATCCTTGACTCGTTACCAAGATCATCGAGGAATGACACTAAGTTATAAGTGGAAGAAAAATTATTTTGCTCTTCTTTTTGCCGTTTTTTGGAATGGAATAACTTGGACTGTGATTTTTGGATTGATAGCTTCTGGGAAAATACAATTTGATGAATTCAATCCAGCCTATATCTTAGGGATCACTCATCCCACAGTTGGTTTTATTACTGGCTATTGGGCTTTATCAGGTTTTTTCAATAAAACGTATATAAGAATTGGTGGAGGAAAAATTTCAATTTTATCTAGACCGCTTCCTTGGTTTGGAGATAAAAAAGACCTTTCCACCAATGATATCAATCAACTCTATATTGTTATGTATGTGGCGTACCGACAAAATCATAGTCCTGTGTATCAATACAAGCTTATGGCAAAAAAGAATGCTGAGGAGTTCTTGCTTATGCGAGGAATTCCGAATTATGAGCTGGCCTTGACCCTGGAAAAAGAGATTGAATCTATACTAGGGATTGAAGATCGAGCCGTCGAAGGTGAGCATCGCCCGGTAGGCTAAATTTGTTGGATTTGAGGCCAATTTGATTATTAAGTACATTTTAACACCAAATAAATAGTTGGAATCTCGTAGGTTTCTTGGCATTTCTTTTGCTTCTATATGGGTAGGAACTCGTAAAAGGGGAAGCATGAAAGCTATCAAATTTTTACTACTATTAAGCCTAATTACTACTGTAGCATGCACGCGAAAGAGTAAAAAAGATTCTAAAGAAGATGATTCATTTGTTGAAGCACCCGCAATTGAAATCGAAAATCCACAAGAAGAAGACAACGGGCAGGATTCGTCCGCTGATTCAACCACAAACTTCGAACCGGTTCTCGTTGCCGAACAAAATTTTGAAGAGTTTAGCTCTGGTGGTAATTGGTCATTAGTAGACTTTGGTTTGAATCACAATTCAGCTAAAGACGATTATCAGGATCAGGATAAACTTCTCTTTAATATAGAGTGGACTGCGAGAACCAGAAAATTAATGGCAGACAGACTCGGCTATGAACGAAGTGAGATGACTCGAGATTTTGCCAATTCGATTTGCGCGCCTAAATTAGAGGTGGGAAAAGAGTCGGTTTATACCAGTGGCAATTCTCAAAATAGAATTGCTGAACTTGATTCAGATCTAGGTCATTGTGGTGTAAACGGCAATGAGCCGGCAGCTGTAAGCTTAAGCTCATTTATTAAGACAGAAATTGGTTATAGGTACAAAGTTCAACTCCGATACCAGATGAGAAAATATGGGCAGATGACGGATAAGTCCTATCGCGACCTGGTGGTAAGATTTGGATCGAGCTTTGAAAAATTTGATCCAGTGTTTGATGCATTTGAAATTGTAGAACTCGAGATGACGGCTATTCATAAATACTCAAAATTGGTTTTAAGAGATAATGGACTCCCCAATAGTCATGGAATATTGATCGACGATATTAAAATATTCAACCTTGGCCCGGTGGATGATTATCAAATCTGCTCAGAGAAATTTAGGAAAAACTCTAGAGGATTTAAAAAATGCGTTATTGGTGAAATTGACACTGACAAAAATTGTGATTTAGATGAGACAGCTATTGTAAAAGCAACTAAGGGTGAGTCAGTAGCTTCTAATAGAAGAGACACTTCGAATATCTTTACCCAAGAGGCTGCTCAAAATGGCAAAATCAATTTTTTCTCAATAGGGATCAAAGGAAAATTAATATTGTCTTGCCAATTAGATGGACAGGCTGGACTAATGGAAATTGAAAATAAAACATTATCCTTTCAAGAAATTAGTTGGAATAATGTTAATGCCCAAAGCTATCCAGAAGTCGTAAAGGTCATCGTTAAATTACAAGATTGTTATGAAGAAGAGCTGAATCGAACTCAATCAATTGGTACTGTAAAAACTTCTGAAGCTTTTAATTATACTTTTGATCAAGACGACGAAGATAGAAGCTATACTGGTTGTCGCTTAGATAAATTGGTCATTAAAGATATAACCCCTAATGGTCCTTCAAAGGATGGGTTTGATATTAATTCCCTTCAGCTTAACTAATATAGGCCACCTTTTAGAGCTATGTTTATTCATATTAAAAAAATTGTCCTTATCAATAGTCCTTTTTTTATTTATAAATAATTGTGTCTAAAAATCTATTTATTTCTCTTTTTATTTCTCTCATCTTGCATGGGCTTTTATTTTTAGGTTTGACTGGTGTCATTGTTCAAAAAAAAGAGGTTTACGCCAAAAAACAAGGCCAGGCTGCCATTAAGATTCGTCTATCAGTCTATAAAGAACCAACTCGCATGACACCTCCAAAGCCTGTATCAAAGAAGGGAAAACGAAAAATAAAAAAAGAACAGCTGAAAAAAAAGCAGGTGTCTCAAGCTAGCAAGTCGAAGGTTAAAGAAACGAAAGGTTCAGATAAAATTCTTGCTAAATATCTCTCGCAAGTCAGAGAGGCGATCATGAGGAAAAAAATAAAGTTACGCATGGCAAAAAGGCTGCGCCTTAAAGGAGATGTGGGATTATACTTTCTGCTTAAAAAGCCCAATATTATTGAAGGGGTAAGGGTTCTTAAAACCTCGACATATCCACAACTTGATCAGTCTGCGCTTGCAACTATGGAAGCGGTGGAAGAGATTCCCATGATGCCAAGTGAATTGGAGCTAGACCAAATTCCTATTACAGTCGTGATTTCTTATCAATAAAATCTCTACCGTTTTATGACAAATTTTGAGTTTTTTTTGCTAAGATCTCGCCATGAGAATCAGGCTTCTTCCCCTTTTATTTTGCTTTGTGCCATACGCCTATTCGGTTGAGCTAGAAGGGATCTTGCACACTCAAAGCCCTCTGGTTGACATCGAAAACTCAAAAGGAGAGGCAAGCCAAGAAAACCTAGACTCACAAGAATTGGATACAGTTAAGGCTGGCGCTGCCAGTATCGATGATATATTAAGACTTTCACCTGTTGCTACAACTGCCAGAGGTCCACGAAGTTCAGGTGAAGCCCCCCAAGTTCGAGGACTTGATCAAAATAAAATCTTTGTCTCAATTGATGGAGCCAGACAAAATTTTCAAACAGGTCATAATTCTATGATTGGCTTAGATACAGAAAATTTAAAAGTCGTCGATATTTTTACTTCAAGTAGTGATATTTCAAACTCGGGCAGTTTGGGAGGCGGAGTAAATTTTGTGACAAAAGATGCTAAGGACCTCTTAAGACCTGGTGCTAAAGAGGGAGGAGAATTTAAAACCCGCTACGCAAGTGCCAATGCGGAAAATTCTTTTAATGGAAAATACGCCTTCAAAGAAAAAGATCGCTCTGGTCTCGTCAGTATGAGTTCTACCACTGCTAAAAATCTTCAATTGAGTAATGGAGAAACTCTGACATTTTCCAGTTTCGAAGATCAATCAGTTCTCATAAAAAATAAGTATAAAAAATTTGGAATTAAACTAGAGGCTTTTCAAAGAAAAGATAATGCTCCCACCGATCCCACTTTAAATCCTCCTCGTGAAATTCAAGAGCTTCTCTCCGAGAACACTATAACAAGAACGACTCTCGCTTTTGAATATGAGACAAATATCGCCAAAGGCCAATTGGCAGGCCAAGCTTATTTTAATGGTTTTGGAATTGAAAAGACAGAAGAGGCAAGCCAAGAAACAAAAACGAGAAGAATAGAGACTCTGGGTGCAAAACTTGATTATAAAGTGAATCGATGGACCATTGGTGGGGAAGTTTTTAATGACCAACTTAGTTCAGATTGGGACGGTGAAGAAATTGAATCTTATCCTAGCGCTCAAAGTCGTAACACCGTTCTCTATGCTAAAAACGATATTTCATTAGGTGAAAAAAATACTCTGACTCCAGGCCTTAGGTGGAATACCTATAGCATGCAAGCTGGAGGGGATTTCGATGCGAAATCTGACAGCGCTTTATCAAGTGCATTGATTTTAAAGACGAAATGGACGTCAAAATTTCAAACGATTGCCTCTGTATCTCAAGGATATCGTGCCCCCAGGCTCAACGAAGTCTATCCCTCAGGTCTTCATAGTCCTGGAGACGGTTTTATCATCCGCGATAATTTCTTTCTTCCCAACGAAGACCTCAAAGAGGAGACTTCATTATCAAGAGAGTTAAAACTTAAGTATCAAGATTTTTTTGACGGAGGAAATGGACAAGTCACTTTTAAGGCCAGTGCTTATGAAAATGATTTTAATGATTATATTATTTTAAGACGAATTGATCGTTCAATTCTCGATCCGATTGATGGTACAACTCAATTTGTAAATATTGATGAAGCCTCATTATATGGTGGAGAGTTAGAACTTAGCGTTCTATATGACGCCTATGAAACAGGAATAGGTTATTCGCAAATCAGAGGAAGAAATGAGAGCGAGGATCTCTGGCTAGAGGACCTCCCGGCAGATCAGTATAATTTTAAGTTTAACTATTTTCTAGATCGCTATGGACTGACTTTTGGTTATTTGGGTAGTTATGCTTTAGAGCAACATAGAGTGAATCCTCAAACGATTCAAAGAACGGATAAGACAAATAGTTATTTTATTCACAATATTTATGCCAGTAAAAAAATAAATGACTTTCAAGTGGATTTTCGCGTAGATAATTTCACAAACCAAGAATACAGAAGACATGCTTCTTTTTTATTTGAAGCACGAGAAGATTATAAATTAGCAATTACTTACAAAGTAAAAACCCTATAGGAGAAATTATGAGAATCGTAGCCCTTTTAATGATGTTAGTTTCCACAACAGTTTTAGCCAATATCCCAGTTGGGAGATATAAAGTGGATAAAATTCAATGTAAGACAGGAAAAGAACTTAAACTTGGAGGCCGCTTTATGGTCTATACCATACTCTTAGATGTTGAAGAGACCTCATGGATCATGACAGCTAAGGCGAAGTCTGGAAGCTGGGCTCCATTCAAACTTGATTGCACTCAAATTAATAAGGGAAAGTTCACTTATACGGCTGAAGGAAAACTTGAAGGTGATCTTCCCAATGAATCTGTCGCTTGTAATAATCCCGCTTGGACAAGAATTTTGAAGTCGAAACTATTTGGAGTTGAAGAGTTTGGTGAATTTACCTACAAAGTTTCAGGAAATAAACTTGAAATTTATAACCCAAACACAATTACTAAATACTCTTGTGACAGTGCAGGGGATTACCCAGTATATTATTATACGAAACAATAAATTTTTTTCTCCCGCGGATCTAGAGTCCGTGGGAGATTAAAATATCCTTTAGGCATTCTGTAAAATTCTCATCATCATTAGCGCCTGAAACTCGATAATAAGATTTGAATCCTTTCTCCAGAGCGAGATTTTTATAGGTCACATCCATTTCAAACAATGTCTCAATATGATCAGAGGTAAAGCTCACGGGATAGATCAAAAGATGCCCGCCTCGAGCTGGCCCTAATTTTTCAATAGTTTCATCCGTATAAGGCTTGGTCCACTCCACCGGACCAACTCTAGATTGAAAGCATAACTCCCAGTGTACACGAGTTTCATCCAGCCCATTTTTTTTCATCCACTTTTGCACTCTTCTTTTTATTTCATGAAAATGCCCCGAGGTTTCCGTCACATATGGATCACCTTTTTCACGGTATCTTTTTGGAAGTCCATGGGCCGAGAACATTAGGGTAATTGGACCTTCTGTATGCTCTTTTAATACAGCCTCTAGTTTTGCTCTTACTTGTTCAGTACTATATTCAAGGTAGCTTTGGTTATGCCACCAGGAGTAGATTCTGGTGCTATCAACTTCCTTTTTTGGAAAACGATCCCTTATGGCCTGATCAACTTCTCGCACAGAAGTAGCAGTCGTAGAATGACAAAAATGAGGATACATCGTGAGGATAAATAATTTTCCCCCATCAAATTTAAGTTTGGGAATAACATCTTTGGCAAAAGGTTTAGTGTAACGATTAATGACATGGACATCAGTGTTAGGATAGCGTTCTCTTAATTTCTGCTGGAGCTTATCTGCTTGAAACTGAGTCATTTTATTTATAGGAGAATATCCTATTTTGGCGTATTCTTGATTAGATTCTGGAGCTCTTTTTTTACTGATTCTTTTTGCCAGAAAAGTCCTGAGTGGAGCAAAAGGAATTTTTATTACCAGAGGGTCATCGAATAATAAAAAAAGAAATGGTCTGACTTCTTCCTCTTTAGTGGGTCCTCCAAAATTACAAAGAATAATTTCGTTGGTTTTTTGCGTTTCCATATTATTTTGCCTCTTTAGTCTATCTTAATACTTTGAAAGCATAATACTGAGAGCCATTTGGGAAAACAATAGGTTGAAGATAATTTAAGCGAAAGTCTAAGACAAAAACCCAGCCGGGGCTGGGTTTTAGATCTTGAGGCTTCACAGGAGAGTTACCCTATTTGGTAACGCATCCCGTACTAGTTCCATTGATTTGAATCGTTTGTTGAATCTCGCCAGCGTTTACTTTCACTGAGTTATGAAATTCACTCTCAGAGACACTGATCAAGGTAGAGTCTAGAATTTGTGACCTAGAGTTTTTAGTCGAGACACTGAGATCAATGACTCCACGATTTTTCCGAATACTAATCTCTTGAACAATTCTTGAACTATCCAATTGTAGTGTCGCATTGATCTGACTTCCGCCAGCTTGAATATCTGAAGGTTTAATTCCAAGATTTATGCAATTAGGGAGTCTCAGATCCCTTTGCAATTGACCTTCTTGAAAATCGATATTGATATGTCTGATCACTGGAAGAGTTCCATCTCCAGGAGCTGCATAAACGGTGGAAGTTAAAATAAATAAAAGAATCATACTGATTTTTTTCATACTTACCTCTTTACACACTCAACTTATAGCCGCCATTGCCAGCTAAGATGAGTAGTGAA
This sequence comes from Halobacteriovoraceae bacterium, assembly GCA_002707495.1. Taxonomy (GTDB): domain Bacteria; phylum Bdellovibrionota; class Bacteriovoracia; order Bacteriovoracales; family Bacteriovoracaceae. Next base: position 350,734 of record PAMZ01000022.1, on the reverse strand, counting down.
ACATCAGTTGAGACTTCCAATTTCTTTTTCAGTCTCGCTATTAGGTCATAAATTCTTGGATCATGAGTTTTAGGAAGGTATTTTTGATCCGGCCATAAATGACTTGCAATTTTGTTTTTAGAAACAAAATCTTTTTTATCGAATAAGAGTTCTACTAGTTTAAAAAGCTGCGGCCAGCGCTTAAGACTTACTTCGTAAGGATTAGCATTTCCGATAACGACACTTCCACAACCACGATCTAGCTGGACTGATTGAGTCGCCTTAAACTCTATGGCTTCAAATTCGTGATTGACTAGACTTGATAAAAATCTCCAGTCTAGAGCTTTTAAATTCATATCTAAAACCTTTAACATTCCCTTCGCTTGATCTACTTCTTGAGCTTTGACATAGGATTTTGAAAGGTAGTACAAAGATCTTAATGCAAAGAATGTCCAACCCTGATTTGATGCTTTGGTAAACACATTCTCATATTTCTCTTGGCCTAATTTAAGACTTGAATTCATCCCGGTGAGGATATTTGCATTGAGAAGTTCTAGACTCATTTGATACTCAATTGGGACCCCATCTTTAAACTGACTTAATTCTTCAGCATACGCGAGCGCTTGATCCCAATTTTGTTTTGAGTAATGAACATTAGCAATCGAAAGGAGGGCCAGAAAACTTTTCTCTGGAGTTAGATCATAGGTAAGCATTTTCTCAAAGGCTTTAAGTGCATCATTAAATTGTCCTTTAAAATAATCTAATGACCCTAATGCATACCAGGTATCGGCATTTTCTTTAAGATGAAATAAATTTTTTCCTAAAGATAGAGTTTCCATTGCTTCTTCTCGTAGATTCAACTCAAACTGTGCTTTCGCTTTTAATTGAATGAGTTGTTGAAGCTTCCCTAAATCATTTTCCTGGGGAAGCTGAAGATCTATTGTTTGAATAACGGATGAAAAACTACATTGATAAAAATTGTTTTTAACTTCGGAGATGGAAAGAATTGTTTGTTTTTCATTGAGAGTTTCCACTTCTTTTTAATAATGTGTTTTTATTTTTTTTTCCACTTTTTTTTTCTAACAATAAATCATGGTTTTTTAAGAGGTTGTGGCATCAAACTGACACCACTTCCTTATTTTATGGGATGTTACGTCTACTTCTTGAGGTACTTGAGCTTCTCGTCGTTCCTCGGGCATTTTGGCCCCGTGTATTTCTTTCCACTCTAGGAGCTGGAGCTCGTTCAACTCGTCCCACTGTTCCTCGAGTTTCTCGGTTGATCGTTGCTGCTCGACATCTTGGATCTCTTAAACAACTTAATTGACGTCGTCTTTCGATTTCTGCTTGTCGTGCTGCTTCTGCTGCTTGCACTCTTCGTCGAGCCGTATCTTGTGCTTGTATTTCGCGAGCACTCGGTTGACGAGTAGGGTAGCAATCCTCGTACTCCATGTGGTAGTCGATTCCAGAGTCAGCACTATCTATCGCTGCAAAAAGCTCGTCGTTATGCATATTTGCGAAAAGTTTTGAAGTCACATGAAGGACAACATCATGTCCACAGGAAGCTTCAGTTAAGCGATTATTCACGTATTGTTCCAAATATAAATCCTGGTCTAGAAATCCTTCTTTTATGATTTGATCTCTATATTCTCTTGTTTTGTATCCAATGGCTGGAACTTCCAATGAGTGACCAGACATGAATCGAATTGAAGAATGGGTCGGTATGTAAGCATATCCTCGGTAGTCTATTTTTTTAATGGCAACTCTTTTGTTTCGAGGGACTGAGATACTGATCTGCATGTCACAGGACTTGCGAGCTACAGTACTCCGCCCCCCGATAGATGAATCAATAAAGAAGTTTTCGAACAATAAAGAGAGTTTCTTTTCATCCGGGCTTAGTACGACAAAGGTATCTTCGTCACTGCAACCATTTCCTATAAGATTTACATCAGAGATATAAACTTCACTTGCGACGGCTTGGCTGATGAAAAGAGTCATTGTTAAAAGTTTCATTATTGTATTCATATTTGCCTCGTATGGTTAGGGAGGCAAGGCCTCCCCAAGTGAAAAGTAATGCTTTGTTTAGAACCAGTCATCGCCCCAAAAATCATCTTCAGGCTCTTCTACAACTTGGTTACATCTTTTAAATTGTAGTTTGTAGATCAATCCTGCATTTATGTCAGCTGAGTCAACTGTACTCATGGCATCATCATATCGATCCATATTACGTAGTCTCATCGCTGTTGCGATCCGAAGGTTTACATCCTCACCACATTTAGACCAAGTAAGTGCAGTTAGTGCGAGGTTGTTGGTTAGTGTATACTCCTGATCCATAGCTCCATTAAAGGATTTGCTGTATCTTGGACCTCTCATCCCAGCAAAAAAGTATTCTGCGGTGAAGACTGCTTGAGCTCTTCTTGGCAGGTAGTTGTATCCTCGGTAGTCAATCCCTACGAGTGATACTGAGTAACCATTAGGTACGTGAACGGGAATGGCCAGTTGACAGTTTTTTCTATCCATTCTCTTGCCGCTAAATGGACCTGCTTCCACGACATATTCATCAAAGAGAATACTTAAGCTTTTCTTATCTGGACTTAAAGTCGCCGAGACTGAACCGATGGGGCAGCCTGATCCAGCATGTCCTGGTTCCCCAAGTTGAATGTCGTTGAGATCGCCAGCTTGGGCTGCTGTAACGCTAAGTGAACTCAATAATAATAGTGTAGAAAGTATTTTCATTCTTTTTCCTCCTGTAAGACCATCATCTGTCTTGTTTGATTAATCAGCTCTATTGAAAAGCTCGTGCCAATGTTTTTAGGGGTTTAAGAGGGCATCTTAGGTGCCTAAGATGTAAGAGCAGTGTGGCATTGGGTGGCATCTTAGTCGCCTAAGATCATATTGGCGCTATTTTTGCCTGGTATCACTAGAGATTTTAACTAGTTACAATAATAAAGTGAAAAATCTGGCTTTTATTCTTATGATTTATTCCTCGGCTTTATTAGCTAACGACTGTGTTAATTGTCCCAAGCCACAGGTGAGATCGACTGAAGTTTTCAACACCAATAGTATTGTTTCTTCAAGTTGTTACCCTCTTTCTGTTGGGCAATCTAAAATTATAGATTCTCAAAATGAGCCGGGTTCTGAAAATAGAATGACTACCAAAGCCTTTTCTTTTGAGTATCCAGTGCCTGCGGACTCTCGTTATTTACTCACTCGTACTGGTGGAAATGAATATGAGTTGGCGTTTAATATTCAATTTAATCCGACAGCTGCAACAAGTTTGAATGGTGATCAGATGTTATCCCGTCTCCAAACTTGTATTGAATTAGCAAATCCTTTTCTTAAAGGTCCGGCAGGAGAAAAAATTCGTCTCTCGGTTAATAAGACATCGAACTCTAATCTTCCCACTCCACCTTTAGTAGTCATAAATCTTGTTGGAAAAGGAGCAAGGAGTAACGCTGGAAACTTTGCTGAAGACGCCGGATGTTCAACACTAGTCCATGAGATGTTTCACCATGCTGGCCTCTGTGATGAATACTTAGAAAAAGATGAAGCCATGAAACCTACTGAAGGTGAATGTCGATTTGCTGATGATATAAGAAATCTTGATTCTCTTTCTCCTATGGACTCTTTAATGCATAAACATGGCATCGTCTTTGATGCTTATGTGGGAGACCAAAAATTTTGTCGATTTTCAGACACTAGTAACGCTCGAGAGCTTAAACAAAAAATGGATTTGAATCCTCTCTATCAAGAGATGATTATGCAGACGAATCTTCTTGAGCTTAATAGCTCGGCTATTAATTACGGATATCCAAAAGGCCACCCCCAAGCAGACAAATCTGCTTTACAAGTTTTCTGTCAAAAGGAATTTCTCAATAGCGGTGAAAAAAATAATAGCGAAATTAAGAGACCATTTCTAGAAGTTCTTAAAAATGAAGATGAAAGAGTAGAAGTGACTGAGATGAAAGTTTGGAATGCCATCTCTGAATCAAAACTATGGGTGGGAAAGACAAGATTAAATTGTGACTGCTCTAGTCTTATCGGAAGTGACAAGCGAATTTGCCTTCAATTTCTGGAAGAGATGAAGTTTAGAGTAAGTTTTCTTAGTGATCCTGAAGCTAGATCCTATCGCTGCCCGGCGGGAACAAGTGAAGAGTCGGTAGATTCTGGAGTTCTTTCCCTCGGGGAGATTCAAGTTTCCCAGGAAGGAATAAAAACCCGCTCAAAACCAATTGAAGTTGAAGGTGACACTCTTTTATATCCGGCTCAGTTTTACCGCCTGATTAGTGGCGAGTGTGAACAGAATACTGGGCTTAATTCGAGTCAGCTTAGTTTGCTTCAAAACTATAATGCATGTGCGAGGTTTACGAGAAGAGTTTCGAGAAAAAGACACACAGGTGCTCCTTCTGAGGATTATGTAGATTCATGTTCTCAAAGGCCCGAGTATTGTTTTGATCCCAAGCTTTGGCTTGGCGAGAAAAATTAAGTCTTATTTCTTTGAACGTTCTAGGGCTACACTGACTTTAAGAGTTCTTCCATCTACGACACTACCATTCAATTTTTGGATTGAATTTTCAGCATGCTCTCGATTAAACATTTGAAGAAAGGCGATTCCTTTACTCTGCTGAGTCTTTTTATCCCGGATAACTTCAATCTTTCCAACTTTTCCGAACTTCGTGAAAAGTTTGTAGATTCCAGCCTCATCTATTTGATAGTTGAGATTTCCCACATAGATTTTTGTGAAACGATCATCCGCAGAACCTCTTGATGTAAAAGAAGTACGTCTTCTATTGGACTTTTCTTTATGCCTCTCTGGAGACTTAGGAGTATTTCTCTGTGGTCTTTTTTGATTATTCATGAATCTGAAGTATCATTTTTGTCCCAAGCTGCATAGAGCCCCTTTAAACCCAGTATCTTTTACAGGGTTCTAAAAAAACCAAAATCTTCTTCTCGCACGGATATTGGCGTTTGTTTCAAGGTTATCATCTGGTTGATACTGATATCCAGGGGCAGAAACATTGAGAACTTGATAGATGAATCGGTGATTTCGAGACTTCTGTTCGGTTTGAAAAAAGGCGATACCATTTGAATCTGTGATTGCTATGACTTCTTCTCCGTCGATATCAACTTTAACCTCAGCTCCCACGACAGCCTCGCCTAAGTTATCCTTTATAAGAATATTGGCTTCTGTTCTGGCCCGACTCCAACTATAGAAGACAGTGAGACTTATATCTTCGACATAAAGTGAGGGAGTCATGGGAGTGGGTTCATTGGGTGTAGGCTCATCTTGAGAAGGAGGGGGAGTTTGCCAACTCTCAAAAGCTAGCCTTACTGACTCATTGATATTGAGAAGTCCAGCACCAAAGCTAAATTCATCACCCACTCTTCGTGTCCCTTGAATGAGAAATTTTTCTACTTCACTTGGATCAGCCTGGGTATTGAGTGCATAAATAAGAGCAGCTGCTCCAGATACTATCGGTGCAGAAAAAGAAGTTCCACTAACACTGCTATATCGATTATTCGGACTTGTGGTATAAATATTTGATCCTGGAGCAACAATGTCTATAAAATGACCATAATTTGAAAAACTAGATCTTCTTTCCTTTTCAGTCGTCGCTCCCACTGCAAGTACATCTTGATGATCAGGCCAGCTTCCCCTGTCGCGTCCTTGGTTCCCAGCCGCATAGACGAGAAGGGCCCCTTTTGATTTTGCATATTCTCCAGCTGCTTGAACAGCATTAGAGTTTATCCCCGTAAAACTGACATTGATAACTTTGGCTCCATTATCGGCAGCGTATTCAATACACTCTACGATTGTAGAGAGAAAAGTATTTCCATCATTAGTGATGCGAAGAGGGAGAATCTTCGAAAGGGGCGCAATTCCATGACCTCCACTTCTATTTGTTTGGGCGGCAATAAGCCCTGCCACTTGGGTTCCATGATTGGTAGAGGGAGAGCTGTCACTATTGTCGTCTACGAAATTATATCCCGGAAGGACTACCCCTTGTAAGTCTTCATGATTGGCATCTACACCCGAATCGCATACGGCCACGACCACTGAAGCTGAACCTTGGGTAAAGTCCCATGCCCCTAGAGTCTCAATATTTGAATGGTGCCATTGTCTATCAGCATGAGGATCATTCACTTGAAAAGCGATTTCATGTTCGATGGTATCTTCTTCAATATAATCGAATAAACCAGTTTGTTTAAGAGTTTCAATTTGAGATTTCACTGAAGTGGTTTTTCGAAATTCTCTTTTTTTCAATCTTAGTTTTTTAGCAAACCGTGAAGCTTTATGATGACGCTTTTTGAAGCGACGTGGTTTATCCACTTTCTCAAACTTATTCATCACACTCGCTAGCCTTCGAGATTGTTTTTCTGTTAATTTTTCTTTTACTTTGTAGATGAGGTCCTGACTAAAAGCAGAGGTGCATAGGCAGAAAGCGACCCAAAGGTACATGAAGACTTTCATAGAAGATCCTTTAAAAATGAGAGGGAATTAGTGAAAGAGTAGAAAAACTCTTGATGATAACGCAGTGTATCATGAGAATGTTTTTCATGCAATGCATAATATGCTTTGTCTAAAGGCTTTTTGAGAGGTAAGACAGGCAAATGAAAAACAAAATTCTATTGAGTCTATTTTTTACTTCATTTATTTCAAGTGCTTCCGCTAATGAAGAGATCATAAGAAATAGTTATTTTAACTATATTGGAACCCTTGAAAAAACCTATACTTCCCAGGCTGACAGGCAAATTGAATTGACTATTATCCTCGATTTAGAATCTAAGTGGGCCGATGATCAGATCATGAATCGTGAATTGGAAAAGACACAAAGGAGTCTTGGAGACTGCGGGATTGGGATCAATAAAGTTGAATTTATTCAGGTAACGCTTCCTCAAAAATTTAAAGATCAAGTTCTAGTCAATAACCCATATCTAGGAATGCCTGAAGTTCCTATTGGCTTGGAGGGAATTCCCGAGAGAAAATTACTAGGATTTCTTTTTCAAAAAATAAAACCTTATGGATCTGCCTTCGCCATTAATTTGTCGTCTGTTATTCGCTCAGAAAGAACCACACAATTTCCAAGTTATAGGCCTTTATTAGGAACTTTTTGGATTTCTGAAGAAAATAGTGTGCATACAAATGTACCTATGGCAGATGCGACCTACTCTACATTAGCCCATGAAATCGTCCATATTATGGGTGATCTTGGGCATTTGGAGAATAATACCACCCGCAATCTTATGGGTGGCAGTGATATCGCTGGTAAAAACTATTCCCTGACTGAAGCTCAGTGCGAAGCCATTATGAATCACTTTTTCTAGGTATAAAAAAAACCATTCACAAGCATAAGATGTAATCATTTTTTATTATCGCTGCGTTGCTGTAAAAACCTCCTAAGGAAATGTCACAGGAGGAAGTGTGAAAATTTTAGACTACGCAAACGGTATACAAAATACTTCAAGCCAAGAATTAACGATAGCTCAAAAAATTCTGGGCGAGTTTTTGAAAGTTAAGAGGTCAATTTCAGATTGTGATGAGAATTGTCATCACTGCCAAGTTCCTCACCTGGATAAAGTCTATGAGAGTGTTCGTAAAAATCATCCTATTGAGTTTGTGCTCCCTGCTTTTCCGGGAAAATCGCCAAATTTAAACAAGGTGCTCGGCCATCTTCCAGATCTTGCTGAAGAACAATCATTAATTTTTTTAAACTCTCTTTGTGAAACTATTCAAGAGATCTATACTCCTGGTGCGAAGATTATCATTTGTTCAGATGGAAGAGTCTTTAGTGATGTCGTAGGAATGAAGGAAGATCATGTCACTGAATATCAAATGTCCATAGACTCCCTAATTACGGAATTAAAACTTTCCCATCTTTCTACTTTTCACTTAGATGAAATCGCCCCTGGAGAAAGCTTTGAAGCCATAAGAGAAGCTCTTGTTCTCACCCATGGTCGATCGATTGAACAAATAAGATCAGATGTAAAAAGGGGACAAGCTGAAAGCGCCCACTCAGAAATTCACAGAATGTATTGTGGACTGGTGAAATTTTTAGTGGAAGATCAATTACATCCAGAAATCAAGATTTCAAAAAGCCAAATTCAAAAACAGAGTCGAAAAAAAGCTTATCATATGATTCAAAGAAGTAATGCTTGGACGAATCTAATTGAAGAACTTTTTCCTAGTGCTGTTAGACTGTCCATTCATCCCCAAGCCTGCGGTTCAAAAAAATTAGGAATTCAGCTCTTGGGCAAGGAGACATGGATGACTCCTTGGCATGGAGTTGCGGTGAAAATCGACGGGAAACTGCGACTCATGAAGCGCTGGCAGGCAGAGGAGCTTGGGGCAAATCTTGTTCGAGATCGTAACGGGAAAGCTCGCTATTTTGAGGTGGCACAATGAAGAGACTCAGTCCTTTTGGCGTGATGATTGAGGGGAACAATGAGTCAATTGATTCCTTATCTATTCAAAACCTAAAGAAAATATTTCACCAAGAACATTTAATTGTTTTAAGAGGATTTAAAGGCCTTGAGTCAGAAAAAAAGTTCGTTGCGTTTAGTGAGTCTTTTGGAGAGGTAAGTTTATGGCCTTTTGGAAAAGTTTTAAATCTCTTGGAACAAAAAAATCCAGCTGATCATATTTTTGATCACTCTTACATTCCAATGCATTGGGATGGAATGTATCGAAAAGAAGTTCCTGAAATGCAAATATTTAATTGTGTTAAAGCTCCTCTCTCAAATCACGGTGGAGAAACTTTATTTTCATTTACTAAAAAGATTATTGAAGATCTCGACGCTGAAACACTAATGAGCTGGGAGAAAATTAGTTTTAGCTATAAAAGAAAAATGGAGTTTTATGATAGTAAGACGACGGCTCCCCTTATTTGTAAGCATCAAGAAAAAAACTATCCTGTCTTACGCTACTGCGAGCCACCAAGCCAGGAGGATGGTCATTTCAAAAACCATCCAAGTTTTGAAGTGCATGGATCAAAGACTAGTATCGTAAATGAACTAAAGGAATGGATATATTCCCCAAAATATTGTCTAGCCCATAAATGGAAAGATGGTGATGTCGTTTTAGCTGATAATTTCACCCTCTTGCATGGAAGGAAAAGGTTTACGAGCGGCTCGCCTAGACATCTTCAAAGGATTCAAATCCTAGGCACACAGAGAATTGAAAACCCACACTTGGAGTATACCAGATGATCTACGATCTTATTATTTCAGGAGCAGGTCCGGTAGGTCTTTTGAGTGCTTATCTTGCTCAGAAATCTGGTTTGAAAATTATGATACTAGACAAGGCTGGAGCGCCTTTAAAGCGAGGAAGAGCGGATGCTTTAAATGCTAGAACTCTGCAATTTTTAGAATTAGCAGGACTATTTAACGAAATTTATCCCCTCGGCTTACCTTGCAAGACAAGCTCTGTTTTTAAACAAGGGCAGTTCGTCTCTCGACAATCAGAATGGTGGGATGGTTTAGAAGGTTGTTATCACAAACATTTTCTGATGCTAGGACAAGCAAAGATTGAAAAAATTTTAAACGAAAAAATTTCAGTCAGGCGTGAAGTCGAGCTCATAGATATTAAAATAAAAAACGACTTATGTGTTTGCACACTTTCAAATGGAGAAAGTCTCACCTCTCAATATGTCTTAGGCGCAGACGGTGCTCGTTCTTTTGTTCGAAGCCATTTTAATATTCCCTTTCCCCTTAATCGACCAGAAATCGTCTGGGCGGTATTGGATGCCGAGTTTGATACGGACTTCCCGATGAATCCTGAAATTGTTGTTTTTCAGAGTGAAACTTCAGACGTTGCAAAAATTCCCAGGGAAGGAAATATTGAAAGGTTTTATATAAGGATGGATAAAAAAGATTTTAAGGAAGAAGAAGTTTTATCGAAGATAAGAAATGCCATAGCTCCCTATAAAATTAAAATTAAGAGGCGTTCTTGGTTCTCTCAATTCTCCGTTAAAGAGTCTGTGGCAGAAAACTATAGCATTGAAAATAAAGTCTTTCTTGCTGGTGACGCATGTCATGTCCACTCTGTTAATGGAGGACAGGGATTAAATACGGGTCTGGCTGATGCCGTGAATTTAATCTGGAAGATTCAAATGAAAATTAATTTTAGTATAGATCTTTTAAAAACTTATGAGTCAGAACGAATTCCGGTGGCGAAATCTGTTATTGATTCTTCGGGAGCTCTGGTTCGTGCTACTAAATTCTCACAAAGTGGTACTCATGCCCATGATTATATGAAAATTGTAGAGGAGCGTGCCGGAAATATAACGGGAATGGGAATTCATTACAAAGATCAGAGAAGATTATTAGACTTTAAAGTAGGGAGCACACGAATTTATTCATTGTTAGACTATACCAAGTACACTCTACTTACTTCTGGTGATTCTAAACTCGAACATATTCCTGAGTACATACAAGTCATAAAAATGGATAAGACGTCACCTTATTTTGGAAAAACTGTACTGGTCAGGCCTGATTCTTATATTCAAAAAATTTTTGATCAAAATGAAGAGTTGAAATTAAACATGGTATTCTGATTTTTAAAATTTTCAGTTGGAATGTATTGATAAATCTTCCATTGATTTTTGATTGTTTTATTTTCCATAAAAAAAAGATCGTACTTTGCCGAGCTATCTTCCTCATAGATTGCTAATACAAAGTTTTCTTCACCAAAGATTCTATGAAGCTTTTTGCCTTGATAGAGATTTTGAATCTTTTTTTTGTTCTCAAAAGTCTGCCCCTTATTGGTAATTTCTTTAGGTCCTTCAAAATCAAGTTCTGTACTGGTTACATTCCAATGTTCAGCTATGAGCTTGTCAGAGTTAAATCTAATAACGTGAATGGCTGAAAGCTCAGAAGCTCCCAAAGGCTGAGCGTTGGTCCAATGATGATGCATGATGACATAGTTCTGATCTTGGAAGAGTCTTTGATTTAAAATCTTTGTCTTATGCACTTCTAGAGCGGGCAGAAGATTCAAGAAGGCCTGCTTACCAGTTGGAACAAAGGGGTTATGTTGAATATAATTCTCTGTAATCATGGCCCCAACCATTTTGGGATCATAGTCATTGACTGCTTCATAATATTTTTTAGCGAGTTCTTTCATTTTTACATCTTATAAAACTTCGGCTACATTGCCTTCCAAAATAATACATAAGGGGATCAATTTCATGAAGCAAGTTCTAATCATGTTAGGTTTATTTACTTTGATTTCAGCTCAAGCTGAAGAGAAAAAATTTTCAAATGAAAGTTCATTATCAATTGTCGAAACTGGTGGAAACGCTGTTTCAGAAGCCTATAACCTAGCAACTGATACGAGTTATAAGCCAGGAGGCAGGGACTATAGATTCTATGGAAACTATACTCTCAGTTATGCAGATGATCCTAAGGTTCAAGGAATTGAAAAAGAAGAAACAGCGAGAAACTGGATCGTCGGTGCTGAAGTCACTCAAGACCTCTCTAAGAAGTTAGGCTTAATCGTAGGTCAAAACGTTGAAGGAAATGAGTTCACAGGATTTGAAAGAAGAGAAAACTCGGATATCGGTCTTAAATATCAATTTAGTAAAACTGATGATCTTAAAGCATCTTTTGAAATGGGTTATCGATATACATTTGAAAAAAGAACAACTTCGGACGATGATGGCGATGATGAATTTTACTTCAACAAAGCAAATATTGTTGGAAAGATTGATCAAAAGTTAACTGAGAGTACGAGATACTCTTTTATGCTTCAGTACCTTCCCAACTTTACCGAGTCTGAGGATTATCAAATTAATTTTGAGCCTGCCCTTACTGTTAAAATGAGTACTATCTTCTCGCTTAAAGTTTCCTATCGTGGACAATACGACAATCAGCTCAACCCTGGTGTAGAAGAGTACCTAGATCACACAACGACAACTGCTTTAGTGGCAAAATACTAGGGGATAAAAATGCAAGAATATTTAAATCAAGGGAAAACTCTTGTCATTACTTATGGAACAAACTTATTGTTAGCTCTCGTTCTTCTCTTTATAGGACTTAGAATTGCAAATCTGATTTCATCGAGAGTTAAAAAAGTTTTGATGGCGCGAAGTATAGAAGCCTCACTTGCAAGCTTTTTAGCATCAGTAGTTTCATGGGCATTAAAAGCAGCTGTCTTTATTTCAACAGTTCATACCATGGGATTTGAAACCATTTCTTTCGTAGCCATATTAGGTTCAGCAGGTTTAGCCGTAGGTCTTGCCCTTCAAGGATCTCTTTCAAACTTTGCTGGAGGAGTGATTATTCTCCTTTTGAAACCATTCAAACAAGGAGACTTCATCACAGCTCAAGGGTATTCTGGAACAGTTGAATCTATTTCAACTTTCTCAACAACACTCACGACAGGGGACAATAAGACGATTGTTATTCCTAATGGACCTTTAGCCAATTCAAGTATCGTCAATTTTAGTACAAAGCCCACAAGAAGAGTGGATTTTGTCTTTGGTATTGGCTACGGTGATGATTTAAAGAAAGCGAAAACTTTGATCGAAGATCATCTTAAGTCAGATAGTAGAGTTTTAGCTGAGCCTGGAGTCCAGGTCATGGTAGGAGAACTTGCAGATAGTTCTGTTAATATTAATGCCAGAGCCTGGGTCAATTCTTCGGACTATTGGCCATTATTTTGGGAAACAACCGAGAATATGAAACTTACTTTTGATAGAGAAGGAATATCCATTCCTTTTCCTCAAAGAGATGTTCATCACTATGGTCAGGTAACTCAATAATAAAACGAGTCAGTTTAAGGACCTATTTTTTTCTTTGATAAATTTCAATGGAAAAATTAGGTCCTTGAGAATTTTTGTGGAATTGAGATTTAACTTGTTTCCATAACTTCCAATCAAAGGCGGGGAAAAAAGCTCCTCCGTCTATATAGCTTTGATGAACTCTCGTCATATAAAGTCGATCGACGAAACTTAAAGCTTGTGAGTATAAATTCATTCCTCCACCAATAAAAATCTCTTCATCATTTTCAGTCAATTGAGAAGCTAATTTGAGGGCGCCCTCAATAGAGTGAACGGTACTGGAATTGGCTAGCCCTGGTTTATAATCGGTATTATTGGTTAGAATAATATTATGTTTGGTTCTCAGTTCAGATTTAGGACCATTCTCAAAGCTCTTTCTTGCCTGTATCCATATCTTATTTTCGATGACACCTAGATAGTATTTCTTATCAGCTTCTATATTAAAGGGCAGCTCTCCTGATTGGAGAGCAATAACACCGTTTTCAGAGATGGCGACCATAATACTGTAAATGCGATTTTCAGGTACTATCATACTTTTGTTGGGGCTAAGGACTCTCAGAGCATTGTTCGGGAGTCTTTCTAACCTCCCTTGGGGTTTCAGCCCTTTCAACGACATAGGTGACATCAATATAGATTGTGCCACTTTCACCGTCTACCACATCGTCTGCACAATAACGAACATCATATTCATTGCCTTCATCATCTACTTCTGTGCGAGTTTGAATATTATAGCAATGCCTAAAGAGATAATTGATCTGGTTCATTCCCTCATATATCTGTAGGTTAAAGACGGTGGGAGCCATATCAATGGTAAAATAGCCTGAATTCCCTTGAACCTGTCCTGCTGAATCTCCGGACATACTTGCTCTAAAAGACCAAATTCCAGTGGGGTCTTTAGGGTCTATTCGCATCCGCTTTGAGACAGAATTCGTTGTCTCAACTCTATCTGAAGTCACTTGTCCCTCACAATCATAGCGAATTGTTCTTTGCTGCTTTCTTGTGAGCGTCACTGCTTGTGGGTTATCTTCTGTGTTTTCTTCTTGATCAATAATTTCAGCACCACAAGAAACCAAAATGAGAAGTGGTAGCATTAAAATAATTTTCATAATTCTTCCTCTTTTTATTACGTTCCCTTGCCCTCATCTTCGACCTAAAACCTAAGAGATTCAAGTCAATGGTAATTTATACGCTCCTTTTGGAGCAGTCTGATCCATATTTCTTTGTCTTTAGGCCGTGTGTTTAATACTTAGTCAGTCTAAAAGAATTATTTCAGGGGAGGTGTTTTACCTTGAATCAACTCCTTATAATTATTAAAGATAGTGTGAAAAGGATTTATGCGGATTTTATTATTATTTCTATTTTTAGCCTGTGGTGAAAAGAGCAATATTGATGTCAATGAACGTCTTGGCGACTCCAATGCAAGTCCTTTAAACCAGCCAGCTAATGCGGATGAAATTTGGGTGGGAGAATTCAATCCAATCTTAGCGGCTTATGCACAAAGACTAGCTTCACCTCGCTTTTTAAATGCAGGAGAGCTCCCCATGAGACTCTTGGTTTATGAACGAGACGAAAATTCTGGAGAAATGGATTTAAAAAGACCTATTCATCTAGATGTTCTTTTTAACCTGAAAAACCTAACTCCTTTTAAAATGGAATATGTTGGCTATACAGTTGAAACAACCACGACTTGTGAAGTTGAGATCGACCCAAACTCTCTCTGTGGAAAAGCGAAACTTGAAGTCAAGGTAACAAATGAAAATGGAATCTCTTACACCGTAAATAAAATGTTAGAAAAAGAGAATCCTCGTAAATTAACTCTGAAGCATATTTTTTCAGTTGTAACAGAGTACGAAGTACGTTGTTGGAATTTATATTCAAGTATGGGCAAGCAGTATGGACTTAAATACTGTGCACCTGAATCCGTTTTGGAAAATTTGGTATTATATCGTTGGGAAGTGTTAACACCTAGTTTTCAATATTTTCCCACGCGAGATGGATCAGAACCAGAGATTTTGGATCTCTATCTTCCCAGCCAAATGGAAGGTAAAGACATCACTTATAAAAATAGTGTTTTTCTAGGCTTTGGCACAACGACTGAAGAGGGCCTAGAGAATCATTGGTTAGCTAACTTGAATATTGGTCTCGAAGGCGAGGATGAACTAGATTCTTTGACTCTTATCTGGGAGAAATGGACAGAAGGAGAAGAGAATGATTAAATTCCTTTTCTTCACATTGATCCTCAGTTTTATCTACAATTCGAGCTCTCGAGCCGAAACTATAAGCCAGTTGAACTTGAACTCATCAAAGCTCTCTTCCAAAGAAAATTTAAAGATAAAAAAAACTTTTGGACATAATATGACACCCAATACCTATACCTTGAGTCAAGGTGATTGTGTCGCAGGCTTCTATATTTCAAGTTGTGGGCTCACGAATAATTTTATGGTAGGGACTTCTCCTTGGTTGTATCTTAACTATAACTCTCAAACTTTAGCCGCCAGATATGCTTTCAATTTAAATTCTCATCAAAGGCTTGGACTTCAAAGTACCTATATTAGCTCTTATGAATTACCAAACGTTGAGAATGCTTATTTTATGGAATCAATCAGATCTCACCTTACTCTTACAACTTTCGAAACCAGTCTTATAACCACTCATATCTCATTAACTTATGAATTCTTTTTTGAAGAAACAAGGGCACACTCTTATAGGCGAAACCCTTTTAACGATCAACCTTATCAGTTTAGTTTAACTCATTTGACCGAGTTTAATATTAGTGATCGTTATTCTATTCAAGGAGAATGGGGGATGCATGGCCTAAATTATGTTTATCCTCAGATCTATACGGGCTTTAGTTTTATTTTTAAAACGAAAAACTCAGCTTTTCAATTGGGAGCGTCTATGAACGGAGCACCGAGAAGTTATTTTAGCTCGGAGAAAATAGACACTCAATTCGATTATTTGGATAATAGGGGGACCACTAAGAGTGGAATTGATGGGAAGTACCTGGCGCAAAGAGATTTCGCCATTCATCCTGAAATTCAGTGGCAGTACTTTTTTTAATTTGAAGGGGATTTCATGAAATTAATTAGAATCTTTGAAGCTGCTTTGTTAGTCATGTTTCTAGTGAGTTGCGCGAGTAAGCCTAAGCCAGAGGTTGATGCACTTGGTTTAAGATTAGCTAGTGATGGTTTTTCTACTATATCTTTTAATGTTATCAAAGTTACGACAGGAGACAAGGTTGAGTATATCGTCAATGGTGTTCTCGACTACGAAGCTCCTGGTCCCCTAAAAATAAAACTGGATAAAGATAAGCCTATGTTTGTCGCTATTCAAGATGAGGTCGAAAACCTCATACCGATAGAAGGAAAGTACAAGTATATTCCCAAAAAAGTTTCTGAGGGCACAAGAATTTTACATATTCAGTCTCATGAATATAAAGTTACTAAAGAAGTATTAGAGCGTATGTCAGTGGCCAGAAGAGTCGTAGTTCGAATACCTGCGAGCCCGCATAAAGATGGTGGATTTGATGGAGTTATGAGAACGGCTCAAAAGAATCTCTTAATTGATTTCATAGACTAGATGAAATGTTACCTAGTGTTACTATGACAAAATTTTCTTCTCTGATAATCTAGTTTCAAGACAAAGAGAAGGAAGGTAATCTTACCAACTTTTAAGCTGGGGTCTGCTGCTTAAAAGTAAACACCGAGGAATGCAGACCCTTCAAGCGAATCAAAAATTCGCGCCTTTAACAGTCTAAGGCTCAACCCAAGGACTGCTGATATTACCCCTCCCTCAAATTTGAAGTATTAAAAAAGCCCTGGTTATCAGGGCTTTTTTGTTTTAATTTCAAGGAGTTAGTGTAATGTTACCCATTGTTACTGCTCTGAGATCCCAAATTTTGGTAAATTAGCTATAGAGAGTTATTTACGGGAGTTGTAGCGTTGTCGTTATTATTGGTAAGTTTAAGTTCACAAGCTGTAGAGAGAGTTTCAAGAACCAACCAAGATCCTATTGATGTGGCCACATCAATTGAGGGAGTCATCAATTTCGGTGCTGAGGTTAATAGTCTTAATATTGCCGACATTCAGCCTCAAAAATGTGGACAGTCACCTGAGTTTAATATCGAGGCTGGAGCCGATCCTAGAAGCGTTGACATTGAACTAGAAGAAAATGGCTTGGAGCTTTCAGCTTTTATGAAACTAAGCTTTGGAAACTCGTTTGAACCGGTCTTTAGAGATGTCCTCGCTAAGCCCCAGGAGTATTCTGAACTAGGTAGTGAGCTTGATCAGTTGATATCAAGAGAATTTGAATCTCATGAGGATCGAATGGCGGCTATGGCCGAACTTTGCCAAGGACTCTCAGAAACTCAAAGAATTTATTTGGTTTCAAACCTTGGTCAAAGACTTGCAGGAATTTACGATTACGGAAGGGCTGGAGGACAGGGAAGTTCTGGAACTGTTGTAAATCCAGATATGCAGTGGAACGCCATGAGAAACTCTCTTGCTGGTGATCCAACTGCAGCAGGTGTGTGTAGAGATGCAGTTTCCACGAGTGCTGAATTTGCTTCTCAATGTGGTTTTGATAAATCTCAAATTAGAATTAAAGGTTATAGAACACTGGGTGGGGGACATCAAATCGTTCGCATCGTGGGTGAGAATGGAGAGGTTTATAATTTAAACTGGAGTGAACTTTACTCATCAGATGGTGAAGCAGGACTTACTGAAACACTTCTTGCTGGCAATACAATGGGAGGCGTGACAGTTAGGACCTATAATGCTGATGGAGAATTGCTTGATCAGGAATTAACTGAAATCGCAAACGTGGCAATTTCAGCTGCAGGGGGAGCCCTCTCACCAGAAGATCAGAGGGATTATAATGAATTACAAATTAATCTAGGAAGATCTATCAGACTTCGAGGGATAATGGGAAACACTAGACTTGGTGAAGAGTTTAAAACTGGTGGGATATCTTATGTTAATGAGTCAGAGGGCACCTTGAGGGACTCTCAGGTTGTTGTGGGGATGTCCTTTACTAGAAATGAAAGACAAATTGCTCAAACAAGTTTAGGTGAGTCCATAGCGCTTCAGCAGAATATTGTTTTCTTTGGTGGGGGAGCGGATCTTCAATCTAGAGAATTTCCTATAATTGAGATGGATGGTAGTCGCGTAAGCCTCAGAGGTCGAGCTTCTTTTGATATTGGAATGTTTTATATGATCAATAAAATTTCTAACTCCGATCAAAGCAACAATAATATTGATCAATACGTAGCTAGTGAGATTGGTGGTGAAATTGTATATAAAAATGAGAATGGCGTAAGAGTGGCCGTAGGAGGAGAGATCGATAATACATTTTCAGCTTATTATAATCGAGAGACAGGAGAAAGTGGTGAGCGAGGAACATTTGGACGATTAGGTGGATTTACTCCAGTTGTAACAGGTGGGCGAGTATACGCCAATGTTCAAGCAAACTTATCAAATAGAGTTCAAATAGTTGTTGATCCATACTATGTAGCAGCAAGAACGGGAGAATCCACTGCAGGTGTAAGAGCGGGATTACGGGACGAAGAGGCCGGTAGGTCTATATATGGAACTTATAGAATAAGTCGGGATCCAATCGGGGGAGATCTGACAATGGAAAACTATCGCTTAGAATTAAATCAGTCTTTTGATCTTAAAATCAATGAGGACCGAAGAAGTCGAATAGATGCAGGGCTTTATATCGCGGAAGATAGATCCGCACTGAGAACAAATCGACATGGTGGAATAACTCTCACAGTTAGATAATAACACTCTATTAAGGGAGCTATATGCTCCCTTTTTTGTTTCCATCCATTCATAAAACAGTTAGTCTCTATAATACGATGACCAAATACTTCTCTTTAATTTTTATTTGCCTACTGATCTCATGTGCCAATCTTTCGGATGATCTGAGCGACTCTGGAAAAGGTATTGTCATCGTTGATAAAGTCGATGAACAGACAGATTTAGCGTTTATCAAAAATTTAATTTGTCGTTCAGGAGTCTATTCTAGAACACCTGCTATAAATATTGAAAGATGTAGAAGAGAGTTGCGTGATAAAGCTGCTGTCATCGGTGCGACCCATCTTGAATTAACTATTAGAAGTGTTAGTGCTCAGACAAATATCGTCGTTATGTCAGCTAAAGCCTATAAGAAAAAATAGTCGATTTTTATTTTAGATATTTTTCGACAAATCTTTTAAGAATAAGATTGGAGTAGGGTGTACTAACGCCTTTAAGTTTTGATTTGAGCTCGTCACTTTCTTCAGGTCTAAAATACCCATAGTCTTTATAAAAATCTATTCTTAAGCAAAACTGTTCTTCATCCGCTTCAGGATGAAATTGAGTCGCGTAAATATTATTTTTTAGTCGAAACATCTGAACCGGACAAGCTTCGCCAGTCACAAGGAGAGTTGCCTCACTCGGTAGGGTATCACAAGCTTCTTTGTGACCCACCAGTGCTTTAAAGCGTGTGGGAAAATCCAGAAGTAATTCATCAAAGGCAGCGGCATCAGTGAGCTCAACTTCAATGGGACCGATGGCCTCAGCATATTTTTTTGAAATATTAACGCCACAAAATTTTCCTAAAAGACCATTTCCGCAACATGCGCCTAAAAAAGGGAAGTCTTTCTCATAAATTTCAAAAAGGAGAGAATCAAAAAATTTTTCGACGGATATTTGGCTGTCTGACTTATGTTTAAGTGGAGTTGAGAGGTCAAAAGGACTACCGCCAGCTATGACAGCACAATATTCAGAAAGATCTATTTTTATATCATTTTTCTGCTCTACTCTTACTCTCTTCGTATTTTCCTGATCTAGATCAGCTTTTTTTAGAATTGCAGCAAATTCAGCATCTGCCACTTCAGTTTCTGGTCGCATTTGAAGGATCAATATTTTTTTCATTCACTCTATTTAATCATAAAAATTTTAATAAATATTTTTAACGTCATATTTGACGTACCGATTCTATTAAAAATTTCATAAAATTTTCTATGGGTGAATTTTTACTCGCAAAGTTTTTGCGAGGCACAAGAGAAAAAATTGGTTTAAATCAAGAGGCTATGGCTGAAGTGCTAGAAGTTTCAGCTAGGACTTATCAAAGAATTGAAGCTGGTAAAAGCCAGCTCAATGCGGCTAGCTTTATCCGTTTTTTAAAAAAAATCGATGATGATGTTTTTTTTGCTTATATGAATAGCCTTCATGGTAGCGAACAAAAGGGTATTCTTTCTATAGATGCAGCAAGAAATTATATTCACAATATGGCAGTCCACAGGGATGAGAGTCCTAAACTTTATGGTCTAGTCATGCAGGACAAAAGAGAATTAGAGAAAAGAATTCCGGGACCCATAGTGGGAATTTGGGAATGGGACTTTGAAAATGAAGCTAAGTATTGGTCTCCTGAGATGTATGAAATCTATGGCTTGGAAAATGGATATGGTTTTTCTCCGGAAGAGGTGATGGAGAGGATCTATGAGGAGGACCGTGCTAGTATATATAATGGTATGGAGAATTTACTTGTTCATTCCATTCCCTATACAAATCAGCACAGAACCATCCTAAACCAAGAATTTAATTTTATAGTTAATTCTCGTGGTTTTTTAATTTCCTATGAGCAAAGGTATATAGTCGTTGGTTATTCGAAAGCCTTCAAGTTTTCTAAATAAATTCTTATATACAATCTAACGACATCCTTGTCGTACCTCAGTCGTAAGATACATGTTAAAGTTTTGTCTATGAAAGACTCTAAAAAAGAATTTCTTCGAGAAATAATTAGTCATCATATTAATAACCCCCTGATGGTGATTCAAATCTCACTTGATAAACTAAAAGCAAACTATCCTGGTATTGAAGAAGATAAGTCTTTTAAGCTTATTGAACGCTCCGCTGTAAAAATCAAACAGGCTGTTCGCCGTAAGGAGCTCTTTTTTGGTGTTTCCTTGGAAGATGAAGAATAAGTCTAGTTCACTCAAAAAAACAATTTTTGGCAGAAATTCTGGGCGAAATTCAACTAAACCTCAATTAGCAGTAACTTTACTGGCTAAAATTTTGAATAGAAACTTGTGTAAGTTGTTGGAACTACGAGCCGCATTTAATTGATTGAAATAGTAAAGTTTATAACTTATGTCTCCGATATAATTAAAGTATGAAAGCTTTAGTTTGTGTAGTTCTAGTTCTAAGTTCAACGTCTTTATTTTCTAAAGGTCAGCCCTTGAACGAATCACCTGGGCAAAGTTTTATGTCAAGGCCAGCCACTATTGATCAGGAATTAAGAAATCTCTCTCAAAGAGGGGAGGTTGGAGGCCTTCTTGATTCAATTGGGGCCAGACCTTCTCCACCCTATAATCCGGGAGCTTATTCAAATCAAAGTGTACTGCCCCAGGGTCTAAGACCTGGACAGTTTTATTCACCAGATGGAAGATCAATACTTGGTAATAATCGATCAGAAATAAATCCCCATTATGATTCAAGAACTCAAGCTCACCAAGAGCAGTATTTGTACGGTCAATGTTTACTTGATCTGAATAAAAAAATTCTTAAAGCAAGAGTTCCAGCGGCAAGTGAAAAACAGATAGAAGATTATCTTTTAGAATCGAATAGCGTCTCCGTTGAAGATCAATTGACCATAGATCAAGGTGGTTGTCGAGCTCTTCAGCAATTTGGTTCAGAACATTTAGGTGAAGAATTATCAAACCTAGTAGATACTTCAGGTGAAATTATTGAGGTTCTGAGTGAAAGTTTCGTTACACCAGAGCTTATGGCGGAGGCAAGGCAGGAAGCATTAGCTTGCCAAGAGGAGATAGAAGAAACTCACGCCATCGCATTAGTAGCTAGCGGTAATATTTATGAGGGAAATACACCTCCAAATGATAGATGGGAAGTTTTACAAATATTTGAAGATGATGAAACTGGTTTTTATGCCGAGATTCATAGGGAGCTTCCGCCATTTAGAGGAGAAAAAGCGAAAATCATGCTGGTTTCAAGAGGGACAGAGTCAGTCGATCCTGAATCAGGGGAGCTTGATGGTCGCGATGCATTTTCCGATGCCACGTACGCTTTTAATCAGTTTTATTATCCAGATACTGAAGCCAATCCTAATCGAGTCGACTACTCCGATGTTATGGAGAGACTCGTACCTTTTATTCGCGATGGACACGAGGTTGTATTCACAGGGCACAGCCTTGGTGGTGCTTTAGCCCAGGGATTTGCGTACGTAGCGGATCAGATTGTTGCCCATACGCCTTCTATTGATGATTCAATGAGACGCAATTTAAGCTCAGTCACCTTTGGTGCTTTTGGTGCAGGGCCTTTAATTGAATTTATGAATGGAGAAACTACTGGACGCTATAAGAATAGAGGAACCTCAGAGTTATATGCGAATCAACGACTGTCGAGTTTACAGCAAACTAATTATATAAGCGAAAGCGACGTTGTTCCTGAGTATGGCTTTTTTCCTAATGGGCAAATAAGAGAGCTCTATTATAATGAAGCTGAAACACTTAATTTAAATAGAAATCATTCCACCAGTCGAATGCTTAACTGGAGAAATTCTGGAGAGGGTAGTGAATATGGGCTTGCAAGTGCTGTTCCCAATGGAGCCACTAGTGAGAGACATCCTGAATCAAGAGTTTCAAGACTTCGAAATAGAAGTGTAGAGTCCAGGGCCCTTCAAACTATTAATGGTGTGCTTCGCTTAGGAGACTATGATGGCAATCGCGGAATCAATAGTCGAAGCTTTAATCCAAATTTTGATCTAGAACATGAGAATGAAATGCAGAATCAAACTCTTGCCAACAATCTTATGATTTAGGGAACTCTAAGCGAAAGGTACTAGGGCTTTGACTTGAGACATAAAGTCTAGCTCCCATATTCTCAGCCAGGCTTCTTGCAGTACTTAATCCAAGGCCTAAGCTCTCTCTTTTACTTTTACTGGAAAAAAAAGGTTCAAAAACTTTCTCTCTAAGCTCCTTAGGAACACCCGCGCCGGAGTCTATAACTTCCAATATAGGAAATCCTTCAGTTTGATTGACGAGAATCTGAACTATTTTATTGTCGGTCGCTACAGAAGCATCAAAGGCATTTTGAAAAAGAGAAATAAAAATCTGTCTAATGGACTATTCATGTCCATTAACTAAAATATTTTCATCTAATTTAGTTTCAATTTTTACAGATTCATTTTTCTTGGTACTGGTTAAGACTTTTATTTCACTTTCAATGAGTTCACTCATATTGACTTCCACAGACTGGACGAGCTCTCCTCCACCCTCAGAAATTGACTGGAGACTATTAACCTTACTCGTGATTCGATCTGTGTTGCGATTTATTATTTGAAGAATGCTATTTAATTTTTCCACATCAACAGGTTTGTCAGAATTCTTCAATTTAAGAAAAGCTCTCTCGACATTCATTTTTATAATTTGAAGTGGGTTATTTATTTCATGGGATAGCGAGTTAGTGATCTGAGATATTGCTGAGGCTTTTCCTGCATTTCGGGTTATTTCCTGAGATTGAGTTAAAATTTCAGTTTGCTCTTTAAGCTGATCAACTAAGCTCTCTTTTTCCAGTGTAAGTTTGAGGTTTTCATCTATAAACGCCCCCGTCTCTTTAGACAGCTTTAAAATTGAAATCAAATAAACAACGATACCGACACTTAGAAAGGGAGTTACTTTTATATAGGACATAATCCCCATAGTGGTAGAGAGAATGAGAGCATAAGACCACACCATTTTTTTTGAAATAGAATAACTAATAGATATCGCCGAGAGACTTCCTAAAAGGAAAAGGTATAAAAACACTACAGTTTCATTGGAGGGGAAGTTAAAGATAGTTAAGCATGACCAGAAAAGTGAACCAGGAAGGACTCCGACCCAAAACCAAAAATTTTGAACTTTAAGAAGCTCTTCATAATTGAGAACTTTTTCTCCTGCCTCAATTTTGTCGTGAAGTCTTGATCCATACCAAAATACAGGCTGAAAATAAGCATTGAATAGAATAGTATAAATTAAATTAAACTGGAAATAAGATTTCCCATAAGTACTTAGTGTATAGAGAGTCGGGATCATAAATGCAGCCGACTTACCCACTTTACTGACACTTAAGATCCTTAACGTTCTTAAATGTTCAAGACGAGTTTTCGTATCTCTTGAATCTGAATTCATTTCGTGAGTGCGCTCTCAACAGCAGAGGTTAAATCTGTAAAAGACAAAGGTTTTCTTAGAAATGCTGAGGCCCCAAGTCCAAGTATTTCGTCTGTTTTATAATCAGTAAATCCACTTGAAACCAAAACAGGGATATCCTTATTTTTAGATCTTATTGTTTTAAGCAGTTCAATTCCATCTTTACCGGGCATTCGAACATCGGTAATAACGAGATCGATTTTCATTTTGTCTAAAATTTCTATCGCCTCATCATATCCGATAGCTTGTTCAATCGAGTACTCCAGGTCGGTAAGAATATCTGTAAAAACTTCAAGAATATCTCTTTCATCATCTACAAGTAAAATTTTAATTTTATCAGACATAAAATCTCTTCACATTTTTCCTTCCCTCTATTTTAAGCTTTTTTTTAAAGCTCGCTAGCTAAATTTTGCTATTTTTTAAAATATTAAGAAGAAAAAAAACTAGTTTAATCTTTAACTATAATACAGCGTAATTACCCACTAGGAAGCTCTTTCACATAGATATCTCTTTGAGGATAGGGCACTTCAATACCTAATTCATCGAATTTTCTAGCAATGGCATAGTTTAGATCACTTTTTAATATGCCTGGCCTATTGATATGACTTTGTGTCCAAACTCTCAATTCAAAATTTAATGAAGAGTCTCCAAACTCAATGAATAAAACGTCAGGTTTTGGACTTTGAAGAACATGATTATTCTCATTTGCAACCTCTATAAGTGCCGACTTCACCTGCTCAGGGTCCTCTCCATAGGCTACAGATACGGCGATCCTACTTCTTACTGTTGCTCCTCCATGTGACCAATTGATCACTTTTTTTGTTACAAAATCTCCATTTGGAATAATATGCATAATGTTGTCGTTAGTTTTCACCTTTGTTGCCCTAGCATTTATCTCAACAACATCACCTTCAACTCCCTCCACGACAACTCTGTCGCCTACACTGATTGGTCGTTCAAATAAAATGACGATTCCACTAACAAAATTATTAATAATATGTTGGAGTCCAAAACCAATCCCCACCCCTAATGCACCGATAACAACTGTAAGAGTTTTAAAATCAAATCCAGCATTAAGGAGAATTGCGTAAAACCCAATAATATGAATAATATGTTTAGAAAGTGTTGCTATGACATAGCGACTTCCCGCACTCATATTACTTTTTCTTTGTAGGACTCTAAAAACAAATCTTTGACTATTTTTTCCAAGCCATAAGAGAAAAGCTGATGAAAGAAGAAGGGATAAAACTCGATAGGAAGTAAACGAAGTCTCGTTTATTTCGAATAGTTTTTCGCTCAGTAGTTTATCAACTAAATTTAAGGCATTAAAAAGATTTTCCACCATCCAATTATATAAGAGATCGTCTCAAATATATTCCTAGCGATGAAAAAAAAATGTTTAAATTACTACACAGTTTTCGTTTTGAAACTAACTAAGGTCTTAAAAATTCGTCGAATTTCCTTTCGATGAATAAGAAATTCTGGGTGAAATTGTACACCCAAAAGAAAGGGCAAATCTTTATGTTCTATGGCCTGAACAACTCCGTTATCCTCAATCATTGTTCTCTTTAGCTTGCCTCCTAATGTTGCGATAGCTTGAGTGTGAAGGCTGTTCACGGATAATTTATTTTGTTGGATCATGTCGCGGATTTTTCCCGAAAGAACTCGAGCAGGCTTTCTAAAAAATATTTTTGCGAAAAGTGAGTTCGGATAATCAGCATTTTTGTAGGCTTTGGAAATATCAAAAAACAAACTCCCACCATAGTAAACATTTAAAAGTTGAGCGCCTCGACAAATACATAGAGTAGGAATTTGTTCAAATTCAGCTTTTTTAAGCCAGTTCAATTCCATTTCGTCCCTCTCCCTGTCATAGGAGTAATTGTGTTTAAACTCGCTACCGCTATAGACTTCGGGGTGAATATCGGTTCCACCGGAAATAATTAATCCGTCTAAGTTTAAGTCGAGCCGGGGTTTATCGGAGGTAAGATTAATACTTCTTCCTCCAGTCATAAAAATAGCAAGACGAATACAGAGATTTTGGATGAGCCCGCCTCGAAGAGGTTTTGTTACTCCGATTAAGGGTTTCATTCTGATTCCATGATGAGGGTATTTAAGATGGCAATCCATTCATTATTACTGAATGAATTTTTTAATTTAACCTGATTGAATGCTTCAGTCGCTCCCTCAAGATAAACATCATTTTCTGCCAGCCATTCAACCTTCTTCCATCTCTTCCACTCTGTATTAATACTCCAAAATGGAGAACCTAACATACAGTTTGGAAGTCGATAGTGATAGGTAGGGCGACTTTTTACTCTTGTGTCATCAACAATATTGGTCACTCTGTCTGGGTCTATAAACTTAAGCAGAGGAAGCATATCCAAACTTCGATTTCTTGTAGGATTAAAACTTAAATAATCATCAATAAACTCTGTCTGGCTGGGCTTATAGTTGGTTTGAATAATTTTCTTTGCATAGTCCTTGGGGAAATCCTTAGCAAAACCAGTCAGCCTTCTCGTTGTATCTATTTTAATTTGATCGTGTAGCCAGTCGGACAAAATAATAAAAGCCTGAAGGTTTTTTAGAATATGTACATGATCTAATTGTTTCACTTGAGGATTCAGATGCAATCCAAAAGCGTAATTGAAGGAATCTTGAGTTCCTTTTGCGCCCCTCTTATGTAAGTCTTCACATATTTGATCCAATTCAGAAATTTTATCGAGAGGGAGCGGAGGGCTGACAAGTTCAATGGGAACGATAGTTCCTTTTAAAGAATCAAATCCTTCTCTAATTATATTGGAGAAGCTATCACCTTCTCCTTCAGTGGCTTCTTTCGACATTTTTTTAATAATCTCAGCGTCGGTTTCCACTTTGTAATCACCCTGTGGAGATTTTAAGAGAAAAAGGTCATCGTGGACCTGCTCGATATTCCAATTTGTTTTCTGAGAGATTATTTCAGCGCAGAGTTCAGGAGACATATTTCCTAATTCAATTTCAACCCCGATTTTTCGTTGTTTTAGGTCTAAATCATCTTTAATAAGTCCTCCTACGGTTAATACTCGCTATAATAACGAGAATCTAAACAAAAATAATCACCTTTTTTTGAAGCAAATTTGTAGATTTCTAAACGTTTTTAAATCTTTCCCAAAAGGATAGGGAGCTATCATTATGTGAATATTAAGGCATGAAAGTTTTAAAGGTTATATTTATTATTTTATTTTTAGGTGCCTGTGCCAACCGCGCAGTAGACTTAAAAAAGAACAATTTACCTAAGTCAAATGGGCTAGTAAAGCCGACTTCAACACCACCTTATTATGATCCCACTAAAGTGGACGACAAAAAGGAAAAAAGTGTTAAAGAAAAGACGAGCTCACTCTAATAATAGGCGTAAATAAGGAGTGAGGTCCTTTCCTCTAGATCAGACTTTAATGTCTCAGCGGCGATTTGGTAGTTCTCTGAGGGAAGATAGCTAAGTTCACTTTGTACAATATCCACATTGTCTTGTGCTAGTACAAGGTCTCGGTATTTTTTAAAGTTCACTTTAAATCCAAAATTATCTTTTTTAAAGAGCCATTGAAAGTTAGCTCCAAGATAGCTCTGCTGGTAGAGGTACTCATTAAAAAGATGGTTATTTTCTGTCTGAAAAAATAAGGTGAAATTTTGCTTCCCAAGGGCAATTGAGGGACCGACTCCAATATTTAAAAAAGGAGCGACAATTTCAAATCTATTTTTAAGTCCAAAATCGAAATTCCATGAGATTCTTTTTTCGAGAAAATTTATGGGTCTTAAGGCCTCAACATGGGCGACTTCTAATTCCTCAAAAAGGAACTTATTTGTTTCTTGTTCTAAGAAAAACCGTGTTTTTCCCATCTCAAGAGAGAAAAGAGAGTAGACGTCACCTTGCGGCTCTAGAATATCGTGAAGAGCAAAACGATGTCTGAACTCCATTCCAGTTCTATCTCCACCCCTTGCGCCCAGACCAAATTTTCTGGCCTTATGTCCTGAATCAAATTTTTCAACCTGAAACTTCTCAATTGACTGAGAGGTCACTTCAATTTGACTTCTCGCAATGAGAGCTTCTCTTTTAAAGTCTTGGATAGGATTGTCTTTAGAGAGGTGCATTTGAGTGGGATATTTATAGTCGGTGAAATCGATAATGGCATCAAGTATTTTGGCTTTTTGATTTCTATTAAAATCTCCAAGCTCTGCTAGTTTTAAATTGTTAAAAGAGTTTTTTACGGCCCTTCTTTCCAACTTATTGAGTTTCTCTAATTTTTGTTGAGATCTTTTTTGTTGAGAGGGACGAAAATAAATACCTTGAGTGATTTTTTTTTGGTCTTTTAAAGGAGCAAGTGTATCTATAGGTATCGTAGTCTCGTAAATGGCCTCCATGATTTTCCAGTCGGGCTTTACAGCATCGATAAAGCGAGAGATATGATAAGAGCAGTTTTCAGAAAAATAGAAATAATCAAATGCAGCTTGATTCATATCCCAAAGATGGGCGGTAAAAAGATCAAGCTCGTCATCATTTAGGTTGAGCTCAAATTCCCAGAGGTCTCTTGACTCATAATCGTTATATTCTCTGAGTTTTAAAAAATAAGGCATGAGATTGAATTTTCCATAGAATCCACCAAAAATACCGAGTACTCCATAGGCAATAGGATTTTTTGTCGTCACTTGTGCACTAAAATCGACTCCGTAAGATTGCAAATCAGTTTTGAGAGGAGAGTCCTTATTCAGTTTAAAAAAGGTATGTCCAAACGCCGAGGCGGGTTTATTGATGAAATAGGAGGAAAAGACGACTGATACGGAACTTAGTTCAAGCTTATCTTTGAAAGTTTTAAAATCGCTACATTTATCTAAATCAAATTCAGTCCTAACTTTTCCGATAGTTTTGAGAAAGAGGTAACGTCCAGGGAAAAGGCAGATGGGGTGCTGGTTTGGGTCTTTAAAGTTTTCGATCGGGATACGAAAATTTTCTATATTTGCCGCTAGCTCAGATGCGGGATCAGTCTTTCCCGACTTGGCTAAAAAAAAATTCTTTGAGTCAACTTCACTTTCGATGCCACCCCATAAGTTCTTATTGTATCGCAGTAAATGAAGCCATTGTTCAGGGACGTGTTCGAGTTGAACGGATGCAAAAGAGCTTTGAATGAGACACAATAACAAAGGGCCAAAAAAATTGGCCCCTCTAATTTTTTTTAAGAAATTAATATAAACCTCTTACAAAAGATTTTTAATTCTTGAATCGATGTCTGCTGAAGTATTGCCTTTAGCAAAAATTTGAGAAAAATTTGCTTTTAACACAGTTGTGTCAGCATCTGCTTTGTTGATCATTGTTAGATAAGCAGTAAGAGTTTCCCCTTGACCTCTAGCAATATCATTTGAAAGAGCAACAGTGTTTCCTTCAACAAAAGATACTGAAGAAACTTTTGCAGTAGCAGCATCCTCACATCCTAAAGTTCCAGATGACATACCAAATGTTTGGTTAGCTGATGATCCGTTGAAAGTTGCAGCAAGAACGTTAAACATTGTTCCCTCTTTACCTTCAAATAAGATTGATCCAAGTCCACATCCCGCAGGCCCGTGAGCTGCAAATGCTGAACTGGTTGCTAAAGATAATGTTGCAATAGCGATTAATTTTTTCATAAAACCTCCATAAAAAATATAAAGAATCATTATATTTGAAATAGTTGGCTAAGCAATATTGAACTTAAGAATAGACAGAGTTTAAGACCGACAAGACCGCTCGGGGATGTCTGGTATTTTTATTTATCTATAGACGCAAAAATATCAATTTGATTTCCGTCCGGATCTTTCACGGTAGAGTAGCGCTGACCCCAAAATGCATCCCAAGGCTCCTTCTCAGCGTTAAAACCTGCATCAACAATCTTTTGAAAAGTCTCGTCGACAAGCGCTGGAGAGTCTTGCAAGAAGCAAAGTGTAATTCCTGGTTTTTCTGGTTCGTTCCATTTCGGGTTAATTTTTTTCATAAGCTCAAAGGAGTCAAGCATGATTCTCATTCCTGTCTTTGAAGTGGCTTCATAATGCTCTGAGCCAGAGGCACTAAATTCCAATCCCAATAGTTCGTAGAAGCGAATAGATTTTTCTAAATCACGACAGGCAATTCCTATTGCATCAAGGCTCATAAAATTATTCCTTATTATGTTTTTATATTATGTTTCAACTAAGCTCACAACTTTCTTCTATAAGTTTTCTCACCTTAATTTCTACAGGTCCAAGTTTTAATCCCGAACTTGTAAGTTTTTGGTTATCCATATACCAATTTTGATCTATGCCATAAGGAGATGAGTTTTCTTGAGTTTGTATGTGAGCTTCGATTAAGTCTTTTCCTGTTCTATCACATATAAACTTCATAAGCTTACTGAGAGCTATATGTCCTGAGTTACAACAATTGATAGGACCGGTAATTTGATTCATACCTATATGATAAAGGGAATTGGCAGCATCCTGTGACGTGATAAAGGAAATTTTAGCTTCTAAATTAGGAAAGAAAATCTCCTTTTCTGTTTTTACTCTATTAATATGGAAAAGAAATCTTTTGGTATAGTCATCTAACCCTATCACGATGCAAAATCTAACATAAGAGACAGGGAAACGGGCAAAGCTTTCGAATGCTTTTTCTGCCTGTCTTTTAGCTTCAGCATATTGAGTTCTATGATCTGCTTGTTCAGAAAACTCGTGCTGGCTTGGAATAAAGGCGTCTTCACTGATCTCACTTCCTGGCTCATAGACGGACTGAGAAGAAGTATGAATATAATGCTTTACCTTACCATTGAATATCTCGCATGAATCTTTGGCTGTTTGATAGTCGTAGCAGACTTGATCATAAACAATATCCCATTGAGTTTCACCAAGTGCTCGCTGCATGTCCTCTTTTTTTAATCGGTCACATTTGATCCGATGTACTTTATCGCCAAAATCATCTGCATTGTTTTGTCTGTTAAGAACTGTAATACTATGTTTATTTTCAATGAGCTTATGAACTAGTTTTTTTCCAAAAAATAAATTACCGCCGATAACGAGTATTTTCATTCATTATTCCTTTATATCTTTAATAAATTCATTTATCTCACGTCTCGATCTCAAGCGATAAAATTTAATATGTGAAAATTTAGGATCTTTCATCTTTTCCTGGTTTGCTTTCAATTGAGGTCCGTATGATTTAAAAAGCCAAATCAAAATTGAATCACGAGAAAACATTTTTTTAAATGATTCTTTGTTTCCTGTTCCCACCCAAAGTTCTTCTTGAGTTAAGGCCCTTCGAAATGAACGAGTGAAGTTTTGATAAAATGTGAGCCATAAAGGGAGATTGATCCAAATTACGGTGTCTGCCTTTGGCCAGGAGATAAAATTTGTCCGGGTGTAATTGCCATCTAAGACCCAAGAGTCTTGCGCCACCGCTTTCTCCAATTTAGAAAAGAGCTCTTCATCACTGGCTTCCTGCCAATTGGGCTTCCAAAAAAGAGAATCCAGCTGAATATGTGGACAATTCAGTTTTTTAGCTAATTTCTTAGCTAAAGTCGATTTTCCACTTCCTGTTGTTCCAATGATGATGACTCTTTTCATAGACTTATCCTAAAGCAGTCTTTTGAAAAAGACATGTAATAAAAACTAAACTTTTGTCACTAATAATCAAAGGAGAATGAAAATGAATAATTTAGCTTTAAAATCAGTGATAGGAGCTTGGATTCTATTAGTATCAGTATCATGTGCCACAGCTCGAACGAATAAGAGTTCTTGGAGTGACAAAGCGGTAGATGGCAAGGATGTAGTTGAGCTTTATCAAACTCAAGATATTATTGAGGGGAAAGGTGAGTTTAAGTATGAGTATGAGGGAGCCTATTATGAATTTAGAAATCAGGAAAATCTTGATCTTTTTAAATCGAATCCTAAAAAGTATGCACCAGCTTATGGCGGTTATTGTGCTTGGGCGGTCGCACAAGGCTATACCGCGGATGTGGACTTAAGGACAGCTACAGTTGTAGAGGGAGTCTTATATTTAAATTATAATTCAGATATTGCCGCTAAGTGGTCAGAGAACCAAGCTGAGTTTATTCGAAAAGCCGATAGAAATTGGCCTGACATTAATAAATAAGAACTTTGTAATCAAGTTCCATTCTGCTAAAATCGGTTCATGTCGAATCAATCTGTAGTCAATGAAATCAGTAAGATAGCCGGTAATAAATATACCATCACAAGTGAGGCTCATATGGAGCCTTTTTGTAAAGGTTGGCGTTTTGGGGAAGGCAAGGCAATCGCAGTCGTAAAACCTGGAACACTGGTTGAAGTCTGGGAGATACTCAAAGTCTGTGTGAAGGCTGATATTATCGTTATCATGCAAGCTGCAAATACGGGTCTCACCGGAGGCTCTACTCCCAATGGTGACGACTATGATAGGCCCATCGTTGTCATCAGCACACTTCGTATTGATCAAATACATATTATAAATGAAGGAAAACAAATTATAGGTCTTGCTGGCAGTACGCTATTCGGACTGGAAGATAAACTTATTCCCTATGGACGTGAGCCTCACTCCGTCATTGGTTCCTCTTGTATTGGAGCTTCTATCGTCGGTGGAGTTTGCAATAATTCAGGTGGCGCACTTGTAAAAAGAGGTCCCGCTTATACTGAACTTTCGATCTACGCTCAGATTGATGAAAATGGCGAGTTGAATCTTGTAAATGAATTAGGTGTGAATTTGGGCAATTCCCCTGAGGAGATTTTAGACAATCTTCAAAACAAAAAATTCAAAGATAAGGATATAGAACACCCCGATAAACTCGCCTCAGATAATGAATATCATATACGAGTGCGTGAAGTTGATTCATCAACTCCCGCGAGATTCAATGCTGACGGAAGAAGGCTTTATGGCGCTTCTGGTTGCGCCGGAAAAATAGCCGTGTTTGCAGTCAGACTTGATACTTATCCTAAGCCTAAGAACACCCAAGTTTTTTATGTGGGAACGAATAGCCCTGATGTGATTTGGAAAATAAGACGGGAAATTCTTGGTAAGTTCAAAAACCTCCCTACATCAGGTGAGTACTTGCATCGAGTTTGTTATGACTTTGCCAAAAAATATGGAAAAGATAATCATGTGGTCATCGATAAGATCGGTCCAAGTTTTATTCCTAAGCTCTTTAACTTAAAACGCAAAGTTGATTTGATGGCCGGAAAGTTTTGGTTCTTGCCGGATAAATTTTCAGATCGCTTGATGCAATTTCTTATTTGGTTTTGGCCTAATCATTTACCCAAAAGAATGGAAGAGTACCGTGATCTCTATGAACATCATTGGATTATTGAAATGTCCGATGGTGCCGTGGATGAAGCTCGTGAGTTTTTTCCTAATTTTTTTGAAGAGCACGAGGGAAATTATTTTGAGTGTGATGAAAAGGAAGCGAAAAAAGCCATCCTTCATCGTTTTGTGGCAGCAAGTGCCATCGGCCGCTATCACGCACTCAACAGAAAAAAACTTGGGGATATGATGACCATGGATATCGCTTTCCCAAGAAATGAAAAGGAATGGTTTGAGAAACTCCCTCCTGAGATAGATGATGTGCTTGATGTAAAACTCTACTACGGACACCTTTTTTGTCATGTGCTCCATCAAAATTATGTGGTGAAAAAAGGCGTGGATGCCAAAGCGCTTAAAAAAGAATTATTAAAAACATATGATGCCAGAGGGGCTGAGTATCCAGCCGAGCATAACGTCGGTCATGAGTATTACGCCAAAGAGCCGCTTCGAATTCATTATAAAAAACTTGATCCCACCAATAGTTTTAATCCAGGAATAGGTTGGACCAGTAAAAAGAAAAATTGGCAGTAGACTTGGAAATTAAACGATCCTCTGAAATTAAACATACTATTCCCTCCGGACGTTCAAGCGATGATTATCCCTACGCTCTTTCAGATAAAATATTTTCTACCAAACAATTGTCTCTCTACTCTGAAAAAGTTCGTCCAGGTACGAAAGCTTCTGCGCCTCATTTTCATAAAGACCTTGATGAGATTATTTACGTCACCAAAGGAACTCTTGAGGCGGTGGAAGGTGAGAGTCGAGTGACTTTATCTAAAGGCGATAGTGTTTGTTTCTATGCAGGCTCAGGTGAAAAGCATTATCTAGAAAATAATACTGATAGTGACTCTGAGTTTTTAATTTTTAAAATGAGAAAATCAATAGATGATGTAGCTTATTGACTAAAAGAAATAAAAAGGGAGAGTAAATGCCAAGTTCAGTTTCGGATCCATTCACTTTTATGAGTATGTTGGGCTTTTTTCATCAAGGATTAAGTATTGCAGCAAACTCAATTAAATTAAAAAGCACTCTAGAAGAGCGCCTTCGCAGGGCCGATAACTTAGATAAAAAGAATCAGTTAAAAGCAAAAAGTTGTGTTAATGAAGCTATCAAGGCTACTGATTTTAATACTCCCCACCTTATAGAACAGAAAGTGTCAGACCTATTTAAAAAATCGGGTGTAGCAGGTGTGCTAGAAGAAGATAAGGTGCTACGTCTCGCTGCATATGTGATGGAATTAGTTTTAAACTCACTTGATCCCGAAAAAGGAGAAGGAAGTATATTCACCATTGCGATAAAAGATCATTCAATTTTGCTTCTTTATAATGGTAAAGTGTATAACCCTCGTAACCTTTTATCTGAAGAGGATGGTGGAGGAGGCAAAAAAGCCTTAACTTACTTTTTTAGGCCTGACAACGATCTAGTCATTTCTCATAAGTATGAACACTTTAGTTTAGACACCCAGAATTTCAACGAAGTTCATATAGAACTAAATCCCAACTATCAAGATCTAGAAACCATCAAAGGTTCCTGCGTTATTATAGAGGATACCGATGAAGCGGAAAGGCGACTTCACCAGTCAAGCGTAGATATCACTTCAAGGTTTAATAGGTTAAGCCGACCAGAGCTGACAAAATTAGCAATGGAGAATGTTGAAAGTTTAAGTGATCGATGCTCTATCGTAGAAATTGTGGTTCCCAATAAGCCTATGGCTGGTAGCACCTTTCATAATTATTATCATATTATGGCAGAAGAGTTACTAAAGCGAGGCAAACGCGTTGTCATATACATAAGAAATGACATCCGAATATTCATAGATGATATGGCCAGAGAGTTCACAGAAATGGGACTGAAAACTGAAAATTTAAAAATTATCAAATACGATTAATTTTTTTTACAGTTTAAATACTGTTTATGAGTCAATTTTGCTGCCTTCATTCAAGTCAATAGGTGTAATATAATTAACCAAAAAACTTGAGTATTTAGGCCATGGAAGTATTTCTCAATAATTTTCTTTTAGCTAGTTCAATCATTCTTTTATTGAGTGTTCTGTTAAGTAAATCCTCAAGTCGCTTTGGTCTCCCCATTCTTATTATATTTATGCTCATAGGTATGCTCTCTGGAAGTGAAGGGCTAGGGGGAATCCATTTTGAGAACTATGAACTTACTCACTCCTTAAGTCTCGTTGCCCTTTGTTTGATTATATTTTCTGGGGGAATCGAAACTGAGATCAAAGATATTAAAGATAATTTAGCTCGAGGTATAGTCCTGTCATCTTTGGGTGTTCTTCTCACTACTGGGATCGTGGGATTTTTTGTGCATAAAATCCTGGATATTGGTTTACTAGAATCCTTTCTTCTAGGGGCCATTCTAGCCGCAACTGATGCAGCAGCTGTATTTTCCATTTTTAAAGATAAAAAATCTCAGGTCACCGCTCCCAATAAAAATCTCTTGAAGTTTGAATCTGGAAGTAACGATCCCATGGCCTATTTTCTCGTCACAGTTATTTTAGGCTTGATCGATAGTGACTCTTATAATCTTACAGAAATTGGAATTGATTTTCTTTTAAATCCGATTGTCGGTCTTGCAGTAGGATGGGTATTGGCCCGAGCCTTTATTTCTTTAAATAATATTATCAATCTAGAGTATATTGGTCTCTATCCAGCTCTCACACTCTCATTTTTGTTTTTGAATTATTCGATTGCGAGTCAACTGGAAGGAAACGGATTTCTGGCGGTTTATGTCTTTGGGATTCTCATCAGCAGTCGAAAAATTCTGCATAAAACTTTTTTGTATAGCTTTTATGATGGAATCTCTTGGCTCTCTCAAATAGGACTTTTTGTTATGCTTGGATTACTTGTTTTTCCAAGCAGGCTTATAGAGATTGCTCCGGAAGGCCTTATCATTGCACTTTTTTTGATTTTGATTGCAAGACCAGTGACTATATTTCTGTGCTTAGCCTTTAGTAAATTCAATTTCAAAGAAAAGACTTTTATTTCCTGGGCAGGTCTTAAAGGTGCGACTCCTATTGTGTTTGCGAGTCTTGCAGCGGATAAGTTGGGTGATAAGGCGCATATTTTATTTGATATCGTCTTTTTTGTGGTGCTGGTTTCGGCCATGATCCAAGGAGTGACCTTAAAGCTTCTGGCAAAAAAATTAGGGCTTTTATATGAGGCTATCGAAGACCCAAGTTTTCCCATTGATTTTGAAGTCCTCGAGAAAACGAAAAATGGCATTAGAGAAATTACTGTTAATAAAAATGATTTTGCCGTTGAAAAAAGAGTTGTAGACCTTAATCTTCCTATAGGCTGCTTAGTTCTCTTTATCAAGCGCGAAGGTTCATTTGTTATTCCTGATGGCTCAACGAAATTTTCTGAGGGTGATAAAGTCTTAATAGTGACGAAATCAAAAGGGGATATAGATACAGCGGTGGATTGTTTTAGAGAAGAGGCAATTAAAATCAATAATTTTTTTATGGTTGAAGGTAACGACGAAATTCATTAAAAAAAGGCCCTCTTGCGAGGGCCAAATCACTTATAATAAATCTAGATAATCTTGCTTGCTGAGTCTCGGGTGATAAGGGTTTTCTTCTACATGCTCATGCTTAGCATGTCCCTTTCTTTGACCTAAAATATATCTTGCAAAATCAGTCGTGAAATCCAAGCCTGAAAAATTCTCTAAAAACTTTTTGAAATCACTCGTGGTGATAGATGTATGTTTATAATTGGAGTAAACATCTTTCAGAAAAGTTTTAAGCCCACCTTGGTCAGACAATTGATAATTCAAATAGGCCATAAACTTAGCCCCTTCGTTATACGCTCTGTAATCAGTATTTCTTCTATAAACGGAGTGAGCGGCCATACTGGTGGTATAAAAGCCGGTAGAAGGATTATACTGGTATCCTTTATCTCTCCAACTCGCAATGGCCTCATCTATCCAGCCTGAGTTTCCTCTTACTGGCATAACTCCTCTGGCAAAATAGCTATGAATTAATTCATGTCCTAGCGCACTTAGAGATGTTCTCGTTGCTCCTGCGTATTCCATTCCACCACTACCAGCTACATAGACAACCAAACTTGGATGAGACCAAGCTCCAAAAATACCTTCAAGCTCAGATAAGACGGCAAGAGTCTCTGTTTCAGCACTTCTTACATTAGAATTATTAGAGGAATAAATTGTAATAGGAATCACTTTTCCGTTCATTGATGTGAAACTTAGGTTCTTTTTTTCAAATTTATCTTTTTTAGCAAGATGAAAATACAAAGAGGAGCTTGTGAAATAATCAGGGTACTTCACATGAAAACCTGTTGGTGTTGTCCTTAGCTCTCCATTAGTAAAAAGCTCATGCTCATTGACTTTCTCACTGCCAAGCTCAACGTTTAACTCTAATTCAAATTGATCAAACTCTAAATTAGTTGGGATATAATTTTCTAGATAACCTCGATCATTAAGATCAGTCATCCAAAAGGCCATATTTAAATGACCAGTCCACCATGTGAAATTCAGATTCTCGGTGATTTTATTTTTAATCATTAATCTGTGATTTCCGGCAGGAAGTGATTTATCAACTGCTCTAAACTTAGTTTCGCCATCAGGAGAAGATATTTCAGGAAGATCAACTGTGATTCCATTAATTTCGGTTTGAATCGCATCAGGAACGAGATCAAAAATAGGTTTTCCTGATTGAAAGTTTTCAAATTCAATTGTGGTGGTAGCTATGACTTCCTTATTTTGAAAATCAACTTGAATATCAGAAGTAATTTTTTTGATATCTACGAAGACATAAGAATCAAAATTAGGTGGGGATAGATGGATATTGGCATAAGTATTAAAACAAATTAATGCCATGAGAATTAGCTTCATAACAAACTCCTTTTTGTTATTGGTAGGTCAAAAAAGCATATCTAAAATTATTCTATTGGTAAAAAAAAAGCCCTCTTACGAGGGCCAAACTTTATTAATCAACTTTTACTCGATTGAAAGCTCGCTTCCAGCGCCATCTCCAGTAAACGTTTTTAGCAGCTATTCTTAGTTCACGATTTAAATACTCAGTCTTTTGTTCTCCTGTTCTTTCTAGTCTCGACATATCATTTGGTTCCCAATAGTACATGCTCGTAATTTGGATATTACAGTATTCATTATTTTGATTGTAATCATCGTAGTATTCACTGATATTTTGAATCACTTTACATCTATAACCATAGATTCCTTTTTCTTCCATTTTTCTCGTAAAGATATGCTCCCAGTTCTCTTCAGTTACTGGTGCTCGCGTGAATTCTTTATCTAGGACATAATGCTCACCATTTACATCAACCATCGGAGCTATGTGAAACCACCATTTTCCACCGATTTCATTTCTAAATCTTTTTGTGTAATAGATAAGAATTTTCATGGATTTTACTCCATGCTCTTTATCCAATTGTCTTGACCAAAGATGAGCACGGTTAAAACATTGTGACATCCACCTACTCCCTTCAGCGAGTTCATTAAAAAGTTCAGTGGCGCGGTCAACTCCGTCAATATTTGAAGGAGTGTAATTCGTCATCGGGTGAAGACCCTCAGAGGGATAAAAATCGAGAACATTATCTCCCTCTTCAATAAGTTCAAGTGAGAGTAGTTCGTTATCCTCGTTTCCAGTTAGTTCAACGACTGAGTTTAATTCCTCAGCACGTCTTAACTCTTCAAGAAGTTCGGCTTGACTGGGATTGACAGTAAAGATCTGTCTGTCTTTTGCCACAAGAACTTCAAATGCATCTGTTGATGTTTCTGGACTTATAACTTTTAGAATTCTTGTTTTAAGTCCTGCATGGGCGTTAGCAAGAAGTAATGTTTGTAAGCTTAGTGTGATTAATAAAGTTTTCATAAGGCAACTCCTGTTGTTTGGTTGAGGGGAACTTACAGGAGAAGCAAATAGGCTGCAGCAATTTTGAGTACAAACTGTTCTCATTTTGAGACCACTGAATAAGAATTCATGAATTTATTTCAGGGTTTACTTAGTAAGAGAGAAGAATTGGACGTTTAACTGGTAGGTCTCGTCACCCTCGTGAGCCGGAGCTTCGTTTTCTTCCACCAGTCTATTGATAAAATCTCTGATCTGTTCTTTGATTTGAGGCAGATCTTTCTTTTTAATATTAAAGCAGAGTGCATTGAATTCTTTCTCACTTATATCTTGTTTACTAACTTGATCGATCGCAAGCTCAGAGCAAAACTTATGATAGTTTTGAACGACTTCACTGGTGACTTCAAGTTTCGTATAGAGATGTTGCAGAGGTTTTTCATAATGATTTTTCTTTTTCCTCTGAACAATACCGAGATTTCTAAGACGCTCAATAATAACTTCAAGCTCTCGCATATTTTGGTTTACTCGAAGACTCTTTTTCATCCATGCAGGTGAATCATTGAATTCCTTTAATTGAGTCATCTCTGCCACTGTAAAATGAATAGGATCAGTGAGGTATTTATAGGCCTCAAGATCGTGAATCTCACGTAGGGGAACAGGAGAGAGTTTTGCGAGTTTGTCCTTATAGAAATCAATCTCTTCAGGCTTTTTAGCGCGAGATAAATCTACTAATAATTCAAAGTACTTCGCTTCTTCTTTATCCAGTTTTAATGTCTTGATAAGAGGGATAATGAGGTTTTTAGGAATTTTTCGCTGTTTTTTTAAGATCGCATGCAAAGGTCCATGAGATTTCATGCCCAGAGACTTCGCCCAGGCCCTAAGGGAATATCCCGGGTTTCTCGCCTTAATTTCTTCGAACCTATCGCTAATAAATTCAATAGGTTCCATATAGTCATAGATCTTTTTCACAGAACTTTATCGGTATTTTGAGTACAGGATTTTAATAATTTGAGACCACGGTCTATAAATATTTCCAATTAATTGCGCAGCGCGCTAGTCAACTATAGACTAGGTTAGTTTAAAAATATGGAATGTTAATGAAATTAAACCTTTCTCTCATTTTTCTGAGCTTATTTGCGATGACTGGATCCATGGCGGACCCCACCGTATCTGAGCCCGAAACAGAGGAAGCCATTGAACAAAGTGTAGAAGAAATCAGGTTAATCGCTCCCAAAGAGGAAACTTCTAGTGTTCTCGTTCTCCCTGGAAGTCAGGTGACTAGAGAAGAGCCTCAAATTAATCTCATCCAAGAACTCCTTGATAGAAACGTCATCACCGAAGAAAGTTTAAATAATCAATCCAACCGAGTGAATTCAACCACTCGAAGTGGAGGTATGGGTAACGGAGGAGATGCAGTTATCTGTCCTGAAAAAATTGAAATGCTTGATTCTTATGAAGCAGGAAAATTACGTTTTAATATTAATCTCAATCCTGAAAATCTTGAAGCTCCCACATGGAGAAGTATGGTGAATGTCGCTGTTCAAAGATTGGAGAGATTTGATGAGGTCTTGGCGACGAAGCTTTATGACTATTCCATGGAGATGGTAAACGATTTTGAAAAATTCGAACTTTACCCCAATGCTCGCGGCCAACATGTGTATCTAGGTCGTGATGTAATTATTGAAATCGATGACTCAGCTCACGTCTCCCTTCCCGAAGGTTGTATCCTTAGACAATTTATTTCTCAAAGAGCGCCCAGGTTTAGAAGAGATTTTCGTTATGAATTTAGCCTCTCTATTTGGGAGCTTATGGATAAACAAGAACAGGCCATGGCGATTTTGCATGAAGCTTGGTATCGCATCATGCTTGAAAATGGCGCTACAGATTCCGTTGCCGCAAGATATATGAACGGGCTGGTTGCTTCAGAGTTTTTTGATTCTTATACTTTTATAGATTATATCGAAGAGATTAAAGAAACTGAGCTCAAAGAATATATTGTTCCTAATACAAGTGAGGCGATTAAGCAGTCTGAGATTAAACTTGATCTTAAAGAGCATATTTATCGAGCAGAAGACGGTATGATTTGCGCGCCTAATTTTAAAGTGCAGGCCAGTATTAAAAAACCATACAATCTTCGCGCTATCATTCGCGGACAAGATTATGTGACAAATATTCAATTTCAAGATGTTTGTTTTAAAGATTCCAGGCTTCGAAAAGTCGTTCTTCCCGTTGCGATGGTTCAGCGCGAGAGAATTTTAAGACTTCCTTTCGCGCAAGTTTATTTCGATGAAGCCCTATCCGAAACGCCCGCTATGCATTTTAATGAAGAAGGTAAACTTTCACATCTAACTGATATCCGCGCTTCGCATTTATATCGAATGTACTATGAATGTGATGGAGCCAGATCATTTGATCGCATGGCTGGATGTGAGTCAGGTCCTTATAATGATCGTGATTCAGTTATTCAAAATACCTCTGTGATTCAGTTTGATGGGGATGAAAAGTTAGCATTTTAAACTTCTGAAATTACAAAACTCTTTGTTAAATCTTAAGTCAAGAAAGTCACAGATAATGCCGTTATATTAGACTGAAAATCCTATTGAAAACTTGAAAGGTAATATAGTGAATAAGTTAATGAATTTTGACGAAATTGAAGAAGATTTCTCAGATCTAGAGATGAGAATCTCAGAAATTGGTAAGGAATTCAGGGAGCGTCTCGAAAAAATGCAACCTAAGGAATCCTCACTCCAATATTGGGATCAACTAGTTAAAGATTGGGCAGATGATAAAAGTCTTCCTTTATATATCAGAAAATTTAATGAAAACTATTCTCGTGGAAAAGAAGTCATTCACAATAGTGGTCGAATTATTATTCCTTGCGATAATGGGGTTGCCCATTGGGGATTTTCGATGTGTTTTAATTCTATTGAGCCCTCGCTTCAGGAAATTAAGCGATTGGTAGATAGCGATAGAGTCCCAATTGCAATGGTTTTAAAGAAGAAAGAAAGAGAGCAGGCAAAGTACTTTAGAACAAAACATGATATTGATGATCCCAATAAAAAAGGTTGGAAAGTCTCTCATAAAGTACCAATTGGGTTGAAATCAAAAGACCCTCTGGAAGAAATAGATATCGAGTTATTAAAATCTCATTTTAGAAAATTCGTTAACCCCAATAATATGTTCCTTTTTCCGAAAAAATATTCCGGATTGGCTGAAATTGAGGAAATTATAGATTCTTTTAAATCAAGGTCTGCTGCCTAGGAATTATATGAAAATTTTTGATAAGGATTCTTTTTTAAAAGAAAATCATTACGATATTTTTGAAAAGGACTGTGTTCTAGATTTTGCCAAACTAAGCTTAGAAAATTTAGGTCAGTATGGCCCTTCTGAATTTAAGACTTTGATTGAGCCTTACAAGAATTGGAAAGGACTCTATATATACAGTGTCGAAGGCAGAGTTTTGTATGTTGGTAAGGGAAATACTATAAAAAACAGACTCGTTACTCATCAAAGAGAAATTAAACTAGAACATAAGAGTTGTCCTATTTTTTGGCTTTTTTACTTTCATACATTCTTAAAAGACGACAAAGTCGATATCTATATTATCAATATTGAAGATGAGGAAGGTAGGATTGTCCTTGAATCCTTTTATCAGCATAAATATCAGTCACATTTTGATATCTTGAAAAATGAATTTGATAAAAAACTCCGCTCTAAAGGCATTAATAAGGTGAGTCCTCGAATACCTCTAAATAGTCTACAGGATCACCAAGCTTCCAAGTTTTACGAATGTTTTCTTGAGGTTATTGAGAATGATAAATTGAGCTTTGCTGCTTAGAGTTTAGTTCTTCTAAGGTATGTATAACTAGGCATAAAATAATTCAAAAGCTATATCATTCTATAACGTAGGTAGTTCCTCTTCCTTGCCCTTTTTTCTTAATAAGACCTTTATCAACCAGTCTTTTTAAAAGGTCTTTCAATCCATCACGAGACATTTCAATATTATCCTGAATAAAAGAAATTTTGCATTCTTCTTCAGCTTCAATGATGCTGTAAACCTTTTTCTCATTGTCATTCATAACTGATGCAGGAGACTTGTGAATAAGTTTACTGGTTAAGAAATCAGTTTGAACGGTGATCACTTTTAAAAAGTAGCTAATCCAATCATTATATTTTGCTTCTTTGTGAAAAGTAGTTTGTGTACTTCTTAAAGAAATATAATAACCTTCCTTGTTATCTTCGATAACTTTTTCATGAGAAGTATATTGCGCCCATCTATATTCGTTTTTTAAAAGTAAAAGAGTGGTTAATAATCTGCTTAATCTACCGTTACCATCCCTAAAAGGGTGGATGGCCAAAAAGTGAACAATAAAACCAGCAATTAGAATTAACAACTGACATTCTTTTGCTTCTTTCATTTGTTTATAATCAGAAATTAAATCGGCCATAGCGGTTTCGGTTTTTGGGCCAGGAGGAGCTGTCTTAAACCAAGTTTTGATTATTTTTCCTGTCGCCTGATCTTGCTCAACAACATCATTTGTCACATTCTTATAAGCACCTCTTTGGTTAGAGGGAAGTTGTCCTTCTGTAAGCTCACTTGTTAAAAGTTGATGAAGCTCGCGAATCGTTTTTTCTGAGATATCTAGCTTTTCGAAGTTTTTATAAATGTAATTAAGAGCCTTAATATATCCAGCAACTTCTCTTTCAGAACGTGACGACATATCGTTGATCTCGCAACCTTTATCAATTAGCTCTTTTACTTGTTCATCAGCTAGCATTGCACCTTCGATTCTAGTAGAGGCACCAGAAGAGGTGATGATTGAGGTCTTTTTTAAACTTTCGATAAGAGCCGGTCTTTGAAACTTAGTTGTCTCAAAAGCTCCTTGGAAACGTTCAATTTTGGTAATCTGATTGAGCTGTTCACCTGTAAGCACATGATTATTAATAGTTTTCATAAAAACACCCGATTAACACCTGTAAAACACCCATAATTATAACTCAGAAACACCCAAAAAACACCTGTAAAACACCCAAAAAACTATAAGTGTCCGGAATTATATAGGGGCAGTAAGAATAGCTTTGTTTATTTACAGGTTTTTGATAAAATAGGTATAAATCACTATGGGTGGTGTGTAATAATTTGAAATTATGTTATAATTTCAACTGTGTTAGGTGAAAATACCTAAAGTGAATTTAGGTATGACCGATAAGATAGATGGAGAGGATGTACTTAAGACTGTGATAGAGGCTATGAAAAATGGAACTCTTCGCTATAGTGATCACGCATTAGAGAGAATGGGTGAAAGGCTTATTACGGTTGCAGAGGTTGAAGAAATTATTAAGTATGGTGAGCGTGAAGAGGCCTTAGATGAATTTGAATCAAAAGGAAGCTATTGGCGTTACGTGATTAGGAATAGAGATGTTGATGAGAGAGATTTAGCAATTAGTGTTGATATAGAGGATGCACCCGATGCG
The DNA here is from genome assembly GCA_002707495.1 of Halobacteriovoraceae bacterium. Taxonomy (GTDB): domain Bacteria; phylum Bdellovibrionota; class Bacteriovoracia; order Bacteriovoracales; family Bacteriovoracaceae. Next base: position 306,161 of record PAMZ01000022.1, on the reverse strand, counting down.
GTCATCGTAACAGTAATGCAAATTGATCCTATAACAGCGAGGAATATATGAAAAAAGAAATTATTGAAAATTATGTTTTTAAAGGTTTTGGTTTTCCAGTAGTCCTACCTTTTGCTGTGTTTAAGGAGAACTCCCGAGGAACACGATACTTAGATATGGATATGAATGAGTTAAAGGACAAAGTGGCCTATAGAATTATTACTTATCCTTATGCTTATACAGGGGCGATACTAAAATTTACCCGAAGCTATTTAGACCTTTCAACAATTCAAATGGCCGAGATTTTAGAAGTTGCACAACAAACAATTTCTAACTGGGAAAAAAAGAAAGTTGATGAGCCATTAAACTTGTCAGAGAAACAAAGATCAAAACTTCTTCTTAAGTTACAACAGCATTTTTTCAATAAGAAAGAAGAAGAAATTAATGATGCTATTCTAAGTTCAAGAGAATCTGTAAATGAAGTTCATTCTGAACCAATGGTTATTGATGAGCTTTATCATGTGGGGTAATTTTTTTGATAATGTGATTAGTAGGAAAGAGTAAAGGTCTCACCCTATAGTGTGTACAGATTGCTCTGCTCTTAATTCTATAAACTAAGTAAAAAAATAACCTTCATGAAGTATGATATTATTTTTCCGCAAAAGAGATTGTTGAGCAATTACTCCTTCCCATAATACGCTACGTTACTCGTAGGGATTTTGCAATACTTTTTTCTCAAGCGTTGTCAGAAGATCAATCTCCCCCCAATCGACAAACCAGTTCATTTTTATTAAGTGTTTTTCTACTCTGTTTATTTCCTCTACTGTAGAAGATAAACCAAGGTTTTGCTGTAGTTTATTGATTATTTTTTTTCTTAAAGATTTAGAAACATAAGGACAAGCCAGAATATCTAAAATTAAGTGAATTTTTTCAGAGGAAGATATTTTATAATCTTCTTTAACGAGTTTTATTTCTAAGGTTTTTTCAACTTCCTTCTTTAGATTGCTATATTCTTTATGATTTTTTATATAAAAAAGAATGGAGATAATTTCGAAATAGTCATACTGTTTACCGTCAAAAAGCTGTGATAAGAAAATTTCAGGAACTAATAGCTTTTTATCAAGCTCTGCTAAAACGATCAGTAAATTGATAGATTCAAGCTCAATTTCCTTAAAAGGTCTCTCATCTCTGTTTTCTAGCATACTATTTTCAAAGAAAGATATAGTGAAGTCATATATTAATTGTTCCATTGAGTTTTCATTTTTATATTCTTCCTTAGAAAAATGCCTCTTAATTAAAATCAAGCTTTTTGCAAAACTATATGAAGAAGATACGCTGGGAGAGGCAGAGTAAAAGAAAAACATTAATTCAATTATCACACTGAAATTTTTTGTAAGGTCTGCACGTATTGCAATTAAATTATCCATATTCATTTTTTCAAATATTTGGATATATTTTTTCACTCTTCGATAGAAGCATCCTTGCAAAAAACTTGAAATATCTGAATAGTTTAACTCATTTGATATGCAGCTCATTTTAATTTGATCGATAAATTTAATGATTTTTTTATTTTTCTTAATATATTTTGGCTTGCACTCCTCAATATCATTTATGAAGGAACATTCGAAGATTTCATCGAAAAATTGAGCAACAATATTTTGGGTCTCTTTGATTAACTTAGATTTTGAGCTAAGAAAAGGTCTCTCCGTCTTAAGAAGTTTTCTTTCGTTAGTATGTAGATTGTATTCTTTTAATTTTATTTTTAAAGTTTTATGTATTATTGAAGCTATTTTTTGGGTGTTGGCAAAAAGAAAATAATCATCAACATATCTTTTTAAGGAATAATGCCTTCCGTATTGAAGTCCTTGACTTGATAATTCGGAAATAACAGCGGCATCTAAGTCCTGAAATATAATTTCAGCAAATATACGACTTGCTTCTGGGCCAATTGGAATACCATTCGTTTCATTATAATTAGACTTTTGCATTAATTCGTCGAACTTAGGACCAAAGCCATTTAGGTAATTTACGTTATCTTTGACGTAGTCTTTATCTTTAACAGCCCATGCGATTGTGTGAGTGTATATACTGTCAAAGCAACTAGCAATATCAATATTCCATAAGTGTTGAAATTTTCTTTCAAGGTCTATAAATTCTTTAGAATTGTAAAATTTATAAATTTTATTGTAACCTCGGTAGCTGAAGTAAGAGCTTAGATGTTTATATAGTAGTTCACTATCAACCTCTTCAATGACATTTTCAATATATTTATTCTTATCCTCGTCATCATTTTCAACATAGTATGATGATGCAACCTTTTCTGGTGCTCTTAATGATGTTTTTGTTTTGCTGCAGTATTCACAAATTAATTCGGAATATTTCTCATAAAAAGAGATAAATTTAAACTGTGCAGAAGGATGTAATAAGGCAAGGCCTCGAAACGAATCAGCATCTTTCATGATGTTGTATTTGTAAGGTATTGTATATTTATCATAGCAAAATATAATTTTTTCTAAAATATTCTTAACACTTTGATCAGTGTCATTATTGTCTTTTAGGCGCTTATAGAACTCTTCATTGCTGAAAATGATAGGAACTTCATATGGGAGAGTTTCAGTTAGGAGCACTCGGTATTTATCTCTTTTATCTATAAATCTTTTTTCTTTTTGCTTATACATATTTCCAACATTTTTGTATTACGGTTAATCTGTATGAATTAAAGTGATGAAATGTTCTTTTTTTAAAACCATTAACAAAGGAGTACGATTTAATTTTTTCAATCTCTGAGCGAATTGTATTTGAATCTTTCACTAACTCATTGAGTTTCTTGGAAATATTACTTGTTTTTCCGGAGAAAGTTCTAATTAAGTATTTATCTAACTCTTTAAGACTTTCACTCTCTTTGAAGTCAATTAAGTGATAATTAAAATAAATTCCTGAATTCCTTCTTTGGCCTTTTTTATAATCTACAAAGCTAAAGTTGCCAGTTAGAAATTTAATTCTTTCTTTTAATATAAGAAGAGCAATTATATGGGAACCTTCACCGTTCTTTTCGATGTAATTGAAGAAATCTAGTAGGGAATAATTTATTCGAGACTTTATTTTATTAATCTTTTTGTGAGAAATATCTATTTGAACCATTCTTGGGCCTTTTTTCTTTAATGTGCTTACTTTTAATGAGTACCCTAAGTAATTAATCTTTTTTATACTTTGAAAATCGTCTTTAACATTCTTAAAAACATGTTTTTCTTCCTTGTTTTTGTTGAAAACTAGAGGCGTAGGCAATTTTTGTTTTATTCTCTCTATGAAGTTGTCAGCTGATGAATCATTTGGTTTTGCAGTGATTATAAAAATATCATCCACGAATCTGGAATAAAAAAATGTTTCTTTTAAATTTTTAATGCTTTTATCAAAACTGTTTAATAAAATTTCAGAGATTACTGAGCTTAATGCGAATCCTCTTGGTAGTCCTCCATTGTACTCTTCGAAATCGAACATCTTGTTTACGAGCATAACGGTCTCGTTGGTAAAAATTGGATTGTTTTTAATATCTTCAAGAAAAGGTTTAATATCTACTGATTCATAAAAATTTTCGATATCAAGGCGATAAACAATGAATGGAGCATCATCTTCGAGTAGAAGTTTAAGCTTTCTGATGATCTTATTTCTATCTTCGACTTTGGCATTTAAAATTGTTTTAAGAGTGTGAGAAACTCTTCTTTGTAAGATTTCAATAGGTAGTTCATTAATTTTGTAAAGATTTTTCCCTTTGAACTGTGTTATACGAACGGATGGAGACTTTTTTTGTTGTAGATAAGTTAAGGCTAAATTTATGAGTTCGACTTTCTGCTCATTGTAGTTTTTATCTTTATCAAAATCAGAATTATATAGGAATCTGTCTAATATAGACTTTCCTATGCTTTGGTCATACATTTATTTCTCCCTAATCCATTCTTGCCACGCTTCGACAATCATTACCATTGCCATGGTGTCAAGTTCGCAATAACGAAGGAGCGCTGCGGATAGCTTATTTCTTTCTAATTGGCTCATTTCACTAAACTGCATTCGTCCATAGGCTGTAAGTGCAGCTCCTCCATGTATAAGCTCATTCTCATCTGTTAATACCTTTAAATTTTTGTCATTAGTATCAGTAAAAATTTTAGGAAGCTTTTTATAGGGATCAACTACTTGATTGTTGTTAATTTCTATCCAAGTCCAGTTTTTAAAGTTTAAACTTTTAATTCCGGCCTGACTTCCATAGATTGGTTTTGAATACTTTCTTTTTAAAAAATCACTAGAATTTAAAACTGCAGGCAAGATCGCTTTTATTGAGTTTGAGCCACGAGTAGAAGGGTCATAATAATATCTCTTTACGAGTTGCCACAAGTCGACCATATTCCTATCTCCTTTCCATTTCTCAGACATAGAACTAGAGGAAGTCGTAATACTTTTAATAAAGCTACATAGCTCTTCTCGGTTAGATAAATGCCTTTCATCTTCTTTCAGTTGATGGTAGATATGGTTTAAGATTGTGTTCTCATGAGGAGAATATCTAAATATAGTACCTTTGTCGGTTGCTAATTGATTTTTAAGCTCATTTATAAATTTATAGTTTGGAAATTCTCCTACGTTCGTGTTTAGAAATTCACCTGAATGCTCAACTCTTCCATCCTTGTAAACTTTGTGATGAGAAAATTGAAAAGCAATAGCTTCATATGGTTTTCTTCCTTTGTTGAATGGAATTGCAACTGTGGTCGTTTCAAAATCAATGAAGTGTAAAGGGTATTTCCATTTATCCATCTCTATTTTTAAGTTAGAAGTATCTAGAAAAGGAGATTTGTCATCAGTCTGAACCTTTTTTACCTGAAGCCACTTTCTTTCCTTAGCTGATAACCCAGGTTTTCCATCAGGAGCTGGTTGTAAGTCATTAATGGTAAGTTCTGAAAATTTAATTTTTCCCTCAGATATCATTTTATTTTTTTCATTAAATGACCAAATTTCCAGAACATTTGGTTCATTAAAATCTTCATCAGTCCAGTTGTTAGCCTTTTTCCAACATTCTTTAAACCCACTTAGATATCCTTGTTCTTCTTCATCTTTACTACACGTGAATTCGCAATTTCCACAGTGAGCACCTATGGGGGTAATTATCTTTTGATCATTTTCATAAGCATTGGCTAAATATTCTATACTTTTTATAAATGTGCCATCTTCCATTATTTTTTTTACAATGTGACTAACATCAACTTTAGCTAATATTTTCTTTTTAAGATCTTGCTCAGTAAGAGTTGTAGAAATTTTAACTCCTTTACGATTATTTTTATCTCTAACAATTTTAAACTTTTGATTTAAACCATTGGTGGGGCATTTACTTGTTTTGTCGGCCATCATGAGTTGGCTAATAATTGAGGCTTCAGGAAATTTTTTTGAAAGAACGTATTTTTGAAAAGCAATGTCATTAAGATAGGGTTTCCAGGTGGATGCAATAGTGCCATTTTTATTCAAAAAAAGATCTTTTTCATTAGGATTGAAAGACTTCGCTTTTACTTCAATTAGTTCAAATTTATTTCCCTCTTTTATAAGAATATCAATTCTTATAAACAGATTATCAAATCGGATTGCAGGTTCAAATATTATGACTCTATCTTGTTTTAACAATCTATTAGTTTGCTTTTCAGCTTCTTCATAATCAAGGGTTGTAATATCTTGACCACCTGGGTGGTAGCACTTTGCGAGTTCACCTACTTGAAACCCTCCTTCGGCTAAAGCTGCTAAAAATGAATCATCTAATTTCGAATCAAAGTATTTTTTTTTCTTTGTGTAAAAAAGTTTTGTGGGACATTCCATTCCCAACTTAAATCTTGATTTTGTTAAATACCTTGGTTTGGCCATAAGCTCTCATTCATCAAATAGTAAATATTTGAATTTTTAGCGATATTAGTACTTTATGAGTAACTTATCGTAGTTATTATACTTTAGTTGATTTTACTCGTTCTAAATTATTCTAAACGGAAAACTATGCTTAAAATAAGTGACTATTTTAAATGGGTAAAGCGTCAATGACGTTTATACTATTAATTTTGTATTGAAGCCCACTTAATGTATATAAGCTCCTTGCATCTTTTACATTTCACACTTGTTTTATGTTCATCTTTTGAATGAATAAGTGGAAGAGGGGCAATGACTTTATTTTCTCTTGAGCAGTTAGAGCAAACAACAGTTCTCACTCCAGCGGAGTAACATGTTGTAGTGATTCCAATAGCGATTAGACCAAGACCAGGAAGTATTCCAATAATTGAAAAACACATTACTATTCCAGAAATAACCATTATAGATCCGCCAAATGCACCTAGTGTTCTTAGGCCATAATATTGTTTCGGGATAGTAAGCTCTATTTCGGTTTTACTTGGAGAGTAGAGGTATTCATGGCAATGTTTACATTTTTTAGCATCAGCTTGAATTTCTTCTGAGCAGAAGGGACATTTTTTAAGACTCATTTCTTAACCCTTCTTAAGACCACTTCAAACACTCCTGCGTTGAACTCTTCTGTGTAACTTTCAATATCATCACTTTGATTTTCTCGACGCACTCCAAAACATAGATAGTCGAGTGAGACTTCAAAATAATCTGAGACTTTGCGAACTTGTTTAAGACTTCTAGGTTCAACTCCACTTAACCAATTGTGGAGAGTTTGAACGGGCACCTTAGTTCGTTTAGCGAGTTGAGAAATGCTTATGCCTTCTTCTTTAAGAAGGGCCTTTAAAATGCTTTTTAATTCCATACGTTCACCTTCGGTTAAAGATCGCTTGCGTTAAACGATCTTTCCCATTACAAAGATGACTTTCCCTTGAGTGGGATAAAAGTCATCCTTGAATGGGAGTTTGGTGCTCATTTCGAATCAAATAGTGTGGTCGAGTCACGACGTCCCCTAGGACCGACGTGAAAAACAGGGTCACATTTCGGTCACACTTTGGCAGCACGACGATTAATTTACTGTAATCTCCTGTAATGTTGGCGAAATAAAAATGACCTAAGTACTAGAATCTTCGTGTGAATAATTTTAAAAAGTTAGCAAAAAAAAAGCCTTATCCATTGATAAGGCTTTTTAAAAATGGGGTGGACGATGGGGCTCCTCAAAACGAATTCGCATCCAGCTCATTCGTTTTTCGCCTCCTCGTTCGCTGGCGCTCGACTTCACGTCGAGCTCTTCGCCTGATGGCGCGCTCACTCGGTTCTCGCCCCGACTCAATCCGCACCAAATAAAAAACCTCTTAAAATATTCGCTTTCGCTCATACCTTAAGAGGTTTTTTAAATGGGGTGTTCTCTGATTTCCCCATAATTTTAAAGCTTTGAAGTAAACTTAAGACTGACCTCAGCCAAACCTCGTCAAAAATGTTAACAAAAGGACACCTTTTCAAGATTTTTATCTTCCTGAATGTTAAGTTTTGACAGGTTCTATGAGCATCTCAACGGTTTTTACGGTAAATTCTCGCGATGAGTTGAGAAAGAAACCCCATTGAAATCGTAATCTATCCATATTCACCATGATTTCTTGCTTTTTGTTAACGTTGGCTTGGAAAAGCCAGGCAGAAATCTGAACCTAGAGACTTGTCGGGTAAGACGCTTAGAGAGTCTGTAGCTCCCGCCTCATCAACTCCAGCGAGTCTGATATACCTTTCCATTGTCTTTAAGTCCTGCCAGCCACAGATCTTCATTATGACAGCAGGGGCTTTACCCTGTTGAAGTAGAAGGGTAGCGAAGCAAGCTCTCAAAGTGTGAAACTTAACGCTTGGAAGTCCAGTGCTAATTAGAAATGTACGTAAGGTTTTAGCCTGATTTCCTTTGTTCCAACCTGGTAGTCTAGGGAGGAGAAAGTCAGAGTCTAAATTTGTCGCCAATAGTTCTAGGATAATGCTCTTAAGCTCCTGGTTGATTGGAACTGAGCGATAGTAACCTCCTTTTGTAGACTTTATCTCACGTCTTCGATTGTTATAGGACCTGGAAATAAAAAGCCTGTTATTCTCTAAATCCACATCCTCTTTTTGGAGAGCATAGAGTTCTCCATTTCTAGCGCCTGTTAAAACAGCCATTGCCCATACCGGATACCATGGATGAGCGATAGTCTTAGCTGCGGTTAGAAACTTTCTAGTTTGCTCTAAGGTTAGGATTTCAGGTTTAGATTCTTCTTTTCTTTCCAATTGGATTCCGATCGCGGGAGAGATCTTAGTTGATTGTAAGTATCCCTCTTGAATTCCCCAGTTAAAAACGTTGTTTATCATTGATTTAAACTTTCGCCTGAACCCTCTTGAGATTCCCTCATCCTTTTGCCACCCAAGAATGCTTTTCACATCTGAGGGGGTAATTGAGTTACAGGGTTGGTCTAAGATCGAATAACACCATTTTTCTAAGGCCCTATGGTAATCCATAGCGGTTTCTCTAGTTACTATCTTTTCCCGTAGTCTATTGTTGTACCAAAGATCAATTAATTCTCTGAACTTAAGATCTGCACCTTCCTTTCGTCGAACTTCTTCGAGGCACATGTACATTAGCTCTTTTTCTCTTTTAAGAGCTTTTCTCTCCGTAGCATCTTTACCCAAAAGCTTAGACTGCTTCTGAACTCTTACGTGTTTTTGAAGCCTGGACCTAGCCTGAACTCGGACCAGATAATAGGTTTTATTGTTTTTGTCTTTTTTCTTAGTAATAGCCATCATTGACTCCTTTTTGTGGAGTTAGAAGTCTATCCAAATCAGAAGCCTTATATCTTACAGCGCGTTTACCCAGAGTGTACCTTCTAAGCTTGTACCTTGAAGCATAGATTCGAAAGGCATTCTCGGTTAGGCGCAAATATTCAGCGGCTTCCTGTGTAGTCATCCATATTCGATTGTCAAAGAGCGCTTGTTTTTTTCTCATAGTTCCGCTCCTGGCTCATCTGAGTTGAAAAATTTTCTCATCCCAATGTTGAATATTGTTGAAGGCTGTAGGTCCCAGGGAGTGAACTTAATTAATCTTTGGTAGTCTCTTGAAAAGTTTCTTCCTGAATTTAGCCTTCCTTGAATGATTCTGTACGGGAAGTAACTAAATAAGACCTCAAGCTCTCTGAGCTTTTTCTCGTCATTTCGTTTAAGAGGTTTGGTAAGAGAGATATCGTTAAAAGAGATATGATCAAATGTAGGGTCATAAAAATTTTGATCACTCCACAAAGACTTAAGCTTAGCCAGGGTTATATCTTGTAACTTTTGTGAAGTTTGAGCGACTTCTAGCCTGGTATTTGGAAAATCAAGATTTGCTTTAAGTGTTTTATCATAAAGTTTGACCACAGATGGAAGCTTTCCAAAGCTTAACCCAGTCAAAGGACCACTTCCAAACTCATAAGCAATTTTACTTCTTTTATGTTTAACATTTAATCCTCTGGATACAGACGAAAAGACTAAAGAGACTTCTACAGTCCTATCCAGTCGAGATATAGCCAAGCACTCAATATCTTGCACGTTACCAAGTAGAGTGAGAATGTCGTCAGAAAACTCGTAATAACTCGAGTAGCAACTTGGATTTAGTATGATCTTGTGGATCATGTTGGTCTTGTGGTTGTATTGGCAGAAAGTATCAGTACCATTGAGAGACTTAATTTTGATCATGTAACCACCATTTTTGAATCGTGCGTCCTCGAATAGCACTCCAATACTCTTTAGGTTTTCTATTAGATCATTTTTGTTGATTTCGAGGTCAATAGCCCTTAATTCAATCTTATCAATGAAACCAGCCGCCGTGGCATTGATATAGTTTTGTGACGTTAGTTTTGAACTTAATATAGTTGAGCGATTCATGATGCCTCCTGATCAGGAGGTATGGCCTAAATTATTTTAGAAATAAGGTTATTTCTCGGAAATAGTTCTAATTCAATTTATTATTTCTTCTTTCAAGTAAAACTAGATATTTAGATAAGTTCTCTGAGAGATGTTTATTGATAGCTGATTCAGAAAAATTTTTATTGCCTTCATCAACGACGTCAAAATAGTGTTGCGACCGATCCTCGAGAAACTTAGAGATGGCAGTAATATTGAGCTTTCTATTTGGCTTAACAAGCTTTTTTGAGAGCTCTGAATCTAGATCACCATTAATTTCGTCCATTAAAAGTGAGATGGTAGCAGCGAGGACTTGAATACTCCTGTCCTTACCTCCACGATCTTGCTTGTTTTGGACAAGCTTGTGTTCACCTGTTTCTTTTACCAACGAAACTGACTTGGATTCCTTAGTCCTAATTGGCTTGAGCAAATTTAAAACCTCAGGTCCGACAAGAATGTCATTTAGAGTAAACTTCCCGGTTGGATAGCCTGAAATGTTTTCGAAACGAACTATGGGCTGACAAGGATAGGGATAGATTGCACGAAAGTAAGAGTCTATATCTCCCCAGCTAAACTCGAAATAAAAATCGTTGTCTACAGACATCCACTTATAGAAATCTCGATTAATTTCCAGCACCATATTAACTTTTTTTGAGAGCATAGTAATCGAGCTTTCTATCCTGTTTCCCTTTTCTGTAAATTCCTCTAAAGTGGGAAATTTATCGTAAAGGAACTTCTTTCCATTTTTTCTTAAAAAAAAGTCAATTTCCCTAGCGAAGTCTCGATTGGTGTCCCATGGGAGAATAGGTTTTACTATTTTCTCAACGTAAACAAATAACCCCCAATCCTGGTTTGAGGCACCATCAAAAATTTGCTGCAGACTAAAGCCTTCAATCAGCAATTCTGATAGTCGGTAAAGTTTCTTAGGGACAGTTTCAGTCTTGTCTGAGATGGTCATCATATACAAATATTTGAAAACACTAGAAAAGATAAGAACATGGGAAAAGTTTACATTGATTGAACGCAATAATGCTGAATCTGTTTATGTACTTGGCTGCACCTTCAATTAACCGCTAAAGCTATATCATTTAAGAGGTATCCAAAATATTCCTAAAGAAAAACTTAATTAATACTTCCAATTTGAGTCCAAATACAAAGAGAATCGGATTTGCCCCATCTAGAGAATACGTAGAGCTTCTGGCTGATAAACTATCCTGTCTAAACCTGAGACTTCGATAAGGTTAAGTAATCTTGATGAATTCCGATCAGAATAACAACAAAAGGAAGAATATGAGTGAAATGATTTGCTCCAATTGCGGAGTTAAAGGACAAGTAAAGAAGCACACACCTGGTAGTATTTGGATTGAAATCATCTTGTGGTGTTTCATGATTATTCCTGGGTTGATCTATTCAATTTGGAGAATGGTCAATAAAAAGAAGATCTGTAAGTCTTGCAGTAGTGAAGCCTTGGTCTCGGTGAATAGTCCAGTAGGTCAACAATTGGTCGAAAGATTTCATAAGCCAGCAACACAGAATGCTCTACAGGACAAGAGTGCATGATGAAGGTTATATCAATACTTTTTTTTGTTTTGGTAGTTTTTGCATCATGTGCGACTTCTTATAAACCGGAAGGATACTCTGGAGGATATAGCAGTATGAAGTTGGCTGATGATGTTTTTGAAGTGACTTTCAGTGGTAACGGATACACTCGTGGATCTTTTGTGAGAGAGATGCAAGTCAGAAGAAGCGCCGAGATTGGTAAAGAAAACGGTTTTGATTATTTTGTAGAAAAAAATCAAAAAGATAATAGTACTACATCTTTAAATACTTATAACGGTAATCTTAATACTGTTAGAAAGGCAGCTTACACTTCGGTAATACAGTATTTCAAGGAAGGGCAGCAACCTCCAGGAGCTTACTCAGTCAAAACTATCCTGAGTAGGTATCCTGCTTCCAAATAGCTTAAATTTACTCACTTGAGTAAGAGGTATTTTTCAATATGCAACTTACCTGTAGTTAAGGTTCTGGGTTTTAAGATAGTATCTGAAACTTCTCTGTCACCAAGATTTTGGCTTATAGATCTTAAGGCGACCTGTATCGATAGGGTTGGGAAATTGAGACTCCGAAATATGGTCTTGAGTTATTTCTATTGTCTTAGCAGCATATTGGCTAAGTTCTTTAGATCTTTTATCAAAAGAATGAGGATTTAGGATTATTACCCTCTTATTAAATCTTGTTCTTACAAACCTAACAGGGGTCGCTAGGTCAGAATCATTGCTAATGATAACTGCAACATCAAATCGATTATCGAAAGCGTCTAAAAGTATTTGAGTAGATAAATTGACGTCAGAACCTTTTTCTTCAGTTTTAATCACTTCTACACTATTAACAGATTGATACTTGGATCCTATTTTAAATCCAATTTCTACTTTCCTATACAAGGGAGGATTTACTAATTGCATATAAGTAGGGTGCGACAAATAGTGCCCTTCTATAATCTCTAATTTGGGTAACGTTTTTAAGGCTCTAAAATATGTATCTTGCCTGGTACTTATAGTTGGATCTGACTTGCGATCTTTAACCCTGGCGGTGAAATAATAGAGGTTCTCAATTTTATTGTAGGACTGAAGTAGGTTGCAGCATAACTTACGGGGATCCAACCATTTGTGTGGACTCTTCCTGAGAGACCCATAATAAAGGTTAAAGCCGTCGATATATACAAAAGTACGCTTGTCATTGTTGCTCATTGGATGCCTAGTAACATTTCCACCCTGAAAAGCAAAGGCCCCTTATTTCTAAGAGGCCTTGCGCTCTGATCCCGAAAGATACAGAGGTGATTATTTAATTACTCGGTTTTATTATAACATTAATTTAACCTAGTCATGCGAATTTGCAAGAAATTACACATGAAATTTAGAATCAACCTACCTAAGTAACTGTTTTTACTTTCCTTCAAAATACCAACACGATATGAAAGAGCTATAAATTAAGTCCACCAGTCTATTAATCTTTCTCTTGTGGAATACCCTCGAACCAAAAAGTTATATTAAATGAATTTGCGCTTAGCACAGTCTACTTTTCTCTACTTTAGACACCGATTTTGCTGTTATTGCCCTGTTAATGTGACTTACCGCCAAAGAAAAATACCAGATCACCTGTAAACTACCGCTGTTTTTCTAACTCATGGAGTAAATCAAATTAGTAATTTCGACGGACAAAAAACAGGTCAGCCAACGGTCAGCCAAGAATCAGCCAACCTTTTGAAACAAACTGAAATATTGTGAAAAGATTTTCAGGCTCTGATTTGGGTAAGAATTCTAACTTGTTATTAATTGTTATTATTGTTTTTGAGAACTTAGGAAATAAAAAAAGCCAGTGGGTTAAACTGGCTTTAAAAAATGGGGTGGACGATGGGGCTCGAACCCACGACAAACAGAATCACAATCTGCTGCTCTACCAACTGAACTACGCCCACCACAAATTGAAGGTCTTTTATATAGATGTTACGGGGATTTAGCAATAAATTTTTGGATGATGAGGTGCGAAATGTTGGAGCACAACTTGTTGAGATTCTTTGACGACTCGCATTTCAAACCCTAAAATTTAAGAAACTAACTTTCTCAACCAATTCACCTGGGGGGAACATGAGAAACATTTTAATTTCTGCCATTTTAACCATTTTTTCTTTTAGTGCTTTCGCATCTATTATAGGGCTTTCAAATCATCCCTTTACTATGCAAAAGCATATTGTAACTACTGAATTTAATAGTTACGTTAATAACGGAGCAGGGACTGGTCTAAGTGCCCGCTATCTTCAAAGAATTAATAGCCAACTCAATGTTGATGCTGCTGCCGGTTTTACCAACGGCGATCGCGCTTCTACCATGAGAGTGGGAGCTGATTATCAATTGATCCCAGACTATGGTCGTCAACCTAAAGCATCGATCAAAGGGTTTCTTCTCACTGAAAGTTTTGATGGTGATAGAATAAATACTTTTGGAGTGGCTCCAACAATCTCAAAAGGTTTCTCTTTTTGGGGGAATGAGGCTTTCCCATATCTAGCCGTTCCACTTTCTGTAAATATGAACACTGAAAACCAAACCTATGAGACTGCAACTTCAGTGGCCACAGGGATTTCTGGAAGACTTCCTTTTGGAAAAGATCTTGTAGGAAACTTTGAACTTAATCTTCCGGTAGAAAACAGTGCTACGGCATTTGTTTTCGGAATCTCACTGCCTGTTCAGTAGAATAGTTTTAATTAATGAAAATAGTTTTTTCAGACTTTGACGGCACCCTCACTGTTAACGGTAAATTGGGTGCCGTTTTTTTTAAGATCATTGAGCTCATCGAGAAAGCTGAAAGTGAGCTCGTTATAGTCTCTGGACGATCCGTTTCTTGGGGACATTTTCTTCTTACCCACTTTCCTCTCAAACATGTCATCATGGAAGGTGGGGGCGTGATTGTCACGCGCACTAAAGAAGGGGTTATCTCTGAAGAGTATCTGGTGCCTCAAGAGACACTAGATTATTTGGAAGCCACGACCCAAGAAATTAAAAAAAACATGCCTGAAGTGATCCTGAGTGCTGACTCTTTAGGCAGAGTTTCTGATAGAGCGGTCGAGTTTGGGATGATGGATGCAAAAGCTGTGGAAAAGCTCGAAAATTATTTAGATCAAAAAGAAAATATTCATTACTCCCGAAGTAATGTGCATATTAATTTCTGGGCTGGAGAAATCTCTAAGGCCAATGGGGTCAAAACTTTTTTAGAAAAATATATGCCCCATCTCAATGCCGAGGATTGCATTTTTTACGGAGACGCAGCCAATGATGAATCAATGTTTGAGCTTTTTACCAATACTGTTGGAGTCTCAAATATTATGTCGATTTTGGATCAACTTGAGCATAAACCGCGAATCATATTAGAGGGCAAGGACAATGCCGGTGCATTTGGAGTTTATAATCATCTTATTGAGCTCTTTTCGCAAAGTCAGGGCTTCTAAGTGAGTTCTGACTCTCAGAAAACTCATAAATTTTTAAACATCGAAAGAGGTAGGCTTAAAAACGAGCTTTTTTTTAAATCCGTACGCTACGCTTATGGGATTTTTGGTGCTGTTTTTGTGGTCTATTATGTAAACATCAGTCTTTTAACCACTGCATTTTTGGCTTTAAGCTGTGTCTTTGTTTATTTTCGAGTGACAAGATACAAATATATGAATGCCGTTAATGATATCCTCGCATTTCAAGTTGGCCCTGGCTTTCTCCTCTTAGATACCGCCAGAGGTGATTTCCCGATCCATTATTCAGATATAAGTTCTTATCTTATAAAACCAGATGATAAGATTAAAAATTATTTTCTCATTATTACTCTTAAAAAAGATGTGAATATTGAGTGGCCTGAAGAGCTTATTGAAAATCATCGGATTAAAATTCCCGGCGTTTTTGAAGAAGATTTTTTCTATATCATTAATCATAACGAAGAATTAAAAGCTCTTTGTAAAAACTATACCGAAGCTAAAAGCTTTCTAGAATACGATCATGAGCTTAGATCTCTTGATGATGCCTAATTGTATATAATCTATGAAAAAACTTATCCAGGAAGAAATAAGTCTTCCAAGAAAAAGGCAGAAAGCTGGGAGCGACTAGTGACTCCAGCTTTGGCGTATATCGCAGTCGATTGAGTTCTGGCCGTCTTTTCAGTGGTGCCTCTGAACTCAGCGATCTCTTTAAGGCTTAAGCCTTTAATAAGCATAAAAGCGACTTCTTTCTCTGCTTTAGTCAGCTGCCAGTTGGAGAGTTGCTCGTCTATTGTCTCTGCTAGACCAGTGACATATTTTTTAGATAATTGTTTATATTTTTGATTTTCTTCCCGTAGGCTTTGACTGAATTGAGTTGCATTAGCGAGTTGTTGTTTTAACTTAAAAGTTCCCATCAATAGGATGAAAACGGCGATCGCTGAAATAATAAAAACGGAACCTTCGATGGCCACATGCCAGATGGTAACTCCCTCATCCAGGTCTTCAATCAAGTCAAAAAGAGAAAAACCTGCAATCGCTAGGAGGGCCAAAATGATAAAAAGTCGCTCTTTAAATTCCATTCTATTTAATCATCATCTTCATCCTCTTCATCATAATCATATTTTTGCCCTTTGTCTTTTTCGCCCAATAGAATTTTTTGATTTAAAATATTTAATTCTTGAGTTGTTTGATTGTAGTTTTGAAAAAGATAACCTCCTGCGCTAGATATGGTAATGATAAAAACCATAGCAATAATAAAGTAATCTTTTGAAAGCTTAAATATATTCAGTACAGTTTGATCTCTATTTTGGTATTGATGAACAACTACGCCAGATAAGTGAATCAAAACCAGCACGAGAAAAAGCAAGGACAAGACTTCATGAAGCTCCTCAAAAAAATGAGGTCCACCCAAGACCACCAGTCCTCCTGAGAAAATCATCATAGCGGCAACTCCATATAAGCCTAAGGTCACCAAACTTGAGGCTGGATTTCGATGAAAATCACTTATTTTTTCGCCAGATAAGACTCTTTTTAGATAAGTCTTTAATTCGTTTAAACTGAGATTGAAGTTTGAAAATCGGGCCTTTTTCGCTCCAAAAATGCCCCATAAAATTCTGAGAATAAGGACAATGCCCATAAGAATTCCTGAAAGCATATGAAAGGCATAAATCTTTGAATCGTCATCTACAAATTTTCCAATACTAAATGAGATCACAAATAAAAGAGCAAAACTCAAGTGAAGTATTTTCGAGGGTAAATCATAGTCGTTATTGTTTTTCATACAACTTCCTTTGTTAGATCTATTCTCGCGAATTTTCCCCATTTTTCATCAGACGAATGACTTAAAGTCATGAAATTAGAAGGATATAGGTCAAATGTCCTAGGCCTTTAAGTCTTATGGCCCATGAAAATCTTGAAATACCTAGTACTCTCAAAGAGGGAATTCCCACAAAGGATCATCTATGAAATTAGTCTTTTTATTGACCATCATTCTAACCTCATGTGCCAATGTAAAGCAGATTGACCGAGGTCGGTTAGCCTCAAAAATCATGCAGCCCTCAACTAATGCTGAGGAAAAACTCTTTTTAAATGAGGTTCGAAGCTTTCGCGAGGCAAGTGTCGGAGGAACGGTCGGAGCAGTAGGTGGTGGTTGTGGTTGTAACTAAAAAATATTTGATTGCAGCTGTATTCTTGATTGTCTGGGTGGAACAAGTTTTTGCTGAGACTGCAAATAAGGTAAAGATAATCTATAATGCCGTTTCTCAAAAGGGCTCAGGTGGCTATCAAGTTATCGACGAGTCTCAGGATCAAGATATCGTAGTGCAAGAGCCTATGTTACTACTGCAAGTGGGTCTTGATGAAGATATTTTCATGCATGGGATGTTTGCCTATGACACGTGGACTTCTGCTTCTGACAAAGCATTTGATGATGCCACTTCAGCGAGTTTACTTCATCGCCAAGAACGTGAATCCTTTAATCTCGGAGTGACCTGGGACAAAAAGACTCATGGGCTATCCTTTACCCTCGGACAGTCCAGTGAATGGGATTATAAATCCAATTATTTCAGTGTGGGAGGATATCATAATTTTGCTCAAGACAATTTTAGTATAGCTTTTAATTATTCATTTTATGATGATCAAACCAAGCTCTTTGACGTAAGTGAGGATGAGACGAAAGACTTCGAGTCGAAAAAGACAGAGGCAATGGCGTTTGATATGTCTCAAATATTAACGCCGACTGATCTTCTGCTTTTTGGACATCATGTAATTACCCAAACAGGGACTCTAGAGGGGACACTTAATACAATAAATATTAATGGCACCAGAACAGAGGAAATACTACCGAATTTTAAATTACGCCAAGCTAGCTATGTGAAATGGATTCATTCACTAGACGAAGAACAGGCATTACATCTCTCCTATAGGAGCTATAATGATTCTTGGGCCATTAACTCTCAAACCTTCGAGATCTCCTATCTGAAAAGCCTCATGGATGATGAAGCTTATATCGAGGTGTTTTTTCGACATTACACTCAATCTCAATACTCAAATTTCGAAACTTCATTTGATTCAAGTCAAGAGTTCATGACAAGTGATGCGGATTACGAAAAGTTAAGCTCAAACCAAATCGGATTTTTTTATAATCAAGAGATGGAGGTTTTTGATTATGAAGCTCAATTTGTTTTGGGAGTTTCTCATTATGAAAGGGACAATAATCTCTCTTATGATACAGCTCAGATAAGTTTTGGAGTTAGTTTCTAATGATATACGAAAAAAGCCTTCCCGCGATGGGATCATCGTTTATTTATCAAATACTCTTAAAAAATGGAATAAAAGAGAGTGCCGCTGAAAATGCCGTTGAAAAAGCACATGGAGAAGTTTTAAAAATTCAAAATCGCTATAGTGAATTTGATGAAAATTCATTTCTCAGTCAAATTAATCGATCTGCTGGATATAGTTCGTTAAAGATTTCAATGGATGATTATATTCTCTTTAAAAAATCCCTTGATTTTGGAAACCTCTCAAAAGGCGTCTTTGATATTGCTTTTCGTTCACAAGCTTTTAGCTATAAAGATATCAAGCTTAATGATCAAGAAATTTTTTTGCCTTACAAGGGGATGAAAATCAGTCTCGGTGGTATTGGAAAAGGGCATGCCGTAGACTGTGCTTATCAAAAACTAAAACAGCTTGGGATGGAAAATTTTATGGTCAATGGAAGTGGAGATATTAGGGTTCACACTCTTAAAAATGCTCTTCGTCCTTGGAATATTGGAATTAAAAACCCTTTTAATATGAAAAAATTTATAGGAAAAATTCCCCTGGTTAAGGGCGCTATTGCGAGTTCAGGTAATTATATCCAACAAAATCATATTCAATGTCTTAATGACTCTCTTAAGGGGGTCACAGTTATAGATCGGGACGCCACATCAGCAGATGTGTGGGGAACAAGCTTATTTCGAATGGGACTTGATAGGGCCATCGAGACGATTAAAAAATATGATTTAAATGCGGTCTTGATCGATAGATCAGGTCGAGTACACAACTTTATTAACCAAGAGGTAATAGCATGAAATTTATTTTCGTCTTTTTAATATTTACATCACAAGCATTGGGCTATGAAATAAAAAACCTAGAGTTATCTCGGTATGATAATGGAGAAAAAGTAAAAATTGATTTTTCCCAATCTGATGAAACTATTGTTCTTAATTTTTGGGCGAGTTGGTGCACATCTTGTATTGAGGAACTTCCACTCTTGCATGCTCTTAAAAATACTTCTCCAGCTAAGACAAAGTTTTATGCTATAAGTGCTGGGGATACAAAAAAGAAGATTAAGAAATTTATTAAGAAAAATCCCTTCCATTATGAAATATTAATGGATGCTGATAAAGCCTACTCAAAATCAATCGGTGTTGAGAGTCTTCCTGTAACTCTCATAATCCGCCAAGGAAAAATAATCTATAGCGGACATAGGCCTCCAAAATCAATTAACTAGCTGAGTTTTTCTTTGACTCTTTTTTGGATCATTTGAGTGAGTTGATCTATATCGAGATATAGCTGACTCTTCATCCATTCCACTAGGTCATAGGGAAGATCCGCGATAAAAACATCTTTATCGGGAAGTTTAATCCCTACTGAGTGCAAAGCATGTCTTGGGATTTGCATAAGTTGGTGGTCATCTTTAGTGGCTATCTGATCTTTAAAGCGCATAAAGACCGTGGGATCACCATTGTAGAGTTTATCTCCAAGCAGTGGAAAACCATGAAAGGCTGCGTGAGTTCTGATTTGATGCTGTCTTCCGGTTTGAGGATAGGCTAGTGCCAGGTAATAATCATCTTTCTCTATTAAAAGCTCAAATTCTGTATGTGCGCTTCGGCCCATTTGTGAGTCTTCGGGGTAACAATGCACGAAAACTCTTGGTACGAAATTCATATCATGATCCATGCGCTCCTTGGCAGAAAAAGGAAAGCCAGGGTCTTTCGTTTTATGGGCAATTAAAAAATAAGCTTTTTTAACTCGACCGTTTTCAAAATCATCTGTATAGCGAGTAGCGGTTTTCGGGTTTAAGGCCAAAAGTTGAATGCCAGAAGTTTCACGATCAAGTCTGTGAATTGAGTGGACGGTGTGATTAAACTCATGTTCATAAAAAACAGTGGCGCAATAAAAAAGATGCTTTCCCGTAGGATGAGTTGTCATAAAGGGCGGTTTATTGACGACAATCAGATCTTCTTCTTTAGCCATCAAGGTTGGGTCAGGAAGAGGAAGCTTTTCACCATCCCAAAGCTCATCTTCAAGTTCCCCTCGAGGAGTAAAGATATAAACTTCTTCACTAATATAAACTTTACTATTTGGCTTATGGGGGTGAGGACGATTTTTTATTCTGACTTGGCCATTAGATATTTTTCTTTTGATTTGTTCCCTAGAAAAGCTTGGAAAAAATCGAGCAAGATATTTGTCTAGACGAAGCCCATCCTCTTCTTCTTCTACCGAGTAACATGCTTCATAGAGATCAGGTGTAAAACGTTTAAAAAGTGTCGCCATTATTTGGTGACATCATAGCGCTTTTTTATAAGATATTGAAGACAGTTAATAGCACCCTCTTCGGAATATCCATGTTTATCACCTAAAAGTGATACCACCTCTTGAATCTGTTTTCTCGCAGTATCAGAAAGGCCTGATGGCACATTTTCACCTGCTTTTTTGTCATTGAGCTCTTTCATATAGAAAAGTAGGTTGGATCCAATACTATCAATGATCTTTTTTTGCTCATTTCTAAAGGATTCTTTTAATTGTTTGGTAATTCCATCGAGAACATCAACATAAACAATATTCACTCCGGGATTGTCCAGGGAGTAAGCTCCGAGCTTAGAGAGTATATGAGACCTAAAGCTTTCAGGGTTTTCTTTAAGATGGATATTTTGCTCGAATTCCTTTACGAAATAAAGTTCTGGCTCTTCATACTTGCCCGTAACGGTATTTCGAATTTTCTCTTTTTTATTGAGGGCATTGATATGGGCAACATATTTTTTGATATATTCCTCATAAGATCTATTGTCCACCAATCCAAGAGAATCTCGTACTTCTATATCAAACATATTGAGAAAATATTGTTCAACTAAATAGAGAAACTTTTTAGGATTGTGATAATCACCTTGGCTTGAAATATTTAAAAACTCATGATCGGCTTTTTTCTCAGAGAGTTCTTTTAAATACTCCAGTATTTCAATAAAGGTGACATGATTGTATTCACTGGAGAGTTCATAGATGACTTGCTTAATTTCACGCGGAGAGATTCCAAATTTCCCCTCATACATAGATTCATTTTCAAACTCGATCTGCACCTCAGAAATTCCAAGCTTGAGTGTTTGTTGCTCTTCTTGGGAGAGGTATTCTGGCATAATCCGCTTTGAGATAAGTAAACTTTTCTCAAGAGGAGAGAGCTTACTGACGATATCACCGAGCTTTTTATCTTTATAATTTTTTATTTGGGGATGGCGCATTCTGGTCATTGTTGCCCAAAGACACAAAGTCTCCAGCGCATGCGGCTCAAAAGTAACCTTATCAGACAGATTGAAAATTTGATCTTTGTAAATCAACATCTCTTCGTTGAAATCGAGGAGATAGGGAACTTTAATAAAAGTAAATCTTCCTCTAAAAGAGTTAAAGTCAGGATGTTGTTTAAAGGCATTGAAATGCACTTCATTGGAACTTCCAATGAAGAAAATATCTAGCTCTGTCAGAATTCCTTTCAGGTTTATCGTCTTGGATTCCATTGTGACGAGAAGGTACTTGAAAGTATCAAGCGGTCTTTTTAAGAGATCGGAGTATTCTAAAATTCCTCGATTGGCCAAAACCACCTCTCCACTAATTTGAAAGAGGTTCAATGATTGCAGGCTGGGGGGGAGTGAAGCCAGTCTTCTATCCATGGTGATCTGTTGAAGATTTGCATCCACATGTAGTTGAGGCTCAATCGTTGAGGTTCCAACAGATTGTCCCTTATCTATATAGTATCTCTCCACTCTAATATGTTTTAAAACTTGTTCGTACTCGCCCTTATAATTTTTAAGAAGAGCATCAAAAATAAGACGATTTCTTTTCGACAGATCCCCATGCCATAAATACGTTTGTTTAATGGCCTGAAGCCTATCAGGTTCTGTGATATGTTTTTCGATTAATCCTTGCCTCGTATTTCTGGGAAGCAGCATAATAGGATGATCTTTTAGTTCACTCGCAAGAATTGCAGAAATTTCAGCATCCTCTAGATGAGCGAAGCTATTGAGGTGCTTACTCATCTGTTTAGAGCTAAGCCCTAGACTTCCCTTAGTGTAATTATCGATAGGAAAAATCCAGCTAAATGTATAAAGAGCGCCAGCCTCATCGTTAGAATAATCTTCAGTCGTTTTCATTATTTTTTTAACGATAGAGGACTTTGATGATCCATTGGGACCTACCAGTAAGAGGAATTTATTATTGAATCCTTCTTCCGTAAAGTTGATGAGATTATTATAGATTCTTTCTTGCGCTTGAAATTGTCCCGCTACAACGGGAGCGCTTGGATGTTCTCTTTTAAAAAGCTTAAAATGACCTTTCTCATCGCGCCCATAGAAATCAAACATATCTTTAAGGTAATGAGCCGTTGTTCTTAATTCCCTTTGTGGAAATTTTTCAAATAGATTCATATATTCATCAAATGAAAATATTTCCTCAAAACGGACTTCATGATTATTTACTTCTTCTAGCCAATCCATATAAACTTCCCTAGTAATGCTGTCTTTGATTATATCAAAATATAAAGGGATTGTTGCCGGACTCATCCTTTTGCCTATCGTTTTTTACTTTATTTATCAGTCACTTGATAAAGAAGTGAGAGTGAAAGACTCAAGTAAGTTGGATCCTATTGAACAGATCTCAGAGTATTGGCGCTTCGGCAAATACGAGAAGAAAGCATTGGATCAATGTTCGGATATTCCTCTCTCTTCTGATTTTATTAAATGCCACCCAGAACCACTTCTCTGTCAGCTCAAGTATTCAGGAGTTAAAATCAACTCCTATGAATTGAGAAATAATGGGGATCTCTATTTAACCTTGAATCAGACACGGATACTTCTGAAGAACCGATGTCATAGAGTCGCTTTGCCTGAAAATATTTACTCAGCAGGTCCTCGCGATTATTCAGAACAAATTTGGGACAATTTAGGCCAAGATATTTTTATTGATAGATTTTATGTTAATAATTTTGAAGTGGTTCGATGGAGGAATCAGTCGCTCAAACTTAGTTATAAAGAGTCCATTAAGCCTGCTACCGGGCTTAGTTTAGAAGAAAGGCATGAGTATTGCTTCGCTCAAGGGGGACACCTGCTTCAAAGCCATGTGATGGATGCCGCAAGTTTTTTTCCTCAAACAGGACCCATAGCGCTTATTAAAAAATCTATTTATCCGTGGTCTAAGGCAAACAAACTCAAAAAGGATTGTGAGAGTTTTAGATTTGCTGGCTGCTCTCAAGTTTCAGCCATGGAGCGAGTCGGAACAAGTTGGAGTGGTGTTTTCCATGTAATAGGCAGTCTTCCTGAAGTCTTTGAAAATCCTTTTATGCCTGAGGCGAATTTAAAAGTCTCAAGTCAATTTCTGCCAGTTGAAAATCCCTGGCATCAACTGGGTCTGAGGGCAAGTTGGCTAGGTCGATCAGAATTTGATTTTAAGGAAAAATACTTAGGTAAACTAGATCAAAAACAAGAAGTAAAAGGAGTGGCATTTAGATGTATGTATTATTAAGCCTTCTCTTATTTATTTCAGTTGGCTCAGCTCAAGCTTTAGAGTTTGAAGAAACTCTCATTCATCGTTGGAAGAGTCTAGTCTCAGTAAAATTGAATCCAAGAATTAAGCAAGGTTCTCCTCTTGAAGAGCCCGTTGGAACGAGTTTGAAAGTTTTTGAAGTGAAGCTTAATGCTAAAAACTTTAGACCTTTAAAAGACTGTGTTTTTTATCAGGTTCCGAGTTCAGATCAAACGGGGACTCTTTATCTCCACCAAGCTAAAATGCAAGAGAGCTGTGAGGACTATCTGCTTGATTTTGAGCAACTTAAAAAAGAAGGTCTTTATAATTTTGCCTTCGAATTAACATCAAAAAAGTTAAAACTTTTTTTAGACAGCAAGGTTGTAAGCTTCTCTCTTCCCAAAGACCCCATGGTATTGGTTTCAACACTAAGTGATGAATCACAATATAAATTGAAAAATCGAGATATTTGCTATCAAGTTGATGACCAATGTGAGGTATTGAAAAAAAATGATTGTGACTTTTGTCCAAAATCAGTTCTCAATATAATCGATTCAAATTGTAAAACAGATTTTTCAAAAATTTGCGCTGATTTTGGCTGTGGTGGAATGAATCAACCTGCCTGTATTCGAGGCTGGAGTGCCACAAGTTTTAAATTAGATTATTGTATTCCCGATAGTCCCATTGGTTTTTGTAAGCCAGGACTGAGAGTTTTCTGTGAGTCTGCGAGATTAATTTGTAAATGATTTTACTCAAGTCTAGGAATGGATCTCGGTAGGTCTTGAACCTTAATTTCTTTTCCAAAAAATTTCGCCGGAATAAGCTCGGAGTTATCAATTGATCCCTCTTTAAAACAGTCTTGAGAGTTTTTTAAAAAGTTTTGACAAAGCATTACTGGTTGAAAGAGTTTCGTCATTTGAGGAACGATTGTCTGATATTTAGTGTCGTAATAAAGCTCTACCCAAGAGAGAAACTGTCCTTTCCCACGATTTTGCACGACGGGAAGATCTTGTACGATATTTGCGACTTTGGAATTGCCGCCACTGGTGATGGCCAGATCAACAGTTCCTTGTGGGAGCTCCTTTAGGAGTTCATAAAAATCACTCTCATATGTTTTACAATGACCAGAGTCCAGGGGATCAAAATTGACTTTATCTTCTGAGAGATTCATCGAATGAGCTTGGCGAGAAGTACAGTCAAGTCCTTCGTTCGCTAGCATAACAATAATATTCGCTCCGTTTCTTCTAAGCTTTGTCGCCTGACTGACAATATTTTTAAGTGGGTTTTGAATATAGAGTCCATTAATTTTTTTATCAGGAATTTTTTTAGCTAGATCACGGGTCAGTATTCCTACAAATCCAATCTTGAGACCATTAAACTCTTTGATGACTGTCTCTTTCGATCCAGGGAGTACTACTTGTTGCGCTTTAACCAGATTAAAAAGATTGGCATTGACGAGATCGAAAGGAATATCTTTTGTCAGTGAAGAGAGGTAATCAATATGAGTGAGGCTACTGGGTGTATCAATTTTAAATTCGTTAAGGCCAAGACTTGCAACATCAACACCTAAATACTTATACATGAAAATGGTTTGAGCATGATTTTTTTTAATATCTAAAAACGAACCCGCATCAACGTAGACCATTTCGTCACCGTAGCGATCACGAAAAATATCAATATAAGCCTTCATATTTGCGACGCCACCGACTTTAAGTAAGCGCTGTTCTTTAAAACGATTATTAATGGGAGTTATTTCGGGATAAACTTGCCCTTTAAAATCGTTAGAACTTATAAAGGCAACTCGCTTAAATCTCTTAGAGTCGAATTTTTTTTTGGGTGTCTTATCTGGGTACGTGTAGAGTCGATAATGACCAGACGGCTTTTGATTGTCCGCCATCTTGTGCGATGTCGTACACGAATGCATAGGCATGAGCCCTAGGGTCAATAGAATCAATACAATTTTCATAAGTCACTTATAGTTTATATACTTCTATAAGCTTATTATAGGCGTTGGTAA
This sequence comes from Halobacteriovoraceae bacterium, assembly GCA_002707495.1. GTDB lineage: Bacteria > Bdellovibrionota > Bacteriovoracia > Bacteriovoracales > Bacteriovoracaceae. The sequence continues at coordinate 280,539 of PAMZ01000022.1, read as the reverse complement.
GAGCTTCTTCAATTCGGTCATATAATGCCTGATTTGAGTTCATACACAGACTCACTCGCACAACTGAGCCGCTAATATTGCAGTCGAGCCCCATAGATTCAAGAATTCTATTGCCCGCTTTTTTATCTGAACAAGCCGATGATGTCGTCACATAAACCTTTTCTGTTTCTAAAACTGCTTGTACGGCTTGGCCTGGAATTCCAGGAATGGCTATCATAGTTGTCGAAGCGAGTCTTGGTGCACTTTCTCCCACAATATAAACCTGAGCAAATTTGTTTTTCATATTGGCTTCAAATCTCTCTCTTAGCTCGTGAACTTTTCTAAGCCATTCTTGGTTTCTTTCAAAATCCTCAATGGCAACTCCCATGGTTTCGATCCCAAGATAGTTTTGAGTTCCCCCGCGGTGACCACTTTCTTGACCGCCTCCGAAGATAAAAGGTCTTAGGAGTTCTGGATTTTTACTGATGATAAACCCACTGCCGATGAGTGCACCAATTTTGTGCGAACTCGAGACCGCAAAGTCCATATAGGAGTCTTCAAACTTAAAAGGAGTTTTTCCAATATATTGGGTGGTATCACTAAAAAAGATGATGTTATTATCCTGGCAGAGCTTTCCAATTTCTTGATAGGGTTGAATAACACCAGTTTCATTATTGGCAGCAATCACCGTGACCATGGCGATATTATCTTTATGGGTTTCGAGTATACTTTTGAAGTGATTAACATCTACTTGCCCATTTTCTAGAGTTTTAATCGTTTCGGTTTTAAACCCACGCCTTTTTTCGTAATAATCACAGGCCTGAACGATGGCCATATGTTCAATTTCCGAGGTAATAATAATTTTTTTCTTTTGTTCACTTGAAAGAATGGAGTGAAAAATATGTGAGATCCCCTCACTGGAACCGGAGTTAAATGTTATTTGGGAAGACTTACAACCTAAGACTCTGGCTAAAGACCTTCTGGCATCTTCCATTTTAAAAAGCATCTTTCGCCCTAACTCGTGAGTAGCATTGGGGTTGGAGTATTCACCTTGATTGAATCGTTCTTTTAAATATTCAGTTACAGAAGTTGAGATGGGAGCAGACCCGTTATAGTCAGCGTAAATCATTTAGTCTCCAGTTTCCTAAATATTAGCATTGTTGATAACTGAAGACTAGTGCCAAAAATTTGGCGTGAGCGTTATTTTTTGACGTTATGTGATAGCGGTCTTAAAATTTTACTATAGGACATGAAAGGGAGTTCGCAATGTGCAAAGTAATTACGATTGCAAATAATAAAGGTGGAGTTGGTAAGACCATGCAGGCCTATCAGCTATCTACTCATCTGGCCCACCAAGGAAATAAAGTTTTAGTGATAGATCTTGATTCGCAAGCGAACCTTAGTACCACTCTTGGAGTGGACGTTCGAAGAACATTAATCCCTGAGTGGTTGATTGGTGACGTTGAGGCGGAAGATGTTATATGTCCTAGTGAAGGAGAGCACGATTTTTATCAAAATCTTTCTGTGATTCCTTCTAGTCGTCATATGGCAAATCTTGCCAAGCTTTTAATTCTTTCAGAGTCTGAAGTAAGAAAGAACGCCGGAAGAAAAGAGCGACTTTTAAAACTTAGATTGCAAGAGATTAAAGATCAGTTTGACTATATTGTGATTGATACACCTCCAATGCTTGGTGATGAATTGATCATGGCATTGGTCGCTTCTGATAGAGTACTTATCCCAACTCAAGCTCAAGACTACTCCATTGATGGTCTAGAAGAGTTAATGGATACATTTGAAATTATCAAAGAATCTGAAAATCCAGGTCTTGAATTTAATATTATTCCGTCTATGGTTAACGCCAGAAGAAAGCTTGAAAGACAAAGACTCGAAGAGCTCGCTCAATCCTTTAAGGTTACGCCTGGAGTTCGAAACTTGGTAGATATGCAAGAGTCAATCGCCCTTCGTAAGCCTGTTTTTTTAATGGGTAAAAAATCTAAAGGTAAAGCAGACTATTCACAATTATGGGACTCACTAGGATTAAGGTAGGAAAATTGCATGGCAAAAGAATTTGCTCGTAGAGTATCAAAAAGAAGACGTGAAAAAAAAGACATTACAGCGCATCTCGATCAGCGCATTTTTAAAGTCAATGACGAGAAACTTCTACGCGGGGCCCAATTAGATAATATCCGCCTAGAAAAAATTACAGTTAAAAAGCAAGTTCGTACCAAGTTTAATGACGATAGCATTGCGGAACTGGCTGCCAATATTAAAGAAAATGGTCTGATTCAACCTCTTGTCGTGCACAGAGAAGGAGATCATTTCGTTTTGATCTGTGGGGAAAGACGTTTTAGAGCGATGAGCACATTGCCTGATATGCTCGAAGCTCCTTGCTTTATCTTGGAAGACAAAACACCCGAAGAATTAATGGCGATTCAGTTCTCTGAGAACTCAGCAAGAGAGCAACTTCATTATATCGATCAAGCAGATTCTATTTTTGGCTACAAAAAATTAACCGGGGCTAGCGAGAGAAAAATACAAGCGGCTCTTGGGATTTCTAAATCGGAAGTGCATAGATGTCTTCTTATTGCAAAACTTCCTAAATCTTTGAAAGAAGCAGCAAAAATTCATAACACTGAAAAGTACGTCCTTCTAGAGTGGGGCGCTCTTGAAAAAGGTAAAGTCAAAGATAGTCTTAAGCGAAGTATTATCAATGGTTCTATTACCAAAAGACTTCAGCTTAAAAGGGCCATCACAGCTGAAGGTGGCGTGATTAAATCAAGAAGAAAGCAGCCTTCTAAAAAAGCACCTCCTGCCTCAGCGGCGCTTTTTATGAAAGCGATGAAAGAAAAATCGAAAGATCTTTCTAAAGAAGAGCAGGCTATGCTCAAAAAAATTATGAGTGAAACTCAAGACTTGTTAACCGAATAAATCGTTGAAAAATTGGGGAATGTAAAGCCTGCGAATGCAGGCTTTTTTTATGGGGAATGCCCATGTTTCATGCCTGTTTCTTTTCATTACTCTGCTAAAAAATTGGTCTAACTCCTTAAAATACATAAGTTTTATTTTATTAATAACTCGAAAATCCAACCTGAATCCAATCTAGCTTTATGATATTCACATGAAAAAATTATCTAGAGAATCTTTCAAAGAAATTTTATTCAATCGGTATTTTCCTTTGCAGTTCTTGCAGCTTATTTTTTTGGGGGGGCTTTATTATCAAAAAACTCTTGGAGAACTAGATTTTTACTTCAATGGGCTTCTCATCTGGATTTTCAGTCAGGTGATTTTGACTTCATTTATAACAGGGAAAATTCATCAAAGACTTGAAGATATGCTCGATAAAAACTCTAAGGGCAAAACGTTTTTGAGGCATTTCCTAACCGCAGTCTTGCTTCCTTATCTTTTGATTTGGGAAGTCCATCTTTTGGCGAAATTTGATAATCTTAATATAGCTCAGTTTAGAAAAAAGCTTTTTAGTGGTTTTGTCCTTGTGCCTTTTCAGATGATTCTAACCCTCACAAATTTTCAGCCTGAATACCCAGAGAAGTTCTTGGGTTCACAGGTTGGGGCCAGTTCTGGATATATAGCTACGATAGTAATTGAATCAGAGAAGCTCTTTTCAATTAACTCAGAAGGCAATGACTATAAATCAGAAGAACTTACAGATTACCTTGAAAAAAATGATTTAACTTCCACTGGTTTAATTCTTAGTACGGCAATATTTGCATCAGATATATATAAAAAACATCAAGGTAATAAGGAAAGATACTCTTCGGATAAAGCATTCGCTGAGAATTCTGTTAAAGCAGCTCACGAGCTTATTGAAAAGACCTCTCTCGTTTTTGAAAAGACAAAGACTTTAAAGTCTCCTATTACAATAAGTAATGGACTTCAGCTAATAACTCCTACTAGTCTGGTTGAAATCGGTTTGATTGAATTAGTTGACACTAGAATTTTGATGAGAGCAAGAGGTGCAGTTCAAGAGAGTTTAACTAAATTGCATCGTCAAGTTGAAAAAAAGATAGCTGAAGATAAAAATTTAAACTCTAAATACTCCCCCCGACAAAGAAAATTAAGTCGAGCTTTTTCTAGTATTATAGAACATAGGTAAGTTCGTACGCGATTGATAACTGATAAGTCTTGTCGGAAACAACCCTTTTTGCCCTGTGGTGGTTGATCCTAAACCTCTGTAAAATAGAGCTATGTCGAGAATAAGCGCAAACCCGGCCCTTTTATATTCACCAGACGCACTAAAGCCAAAGAAGCCCCAGGCCTCTAAAGAGGATATTGCAGCTGAAGTAGAAAAAGAAAAAAAACTCGTACAAAAAGATAAGATTGAAATCTCGAAAGAAGCTAAAGAGCTTAAAGAAAAACTGGAAGCAGTTGAAGATGATAAATCAGAGAAACTAAAATTAGAAAAACAACTTGAGGCTCCCAAAAAGATGGAGAAAGTTCATCGTTCAAAATTTGGAAATCTAGATGAGCCTGGAATCTATTTTATTAGCGGCTTTGACTGGTTTGGAGCTGGGTCAATCAAAGGCAATTACGATGGAGTCAAGGATATGGCGGAAGCTATCACGGGGGCTAAACATTTTGCTTGGGATCAGCGAGACGAAATTATAGAAGATATTATGAAGCATAAACAGAATCAGCCCATAGTATTAGTAGGTCACAGTTTTGGTGGGGATACCATCGTTGAAATCGCTAATGAACTGAATACAATTGAAAACGGTTTTAGAAAAATTGATCTCATGGTGACCCTCGATTCAGTTGGTTTTAATAACGATAATATTCCCCAAAACGTTTCTCATAATATAAATTTCCTAGCCGAAGGCCCTTACGGACTTATCAACGATGGCCCTAATCTAGCGGTTGATTATTTAAAAACCAAAGTTGAAAATATGCTCAGACATGAAGCTCATTCTGAGTTAGATGATTCCATCGATATTCAATCTCGCATTCTCGCCGAGATAGATAAGCTTACAGACAATAAAACCGACCTGGCATAGACCTTGCATCTTAATTAGTAACAAAAGTCATGGATGGACGTAAGTTACTAGATTTACGAGGTTTTAATGCAGTTTTGGCAAAGAAAGTGTAGAGTCTTTCGACATTTATGCTTAGCTGTCAGCTTTTTAGGCAGTATGGTGGTTTTTTCAAAGCCAGTGCCTGACTGTGGTCGAAAACCTGCTAGTTTCGTTCCTGACGACGATATGATCATTGTTCCCGTCATAGTTGAAAACAATATTTATGACCGTTTTAACGAACGTCACAAAGACGAATTTCGTGGTGCTAAGCAAACACTGAGACGATGGGTCACTCAACAAGAGTTTGCCGAGAACTACGATCTTGAAAATAGAACGGTATTTCTTCCCACTCCCGATCAAAGAGAACGATTTTTTCGTCGTCGTTTTATGCGATTCCTCTCCAAAGACGTTGAGCGAGGGGCGAATGAAAATGTGCAACAAACTCTCGAGGAATTTACTGCGGATGACGAAATTGATCAGATCCGAGCGATTGAACTTCATGAAAAAGTATTAGTTAAGGCTGAGAATGACTCAGGACAAGCCGGTTTAAAGCAGTCCAAAGAGATAAAAGTTCAGGGTGAAAAAATTAAATTTGGATTCCAACCAAGAGTTGAAATTGGTATGGCGAAATTTACTCTTCGATCTAGAGCATTTCGGGCCAGAGCATGGGTGGGAGTGAATGGAAACCAAGAAGTTTATGTGGAGCGAAATTTTGAATCTACTGATACACGAGCCTTTGTTAACTATTATGTAGACCAAACTCGGACACTGGCCTCAGTGGATCAAAGACTCACCGAGCATTGGACCCTCAGACTCACCCATGACAAAGATTTCGATAAGGCTGGAGACTGGAATAAGGCTGGTATGACAGAGAATAACATCCTGCAAGTTCGATTTAATATGGGCTTTTAACCAAATCACTCAAGCTCCATCTATTTTGTTTTCAATTTTCTAATTTTCCGTAAAATAGCTATAATTTAATTAAGAACAAAGTTAAGAACTTATGGAGATTTTATATGGCCTTATATCATAGCCCTTTATATCAAGATGCCTTGGCACAATTAGAAATGGCAGCTGAAATTATGTCGGCAGATCCAAATATTATAGAAAGACTGAAGTATCCAAAAAGAGCGATTCAAGTATCTATTCCTATCCGCTTAGATGATGGCTCAGTGAAAACTTTTGAAGGATATAGAGTTCAACATAATCAAACATTAGGACCTGGAAAAGGTGGGATTCGTTTTCATCCTCATGTAGATCTTTCTGAAACTACTGCACTTGCTATGCTTATGACTTTTAAATGTGCGCTGGTAGGTCTTCCACTTGGGGGAGCAAAGGGGGGAGTGAGAGTTGATCCTAATGAGCTTTCGAGACAAGAACTTCAGTCCTTGACGAGAAGATATGCCATGGAGATCGGACCATTTGTCGGTCCTGATAAAGATATCCCGGCACCTGATATCGGAACTGATCGTCAAACAATGGCCTGGTTTATGGATACCTATTCTCAAATCCATGGGTATGCTTCTCACGGTGTTGTTACTGGTAAGCCAATCTCAGTTGGGGGATCTCTCGGTCGTGAGGCTGCTACTGGTAAGGGGGTCGCTTATTGTGTGAACTTTGCCTACGAAAAACTGAATCAAAAAATTGATAACCATACGACTGTGGCCATTCATGGTTTTGGTAAGGTTGGTGTTCCTGCAGCATTTGATTTATATGAGCAAGGAGCAAAAATCGTCGCGGTTTCAGACTATACAGGTGCTCTTTATAGAGAAGATGGTCTGAACGTTCACGATATCGCTGAGTTTGCTAAAGAGAGACATGTTCTTAAAGACTATAAAGCAGATGGTGTTAAGCATATCACAAATGAAGAACTCCTAGCCTTAGAAGTTGATGTGCTTATTCCAGCGGCTATTGACTCCGTAATTACGAAAGAGAATATGGAGACCGTAAAAGCTAAGATGATTGCTGAAGGAGCCAATGGTCCTTTAACTAAAGATGCCGTCACTTATCTTTCTGAAAGAGATGTATTTATTATTCCAGATATTTTATGTAACGCCGGTGGTGTTATTGTTTCTTATTTTGAGTGGGTTCAAGGACTTGCGCACTTTTTTTGGGATGAAGATCAAATCAATAAAACTCTACATAATATCCTTCAGAAAGCTTTTGCAGAAGTCGTTGAAAAAGCAGACCTGCATAAATGTGATATGAAAAAAGCCGCTATGATTGCAGCTATATCTAAGCTTGAAGCCGCTATGAAACTGAGAGGTTTATTTCCTGGTTAAGCTGATCGCTATAGGGGTCATCTTATGTACCCATGCTTACGCCAAGATTTTGGTGGACGATCATTATACGACCAAGACGACTGAATACAGAGTACAAGAAGTTTGTCGCGCACTTACACTTAGAGACTCCCCCTTGATAGAAGGAGAGGGTAGTGTTTTAGATTGTATGGGAGAGAAAGTTTCGCCTATAGACTTTTGTCTGAAACGAGAAATCACCAATCCGTATATTACAAGAGCAGTTATTGAAGGTGACAAAGTTCTCTGCAAAAGTGCCAATAGAGTTATCATTAAGTGGAAGTGTGAAGGAGAGTCTGATCGCTATTGTAAGGATAAAGATATTGGATGCTTTCTCTTTAAGGAAGTTTTAGCGAGAAGATTGAAACTTGCCCATCATTCTTTGCAAGACGGTGAACTGAATTGTTATTTTGATACGCAGGTCAATGAAATTCAATTTAATGATTGAATATCCTCCGCTATAGCTTAAAATTAAATGATGAAAAATTTAGTTTATATTTGGCTGGCCTTAGTCCTAGCTAATACCGCACTTGGTGAGAGTGTTTTCGTAAAACCTAGACTATTGAAAGTGTATGAAAAGCCCTCTCGGCGCTCTAAAATTTTAACAGTTGTCCCGCAAGGAAAGATGCTCCAGTCAATGCGAAAAATCCAAGGGATGTATATAAATGTAAAGTACGAAAATATCTCTGGATGGGTCGTTAAACATTCCCTTTCTCGGGATCTTCCCTCAAAAACTGCAAAAGTTAAAATTTTTCAAACTGATGAAAGCATCAAAGATAAATCTCAAAAACAGGCTTCTTCTATCAATAGTATTGGAGGAGTAAGGGGAGCAACGAACCTTGCGCTCATGACGTATGGGGAGAAGCCAGTTAAATTATCAATTCCCAAAGAAGATAAAAAATATTCTAAAGAATACAATCAACTGGAAAAAATTATGAATAATCAAGTCGGCATGGGTGAGGCAGGGGAGTTTATCAAATGAAATATATTTTGATAGCACTCCTTGCAGTTTCCTGTCAGCTGGCCCATAAAAAGAAAGAGAGAAAACCTAATAAACAGCATCAAGCTTTAAAACGAGAAGGCGAACTTGGAAAGAGAATTTCGGTTCGGATTCTAAGCCAGTATCCCCGTCTAGAACAGGCTCAGGTTCAAAACTATATTTCTAGTCTTGGAAGGAGCATCGTGGTTCGTATGGGACGCCAAGAGCTCTATTATTATTTTGCTGTTCTTGAGTCAGAAGAAAAAAGATCTTTTTCGGCTCCTGGAGGGTTTATTTTTGTGACTACAGGTTTGATTAAAAGCCTCACTCAGGAAGCCCAACTTGCAGGGATTTTGGCCCGTGAGATTGCTATTGTTAATAATAGGTATGTTTATAAAGCTTCCCTAAAAGAGAAGAGCCTTTCTAAAGCCTCGGAACTTGGATTTAAAAAAATATTAGCTAATGAATTTTCTAGAAAAGAACTTAGAGTGGCTGACTATGAAGCTATGATGGGCCTTTTAAGTATGAGGTATAACACTAATGCCTACGTCAGTGTGGCTGCTGACAAAGAGTTTTCTAAAAAAATTGCAGGGCAGGTTTTGATCAATAAACCCGTGAACTATACCGATCGCTTCATCCAACTGAAAAATAGAATCTAATGCTCAGTAAAAGAGAAATTAAAAAACTGGTAGCCTTTGTAGGAATATGTTTTTTAAGCCAAATTTTCTTGCAGATTTCTTTTGATACGCGATTTTTACAAAATCTTGATCTTGATCTCTACGATTATAAAATTCAACTGGCAAACGAAGAGGCAAAGCCTAGTGATGATATCGTTATTGTCTCAATTGATGAAGTTTCACTTGAAGCACTCGAGGGACAATTTGGGCGATTTCCTTGGGATAGACGAGTTTGGAGAGAGTTTATCTATTTTCTGATGGATGAAGGAGTCAGTCAGATTTATTTCGATATGATATTCTCCGAGTATAGTAAACCTCCCGTGGAGGGAAAGCTCCACCTCGATGATGATCTTCTTATGAATGCGACCTCAAGCTATAGTGACCAAATAATTCACGGTGGACAAATTATTAATGAACCTGAAACGGAAGACAATTATAAAACACTTAATCTTCCTTTGGCTGACTATGTAGAAGCCGAGCTATTTACCCTCCCTAATAAGTCTAAAGTTTCAGCTTATAATAAAGTGCTTCTTCCCTACAATGAACTACTTGCGGTAAGTAGTCATATCGGTTCACTCGATATTGTTCCTGATCAAGATGGAATTTTTAGAAGAGTAAAACCTCTTCGCTCTTATAGAGATTATTATTTTAAAACTCTAGCTTTGGCTTCGTTGATTCAATATGATGATGACTTTATCTATAATTCAAAAATACTCAAGTTTAAAAATACAAGTATCCCTCAAGTCGACGGAGAGATATTGGTAAATCTCAAAAAGAATTTTAAGAATCTTTCTGCGAGTGCCATATTTAGCACGATTCAAAGTCGAAAACAGGGAGCCAGCGATCCTGGTTTTTTCGAATCTGGAGAACTAAAAGGTAAGGATGTTTTTATTGCTCCTACCGCCGCAGGCCTCTATGACCAGAAAAATACATCTTTTGGCCCTTTACCTGGGGTTTTTATTCACGCAAGTTTGCTCGACTCCATAAAGAATAATGAATTTATTCAAAAGGCTCATCGAAATTGGGCAAGGCTTATAGTTTTCATTATGGTCCTGATTATCGCATGGGTCATTCTTTACCAGGATGATATTTTTGTGAAACTTGCGATGTTTCTTTCATTACTTTTTCTTTATTTTTTAGGGGCCAAGATTTTATTTGAAAGTGAATATATTTGGCTTCCTTCTGGATATATTATCTCAACTTGTCTTACGGGTTTCTTAGCCTCTTTTGTGTATCGAACTTTCTATGAAAATAGAGATAAGAGATTTCTTAAAGCTGCTTTTAAAAATTATATTTCACCCTCATTAATCGATGAAATGCATGAATCTGGAGAGCTTCCTAAGCTTGGAGGAGATGTGGGAGTGAGGAGTGCTTTTTTTACTGATATAGCAAATTTCTCCTCCTTTTCAGAAGAGTTGACGCCGGAACAGCTAGTTCGACTGATAAATGAATATCTAACTGCGATGACAGATATCCTTATTTCTGAAGGAGGAACCCTAGATAAATATGTGGGAGATGCGATAATAGCTTTTTTTGGGGCGCCTAAATTTCAAGAAGATCATGCTCAAAGGGCAGCTCGAGTAGCGATTAAAATGCAAAGAAAGTTAGACGACCTAAGAGTTAAATGGAGGTCCGACTCAGAAGACTGGCCTAAGCTCGTCACAAATATGGTGATGAGAATTGGAATTAACTCTGGTGAAATCCTTACGGGAAATATGGGAGGAGTTGGCCGAATGAATTATACTATGATGGGGGATGCGGTCAATCTTGCAGCCAGACTAGAGAGTTCCGCAAAACAATATGGAATTATAAATCATATCTCTCAGACAACAGCGGAGTTATTAGGAGATGAGTATTTAATACGAAAACTAGATAAAATTATTGTTAAGGGGAAAACTGAGCCTGTTACAACCTATGAGCTAATTGCCTATAGTGAGCGGGAAGAGAATCTTCTCACTCTCGTTGAAAAATTTCATCAGGGACTTACTCTTTATGAGGCACGTAGTTTTGAACAGGCAAAAATCTATTTTAAAGAATCACTTCAATATGAGTCATTAAGGTTTAAAGATTTTGATTTGGAAGTGAGTCCTTCTCAAGTCTATATTGATCGGTGTGATATGTTTCTTAAAGTTCCTCCTGGTAAAGATTGGGATGGAATATTTGTCTTAACGACCAAGTAAAATTCCTTAATATTTAATACTTACCATTCATTTTGATCTTTTATTATTGCAAAAGAGTGAGTGGAGGTCAGTATGGAAACTCAAGTTAAAGCTTTTTATCAAACGAATAAAGGATTTGAACTTTTCACCATTTTTGGATACGTCACTAAAGGTGTACCAAGTTTGGAAATCAATGGTGCGGGAAAATTATCCAAAAACATAAAAGAGAAATTGATTTTTCTTACCCGTAATCGAAAATTGGCGATTCCTCACAGGCGTTTTGTTATTTGTGTGGATCAAAACGACCAACTTCAAAACGATGAGCAGCTCCTAAAATGGCTTGAGTTTCCACTGCTTCTTACTTATTGGTACCTCGCAGGTCTTATTCCTATCAAGAAACTAGAAAACTGTGTCACTTCAGGATGGATCAGAGCAAACGGAGAGATCTTTCATCACAGTCTTTCAGACTATTCAAGAGGTCAAATTTTAAAGAGAATTCCACCTTTGGAAAGAGATCAAACTCTTTTTATAGGTGGTGCTGAAAGCTGTATTCATTCCAGTATGCTTTTAGAGCATATTTCGGGGCTTAGCTTTAAGCAAAGTCCTCAGGTGGAAAATAAAATTATCTATTCAATGACAAGTTAAATACTGAGTTCTTCTGCCAGACCAACAAAGTCTTCCATGACGTGATCACTTTTCTCCATGCACTTATCTAGTGGCACAACTTTAGTCTCACCTCGATGAAGAACGATAGCATGCCGATGATTTCCTTCAAAAAGTGTTTCCACCGCCATCATCCCCATCAATGCTCCGAAGAATCGGTCATTTGCAGCAGGACTTCCACCTCTTTGGATATGTCCGAGAACACAAACTTTTGAAGGGATATTATGCATATCTTCAAGAACGTTTGATATATTATAAGCCCGACCTGGTTTTTCACCTTCCGCTACAATAATGATGGAAGAGTTTTTCCCACGCCTCATCCCACGTCGAATTGCTTTGGCAATTTTTTCATAATCAACTTTTTGGGAGTTTAATAAGACATTTTCAGCACCAGTACAAACTCCCACCTTCAAGGCGATAGCAGAGGAGCGCGCTCCCATAACTTCGATGAGAAACGTTCTATCATTTGAGGCGGCTGTGTCACGAATTTTATCTACCGCTTCAATTGCCGTGTTAACAGCGGTATCAAAACCGATGGTATAGTCAGTACCAGAAAGATCATTATCAATTGTTCCAGGAATTCCAATTACAGGAATATTATGTTCTTGTGAGAGTGCCATGGCACCTTTGAAAGATCCATCTCCTCCACAAACAATGAGAGCATCAATATCTCTGTCTTCCAAGATCTGAGCTGCCCTGGCCCTATGAGAAGCTTCTCTAAATTCTGGGCTTCGGGAAGAGAGAAGAATTGTTCCTCCTCTTTGAATGATATTTCCCACCGATGAGGCATTCATTTCGCGCATTTCGTTATTGAGGAGCCCACTATAACCTCGTTCAATGCCATAAACTTTTATCCCATGTCCCACTGAAGTTCGGACAATTGATCTGATAACACAGTTCATTCCTGGGCTGTCACCACCAGATGTTAAGACTGCAATCGTTTTAATTTTTTTCTGGGCCATTTCCGTTCCTATTCAAAAATAGTTTTACCCGTCATGTCCGGGTGGTTATCTAAACCAAGTAAATGAAGGATCGTCGGAGCAACATCCATTAACGCACTCTTTTCGGCTTCACCTGTTTTCTCACTAGAATTTTCCCATCCTTTTTGGACAAGAGCAAAAGGAACTTCAGCTTTTGAGTGGGAAGTGTGTGGACTGCCATCTGGATACACCATTTCATCGCAATTTCCATGGTCAGCTGTAAGGAGCATCGTTATTCCTTGATCAAGACAAATCTTCTCTAAGCGCCCGATACAATCATCAATAACTTCCATGGCCTTAACGGCAGCTTCATAATTTCCTGTGTGTCCAACCATATCTGGATTGGCAAAGTTCACCACGTATAAAGAGATTGAAGAATCCTGCATTTTTGCTTCAAGATTCTCTAAGACTTTAAAAGCACTCATTTCAGGTTTTTGATCATAGGTTTCTACATCACGAGGAGATTCGATCAAGATTCGCTCTTCACCTTCAAATGGCTTCTCAGCACCTCCGTTAAAAAAATAGGTTACGTGAGCGTATTTTTCCGTTTCAGCTATTTTTAATTGCTTAAGTCCAAGTGTAGAAAGGTATTCCGATAGGGTTCCTGGAATTTTTTCTCTATCAAAAAGAATGGGAATATCGGGACATTCTTCATCGATATAAGGTGACATGCATAAATAATGAGCAGGTCTTACGGGAACTTCAAATTCGGAAAAATCTTTTTTGCAAAAACAAAGTGAAATTTGCTTTGCACGATCTGGTCTGAAGTTAAGAAAAAACACAGCATCTTTCTCTTGAATAGCAGCTTCATTTGAAAAAAGAGCAGGTTCTATAAATTCGTCGTAAATATCTTGGTTGTATTGAGAGCGAATATAGTCCTCTGGATTTGAATCTGTTAGGCCACTGGCACCAGTCATCATTTTATAAGCGCGTTCAATTTTTTCCCATCTTCGGTCCCGGTCCATTCCAATCGAGCGACCCTGAATCGAAGCCAGCTTAAATCCAGGAAGTCTTGCTATTTCTTGGAGATACTTTATACCGTTTGTTTTTGGTGTATCTCTTCCATCCATGAAGGCATGATAATATATATCAACTTTCTCTTGAGCGAGAATTTCAACTACAGCTTTGAAATGGTCAATATGTGAATGAACTCCACCGTCTGAGAGAAGTCCCATCAAGTGCACTCTATTGTTTCCAGCTTTTGCAAAATCAATTAAGGCCCTAATCCCTGGCATTGAATGCAGGGTCCTTTTTTCTATGGCCTCGTTGATCCGAACGAGATCCTGGCGAACAGGTCTTCCCGCACCTAAGTTCATATGGCCAACTTCAGAATTTCCTGCAACACCCTTGGGAAGACCTACCTTAACCCCACCGGGAATAATAGTTTTAAAAGGGTAGCTTTGATAAATTCGATCGAGGTTAGGAGTGGTGGCATCGCGAACAGCGTTTTTGTTCGTATTGTCTGAATGCCCCATCCCATCGCAGATACAAAGAAGTACTTGTTTTGTCGTTTTATAAAATCTCATCTTGAGAATTTAGCATGCTAAGTTTTCATTGTTAATTCTGCTGCGAGGCATTTTAGTTTTGTACGGCCAATTGCTCTAGGAAATCTAAGGGAAAATGACCTTGGATATAGTTTTCTTGAATGTAGTCAGCAATCTCTGAGGCTTGTTCACTTCGTACACTCGGGTCTGAAGCCATCTCCTCAGAAAGGATCTCAATTAAATAATTATTGTATTCTGATATTGTAGCTGGAAGTTGGAAAAACTCTAAAGATGATTGCGCAAGAGCGTAGCTTCTAAGATCTCCCTCATAGCCGTAGATTAGACTTAGTTCCAGATTTTCGATAGCTTCGTCATAATTTCTGAGAAAATCGAGCACCATTTCCTGGGCCACGTTTAACTGGCTCAATGAGGATGTATCCGGAGCGACAATAATCAAAGCTGAGGGTCTTGGAGATAAACCATCCCTATAATCCTGATCAGTTCTTCCAAAAGTAAGCACTCCGTTATTATTGGATCGAGCATTATTAACAGTCGTATCAATATCCCTCATTCTAGTTCTCAACTCAGGTGTAATTTGTCTTACTGGTTTCTCGTCTTCCTGGTCAGAGACTAAGACAATAGATGGAACCGAAGGCTTGATAAGTTGCCCAATTTCAGCAGCTTGGCTGTTTGGATAGTCTAGTTCAGGGTAGCCCTCAAAGGCTTTTGCCTGTAGACAAACAAGTAGAGCAAAAATAAGACTAAGTATCTGTTTTTTCATATCAAATCCAAATAAAAAATAGGTTCGATTCTAAATACATCACAAAATCCCGCAATGCATCATTTTTGAAATATTTACGCTCTTAATTTTCTTAATTATGGTAGGGGTGACCCTCATAAATCGTCTGCGCACGGTAGAGTTGTTCCACGAAGACAATTCTCGCTAGCTTATGAGGCATCGTCATTTTAGAAAGTGAGAGTTTTGCATTGGACCTCTCTAGAAGCTTTTGTCCAGGGCCTTCGGCACCACAGATCACAAACACTGGATTTGATTTTGTGTACAGCCACTTGGAAAATGCTACGCTATCAAACTCTTTTCCCCATTCAGTTAGAGTGATGACAAAATCATTAGGGGTCAGTTTCTTTAAAATAAACTCCGCTTCAGCATCTTTATTTTCCGCACTTGCCTTGAGTTCAATAATTTCTAGCTTAGGAGTTTTTAAACGTTTGAGATACTCTTTTTCAATCGCTTCAAGATGAGTATCCTTTAGTTTCCCGACGGTAATCAGCTTCATTAGAAATAGTTTTCTGTATTCTCGCTACCTTGTTTTGGATCATTTTGTTGGGAAAAATAGAATTCCTGTGGGATTGGGAGCTGTTCATTGTCCTGCCATAAGGAATCAAGGTCAAAATATTCGCGACTTAAATCTTGGAAAACATGAACGATCACGTCACCCATATCGAGTAGAATCCATTCCCCATCTGAGACACCTTCAAGAGAAATAACTTCGCAGCCACCTTTTTTAAGTGCCTCTTGAATTTCATCAACAATGGTTTTAGCTTGAACCGTGTTTTCGACAGAGCCAATAATATTAAAATCACAAAGAGATGTACTCTCTTCGGCTTGGAAGATTTTTAGGTTGATCCCTTTATAATGTGCCATGATCCAAGCTGCCGCAAGAGCCGCATTTTTTGGATATTCGTAGCTTTCGAAAATTTTAGAGGTTTCTTTCTGAACGTAGGGATTCCCCATCTTCTTCCTTCTTTACTTGTTTAGTTTGTAGCATAAGCCGTTTCAATAGATCCAAGTTTCTACCAGAAACACTTGATATCACCAAGACGTTTTTATCTAAATGCTCTTCCATAGCTTCTTTAAACTTAGAAATCTCTTCCTCCGTCATGGCATCAATCTTGGTTAGACATACAATTTCAGGTTTATGAGAAACAGCATCTTTATATTTAAGTAATTCAGATCTTACGGTAGCGTAATCTTCCACTGCTTCGAAGGGCTCAATTAACATTGAGCAATCTACTAAGTGAACTAAAGCTGAGGTTCGTTCAATATGCTTTAAAAATCTAATTCCTAGACCTTTTCCTTCAGCGGCATCTTCAATTAATCCAGGAATATCAGCTACAACTAAAGAGTCGCCGTCCACTGTGACCACTCCCAGGTTAGGTGTCAAAGTCGTAAAAGGGTAGTCAGCAATTTTAGGTTTCGCTGCTGAAATACTCGAGATAAGAGTAGATTTCCCGGCATTAGGAAGTCCTACTAAAGCGATATCTGCAATAAGTTTTAATTCGAGCTTAACTTCTAATTCATCTCCCGCTTCACCTTCTTGGGCATAACGAGGAGCTTGATTGGTGGATGTTTTAAAAAAGGCATTTCCAAGACCACCTCGGCCGCCCTGAAGTATCGTTTCTCGCTGTCCATGTTCGGTGATATCTTGGATCAGATTTCCTGACTCAGCATCAAGGATAAGTGTTCCAACAGGGACTTTTATCACGAGATTCTCAGATGTTTTTCCATTCATTTGAGAACCTTTACCATTCTCACCTGGAGTAGCAGCATAGAGTTTTTTACCTCTAAAATGCACCAGAGTATTTAGGCCTTCGTCACCTTCAAAGATAACGTCTCCGCCTTTGCCACCATTACCGCCATCCGGTCCACCAAAAGGAACGTATTTTTCACGACGAAAACCAACGCAACCATTGCCGCCTTTTCCTGAGCGAATTTGAATTTTAACTTCGTCGATAAACTTCATGCCAATATATCTCTTTATATTAATTTAATTGTGCAAGTTATAAAAAAAAGGGGAGTCCAGCTAGACTCCCCACGTATTTTGTAATTTTTACTTAGTTTATTAAGCAGGAATTACCGAAACGGTTTTTGTATTCTTGTTAAAGTTTGCAAATTTAACAACTCCGTCAGCAATCGCGTAAAGAGTAAAATCTCTTCCCATCTTTACACCTTGACCTGCATGAAACTTTGTACCCTTTTGTCTTACGATGATATTTCCAATGACAGCTTGTTGTCCGCCATAAAGTTTAATACCTCTCATTTTAGGGTTACTATCTCTACCGTTTGAAGTACTACCACCAGATTTCTTATGTGCCATATCTAACTCCTAAATTCCTTAACTTTAAGCTTTGATGCCTGTGATTTTTAGCCCAGTAAAATGTTGTCTGTGACCGTTTTTCTTTTGGTATTTCCCTGGTTTTCTGTGGAAAACAACAACTTTTCTAGAACGACCTTGTTTAACAACTTCCGCTGTTACTTTCGCTCCACTTACAACTGGAGTTCCAACTTGTGGTTTATCTCCACCAACGAAAAGAACTCTATCAAGCTCGATCTTAGATCCAACTTCACCTTCTAGCTTTTGAACATCAATGATATCACCTTCTTGTACTCGGTACTGGTGACCTGCAATTTCAACGATTCCGTACATTTTATCTCCTCATGCCCACGTAGGAGGGTTGCCCTCTTTTTGCCCTACGACGGATCAATTTTTTAACTTGTTGTTTTTATGGCCGAAGCCGGGATATGTCAATGAAAAGACAGACTTAAAAACGAGTTCTTAAGGCTAAACCAGTGGTGGTATTAGGGAAATCATGCTGAGCGCCATACTGCACCTCGTCTTTGGGCTTGTTATTTTCGTGACTTGTAAAAAATCTCAAATGCACATTGTCATAGATGTCGATATTTGCATTGAATTGTATAAAGCCAAAATTGCTCTTAGTGTCACTGACAATACGAACAGAACCGTAAACTCCTTGTTCTTCCAATTCTTGAATAAGCTCAACCATGACAAAGTCCTCAATAGGCAAAAGGCTCAGTTGAAATTCATCATTCCCTTGCAGTAGGCGATCCTCTTGGAGTTTTCCTGCCTCAATGACCACTTTTTGAATTGAATTGATTTTAAATTCAGATCCCACCATCCAATGGGTTAAATTTTGACTTTCACCCGTCTGAAGGTCTTGTCTTTCATTAAACTTCATTAATTGTCCGTACAATTGAGCCGTCTCAAGTTTATGCTGAATCTCTCCACCATATTTAAGTCGTCTTTGATCTTCACCAAGAATATAGTTAATGGTTGTGAATTTTGATTTTTTCCACTCACCTCTGATCATAGCGGTATTCGTAATTTTTTCGTCGTAATCACTAAATCTCTTATCACCCAAAACATAGATATGAAGTTTTAACTTTTCGTCACGTTGAATCTGCCATCTTATTCCATCGGCAGCTTGGTTTATTCCATAGAGATTTGAAAAAAACGTCGAGGTCTGAAACGGATTGACGGGATTGATTGTTTTAGCGCTCCCAAAATTTAGCCACATCCTTCCCGCAAAAAATTGAATTTCATCATCTCCGTAAGCCCATTCAAATTGATTAAGTGTGGCCTGACTAGAAGATGCATCACCCGTTTGAAGCTCCTCAAATCGAAAGAGGTCTCGTGTGGTGATAACTCTTGGGGCGATAATTTGATTCATGATTGCAGGACTTTCTTCAAAGAGAGAGCTTTGAGAGTGATTGAGATAGGCGTTGGACTTTATCGTGTGCTCGAAAAGACTGAGATCGAAACCAAAGGATCCATAGGCCATACTATTTGTAGTGGACTCTTCTAGTATGGAATTTTGATACTCCACCATTAGTCTTTTCTTGAGATCGAGTTTCTTAGCAAATAATAAACCTGAGTTTGTGAGTATAGTAATAAGGATTAAGTATGTTTTCATGCTTAAATCCTAAAGCAACGTGCCTAAAACGTCGATCAGTAAATCAGATAGGATGGTTTTATGAGTGAGAAAAAATTTAGCTATTACCAGTACAGAAAGAGTTTAGGCTATTCAGTTTTCATTCGTTTTGAAGAGGCTGAGTTTGAAAAAAACTTTGTGGAAACGCTTAATCTTTTAGGTTTTGATCCAGTTGGGCGTGATGAAGTTAAAGACATAGAACTTAATCCAAAGACGACAAAAATTCTTAGAGTTGTAAGAGCGAATGCTCGTGTTTCTAAAAAGATTGCCATGCCAGAATTTGGAGATAATCGTTTTGGTGATGAACAGGTGAGTTTAGTAGGAGCTTATTCAGTCTATTGTTATCGAAATATTGCCATGATGATTTATGGCGAAGGAACTTTAATGTGGGAGCTTGGAGTCAAATCAACTGATAATGTCAGTGCACTTCGAGTTGTCTTCACAAGATATTTAAGTTTTGCTCTCGCAGATCAAGGTGTCATTGGCCTTTGGGGTGTTCCAGTAGATGAAGGCTTCGTAGTTCTATCTCCTAAAGAAGCTAATTTTGAATCCATTTTTGTCGACGTTAAAAAACAAGTGATTTTAACCTTTGAAGGCCAAAGAGAGTTAACTCATGGTTGTCAGATATTAAGACTTGATAGTGCATTGGTAAGTGAAATGCGACAATTGTCACCAGAACAATTGTTAAGCTTTCTCTCAATGCGAACTACCTATATCTCTCCGCTAGGAATGAAAACGGTTCTTAGATCTGATATATGGGACTTAACTCAAATTGCGATAGGATACACTTATCCTGCGACTAAATTCCAGCCCCGCTCTGCTGAGGCTGCTTAGTTTTATTTTCACTCTCATTTAGCTGCTCAAGGATAGTTTTATAATTTCCTTGGTTATTCCTATCTACTTTTCTAACGGAATAATAGATAGGAAAACAGGTGACGCTGCAGGCTCCAGAGTAATAATGCTTGAAGTTTTTTTCGTTCTTCCAAATATAAAGTGATTGTTCTTTTTCATTTTTATAGATGTCTTGTTTTCCATAACGATTGATTAATGACTGGTGAAAAACATCATGTAAAAAATAGGGAGGAAGTCTTGCGTGAAAATCGGTTACAACGCCATCTTGGTATTGAACGAGAATGGCAAATTTATAGCGAATATGTTCAACATAATATTTATAAGTTTTAAAACCTCCATTGGAGAGAACTAAGGTTTCATTTGGGTATTGTTTTTTAATTTCCGATTGTTTTGATCCTGGAAAAAATAAATCAAATTTATCTAGAGAAAAATTATAATTGGGTGGTTCTACCTTTGCCCCTACATGAGTGGAGATCGTATTCAGAGCGAGTACGAGGAGAGTTAAACCGAGAATAGAAAATTGACAAAAAGTTTTCATAATTCCAAAAGCTTGCTGCTTTACACAAAGTAAGCTTGCTCTTATTATACCTTTTAAGGTGTTGAATTTACATTTAGGAATAAGTTTCTAGGTTTAATACCGGCCCTTATTCAGGGTTATAATATTCTTAAGAACAACGGTTCTAAAGGAGAGTGATTTGCAGACTTTTAAAACGGCTTCCAAGCTTATCGCCATTCTGATTTTCATTTCGTCTTGTGCTCAAACTCAAAAAAATCAAAATCTTGAAAACTCTAATGGTGAGAAATTGGCCATTCAGCAAAGAGTACAAACGCATATTGTAGATGAGTCTCTTCCCTTATGTAGAGATTGCATAAAAGGAAGTATTGGAGATGAGGAACTCAAAAAATCTGATAAAAAAGTTTATTTTCTGTATGGAGCTGAACATTTAAATCTCACTAATTATTATTTTGATATTCCTGTTGTTTATAACGACGCCGTTAAAGGTTGGATTAAATACTTTTCAGGTCCTAGAGGCAAAGGTCATTTCAGAAGATATGCAGAACGCGCAGGAAAGTATGGACCTGTCCTTTCAAAAATTTTAAATGATCAAGGTATGCCAAGAGATTTGATATATCTTTCTATGGCCGAAAGCGGATTTCAAAATCGAGCAAGATCTTGGGCCAAAGCGGTAGGGCCTTGGCAGTTCATGCCATATACCGGTAAAAAATTTGGACTTGAAGTTGGCTTTTATCTTGATGAAAGACGTGATCCACTTAAGGCTACAATAGCTGCTAGTGAATACCTAAGAATGCTGCATGATATGTTTGATTCATGGGAATTGGCAGCTGCTGGATATAATGCTGGTGAAGGAAAAATTAAACGAGCTATTCGTCGTTATAGATCTGATGATTTTTGGAAAATTAGAAAAGGCCGCTATCTAAGAAGAGAAACGAAAAATTACGTTCCCAAAATTATGGCCCTCGCAATCATTGGAAAGAATTTAAGTAAGTTTGGGTTTGAGGATATTGAATTTCAAAAGCCACATGATTTTGAAGAAATAATCGTTCCACCAAATACTGATCTTTATAAAGTTGCAGACGTGATCGATGAGGACTTTGAAACCATCAAAAAATATAATCCCGAACTTCTTCGCTGGCAGACTCCACCCAAGGGTGAAAATTATGTTTTAAGAGTTCCAGTTGGTAGGAAAGATATTTTTGAAAGCAAGAAAAATGAAGTGAATATTTTAGCTACGACTTATAAAGAATACAGCTTACGTGGTCGTGCTACTCTTAGAGATGTCGGAAAGAAATTTAAAGTTCCAAGTTCAATATTGGCGGATTTAAATGGATTGTCTGAAAACAAAAGACTCCTTCCAAAAACATCAGTTCTGCTTCCATTCAGGGCCGAGCATCAAGCAAGAGAACTTGCGATGTATAAGGATCTTTATGAGAAACCAAGAAAGAGTATAGTTAGAAAAAGAACCTATAACAGGTGGATAAAAAGAGGTGTGAGGAATGGAAAAATTATTGATAATCCTTCTCAATTCTACACCGTTAAAAAAGGCGACACGCTTTGGACCATCGCACGGAAAACAGGGGTAAACATAAATACTATAATTCGATCGAATTATAAGCTGGTTAAGCGTAGAATGATTCTCCCCGGAGATAAATTGGCCATTCGTTAAGAGGTTTTTCTCCTTTTAAATCTGATTTCTCTAGGCTAGTATTGACTCAAAGGGAGTTTCTATGGCCGGATTCGGACTACGTTCGTTAAAAAAACAAGATGATCAATCCACGCTTGAAGGTCAGCGTAGCTATTTTCCAAATATAGTAATGGGTGAAACTCTTTTCGGTTATTTAACCTTCAATAAAATTTTTGAGAGATCTGAAGGAAAAGCTCGTTTTCTGACTCGTAATACTTATCTTTCAGAGCAAATTAATAATGATCTTGCTTGCTCAATGAACGCCGTTAGAGATGCTGAGGTTGCTGATGAGTTGGGCTTTGAACAGCTTGAGATAAAGACTGCTACAAAAACTCCACTTTTTTATAAGGACACCAAATTTCATAAATTTGGTTCAAGAGCCAAACCAAACCCACTCCTTCCTGGAGAGGAATTCTTCTCAAAACCTTTTTATCAAGTTGATTTAAAACTAGATATAAATGATGAAGTGCTTGCGGCTAACCAACTTAGAAAGATCATCAAGAAAATTAAAGTTTGTGAACCAACAGACCTTGTTGAACCTGTAAGATTTGAATTACACACAGGTGACGGTGATATTCTTACTTGTGAGAAACTATATTTTTGTGAAAACCCGAGGGATTTTTATCGTTTGGTAGAAAATAAAGAAGCTCTTTCAGAAGAGGTGAAAAAATTCTTGGTTGCCGTAGAGTCGCACCCTGGAATAACGGTTCATTTTAATTGCAAAGGAAAGTTTTCTGAGCATGTTGGATCCATCGTCATTCCTCAAAGTATGACTCATGAATGGGGAAATTTTATCGTTGATATTGAGCCCTATGAAAATGGTTATCAAAATTTTAAAGCGATGACTTTTATAGATGCGGATGACATGCAAGAAGAAGATCTTGCAAAGAAAATTCGTCTTATGCGTAAAGTTTTAGAACGAGTTATGCCGGAACTTGAAAACTGCGAGTGTACTCCTACAATTAAGTTTGATACCGATTTCAGATACCAAGGATTGAATGATGAGCTTTCTGGAAAACTTAGATCAGAAGATGTGAGATTCGTCGGAGCAGGCGCGCCTTTAAGTCATCCAAAAAGCGAACTGTTTCAATACTTTGCCCGTGCAGCTATGAGTTTAAGCCAAATTTAATTGCCATTTCATTCCCTTAAAAACTCAGAGAGCCCAGACTTAAAGTCAGTTTGATTACCTATGATTAGGGGGTTGAGGCATTTCAAAACAATTGCATTGAGTATGCTAAAATGCCGTGTGAGAGGGGAAAAAGAGCATCCCTGCCCTGGAGCACCATCCGTGGCTAAGAACTGTACCTAAATTGTAAGATACCCAGCCTGGGCCTGTCATGAAAATTTCCTAGATGTAAGAAGTTATTAGGTAAGGGGGTTTATGTTCATTAAAAATATTTTATATTTATTTTTAATCTCAATAGCCTTCGTCTCTTGTGATTATGAACCTCCTGGACTGGAAAAGAGTGCGGGAGAGTCGAGTTTTAGTATTCGTGTGGTGCAAATAAAATGTGCTGCCAGTCTGGATGACTGTAAAGATGGTCTCGCCCACGGAGTCAGTGCTATTAGTTTTTATAGCCATGACCCCTGTGAAGATATAAATGATTCAAGTCCTATCGTCGCATCTGGAAGTTCTACGCTTTCTTGTGATGGTTCTACCTGCAACACCGATATTAATGAGTTTTTAAACGGTAATGTACTGGTCAAAAGCCTGTCCCAAGGCTCTTACACTCTCGTGAGTTTCATCGATTTAAACGAAAACAGCCTGCCCGATTTGGATGAACCCTATTTATGTGCTCACGATGTTCAGATTTCCGCCTCCAAGAATAATAGTGCCCTGAGTGTTGTGCTAGTGAGAACTAGAGCTGAAGCGATTTTGTAGAGAGAGATTTTTTGGAGAGTGAGGAAAAAAGAAGGGCCGCATATAGCGGCCCTTTTTTTATTCAAAAAAGTCTTATGACTTAATTAGAACATTACGTCGAACTTTAAGAAGTTCCAAGCAAGAGATGTTTCAGAAGCACCTTTGTTGTCATCGTCAGCTTCATTATCCCAGTCATAAGTAGTCATGTTGTACATTACACTTGGAGAGTAAGTTACATGAAATCCCCAACCAGTTCCGATTGCCCATCTATGACCATACTCAAGAACGATTGAAGTTGCAGAATCATCTTCACCAATTCCTTCTGCAGTCCAGTTAGAAGTATAAGATCCATCACTTGCTGTATGAGTTACATAGTGAAGAGCAAAATAACAAGTATTTTGAAGATCAGTGTTTAGGTTATAGTAACCAGAAAGACCGATAGAAGAACCAGCGTTATCAGTTGTTGAAGTTTCAGAACTTTCACTTTGATAAACTAGTCCAACTTGCCATTGACCAAAAGCTCTTGCGTAGTTAAGAACGATTGATTGCTCTTTACTTGTTTCACCTGCAGCATCAGAGTCATCACTTGCCATTGAGAAATCAAATGAACGTCCTCTGTCACCAGCATCCCATCCATAAAGTCTAACCATGTTTTCACCTGCAGCAAAAGCTGAGGCAGTCATTGTCATAGCAACTACTGCTAATAATAATTTTTTCATTTACACATCCTTTGTTTGTCTAAACATACGTGTTGTTAAAGTATTTTCAATACTAAATAGTGTAATGATTTTGTGCGATTTGACCATAAATTTTAAGTTGTCCTTCATTTGTTGAAGAAAATAAAGCTTACATTTTATTGCCCATGCTACGTCAAAAAATGAACGCTCCAACAAAATGCACAATAGCTGTAGGGGCAATAATATTGAAGGCCCTTTGCTGCTCGGTGATTGTGCTTGTTGAGAGTTATCCACATTTGGTATGTGTTGAAAAAATTATAAAATTCTCAATACTTTTCTCTGCGTAAATCTTTACTAAACATGTTTGACAAACAACTCGGCTGGGCTTCTAATTTAAGTAAGAATAGGAAATTACTACCGGTTAAAACGGATAACAAGTTGCCTTATGAAGGTAAAAACAAGGAGAAAGTTAATGAAAAAACTTGCAATTGCTACAGTTGGATTAGCTGTACTTTCTACAAGTGCTTTTGCTACGAAAGCAAGATTGGAAGCTCTAGGGGAGAGTGCTTTCGGTTCTCAGTTCTTAGATGACAACCGAAACGTATTTTTAAACCCAGCTCACTTAAACACTCATTATGATTGGGTAACAATGGAATGGGGTGATACAGACCAAGCTTACACTGGTGCAACAGCTGATAGTGCTGCAAATCCTAAAGCTGAAGGTGGGATGTTTAAAAATAATGGAAACATTATTTACGGTCTATATTTTGGATCTGAGTCTGATACTTCTCAGAACCTAAGAAAAGCTGCTGGTCTTTCTGATGAAGCTGCAGAAGAAACAAACAACCTAGACATCTTTGTTGCTGGTGATGCTGGAGTTCAGTGGGGGGTTAGACTTACTAACGGTTCTTACTCAAACGAGCAAGGTGCTAGTGATGTAGAGAATGCACAAACAAGACTTACTGTTGGTGTGGTTTCTGGAAACATCGATGGTTTCTTAAACTTTGGTCTTGCTAACACAGCAGATGACGGAACAAATGAATTTGACGGAGCTGGATCAATTGATCTTGGTGTGACTTATGCCATGGGTGATCTAGACCTAATGTTACGTTACAACTCTATTACAGCTGAAGATGCAGACGGTGATGAGTATACAGCTGCAAATACTTGGCTTGGTGTTGCTAAAAACTATAAGCTAAATGACAAAGCACAAGCTTGGGCATCTGCTTTCTACAAAATGGATACTTCTACTAATGGATTTAGTGGAACTGATGTTGACTCAAAGTCTACTTACCTACCAGTAAGTATCGGTGTTGAAGTTATGGCTAAAGAGTGGTTGGCACTTAGAGGTTCAGTAACTCACGAAATTATCGGAAGCGATGAGAACGATGCTGGAGATACTAAAACAAGAGCAGACTCTACTAATGTAGCAGCTGGTGCTTCTTTAATCTTTGGTGACTTCAATATTGATGGTCTAATCGGTAACTCTGCTGGTGGTGCTGCTGCAGGTGGTACTAACACTGCAACAGGTGCTGGTAACCTTAGAACTGACAACCTAATGTCAAGAGTATCTATGACTTACAAGTTCTAATAGGATGTTAGAAACAAGAACATATGTGTTCGACCCGGGTCTTTGTACCCGGGTTTTTTTTACCTTAAACGCTGACTACTTTGAGCTGCACCCACATACTTTCTCTCCATTTGCTTAAGATAAGAATAGAGTTCTGATTCTCGGTGAGCAAAATAATCATAATTTTTATGGCCGCGCCAATCTGATAACGCTGAATCTATTGAATCAAGATAGCTTATCTCTAAACAGGAGTCTCTTCGGTCTTTATTTCTTCGGTTAAGGCTTGCTACTGAACTCGGTCTACGACTATCAGCTTTAATAACGGGATTATCATCGTAGCAATTGTCTACTTGTGTTTGATAACTCTCAACGAGTTTATCTTCAACAAACTCCCGGTTAAGTTGCCATTGTCTTGAAACCTCGCTGTTAAGTTTGGACTTAACAAAGGGGAGATTTACAAATTTATCACAAAGAGGAGTTCCAAATTTTATATCAAGCTGTTCTTTGGGATGATAAAAATAATTTTCAGGATAGAAATTAGTAATTTTTTGAAGACAAATATTTCTCACCTGTTTAAATGAGAATACATTGGCAAAGAAAGTATCATGATCATCTGAAAATTGACCTAGAGCCTTTAAACTAGCCTCCTTAAAGTGCTGAGTAAGTCTAATTTTCTCAGAGAGATAATCTTTCTCAAGAATATTATTAAGTGTCTGCAGTAATTTTCCTTGTAGAAAGCTAAGCGCAAACGATTGCTCTTTAGATTCAAGTTTAAATTCAATCACTTCATCATTTACTCGATGAAAGGCTTTTAACTCTGCCATCTTATAAATACTCGAATCGAGTTCACGATTAATACAGTTCACAAGTTTTGGATTAACGAAATAACGTCCACCAGAAAAGGCTAGGGGAAAATCTAATTTCACATTAGAGTCTCTGCCTTCACTTTTACAGCTATCCCACATCTTAGTGGCCGCTTGGTTAAGTCTTGCTGAGTAAGGTGCAAGAAATTGCTTGGCCACTTCATTCGTGCGACTCTCTACCTTGTCAAAAGGGAAGAGTTGAAGAATATCTAGTTCGAGTGTCTTTTTATAATAATTACTCATGCTAGGGTGTAAAAGAACAATTTGGTTGAGTTTAGATTTCATCTTTTGATCGAAACAATGCTTAGGGGCTTGATGATCAAAACATCCAATATAAACAGCCTTCGGATCAACCGTTTCAATAAATTTTTGTTTTACTTCATAGCCAATGAGAACTTCTGGTCCGTGACGTTTGAGTTCAATTTTTCTTTGAAGCACTTTTTCAGCAATATATTTTTCAATATTATTATGAAATCGAGAGAGCTGATGTCCGTATTGGATATTGTTTATCTCTGAGAAAAATTGGCAGCCTTCATAAAAATTTTGCTTAATCTCACTAATCCCATAGCTGATGAATCCTGGGATTTGTTTTTCAACACATTGATAGAGGGGGTGATCAATTGTGTTAGCAAGTTCTCTTTGATGTTCTTGCATGGTTTTTTCAGGAGTAATATGCTCATCCATACATTTCTTCCAAATTCCTACCTCTTGCAAAGACCATTTATTTGAAAAATCGTGCATATACTGAGCGTATAATCCAGAGGGATCATAAACTTTATCGTGATAGATTTCTTTTTTTACCCATTTTACTAATTCATTAGGCGTTCTATTGATCAGTGTTTGAGGATCAAAGCGATAATACGCCACAATACTCGCAAACTGTTCAATAGGTGAGAGTCTGGATTTTTCGTCCACATAGTCATTATTTGTAAGATTAGAAATCCACTTTGATTCCGTTTTTTTACTATAAGGATTAAAGAGGCTTCTTTTTCGCCATTGAGAAACATCCAACCAATATTTCGAATGACTCACACTTGAGCCTCCTAAGCTGAATCCTTCTTGGCGATCCACATATTTTGCAATCTCTCTGGTAAGAGAGATAAAGAAATTCTTAGATTCTCCCTTGGTGCAATCATTATGGAGAAGAATTTGTCCTTTAGGTAGAGAGAAAGCACATTGATTGGAAGCTTGCTCAATTCGAGCGTTAACTGGTACTTTATGAATCGACTTCATCAGTGGGATAAAAGTTAATTTTTCAGGAAGACTTTTAGCTAAGAAATAGAACTTTTTTAATTCCTGTCTATCAAAAAGATAGTCTTGGTAACTGAATTGTTTTTTATCATAAGTTCCAGGATGACTATTTTCTTGTTCAGGAAGATAATTACTCATCGAAATCATGCTGCCTGTTTTTAAATACCAATAATAAGTTATAAGACCGGAAAGCCCTGATTGATCTTGGTAGAGTTTATTCAATACGCAAGGCACATCTGAGCATTGAGAAAAATCATAGCCTGAAGTACTGACTTGATCTCCGATGAGATCTTTATAATCAGCAAGGAGTTGAGCACCAATTGAAGGAAGTTTACTGAGATCAAGCCCATAAAACTTTCCTTCAAGTGTTGAACCTGTTTGATAATATTTTTCAAGTTCACTAATTTCAGATTGAATCAACTGGTAATTGACATCATTAAATGCACATTGATTAGCGCTGGCAATTGATCTGTAGGAATTAGATCCCTCAAGATCATATTTAGTTTGGTAGTACTGCCATTGCGTAAATGTGGAGAGTGTTTTTCTGGATGAAACAATATTTTGATAAATCAGTACACTAGATAAAAGAACAAGAACAACAGCACCTCCCAAGTATAAATTGAGCTTTTGAGATCGCTGTAAGCGTCTTTGCCAAAGTTTTAGGGAAATATGAATTCTTCTTTTATTGAACATTATAGTACATTACCTCTGTTACTGTATCTCTTGTTTCATCATAGATAATATTCATTCTTTGCGAGGGGAGGTGTAATTGCCACAGATGCTCTCCCGCCTCAGCGCTATTTTCGATTTTAGTAAATTGCTGAGGGTAGTTCTTATAATGTTGTCGCCAAAATTGTAATTTCGTTTCATAACTGGCTGGAGCTCTTTGCACCACTGTAATGAGTTCTTCACGAGCTTGAATGGTGACATCTTTCCACACCATGACTTGCTTGGTTGGATTTTCAAATTGGGTAAAATCTGGATCACCCAATCTGGACACTGCTTCATCAGTGTAGGTCTGTCCCGGGATTAGTTTGGCAACGTGAAATTGCCTTGAGCAACTAATTACGGTAAATAGACATAAAAGAAAGACGTTCACTTTTAGAGTCTTCATGCATAACTATTCGGAAAATGATAAGGTGAACTTAAGTAAATTAACTTATTGAAATTATAGGATAATGTTAAAAAAATCTCGTATAGCTATCTTATTGATTTTGTTGGTCTCATGCCTGCTTATCTTCCTGATTTATTTAGTCAGTCTCTATTCAGATGTCTCTTTACTTAAAAATCACTACCCAGTTTATAGCCTAGAAAATCAGCGCTACGAATTACAAAAGACGAAACCTGAGCATTGGGTAGCGCATAGTGAAGTCTCACATAATGCTAAATGGGCCATCATTGTGTCAGAAGACTGGGCCTTCTTCGATCACTATGGAATAGATGTCAATCAATTGGAAAAAGTGATTGAAGAGAGTTTAGAAGAACAGTCTTTTGTTCGAGGAGCAAGCACTATCACTCAGCAAGTTGTTAAAAATGCACTTTTGACTCCCGAAAAAACTTTGGTGAGAAAGTTCAATGAAATCCTAATGGCACTCATGTTAGAGAAAATTCTCTCTAAAGATGAAATCCTGGAACATTATCTTAATCTTATCGAACTAGGTGAAGATCTCTATGGGATTAAAGCGGCAAGCCAATTTTATTTTCAAAAAAAGCCTTCAAAACTTAATGCTAAAGAAGGTGCATTCTTGGCCATGCTACTTCCTAGTCCCGTCAGATATTCTCAATCTTATCGCAACCAAAAATTAACTGAATTTGCAAAGTCTCAAATTGAAGAGATTTTGATTAAACTCAGACAAGCTAGGGTTTTAACGGAAGAACAAAGGCAAGTTGAACGAAGAAGAGTGCTCTCCTTTGAAGTCATGAATTATTTTGGTGAAGATCTTCTAAGCATTGAAAAAGAACTAGGCTTATAGACAGCGAAGACACTCGTATGCGGCTGCTGTGGCGGCATTGGAAAGATTTAGAGAGCGAATATGTGGTGAAAATTGAGGAAGACTGACCACACGATCTGAGTAATTCTGCA
The DNA here is from genome assembly GCA_002707495.1 of Halobacteriovoraceae bacterium. Taxonomy (GTDB): domain Bacteria; phylum Bdellovibrionota; class Bacteriovoracia; order Bacteriovoracales; family Bacteriovoracaceae. Next base: position 250,184 of record PAMZ01000022.1, on the reverse strand, counting down.
TAATATCATCTGGAATCCCTTTCGTTTCAGCTCCAAAGATAAGATAGCAGCCTTCACTATATCCTGCATCGTAGTGATATTTCTCTTTATGATTTTCAAAAAGAAAAAGAGCTTCTCTTTTTGGTTTTTCTTGCTCTATGAAATCCTCAAAGGACTCGTACTCTTTGATTTCAACATGTTTCCAGTAATCCAGTCCTGCTCTTCGCACGGCTTTTTCGGAAAGATCAAAGCCATAGGGCTTAATTAAAATGAGTCTTAATCCAAGCGCCACACAAGTACGCCCGATACTCCCAGTATTTCCAGGAATCTCGGGCGTTATCAAAACAATATTAAATTTTTTTTTAGCCATTTAACAATTTGTGAAGAGATCTTACCATCAATCCTGACGCACCTTTAGGCGGACAATAAGGAAGGTGAGATTGAGAATCACAGACTCCGGCAATATCTAAGTGAGCCCATTTGATATCATCTTTAATGAAATTCTCTAAGAATGCTGCGGCTGTTGCCGTTCCAGCTCTGGCAGGAGTCCCAATATTTTTAAGATCTGCAATTTTAGATTTCATATCTTCTCTCCACTCTGGGATGATAGGAAGTTGCCACATATACTCATCTTGCGCCTTAGCCGAGTCTTGAACTTGTTTAACAAATTTATCATCATTACCAAGTACGGCACAAACTTGTGAGCCAAGAGCTACGAGACAAGCTCCCGTTAACGTCGCCGCATCAATTATATAATCTGGCTTTTGATCGCAAGCATAATCCAAACAATCTGCAAGAACGAGTCTTCCTTCAGCATCAGTGTTTAGGATCTCCACGGTAAGACCATTTCTTCCTTTCACTATAGAGTCTGGAGTTGTCCCCGTTGCAGAAACGGCATTATCAGTCATTCCAAGGATACAAGTAATCTTATAGGGAGAATTGTTTAATACAGCTGCTCTAAAAGCTCCATAGACAGTTGCTGATCCACCCATATCAAATTTCATACCCATCATGGAACCACCTGGCTTAAGCGAGTATCCACCAGTATCAAAAGTTAGACCTTTACCAACAAGAGCGTAGTGCTTAGTATTTTTAGTCACTTTTTTTGGAGTGTAGGTTAGGTGAACAAGTCTTGGCTCATAAGCTGAAGCAGCATTTACTGAAAGAAAGAGATTCATATTCTCTTTTTTAAGATCTGCTTTTCCCATGATTTTAACTTTTACGCCTTTACCTTTAAGAGCTGTTTTCACATCTTTTTCAACTCTTTTTGCATACTCTTCAGAATGAAGGACATTAGGAGCTTCATTCACAAGATCTCGACAGAAATTTACCGAGTCAGCTAGGTTTCTAGATGACTCTTCTACTTTCTCAATTTGTTTTTTTACTTTTTTATCGGAGACATAAATACAAATATCTTTGAAACTTTCTTTTTGAGCTTCTTTGAAATATTTATCAAATTTATAACCTGTCATGATCAACGCTTCATTTATCAAGCTGGCCGTTTCAGCAAGTTTATTAATGGCATTAAAAGAGGCAGCGTCAATCGCCACGCTATTATACTTATTACCACTAACAGCTTGTAGGGCAGCGGCAGTTGCTCTTCTGATTCCTTCTGCTTTCGCTTTCGTTTTTTCACCCATCCCAATGACAATGACGTCACTCATTCGGCTACAGGTAAAACCATAGGTGGTCCCAGCGGCGGCTTTAAAGTTTTTACTGGACTTCGCCATGGCAAATTCTTTTTTTAGTTGAGCGTCAGACCAAGAGAGTTGAACTCCTCCGTCTTTTTTAGCATAGGCAGCTACCACCACAGCTTCTGAGCTTTCAAAATGCTTCGTATCAAAGTCAAAATGTATTTTCATGGATTCTCCTTATAGAAATAAGGCTTAAGCCTAGCAAATTCAGAATTTATTGTCTAAATCGAGGCCATAAAGTACTCTTAGATTTGTGATAAAACTCTACTTTAGCTACATTGCATCAAATTTGATCACGCCTTTTTTAGTGAGCACCATCTTTTTTGTGTCCTTTCTTATGACCTTCGAATTATTTCGAATAATGTCATTGGTGAGTTCTGATGAAATTAGTCTTCTGTTTATCTTAGGAATGGTGGGAAATGTTCTTGTGACACTTATTCCTATGGCGGTCCCTATTTCAATCTATTTTTCGACTATTTTTAGTTTAAATCGCATGTCAGGGGATTCAGAGTATGTGGCCATGAGAGCAGGAGGTTTGGATAAGAAGAATATTCTCCTACCTTATCTGATAGTGGCCGCTATGACGGGTGTTTGTCTTTACTTTTTAAATCAACAACTCGTTCCCGATTCTCATAGGGCCGTAAGAAAAAAAATTAAAATTATCTCTTCAACCAGTTTGATTCAAGGTCTAAAGTCTGGACAGTTTTTTACCAACCTTTCAAATATCACCATTTTCCCGAGCTACGTGGATGAAAAGACAAAAGATATTGAAGAAATTTTTCTGCATATTTTCGAACCTCAAACCTCATTAAATAAAGTTATCGTAGCGAAGTCCGGAAAAATTATTCACGATAAAAATGAGAAAACGGGTTTAGAGTCTTTTAAATTATTTCTAAAAGATGGAAGTATTCTCAATAGAGATCGTGATAATAAAGATATTGAGAAAATTCTTTTTAAAGAGTACGAACTTCCCATATCGGAGCAGCGCTTTAATTATAGAACTGTCACGAAAGAGATTATGATGAATCAAGCGGAACTTGCTAGTTTCATTGCAGGCGGAGTTGAGAAAGCAGTTGAGATGGGATTCAAAGAGAAAGATTTTTTTAACGCTCGTTATGAATATTGGAATCGAATCAACACACCAATTCTGTGTCTGATTCTAACCTTTCTTGGTTTTGGTTTGGGAGTTACTGGTAACCGAGGAAAAGGTAAAAACTCCAGCGGAAAAGCAATTTTACTTTTAATTGGCTACTATATTATTTACTTTGCGTTTGTGAGCCAGGCTAAAGACGATAAAATTCCAGTTATTCTCTGTGCAATTGTGCCTAATTTTTTATTATTTTTAGTAGGATTTAGATTATATCGCAAAGTAGATTGGCTAAGCTAAAAACTTTAAATCTCTTTTTTCTCCGCCATCTTCTCAATATATTCAGCTGAAGTATAAGATTTACCTTGAAAGGTTGGGAAGAGAGGAAGCTTTAAATCTTTTCCGGCGCCCTGAGGGAAGATCAGACTTTTTACTCCCGTTCTCGTGTAGGCATTTATCAGTTGATTATTATAAAAGACTTTTGCGACATTGTAATTTCCCATAAAGATTTTAACCACATCTCCACGAATCAAAACACTACGCCCTTTCCTTAGAATATATTTTTTTATTGGTTGATCATCTGCTTGATAAGCAATCCAGGTATCACCATCCACCGCTCTTAGGTAGACATTTTGTTTTCCTTGGACCATTGCTAATCGAATATTTTCAGGCAGTAAACTTGGATCAGATGCCTCGGGAGAGTCTTTTACTATTTCAAAAGTGTTAAGCGGAGCTTGGTAAAAGTTTTTGTAAGGAAATTTGCCATCTGCAGTCTTGGTCTGAGCCTCCGGTTCCTTTTCAGCTTCTTCTTCTTCTTCTTCTTCTTCTTCACTCTCTTCTTCTTTATTTACTTGTACTTTGTTCTCATCTTTAGCTTTTGTTACCACATTAGCTTTTGCTACCACATTAGTTTCTTCTTCACTGGCTTTATCCTGGGTCGCAAGGCTGACTTCATCATTCTCAGTAGCTTCCTCTACCAGTTTTTCTTCTTCATTATTTTCTTGTGTTTCGCTAGTGAGGTTTTGCTCAGCAAAGTCTTTGTTTCCTTTCATTTCTAAGATATTTTCATCCTCAGACTTTAAGGGAGTCTCGCTAGATATTTGCTTGTGCTCATAATTTAGTTGAGAGAAAAAACTGGCTATGCCTTTTCCAATAAGTATCACCACTAGAATGACTCCCATTGAGATGAATATCTTTTTATTGAAAAAAGACTGAATGATAGAAATAAAGGTTTCTTTTAATTCATCGTTTTCTTCTGCAACTTGGTTTTCACCTTGAAGTGATCCTAGATTTGTTCTTTCTAATTCGGGTTCCTCTGCCTCACCAGCTTGATGTTGATAAGTTTGCATAAGTGAGTCTTTGGCCTCATTTTGATCCCAACCAATTGTTCTAGCGTAGTTGGAAACAAAGCCTTTAACATAGGTTTTATTAGGTAATTTATCTAATTCGTCATTTTCTAGATGTCTTAAAATATTAATATTTATTTTGGTTTTTTGTGCAACGAGATCGAGAGAAATATTTTTTGCTTCTCGCTTCTTTTGCAGAATTTTTCCAATAGATTCAAAACTTTCCATATTCTAGTATTTTATGAACTTTTCTGGATTTTAAAAGTCAGGAGTCAAAATCTGCCCATAAGGATCTTCCCCTTGCATAACTCTTGCCTCATATTGGCGCAATTTTCTATTGAGAGTTCTTAATTGCTTTTGAGCAGACTTAGCAATTGGTGAGCCTTGGAACCTTCCGATAATATCTTCTAATTTCTCTTTTGCTGAAGCAACTTGGTCTAGTTTGATATGGGTTAGGGCGCTATAATAGATTGGCTCTGGGTTTTCATAGCAGACTCCCTTACTTGCATTTTTAAAACTACTTAGTGCGTCTTCGTAGCGAGCTCCTCTGTAATAAATCTGTCCTAGCTGAAAATGTGCTGGGCAATAGGCTTCGTTTTCAGACACAGCTTGGCGAAAGAAGTTTTGGGCCTGGCGATTATCATTTTTCTTTAAACTTAAAACACCTAGGTTGTAATAAGTTCTAAACTGTTGCTCGAAAGTGAGATCATCTAACACGACTTTAAAATTTTTCTCTGCAAGATCATACTGTCCTACTTCCATATATACTGTAGCGAGATTCAAAATAGCCTGAGTATTTTTTGGGTCGAGCTCTACTGCTTTTTTCAGATGACCAAGAGCAAGTTTTGGTTTCTTCTTAAAAAAGAAGGCCATGCCAAGATTATTTCGAATACGAGAATCTTCTGGTTTCAATTTATAAGCTTCAACTAAATTCCGGATTGCGGCAGAGTAATTCTTCTCTACTAAGCCTCTGGTACCTTGATTATAATAGACTTCGGCTTTTTTCTCAGTCTTTGAAAGAGTATTTTTCTCTGATGACGCACAAGCTGCTAATAAAATTAAAATGATAAGATAGCGCAATCCGTCCTCCTTGCATGCGATTCTAAGTTATACTACATAATTTATCAGGATTTTTGAACCCACTAAGATTTTTGCTGCATCACAATAATACTTTCAAAATGAAAGGTACTGGGAAAGAAGTCAATTAACCAAATATCGCTAACCTCGTAGGACTCCAAAATAGGCTTAATATCATTGATTTGGGTAATGGGATTGCAAGACATATAGAGTAAATTCTTGGGCCGATAGTGCTCAATCCACTTTGAAAGTCCTTTAAAACCGCTCCTTGGTGGATCAATAAATACGCAACCAAAATCATCGGTCACTTTCTTCTTAAATATTTTTAGGGCATCTTCCTTAAAAAGGTCGAGGTTTACTTGATCATCATTTGGATCTGTATACAGGTCCACACAAACTCTGCGATCAAAATTTAGTTTATGGCTGAGATTTCCTTCTCCGCCAAAGAGCTCAAGAAGGCCTCCTTCAATTTCCCCATATTGCGCGAGAATTAAATCTTGAACCTTTTTGTTCAAAGGTTCATTGACTTGAGTAAATCCTCCCGATGCATAGGGCTTATTCCAATTGATCTTGATTTCATTATTCTTGAAATAAAGCTCCACATGTCCTCTTGTAGGCTCTTTCAGACGGCGTCTCTGCTGTTGCCATTGACTGAGAAAATCATCAAAAACTTGTTTAAGCTGAGGTTGCATAATAAGACAATCAGGGACTGCAATGATGTGATTGGTTTTACTTTGTTTAAAGCCGATCAAATTTTTATCATAATGCAGTTGAATTCGATTTCTATAATGTAATCTTTGATCGCTAGCCAGAACTTTGATGTCTAAGTGAGGTATATCTCTTAGCATGCGAGCGAATGTCTGAGTCTTTATTTTGAGTTCATTTGAATAATCAGTATGCAAAAAATGGCAACCTGAGCAAGTGTTAAAATGTCTACACTCAGGTGTAATTCTATCAGGCGATTTCTTTGTGAGCTTTTCTAATTGACCAAAACAGACACCTTTTTTTTGCTTGAGTATTTTGAATATGCCTTCTTCATCTGGAAGAGTTTTGGGAATAAAGAAGACCTCACCATCTTTTTTGAAGACGCCTTGTCCTAGTGGATCAATATGATCAATTAAAAATCTATCCATAAGTGCCAATTTTGCTCGGTTAGAAAAATACTTATAATCACGTAAAATTATATATATATGACGAGATTGTATCAAAATATTCCTCTTTTATTGGAGCTATTTCTTAATGGGCTCTTTATTATGGTCTACTCGTTTTATAGCACCACAACAATCGAGACTTCTTGGATAAGCGCTGTGGTAGTTGAAACTGTGCTTGAGGTTTTCGCGGGGATGGCACCATTTGTTGTCTTGGTTTCCGTCATTTCTTTTTTTATTAAATCACATACGGTTGAAGAGTTTATTCGGAAATATATTTTCTCGCTTATTTGTATTGTCCCTATGTTTTTTACTTGGGGAGACATTCAATTCACTTTTTGGTTAGCGGCCGTTCACTTATTTTCTTCCGTTCTTTCGGTTTATGAAGCACCGACGGTCTACACTGAAAAAGAGGAGCGTGAAGAATCCAATGAACAAACTCTTAATTTGGGGGTGTTGGAAAAAATTAAATTAGCGCCAGCACAGATTGTCATTCTCTCTTTTTCCGCGATTATTGGGGTCGGAACATTATTTCTTCTCCTTCCGATTTCGGCAGCAAGCGGAAAAAATATAACTTTAGTGGATGCATTTTTTACGGCAACAAGTGCGACCTGCGTGACAGGGCTTACCACGCTATCTATCGCTGATAATTTCAGTTTTATAGGGCAGGTTTTTATTCTCATTTTGATTCAAATTGGAGGACTTGGATATATGACTCTCTATTCTTCCATGACAATCCTTCTAGGAAAGTCATTGGCGGTGAGAGATCAAGTTCTTATGCAAGACTTACTTGATATTTCCTCCTTAGAAGACTTACTTCAGATGATCATTAATATTATCAAATATACCCTTGTGATAGAGCTTATAGGTGCCGCGATTTTAACCTTTGCCTTTAATTCTCAAGGCTATGAATTTGGTGAGGCACTTTATTATGGAATCTTTCACAGCGTCTCTGCTTTTTGTAACGCAGGATTTGCTCTGTTTAATAATTCACTCGAAAATTTTCAATTAAATCCTGCCATACATTTTACGATCTCACTTTTAATCTTTCTTGGAGGACTTGGATTTATAGTTATAAAAGAGCTCGAGTATGTCCTGCTTAAAGGTGGAAAACTTATTAACTTAAGTGTGCACTCTAAAATAGTATTAACAACAAGTTTATCGCTAGTTTTTATGGTCGCAATCTATATCTTTTTTAGCGAATTTTTACACGGTCTTAACGATTTAAGTGTCTGGGAAAAACTCCAAGTCTCTTTGTTTCAGTCTCTCACAACTAGAACGGCTGGGTTCAATACCATCTCACTTGAGGCTTTGCATCCCCATACAATTTATCTTTTTACGTTGATCATGTTTATTGGCGCCAGCCCAGGATCAACTGGTGGGGGAATCAAAACCACAACCTTTGCTATTTTATTTCAATCGGTAAAGGCGACGCTAAAAGGAAGAGATAAGGTTGAGTTCTTTGATCGTAAGGTACCCAATATTGTCGTTGTACGAGCGGTTGCTATTATTGTCATATCACTTATTATCGTTAGTTTTTTTATACTTCTCATGATGAGACTAGAGCCAGATAAAGACTTTTTAAAAGTCTTTTTTGAAGTTGTTAGTGCTTTTGCCACGGTTGGACTTTCCTTAGGGATAACACCATTATTGTCCTCTGGAGGAAAGTTAGCGCTGATTCTCGTCATGTTTATTGGAAGGGTGGGACCTTTGACACTGGCACTCGCATTAGGACAGAAAAATCAAGATAAAGGGAATGTTGATTATCCAGAGGGAAGGATAATGATAGGTTAATTTATGATTGTAACAGTAATTGGATTAGGAACATTTGGAGCAAAAACGGCAACGCGACTTTTTGAAAAAGGTGCGGAAGTTATTGCAATTGACAATAAGGAAGAACTCGTTGAGAAAATTAAAGAACGAGTCACCCATGCCATAAAGGTTGATATTACCAATGAGAGAGCCGTCCGGGGAACGAATATCACCGATGTGGACGTTGCGATAGTTGCAATTGGGGATAATATTGAAACCAGTATTCTTGCGGTAGCACTTCTCAGAAAACTTGGTGTGGGAAAAATTATAGCAAGGGCAACAACGAACTTGCACGAACATGTTCTTAAAGAAATAGGGGCCTCAGAGATTATTAGAGTTGAAGAGGAGATGGGAGAAATTGTCGCATCCAAGATAGTCGCGCCTCACGTGCTTCAGCGCTATAATTTTGCAGCCGGATATTCTATAGTGGAACTTCGTTTAGGTAAGAAATTTGCCGGACGAACCTTAGTTGAAAGTCAGATCAGACAAAATTATTCACTCAATATAGTTGCATTACAGAAACGAGTTCCCTTTATTACCGAAGATGGAAAGTCTTCATTTAGGGTCGAGATCAATGATAGCCCACTTCCTATGGATGTCATTGATGAAGACGATGTTGTAGTACTAGTAGGATCAGAGAAGAACTTTAATAAACTCTTCTCTGACATTGCGGAGAGCTAATTTATGAATTTATCTTTAAAAAAGAGAATTGCTTTTAGTTTTGCCGTGGCCAATATCATGGTTTTGGTCATAGGCTTTACTATTTTCTATTTTCTAAACTCCTTAAATGATCAAATTGAAGTGATCACTCAAAACACAAATCAAAATACGATTTTATCTGAGGAAATAAGTATTTCTGCTGTTAGGATTATTAAATTGCAAAAACTGATTATCACCAACAGGGCCAAAGAAGATGATCTTGAGCAATTAAAATCTATTTGCTCTGATTTTCAAGATCAGCTTCAAAACTTAAGTGCTCTCTATGATAGCGCAGAAGTTAGGTCTACTCTGACAAAGATGATTAGCTATGTTGATTCTCTACAGACGATTTTAGGAAAAGTCTCTCCCTTCGATATAAGAGACGATAAAGGGCGAGCTGCTGTCAGCAAGTTTGCAGATAGGATTTTGGAATCGTTTACGGAAATTCAAGATATCCAATTCCGGCAAAATCAAGAGAGGGATAAACAAATTAAAAAAATTGTAGGTGAGACCAGAAGATATATGCTGATTGATCTTATTATTACTTTTTTTGCGACCATTTTATTGAGTTTAGTCATTCCTGGAAACGTTGCACTGCCTTTCAAGAAAATTAATGATGCCGTACGAGAGCTTCAAGACTGTAATTTCGACGTCTCGATTTACTATAATAAAGACGATGAGATTGGAGAACTTGCTAAAGAGCTCAACAAAATGATCTCGAGTATGAAAAACTTTGAAGATCTGAGAACCGATAGAATTTCGGTTGAGAGAAGAAAATTTGATATCCTTGCCAATATGGTTCGAAGAAATGTTCTGATTGCCAATGCGAATGGAGAACTGATTTATCTTAATAACCAGATGTATAATCAATTGAATCTCGATTCTGACTCGATCCTGAATAAGAATATTTCTGATACGGTCATTTCTAATGATATAAAAGATGCGTTTGAGCTTGCAATAAAAAGGCGCTCAAAAATTGAAAATCACGAGATTTGTATCACTCATAAAAAAGTGGAAGAAAATGAAGAGGGGGAGTCGATTGAAACCGAGGAAGATGTTTTTAATGGCTATGCAAACGTCATCCCCATTCGAGCAAAAGAATCAGCACTGGATTACTACATGATGGTACTTTCAAAAGAGGCCTTCTCCTAACCAGTTTTTGAGCACTTTTCTATGCGTCAAATGAATTGTTAGCTAGCAAAGATGTAATAATTTATGTATCTTAGCATGCCACTATGGAAACTTCTAAGATTCGTAATTTTTCGATTATCGCCCATATTGACCATGGGAAATCAACGCTCGCAGATCGTTTAATCGAGATGACTCACGCTATTACAGATCGAGAAAAAAAAGATCGATTACTCGACAATATGGATATTGAAAAAGAGCGTGGAATTACGATTAAAGCTCAGACAGTAAGACTAAAATACCTGGCCAAAGATGGTGAAACTTATTATCTCAACCTTATAGATACTCCGGGACATGTTGATTTCTCATACGAAGTTTCAAGATCGTTGGCATCTTGTGAAGGCGCACTCTTAGTTGTTGATGCCTCTCAAGGGGTTGAGGCCCAAACCCTTGCGAATGTTTATATGGCGATGGAAAATGATTTAGAAATTTTTCCTGTTCTTAATAAAATTGATTTGCCCCACGCTGATTGCGATAAAGTGAAACAGGAAATAGAAGACGTGGTTGGAATTGAAGCTGCGAATGCTCCTTTAGTCTCAGCTAAATCAGGCCTTGGCGTAGAAGATCTTCTGGAAGAAATCATCAAGCTCGTTCCACCACCCAAAGGGAACTCTGATTCTGACTTGCAAGCGCTCATTTTCGATTCGTGGTTTGATCCCTATCGTGGAGTTGTTGTTCTAACGAGAGTTTTTGAGGGGATACTTAAAGTTAAAGACAAAATTTATTTTAAACATTCAGATAAGACTTATGAGATTATCAAACTTGCTGTCCACCAACCCTTTTATACTGAAGTGGATGAGTTAGGAGCTGGAGAGGTTGGCGTTATTATCTGTGGAGTTAAAACGATTCGAGACATCAAAATAGGTGATACAATAGTCCACGATAAGAAAAAAGACACACCTTCACTCGCGGGTTATGAAGAAACCAAACCCATGGTTTTTTGCGGGATTTTTCCTGTGGCAAGTGAGGACTATGAGGAACTTAAAGAAGCTCTTGAAAAGCTCGCACTTAACGATTCGTCTTTTACCTATGACCCAGAATCTTCAGGGGCGTTAGGACTTGGTTTTAGATGCGGCTTCTTAGGACTCCTTCATATGTCGATCATTCAAGAAAGGCTTGAGCGAGAATTTGATCTTGATTTGATTTCCACAGCACCCAGCGTAAGCTATCAAGTAAGAACAAAAGCCGGCGAAGAGATGATGGTTGATAATCCTTCAGAGCTTCCAGATATTGGTGAAATCGAAAGCATAGCAGAGCCGATGGTGGAAATTTCGATACACGTTCCCAATGAATTTGTTGGTCAAATTATAACTCTTTGTGAAAAGCGAAGAGGGATTCAGCAGGATATAAAATATATAACAGCTGAAAGAGTTCAGGTTATCTATTACCTCCCCCTAAGTGAAATGGTTTTTGATTTTTACGATCAGCTAAAATCAATCACCAAAGGTTATGCTTCAATGGACTACGAGTTCAAGGACTATATGGCTGGGAAGCTTGTGAAGCTAGATATCTTGATGAATGGGGATCCAGTTGATGCTTTATCACTTATTTGTCATGAGTCTTCTTCTTATACTAAAGGTCGAGACCTGGTAGGGAAATTAAGAAATATCATCGACCGCCAACAATTTGATATCGCTATTCAAGCTGCCATTGGAAATAAAATCATTGCAAGGGAGACGGTGAAAGCCCTTCGTAAAAACGTACTCGCCAAATGTTACGGTGGTGATATTTCTAGAAAACGTAAACTTCTTGAAAAACAGAAGAAAGGGAAGAAACGCATGAAAATGGTGGGGAATGTTGAAATTCCTCAGGAGGCGTTTCTTGCAGTGTTAAAGGTGGATGAATAATGAATATCGTTCAAGACGAGTTTGATAAGATTCTAGACTTCTACACCTCTGAAAAATATTATGAAGAGCTAAAAGCTGCCAAGGAAGCTTTTGTAAATCGTACCGGAAAAATTGACGAAGAATCTGATGAGTACGAATCTCGTATGAATAGTTTTAATCATTGGTATATTTTTGATTATGAAAGAAAGGATGGCTCGCGTTTTATAGATAAATATTTGAGTTCTAAGCCGAGTGAAATTGCTCAAAGTTTAAGTGAGATCAATTATTCTCTTTTTCATTTCAAGAAGATTAATTTTAGAAAGCAAATCATTATAAACGATGTTCTTCATTCTGAGCGTTTCTCTTTAGCTAAAGAGAATGGACACCTCCCATTGGTGGAGGATGATTTATTTTTAGGCAGAGCTGTGAAGTTTAATGAAGAATGGTACCTGCTTAATGGGATTGTTACCCTGCCTAGGGAAGTTTTTTCCATCCTTAAAAAAGAGTCTAAAAAGGTCAGGAAACTCAATAATAGTTCAGAAGAACTAGGATTTCTTCTAAATTTGGAGCGACTAAAGAATCGTTCTATTCAATATGGACACGTAGACTCAAGTAAAATCTTTAATTTTTAATTACTTCTCAAGGTTTCATTTTAATTTGTCGAAAAAATCTTAACAGTAAAATAAGAATATCTTCGATAATTTCAAAGGTGGAAATCAATGAGTACAGCTAAAAAAATGGATGAAAACGCTTCCCAATCTAAAAAGACTTCAAGTGATACTGAGGCTATCTTAACCGCTCTTAATCAGACTCAGGCTACCATTGAATTCAAACTAGATGGGACCATTCTAAGTGCAAACGATAATTTTTTAGCCGCATTAGGATATGACTTAAATGAAGTTCAGGGCAGTCATCACCGTATGTTTTGTGATGAAAAGTATATTCAATCGAAAGATTATGAACAATTCTGGAAAGCTCTTAGTGATGGAGAAACCTTTTCTGGGGAGTTTAAAAGAATAACTAAAGAAGGAAAAGAGATCTGGATCAATGCGTCTTATAACCCAATCTTTGGAGAAAATGGAAAGCCATATAAGGTTGTAAAGTTTGCTACTGATATTACGGATCAAAAAAAGAAACAACTTGATCAAGAAGGGCAGATCCTTGCGATTCATAAGTCTCAAGCTGTTATTGAATTCAATTTAGACGGAACGATTATTAATGCTAACGATAATTTTTTGGCAGCACTTGGGTATAGTTTAAGTGAGATTGAAGGTCATCATCATAGAATGTTTTGTGACTCAGAGTATTCAAGTTCATTAGAGTATAAGAGGTTTTGGGACTCTCTTGGACGAGGTGAATTTCATTCAGGTGAGTTTAGAAGAGTAAAAAAAGATGGTGAGGATATCTGGATCAATGCCACTTATAACCCCATCTGTGATGATGAGGGAACCGTATTTAAAGTTGTAAAATTTGCGACAGATATTACCGAGCAGAAGATGAAAGCAGCAGATTACGAGGGACAAATTAAAGCGATAGATGTGTCTCAGGCCGTGATTGAATTTAATCCCGATGGAACAATCCTAAAAGCCAATGACAACTTTCTGTCTGTCACAGGCTATAGCTTAAATGAAATTGTAGGTCAGCATCATAGAATCTTTTGCGATCAAGATTATGTAAAATCTCAAGAGTATAGAAATTTTTGGGATAAGCTTTCTCGTGGAGAGTTTGACTCAGGTGAGTATAAGCGCTTTAGTAAAGAAGGAAAAGAAGTTTGGATCAATGCTTCTTATAATCCAATTTTTGATCTAAATGGAAATGTTTATAAAGTCGTAAAATACGCAACTGATCTCACAAAAGAAAAAGAAGCTTATAATAATTTAGTCAATTCTTTTGAAAGAGCGGCTGAAAGTCTAAAAGAGACATCAGGTGGATTGCAGCAATATGCTCAAAGTCTTAGTAGTGATGCGGAAAGCACGTTGGAACTTTCGAAACAGGCTTTGGTGAACTCAGAAGAGGTCAGTCAAGGAGTACAAACTGTAAGTACGAGTACTGAAGAAATGTCAGCTTCAATAAAAGAGCTAAGTCGCTCTGCAGTTGATACTTCAGTGCTAGCTCAGGATGCAAGTGAGAATAGTAAAAGTGCTTGTGATGTCATCAATAATCTCGGAAAAGCTTCTGAGGATATTGGAAATGTTATTAAAGTTATTAACTCAATTGCGCAGCAAACGAATCTTTTGGCCTTAAATGCTACCATCGAGGCAGCACGAGCTGGCGAGGCAGGAAAAGGTTTTGCCGTTGTTGCAAACGAGGTGAAAGAGCTTGCGAAACAAACTGCTGTCGCTACTGATGATATTTCAAATCAAATTGGAAATGTTCAACAATCTACAACTCAAGCTGTGGCTGGAGTAGAAAATGTGGCGGATAAAATCAATCAGCTCAGTGAAATTTCACTTACCACTGCTTCAGCAGTTGAAGAGCAAGCGCAAACGACTTCTAGTATGAGTCAGGTATTGTTAGAACAAAATACGTCTGTCTCTCAGATTTCACAGCTTATTGAACAAGTGACTAATTCGGCCAATAAAAGTTTTACGGGGGCCCAAGAGAGTTTAAAAGCGGCACAGAAGCTTGATGAATTGGCGACAAATTTACGTAAAATTGTAGAGGAATCTAAGCGCTAGTGGCTTTGTTCTTCTTTGATTTTTTGAAGATCCACTTTGTTTTTTGATCTATAGAGTACGTAGGGAATCGCCCCTGTGATGTTTGTGATCATCATGACAATGAAGTAGAGATTAAATAAATTCGCTCCGTTGGTGATATTAAAAAACGCAAAGAGGGATTCAAAAACAGCGTGACCGACACCTAAGCCCGCGGGAGCTATGGGAATAGCAATACTAATGAAACCCATTGGGAGAACGGCTGCCATAATAGCTAGGTCTAATTCTCCACCCTCTGCATAAGGGTGAACGAGATACCAAAAAATTAGAATGGCAAAAAACTGCACGGCGAGACTGCACAAAAACAGCTCCCAAATTCTACTCTTAAACAGAATAAAAGTTTCCCAGACTCGATCGAAAATCGGCATGATTCGATTTAATATGGGATAAGTTTTCAATTTGGCAGAAATTTTAAGTGGAACCTGGTGAAAAAAGAGAAAGAAAAATGCCGCAACCAAAATCACTGCAAATAATAACATATTGACATGAACTAAGTGTTTCACATTCTCGGATAAACTGGTCAGGGTGTTATAGTTGAATAAACTAAAAACTGTTCCAACTGTTACGAGGCCTATGAGACCAATTACTCTATCCATAAAGACCCCTAGAAAGATAAAGTCTTTGGGAAGTGAGCGGTCCATATCCCGTATATAAAAGATTTTGACAAGGTCACCTGTTACGGCACCGGGGAGTACAGAGTTAAAAAATAGACCAATCCAATTGATGATCAAAAGTTTAAAAATAGAAATAGCCTCTTTAGCCTTAGTGAGAATAATTATTTTGAGTCGTAAGGCGACAAAAGATTGGTCTAGTAAAATAAATCCAATAGCAAAAAATATTCTTAGCGGATCTGTTTGAAAGACTTCCTCAATAAAAGACAACTCTAATTTTCCTGACTTTACAAGCCAAGTTATCAGGCTTCCAGCCGCAGCTAGCTTTAATAGATTGATAAGAATATTTTTTATCATATGATCTATGATAAACTCCAATGAGTGAAAAAAATAGGAGAAAACATGAAAGCTGCTTTGATTCAGATCACCTCCAAATTAGATCCAAAGCATAATTTAGCTGTTATTCAGGATCTAATCGATCAAGCAAGAGCATCTGATCCTCAAATTCAGGCTGTATTTTTACCTGAGGTTTTCTACTCAATGAGTGATGGAAAGACTCCTACGCCTTATTTGGTGGAAGATGGCAATGAGCATTACAAAGCGATTCAAGCTTTAGCAAAGTCTAATTCTCTCTACTTACTGGGAGGAAGTGCTGCGACAATGTCGAAAGATAATATCGTCAATCGAAGTTATAATTTTGCACCAGATGGAAAATTAATTGCGGCTTATGATAAAGTTCACCTTTTCACCATAGATCACAAGGGTGAAAGTACTGTTTTAGACGAGGCTAAGGTTTATTCTTCAGGCAATAAACTAGTCGATTTCAAAATTGGTGATTTTCATTTTGGTATAAGTATTTGCTTTGATTTAAGGTTTCCTGAAATTTATAGAGAGTATTATGCCAGAGGAGTGAATGTTTTCTCAATTGCTTCAGCATTTACAGTTCCTACTGGAAGAGCGCATTGGCTTACTTTATTAAAAGCGCGTGCGATTGAAAATCAGTCCTATGTCATCGCAAGTGATCAATATGGCGATCATAATGACTTAATAAAGACCTGGGGACATTCTTACGTTATTGATCCTTGGGGCGAAGTTGTAGCAGAGATTGGCGAAGGGGAGGGCTTTTCTAATTTTGAGTTGGATAAAAATTTAATCCAGAAGATTAGATCGCGAATGACAATGCATAAGAGGCAATTTACATAAACGGATTGTCACCGGCAGCATGGTCAGTCATATCTACCAGTTCATCTATGAGTCCAGGGAATTTTCCAATTAAAAGACGCTCGATACCATCTTTTAAAGTCGCTTTAGAGGATGAGCAGCCTTGACAACCACCAGAGAGTTTCACAAATAGCTTGTTATTATCATAATCAATGATCTCAATATTCCCTCCATGAGAGGCAAGGGCAGGTCTTATTTGTTCATCTAAAACTTTTTCAATTTTGTGTACCATAAGGGTCTCTTTATAGTTGTATTTCTCCATTTTGTCTAAATCTTGTGACCAGAATTCTATTGGGCATAGTCCTAAGCCTCAAGATTTCAAAACCTTAGCTTTAATCAATATATAGACAGCTTGAAGTTCATAAGGAAAGGAGGCTCAGTTGAGACTTAATCTTCTCATAGCTCCACCTGGGTGGGGAAAAACTTATCGTCTTTTGGAATGGATCAAGTATCAGAGAGGTCCTTTTATTTTTGTTTTCCCCCTTCGTGCATTGTGCGAAGAAGTTTATCATTCGGCATTAGAGCATAGAATTTCTTGTCTCTGTTTTCGCTCTCGAAAAGATCATGAGCTCTACCTAAAACTAAAACCTAAACTTTTAATTTCTACTCCCGAACTTCTTCAAAACCTTAGAGTTGAACCGAGCCTATACCTTCTAGATGAATTCCATTTGTATTTCTACTGGGGAGAAAGCTTTCGCGAGGGACTTTTAGATTTTATGGAAGAACATCTTGCCAATTCCCCTCCTGTGATACTTTTATCAGCGACAATGAGTCAAAAAATCCAACAAAAGATGAGCGAACTTTTTATGTCGAATTATAATCAGATTCGAATCTGGGACTTTGGAAATCAGAAGTTACGCAATGACCCTAGTGCCGTTTATGTATATTTTTCTAAGAAAAACATAATGAGAAGTGTCTTTTATGATCATAGTTCTGGTACGAAATTGATCTTTTGTGAATATCGAGAGGAAGTTAAAAGACTTTGTGAACAGCTCAGTAAGAGAGGATTTAAGTCAATAAGTTGCGTAGGAGGTGAAGCCTATGAATTCTCACTAAAACTTAGGGATGAAGTCCAATGGGATTATATAGTTGCAACAACTGTAGTGAGTCACGGAGTCAATCTTCCTGCTATCTCAAAGGTCTTTTTTACTTATAAGGTGAAAAACTTAGATTTTTATCTACAAATGGTAGGGCGTGCAGGACGAGACGGATCTTCTTTCGAAGTTCACACATTAACCAGGATATATTTTAGAACTTATTTGGTGATGAAAGGACTTTGGCTTGGATTTCTAAAAAGCTTTGGTCAGAGATGGCGATATTATATATATTCTTATTATGAAAGTTGAAGGCTTGGTATTTCAAAAAACTCCTTATAAAGAACGAGATATGATCGTTCACCTTTTGACGAGGAAGGGTCAAAAGACTTCTCTTTATGTCTATGGAGGACAAGGAGGCGGTAAATCTAAAAAAGGAAGTCTGCTTGAACTCGGTCATATGCTTAGTTTTGTTCTTCAAAAATCAAAAGGCATTTACAATAATTCAGATCAAAAACCACTTTCAATCGCTAAAGTCGATCAAGTGAATTGGGCGCCCAAGTATATTCGAAATGATTATCGAGCGTTTATGCTATCGCAGTTTTTTTTAGAAGTTATTCAAAAGCTCGCCCTTAGTGAGACTGATGACATCGATTTTAACGAGCATGAAGGAATATTTAATGTACTTAGTAATGCTCTCTATTATCTCGATAAAGCAGTGGAGGGCCAGAACGTAGATTACATGACACATCTATTACTTTTTTTTACAAAACTCATACATCATTTAGGGATCGCGCCTAATTATGAAGAATGTCAGTTCTGCCAGAAAATATTAGGTGAGGATGAGTTATGTCTTTTAGATATATCTAATGGAGGATTTAGTTGCTTAGAGTGTACTTCTAAGATGGACGAATATTTGTCTGATAACAGACAATTATCTGAAGAGTATCAGGCCGGAAGGCGATACAAACAGGCGTTTCAAAAATTTAGTTTAGAACCGTATAAAAATTATCTAAATTTTCCGAGTACTTCAGTGGGACTTGTTAGGATCTCATTTAATTTTCTAAATTATCAATTTGGTTTCGCTGAAGGGGATTATCGAACTTGGAAACTCTTGTTCGAATAGGATGACTCCTCAGGTATTTTACATTACGATTATAGGACAAAGTATATTCAAAGGATAAATGATGAAATTACTATTAGCCGGTATTTTAGTTTTAAGTTTCTCTGTTATGGCCCATAACCATGAAGAAGAGGGAAAGGGCCATGAGCACAAAAGCGAAGACTCACATCACGAACATAAAAAGCATGACCATCATAAGCATCATCATAAGCATCACAAGAATCATGAGCACAAACATAAAAAAGATTGTGGGCATGAAAGTGAAAAGCATGGTGACCATACAGACTATAAGCATGATGGACATAAGCATCATCAAGTAGATGGTCATACTCACGATTGCGAAGGTAAATAATTAGTTTGAGCTCTCTGGGTTTTCTTACTGGATTTTGTCTAGTAGTTCAGGGAGCTCATATCCATTTTCAATTTTAATGGAGTTGATCCCTGCATTGAGACCACATTGGTAGTCAGACTCTCGATCTCCCACAAAAAATGAATTCTTTTTATCAATATTATATTTTTCAATAAGTTCTAAAACTATTTTGGGCTCAGGTTTGCGACAGTCACAATTATCTTTAGGGTGATGAGGGCAAAAAGCAACTTCGAGGAATTCTATATCGTGCCTTTGAAATTCTTTTAGCATAGCAGCGTGAAAATGATTGAGCTGATTAAGGTTAAAAAGTTCTCTGCCAAGACCGGATTGATTTGAAACGATAAAGAAAACATAACCTCTTCTTTTTAGTTCTCTTAGGGTAGAAAAGGTCTCAGGATAGAATTTTAGATCCTCTATTTTGTACATATAATGGGAGTCAATGATGAGAGTATTGTCTCGATCGAAGAAAATGGCTTTATCCATAAACTTATTTAACCAGAATCATCTATATTCGTCACGGTTACTCTTTGCGTCACATTGTCAAAGAATAGGAAAAACTTTAAAATTGCTGAATGCTGCAAATACTGCGTCAAATGTTTCCATTTTTGCGTCCCTACCTAAGAGTAGCGATAATCGCTACTCTATGCTCAATTCCTTTGGCCGCACTTAAAGCTTACCAAGCCTATTTCATTAAGGATGTTATCGATGGAATTTTTGAGCCTGGAGCAACTGAGCAAGTAGCTTTTGAATTAGCTGCCATATTAGTAGCGATAGGAATTGTAAATTATCCCTTTAGGTATATGCATTTCTATGGAACAAGAATGGTTGTTGATCGAGCCACTTGTGATATCCGCCGTTCCATTTATCAAAAATTTCAACGTCTGCCGGCTTCATATTATGCGAAATCTAAACAAGGGAATCTTTTGTCTGTCATGATAAATGACACAAAAATATTTGCTGAATCATTTATGCACGGGCTAGCCGTTATCAGGGAGCCACTGACAGCTCTTGGGCTCTTAGGGGTTGCACTTTATCACGATTGGAAATTGACACTTATTATTTTTATCGTACTTCCTTTTTTTGTCTTAATTTTCTCTGTGACTGGGAAAAGGATTAGACGCTATATCGCTCGCGCACAGGAGGATACAGCAGATATGACTCATCATGCAGCGGAAGGTCTAGTGGGACAAAAAATTATTAAGGCCTTTAATCTCCAGGCCTATATGGTTGATCGCTTTTCTAAGGCGCAAGATAATTACCTCGCTCATAAAATGAAGAGTAATTCTGCTGAGGAGCACTCTCATCCGATGGTTGAAACGGTAGGCTCTTTTGCATTTGCCACTGTTATTGTTATCGCTTTTTATCGTCATCAAGCAGGTGGACTAACAGTGGGAGAATTTTTCTCCTTTGTAGGAGCATTGGCGCTTTTTATGGATCCCGTAAGAAAATACTCAAAAGCTAATACGAGACTAAATCAAGCGAGAGCTGCCTCTAAACGAATTTTTAAACTTTTAGAAGTTGAAGAAGAAAACGACTCCGGAAAAATAGATTTTAAGGAATTTAAAAAATCTATCGAATTTAGAAATGTGAGCTTTTCCTATGGGGAAGGTGATGTGATAAAAGACTTTAACCTTACGATTAATAAAGGAGAGAAGGTAGCTCTGGTCGGACTCTCTGGTTCGGGAAAATCGACTCTTGTGGCCTTACTTTTGCGTCTTTACGATCTTGAAAAAGGTGAAATCTTGATTGATGGAATTAATATTAAAGATTACTCTATGCAATCAGTTCGAGAGGCATTCGCACTAGTCTCTCAAGACATCTTTTTATTTAATGATACTGTTAAAGAAAATCTCACCGCTGGAAATCATTATTCAGATGAGCAAATTCATCACGCACTTGAGGTGAGCTATGCTGGGGAGTTTGTTAATAAGCTTCCGGAGGGGTTGGCCACAACGATTGGTGATAGGGGAACAAAATTATCAGGTGGGCAAGCCCAAAGGCTAACCATTGCACGAGCTTTTCTAAGAGATTGTCCTATCTTTTTATTTGATGAGGCAACAAGTGCTTTGGATAATGAATCAGAGAAGGTCGTTCAAAAAGCCATGGATGAAGTGGCAAGCCATAAAACTGTCGTAGCTGTGGCTCACAGACTCTCTACCATTCAAAATTATGATCGCATCATAGTGATGAAAGAAGGATCAAAACTAGAGGAAGGTCAGCATAAAGATTTAATGAATATTGGTGGTGAATATAAAAAACTTTATGATTTAACCCTATCGGAGTCGACCCTATGAGAATCTTTATCCTCTTACTTCTTTTAAGCTCATGTGAACTAGCAGAAAATTTGATTGGTGCTGAAAATAAAATTGATAGCTCATTCAACGATTCAACCTGTGGGGACAATTGTGATGGAGGGGACAATACGGTTTCCTCTGTAGAAGATCAAATCGTTTCCTTTTGGAAGATGAGTGAAACAGGTGGGACCCAGTCCAGAAACGATAGTTTTGGGGGGAGTACTTTGGTGCATGGTGCAGGAACATTATTTTCTACATCTGGCCAGGTTGGTTCAGGAATTCAATGTTCTAGTATGAACGGTTCGAATTATTTTTATGTTTCTTCACCTACTTCTGCTTATAATTTTGGAACGGGTACAGATTATTCAGTAGCATTTTGGGCCAAGCTTAATTCCACATTAGCGGCTAATCAAATTCTAGTTGAATTTAATTACTCAACACCATTTTTTCGTACTTTTGTTAACTCTTCATCAACTGACTTAACTGTAAATGCGGATAATGGATTTCCTCTTACAGCTAGCTCAGCCTTTCCGTCATTTGGCATTTGGTATCACTTTACTATCTTAGTCGATCGAGACTCCGGGATAAGTATTTATCGAGACGGTAGTTTGATAAGTAGTGATAGCAATCCAATATCTTCAAACTTTATTGGAGTGGCGGATCTTTATGTTTGCGGCGGGAGAAATGGAGGAGGGCCAGCACTGACAGATGGCTTTGACGGAGATATGGATTCAGTAGGTGTATGGAATAGGCTCTTAAACTCTACCGAAATCCAAGCTCTTTATAATGGAAACAATACACTAGATTAATATTGAAGGATAAAACTTATGAAAATGAAAAAATTAGAAGACATGCAGGATTTGGTGAGTCTTTGTAAAAGACGTGGCTTTATTTTTCAAAGCTCCGAGATATACGGGGGACTTGGTTCCTGTTGGGATTATGGACCGATGGGAGTTGAGCTTAAGAGGAATGTGAAGGATTCTTGGTGGAAGGCCATGACTTTCAGAGAAGATATTGATGGAATTGACGCTGCCATCTTAATGCACCCCCAAGTTTGGAAAGCTTCTGGTCACGTTGATGGATTTTCAGATCCATTGGTTGATTGTAAAGAATGTAAAGCTCGGTTTCGAGCAGACAAAATTGATCTAAGCGCTCCCTGTCCTAGCTGTAAATCAAAAGATTCTTTCACTGAACCTCGAGATTTTAATTTAATGTTTGAAACCACCATGGGGCCTGTTAAGGATTCAGGATCAACTGTTTATCTAAGACCAGAAACGGCACAAGGGATTTTTGTCAATTTTCTCAATGTGCAAACTACGATGAGACGAAAACTTCCTTTTGGAATTGCTCAAATTGGTAAATCTTTTAGAAACGAAATAACTCCCGGTAACTTCACGTTTAGAACCAGGGAGTTCGAGCAAATGGAAATGCAGTATTTTATTAAGCCTGGAACTCAAAAAGAAGCGATGGAAAAGTGGAAAGAAATTCGTTGGAAGTGGCACGTAGATCAGGGGTTAACAGAATCTAAACTTCGTTGGCATGACCATGGAACTGAGCTAGCCCATTATGCAGATGCCGCTTTTGATATTGAGTATGAGTTTCCAATCGGCTGGGATGAGATGGAGGGGATCCACTCACGAACTGATTTTGATTTAGGAAGGCATGCAGAGTTTTCAGGAAAAAACCTCAATTACGTTGATCAAGCAGATGGAAATAAAAAATATATTCCTTATGTTTTAGAAACTGCCGTTGGCTGTGACCGCCATATTCTAGCTCTTCTTTGTGATGCCTATAGAGTCGAAAATCCAGGTGAAAAAGAAGAGAGAGTTGTCCTTGGATTTATCCCAAAGATGGCCCCGATCAAAGTCGCTGTCATGCCTCTGATGAAAAAAGAACCGCTCGAGGCAGTGGCTAGACCACTACTTGAAAAGCTTCAAACTCGATATAAATGTGAATACGATGTAGCAGGATCGATTGGAAAGAGATACCGTCGCCAAGATGAAATTGGAACTCCTTATTGTATTACGGTGGATTATGACTCGCTTGAAGACAATAGTGTCACGGTGAGAGACCGCGATTCTATGGCACAAGAGCGAATCAAGCTTGAAGATATAGAAAATTACCTTCTTACAAAACTAGGATTTTAAGGTCTCTATCTATCTGAAATAAAAGGGATTTTGCGATAATTGACTTTTTTGGGTGGGTTTTTGTTAAGCGCCTGCCGTTTGTCGTCGATAATATTTTCTATGAATTTTGTCGTTTCAAATGATCGCGAAGAGATTGTTAAAATTATTTTCGAAGCAAGTAATAAGAAGAAGAATATTCTTTGGCAAACACGTGCGGATAAACGACTGGTTTTTGAAATCGAGCAGTTTGAGTACGACCCCATTAGGGAAGTTATTCGGTGTAAAATCTCAGACTTTGATAATATAGATACTAGCACTACGGTCTATATAAAGTTCGCGTATAGAAATACAATTTTCAAAGGTTCTATTCAGGCACTCTACAAAGAGTATGCCTATATTCAAGTTCCGGATGAGATAAAACTAGAAGAACTGCGAGAATTTCCTCGGTACGTCTTTCAGCCTGAAGAAAATAGGCTTATTAAAATCAGTGTTCCAGCAAAGATTACTGAAACGGCGAGACTTCACTTGGATGTAAATCTGGTGGATCTGTCTCAAGGTGGTGTAGCTTTGGTATTAGGTGATGAACAAAGACCACATATAGTTGGAGCTGAAGATATTCAACTTTCTCAACTAGGAAATTTTGAGTTTAAGTCAAGAGTGGGGCTTAAACCTGTATGGCAGGTAGATTTCAAGCAGATCAGTTATCGCAATGCAAACTCATCGATGGTTAAAAAAGTAGGGTTTAAATTTGTAGAACCATTACCGGTGAAGTTGATGACTAATTTTATAAAATATGAAGAAGCTCAGTTTGAAAATCAAATTGGGTTTTTGGGAAATTCGGCTCGCTTTAGAAAGAGAATGCAGCGTGAGTATAAGACTTTGATGTCGAGGCTTAATCACCAAAAAACTTTTTTTGACTATTTTAGAGAGGCAGCTTCAAAGTCGGAAGTGGGACTTGATTATCTCCCCCGCCATATCAGAACATTGTCTATGGTAAGCTGTGCGCTGATGCGTCTCATGGGAGGATCAAGTAAGGAATTAGTTAAAAACCTCACCTATTGTTCTTTAGTTCATGATGTTGCCTACTTTAATAATCCGAAATTGGCACAGATTAAAAACCCTAAACATTTTGAAAAAGTAAAAAAATTTCTCACTGTAATGGAGAAAGAACTTTATTATCGCTCCTTTAATTACGCTTTTGAATATGCGACCTCAGACCATAGTGCACCCGCTGGTGCGGCACATCTAATTGAGGAATTGCGCTCCTATCACATCGCAGAGAATAAGGTATCCTTTACAAAAAAGGGAAATCTCTCTGAATTGGCCTGTATATTCATCGTTGCGCATGACTTGACCGACTATATTTTGTCACATCCCCAGTGGACTTTTTATGAGTATTTACAGACTTACCCCTTCCTTGAATACGGGGAGCATTTTGAAGCATTATTTCAGCATCTAAACCGAGCGCGCATGGCAGCATGATTCCCAATCTCTTCTCCTTTCGATAGAATGAGCCCAGTTTTTCAAGGAAAGGAAGGAACTAATGACGAAATGGGTCTATTCATTTAGTGCAAGTAAAACTGAAGGTAGTAAAGATCAAAAAAATCTTCTTGGTGGTAAGGGAGCAAATCTCGCAGAAATGTCGAGTTTAGGACTTCCGGTTCCTCCTGGTTTTACGGTCTCCACCGAAGCCTGTCTTGATTATTATAAACAAGACAAATCCATTTCCACTGAAATTCGAAATCAAGTGTATGCTGCTCTAGCAGAAGTGGAAAATATAACCGGTAAAAAATTTGGTGATCCAAAAAATCCATTGCTCTTTTCAGTAAGATCAGGAGCAAGAGTTTCTATGCCAGGGATGATGGATACGGTTTTAAATCTTGGTATGAATGATGAGACAGTTAAAGGTCTAGCTAAGATAACTGACAATCCAAGATTTGCATGGGATTCCTACCGACGCTTTATTCAAATGTTTTCTAATGTTGTTCTTGGAATAAATACATCCATTCTGGAGAGTCAGCTAGAAGATTTAAAAGAAGCCCGCGGAGTGCATGAAGACACTGAGTTAGATGCAGAGGATCTCGCCGAGCTTGTAGATGTCTATAAGCAAATTTTAGGTGAGGAGTTTGGAAAAAGTTTTCCTCAAGACCCCTATGAGCAATTATGGTCTGCTGTGGGAGCCGTATTTGGCTCATGGAATAATCCAAGAGCTTTTAAATATCGTCAGATGAATGGATATTCTCACGATTGGGGAACAGCTGTTAATGTGCAGTCTATGGTCTTTGGTAATGCGGGAGATACCTCTGGGACGGGAGTTTGTTTTACCCGTGACCCTTCAAATGGAGAAAAAATCTTTTTTGGTGAGTACTTAATGAATGCTCAGGGAGAAGATGTTGTGGCGGGAATTAGAACGCCAGCACCTATAAATGAAGTCTCTAAAAATGAATCTAATAGAAATCTTAAAACTCTGGAGGAGACCTCAAAGAGTGTTTATGACGAGTTGGTTTCTATTTATCAAAAATTAGAGCAGCATTACAAAGATATGCAAGATATAGAGTTTACCATTGAAGATGGAAAACTTTTTATTCTTCAAACCAGAAACGGTAAACGAACGATTAATGCAGCTTTGAAAATTGCAATTGATTTAGTGGCTGAAGGAATTCTAACCGAGAAAGAAGCCTTAATGAAGATTAATCCGGGAGAACTTGATCGTCTTCTTCATCCAAGACTTGATCCAGCCGTTAAGAAAACAATTCTAGCGACAGGTCTACCTGCTAGCCCGGGGGCCGCTTGTGGGAAAATTGTTTTTGATTCAGAAGTCGCTCAAGATTGGGCCGCAAACGGGACCAAAGTGATTTTAGTTCGTCAAGAAACCAGTCCGGAAGATATTGGTGGTATGAATGCCTCAGAAGGGATTCTCACAGCACGTGGTGGGATGACCAGTCACGCGGCAGTTGTGGCACGTGGGATGGGAAAACCTTGTGTGGCGGGATGTACAGCACTTGAAATTAGTTACAAACATAAAGTTCTAAGAGTGAGCGGTAAGGAGTTTCAAGAGGGGGATTTCCTTACTTTTGATGGGGGAACGGGAGAAGTTTACGAAGGTGAAATCCCCACAATCGATGCAAAGATTTCAGATCATTTTGCAACTTTTATGAAATGGGCAGATGAGAATCGAAGTTTAAGAATTAGAACGAACGCTGATAATCCTCAAGATGCCCAAGTGGCATTGAGTTTTGGGGCGGAAGGTATTGGACTTTGTAGAACTGAGCATATGTTCTTTGATCCAGCTCGAATACTTGCGGTTCGTGAAATGATTTTCGCGATCACAGAAGAAGATAGAAAAAAAGCGCTAGATAAACTTCTTCCTTATCAAAGAGAAGATTTTATAGGGCTTTTTAAAGTCATGGATGGTAGACCAGTAAATATCAGACTTCTTGATCCGCCTCTTCATGAGTTTCTTCCTCATAAAGAATCTGAGATGCAAGAGCTAGCAGATGTCCTCGGTGTAGATGTAAAAATTATTGAACAGCGCCAAGAGAGTCTACATGAATTTAATCCTATGCTTGGACATAGAGGTTGTAGGCTTGGTGTTACTTATCCAGAAATCTATAATATGCAAGTGAGAGCGATTGCTGAAGCTGCCGCTGAAGTAGGGAAATCGGGCACAGCAGTTATGCCAGAAATTATGATTCCTCTTATCAGTGATGAAAAAGAATTAGCGATTCTTAAAGATCACGCGCTAAGTATCTTAGCGGAAGTTGAAAGCACGACGAATCAAAAAATTAAATTTAAAATTGGTACCATGTTAGAACTTCCACGGGCCTGTATCACAGCGGATAAGGTGGCCCATACAGCAGAATTCTTTTCTTTTGGAACCAATGATTTAACTCAAACCACTTATGGCCTTTCAAGAGATGATTCAGGAAAATTTCTGCCTCAGTATGAAGCCAAGGGAATTTTCCCGGTAGATCCGTTTGTCAGTATCGATCAAGAGGGAGTGGGATTTTTAGTTGAGCATGCGGTAAAAGCCGGAAGAAGTGTGAACTCAGAACTTTCTTGTGGGATTTGTGGAGAGCACGGTGGTGAGCCTGAATCGATTGATTTTTGTCATCGCGCTGGACTTAATTATGTGAGTTGTTCTCCTTATCGAGTTCCAGTAGCAAGGTTGGCAGCGGCTCAGGCGAATCTTCGGAATTCATAAGAGTGGAAAAAGCCCAAGCTCTTTGTAGACAATTTTTAAATAACTCAGACGCTGATGCTGCGGCTTTTGCGATCCTTGATTTTAAAACGGGAGAGTTTCAATCTTTTTGTGAGAGTGAAATCAATGATCCTATTTGGTTTGATCTAGCTAGTCTTACTAAACCACTTACAAATGGTTATGTGGCGCTAAAAGAAAAAGACAAGCTTTCAGAGTTTGATTCCATTTTAAATCATAAAGCGGGTCTGCCTGCCTGGGCGATTTTAGATCGAGATCATTGGAAAGAGCATATTTTAAGTTTTAAATCAGTGGACTCGGAAACTTTGTATTCAGATCTTTCGGCTCTAAGATTTATGTTAGAGGCACAAAAGAAGTTAGCAATAGAGTATCGCGATTATCTTTATAAGTTTTGGAAGGGGCGCCTTAAGTATTGGCTAGATCTAGAAGAAGATGAAGTCACGCTTCAAAATGGATATTATAAAAGTAAACCAAATTTTAGATCCGTGCACGACCCAAATGCTTATAATATTAAAGAGCCCCTCTCTCATGCCGGGGTGTTTGGAACCATCGATGGATTAGCAAAAGTCTTGCTTGAATTTGATCAAGAGCTTAATCTTTTAGATTTTATGCAAAAGGCTCCTCGCACTTCTCGTTTTGTTGGAGGATTTGATACAGCAGAGGGAGAAAGTCTTGCGGGTTCGGGCTATCCACCTTTAACTTTCGGGCACTTAGGGTTTACGGGCACTAGTGTATGGATTTCTCCCGAGAAGAAACTTGGTTGGATTCTGCTCACAAATTCGACAAAACACTATTGGTTTAATAAAAAAGAGCTCAATGATCTTAGAAGATCTTTAGGAGAATCGGTATGGAAAGAATCTTAGTCTTAATCTTATTGTTAATTTCATTTCAGGCTCAGGCTATTTCCATTATCTCAGATTTAGATGACACATTAAAAATCACTAATGTCGAAAATAAACCTCAGGCCCTTTGGAATGCACTATTCAATCGCGCAGCTTTTAAAGGAATGCCAGAATTAATTGAAGATTATTCCACTGCAGGCGGGGATCTTTTTGTGGTGTCAGCCTCTCCAAATCTATTTGAAAAACCGATTGAAGATTTTTTCTCTAAAAATGAAGTAAGCGTGAAGCAGCTTTATACTCGAAAACTTTCACAGTTAGGGCAAAAAGAAGCTTATAAACTAGAAAGTCTTAGAGATATACTCACTCGTTATCCTGGAGAGTATCTTTTATGGGGTGATGATGTTGAGATTGACGCTGACGTTTATGCTAAGATTAAAGAAGAGTTTCCTAGTCAAATAAAGGCTATCTATATCCATCAAATAAATGGTCATAAAGATCTGCCTGGAACAAAGTTTTACACAGCTTTTGATATAGCGGTGGCTGAATACAAAGCGGGAAGAATAAGTTCACTTGAGCTTCTCGATAAGGCAAAAGATTTCCTACTCATTCGCGATATGGAAGCAGTTTTTCCGAAGTTTAAATTTTGCCCTACTGAGCAGTCAGTTTTTGAAACCGATCTTCCATTTATCGTGAGAACTGCGGCTAAAAGTGTATATACAAAAATTACAAATTTTTGCCAGAGCCGAGACGGCTAAAAAGCACATTAATAGACCAAAAGAGCGATTTCTATTAGTATATACTGATAGGAGATTAAATGGATTTAACTCATTTTCTTGAAGGCGAAGCACTTCGTTCCAAGCATATAGAAAAAATATTTTTTTACAGAATTTGCGGTACCGGCATGGGTGCCTGTGCTTGTCTGGCAAAAGAGGCTGGTTATAAAGTTGCGGGTGCTGATTTAAGTTTCTCACCCCCTATGAGCACATATTTAGAGGAATCTGGAGTCGAGACTTATCCCTTGGATGATATCACCACTGAAAAATTACAAGAGTATGATCTCATTATTGTCGGAAACTCCGTTCCTAGAGTGAGTAAGTATGCCGAGCAGATAGAATCTGCTGGAGTAAGCTTTACTTCTTTCCCGGCATTCTTAGGGGAATTTATTTTAAAGTCAAAAGAAGTTATTGGCGTGGCGGGAACTCATGGAAAAACGACTACGACCTTTTTTCTCACTCAAATGCTTGAAGTGATGGGCCTTGATCCTGGATATTTTATCGGTGGAATTATTGAGGGACGACCGCCTTCAAAACTTGGGACCAATTATTTTCCGATTGAATCCGATGAATATGATAGCGCTTATTTTCAAAAAATATCTAAGTTTAGACTCTATGAACTTAACCATATGATTTTAACTTCTCTTGAGTTTGATCATGCAGATATTTTTGGATCGATTGAAGATATTAAAAATGAATTTCGAGCGATCTTGCCAAACTTTCCAGGTAAAATTATCGCTAATGATGCTTATCCTGCCATTCATGAACTTAAAGAAGAGTTTTCAGATAAAGAGTGGATTCTATACGGCGAGCAGTCTGATGTGGGGCCAAAAAATATTAATGTATCAAACAAGATTTCCACCTTTGAAATTGAATTAGGGGGAGAAAAAGTCTTATTTGAGTCCAATGTGATCGGTACGCATAATATATTAAATCTTTCTGCCTGTGTTCTTCTTATGCACTCATTAGGACAGACAAAAGAGAGCCTACAAGCTGCAGTTAAAAGTTTAGGACTTGTGAAAAGAAGGCAAGAAGAAAGAGGACATTATAGGGGATCTCTTGTTATTGATGATTTTGCTCATCATCCTAAAGCGATAAAACTTACTCTTGAGGCCTTAAAACAAAAATATCCCGAGCGTTCAGTTTTAACTGTGTTTGAGCCTATCTCAGCTACCGCCAGAAGTTCGATTTTTCAAAAAGAATTTGCCGAATCACTAGAAGTGTCAGATCAAGTGATCATGGCGATGAACCCTCTTCCGACAACTGTGAAGGGGACGGAGAATTTATCCGGTGATCAAATCGTTTCGCATTTGAGCTCTAAAAATATTCAAGCGGTAAAAGTAAATGAACTCGCGCAATTGAGAGCTGAAATAGATGCCAGAGTTAAAGAAGATACTTTATTGGTTATTCTAAGTAATAGAACCTGTCTCGGTTTATGGGAGTCGGATTTTGTCCAAGCTCTTAGTTAGTTTTCTACTTGTTTTTTTGGGCTGTATTTCGGCCTATGCAGAGTATGAGCCGCCACTTAAGTGGTCAGGAAATATCTACCAGATTATTAATAAGCAGATGAAAGTCTTTGAAGATTTCTCTGAAAAGACTTGTGGAAAAAATGATGAGTCGACTTATTTGAGTTTACTTAAAGAGTATCGTGGACAAGGTTTTTACCTTCCAAAATTTAAGGAACATATAGATCGAACTGCTATTCTATCTAATATGGGAGAGCTTCGAGCTAAGGTAAATTATGTTGAGAAGATTACAGCTCAATTTGAAAAAGATAAAAAGCTTCCCTCTATAGATATCCTATTCTCAGAGATAAATGTGATTGTTAATAATCTCTTGAATTTAAAAAAGCGTCATTATCAAACTTTGGATGCTGCAAAGAAAAAGAAAATAGTTAAGGAGTCTAATCGAGAGCTGATCAAACTTCGTGCACAGTTCGACGTACTGATGAAGCAGCTTTATTTCCTTCAAAGTTTCCGTTATCCAAACGACTTTTTAGAACTTCGAGCTAATTATGAAAAAGTTAAAGACAAAGAAAGTGATAAGCTCAAAAAGCAAGCTAATAAGATTTTCTTTTATCGAAAAATTGTTGAAGACGGAGCTTTAAATCCTGATCGAACTTATCCCGATAAATATGTTCGTTCCACGCTTGATAATCTTTATCACCAAATTCAAAAAGAGCGTGGATTTATCTCTGAAGATGTTCGGTATGACCTAGACTGGGTAGAGAAAAATATCAAAAGACTTTTTAGGCTTGGTTATCGTAAGCATCTTGCCAGGCTTAATGAGTGGAAAGAGCGATCGCTTGAAAACTTTAAGTTTTATACTGAGATCGTTCAAAAACAGAATCAAAAAAAGGCTGATTTTCTTCTCAAAAAAGAGAACGTGGCCACTGAGAAGCTGCGTGAGTTTGTTTATAAGAAACAGGCGGAGGTTTATACCTATTGGGCCAAAAAGTCAGAGCTACAAAAAGCGCTCTATGTTCTTGAAACGATTTTAGTGAACGAGGTCGGAGTTTTAGATGGACGCTTTGGGCTTGAGCGAACAGCTGTGGCAAAGGTTGTATTAAATCGTTATCACGACGATTTTTACAATCAATTAGAAGATGATCAGCTAATTTTAAAGTACCTTCCCAAAGACATCGATCATGAAGAAGAGCTATGGCTGAATGTGCTTTTTAAGGTGGGAGAATTTTCATTTACCTATCATTATATTCCCGCCGTAGATGAGATTTTCTGCCCAGATATGAGTAGCCGGGGTAAGGCGATTCGAAAAAAGAACTTAAAATTGGCACTTAAGGCGCTTAAAGAGCATGATGGTGAATTCAAAGCCATGAGATATTTTTCGAGGATCTCGATGTTTGGAAAAATAGATATGTCCACTGTTTGGGAGGATTATGAGAGGCTACCAGAGCTTTTGGGATATGAGTCTAGTCATCAGCGCAGGCTTGCTTATTATTACCACGCCAATCAGTATGAATATCTTTATACCTTTGAAGATATCAAAGGGGTTGAATATACGGTGGTCAAGATAAAGGACAGGACTTACTCAATGCGGTGGGTAAAAGGAAAGCCTGTTTTCTATGATTACCGAAACCCGCACCTTTTCAAGTATTTTGTAAAGAAAGAATTGTGATCAAGTACCAAACAATGTATAAAAAGATTTAAATTTCAGTGGTCTACAAACCGGGAGCTTTATATGCTTAAGAACTATATATTTACTTCTGAATCCGTTACTGAGGGACACCCAGATAAAATCGCGGATCAAATTTCAGACTCAATTCTTGATGAGATTCTAAGACAAGACCCTTCTTCTAGAGTTGCTTGCGAGACTTTGATCACTACTGGTTTAATTCAAATCGCTGGAGAAATTACCACGAAAGCTCAACTTGATTATCATGATGTGGCCCGTGAGACTGTAAGAAGAATAGGTTATGACCATTCAGATAAAGGTTTTGACGCTAGTACTTGCGGTGTAAACGTAGCGCTTGATAAGCAATCTCCCGATATCGCTCAAGGTGTAAACGAAGGTGAAGGGGTTGATCTTGATCAAGGTGCTGGAGACCAAGGGATTATGTTTGGATATGCTATCAATGAAACCGATAGTTTTATGCCAATGACAATTGACCTTTCTCATAAGCTTGCGAAAAGACTTTCCGTAGTACGTCACGAAAATATCGTTCCTGGCTTGAGAGCTGATGGAAAGACCCAGGTCTCTGCTCAGTATGTAGATGGAGTTTTAAAGCGAATCGACTCTATCGTTGTATCGACTCAACACGCTGAGAGCATCACTCAAAAACAACTTCATGAAGCTATTCGTGAGGAAGTTATCAATAAAACAGTTCCGGCTGATCTCATTGATAACGATACTAAATACTATATCAATCCGACTGGTAAATTCGTTATTGGTGGACCAATGGGAGATGTAGGACTTACAGGTAGAAAAATTATCGTTGATACTTACGGTGGACATGGAGCACATGGTGGGGGAGCTTTCTCAGGAAAGGATCCTTCAAAAGTTGATAGATCTGCAACTTATGCTGCCAGACAAGTGGCAAAGCATGTTGTTGCTGCTGGACTTGCTGATAGAGCTCTAGTTCAAGTTGCTTATGCTATTGGAGTCTCTAAGCCGATGTCATTTCTCGTAGATACATTTGGAACGAATAAAGTTGATCAAGATGCGATCACAAAAGCTGTGAATGATATTTTTGATATGAGACCAAAAGCTATTGTTCAAAGACTTAATCTTCTTCGTCCTATTTATAAAGAGACAGCTGCTTACGGTCATTTCGGTCGTACAAGCACTGAGGGCTTTAATTGGGAGCGTTTAGATTATCTAGAAGAGCTTAAAGCAAGATTCTAATTTATGGAGATGATCTACTTCATGGTCCGCTTTACTCCGTTTTGGAGTATTCCGTGCCTTCTGATAGGTCTTGAGTTCACATATCTCTATTGGATTCGAAAAAAGAAAAAAAAGATGATGTTTTTTTTGGCCATTGTAATTTTCGCGATGGTCATGACGGCTTTTTATTGGATTGCAGGAGGACCAGAGAAGTCTGTTGATGTCGTTAAAGATATTGTTTGGTTTTATACCAGATAAATTAGAGCGAAATCCAATACCTCTTTATCATCTCCTTATCTTCGTCATCCCAAACTTCTTGCTCGAGAATTCCTCCGAATTTTTCAATGATTTTTGAAGAGGCAATATTTGTAGAGGCGCAAGTGATTAATAATTTTTTAAGACCAAGGCTTCTACAATAACCAAGTGATTGCTCCATCATCTGAGAGGCATAGCCTCTTTTTCGAAAACTTGGGGCTACGCCATAGCCTAGATGACCTCCGCGCTTTGCAAGATAATCATTTAAAACATGTCGAACACTCACTCGTCCGACGATGGTATCTTCATCAATAAAGCCGTAAAGCATCGTATCGGGAACAAGTCCTTCGGGAAGATTGCGACCATTTTTTCTATCATCTAAAATTTGGAGCATCTCCTGAAAGTGCATTCCTTCTTTCCAAACAAAAGAATGCCAGGAGCTCTCTTCTCCCCAGGCTTTAAGCCCTGTTAAAAAGGCTTTTTCATCTTGTGGTTGTAATTCGCGCAATATAAGTTTCATGAGAATTTCCCTTAGTTGAAGCTAGCATTTTCACGATACGTTTTTAAAGCCTTAATTCTTTTTTCCTCTGTCATCTCCTCGCTACCAAGAGAAGAAAAATCAAACATCACGCCCTTGTTTACACCGTCACTAAAGCCTTTAAGTGCTGATGGAGTTGGTGGAGGTTGAAGCACCATAAAAATAGCATTCTCGGTTAAGAATTCACTCGCTTTTAATTGTGACTGATTTAAAGTTTCAGGAAGATAGAAAGAGTGAGCCAGATCAATGGTGAAATATTTTTTTTGAGTAGAAAAATTTGTTCTTAGAGGGGTTTTAAATGCTTCTTTTAGTATATTAGTGAGAAGCACTTTTATATAAGGTGAAGATGCCCTGATTATCATCCTATCCATACATATATGACCAGCTCTATTAAAAACTAATCTCACCTTGGCCTGACCTGAGATCTTTGATTGCAAAAAGACTTGCGGATAGTATCGGTATTCTTCAATTCTTTCTTTTATCTCGATTAAAAGACCTCCGGATTCACTAATACCTCTATCATTTTCATGCCCTTCTCCAAATCTCCCTAGACGAGCATTTTTTGGAATATAGCCTGGGGGCAATCCAAGGCTTTTAAAACTAAGTCCAGAGCTAGATTGGTTTTTTTTGTGAGCTAATTTTGTTTTTGGAGGCTTTTTGATTTTAATTTTTACTCTAAGTGGATTTGATTTTTGCCTTAAGGGAGGCACTTTATATTCAATATCAATAAAGCAGAGAACGAGGAGGTGAATAAGTAAACTTATAGCGAGATGTATCACAGAGGACTATTTTGAAAAATTACAGAAGCATTGGAGTCAATTTGAGGTCAGGAGTTTGAAAGGTTTTTGGTATTATGCAGTGTGATGCAGGTTTCAGTGGCTGAGTAAGCTCTCTAAGCATCTGAAAATGTGAGAAAGTGATAGAATTTGCACCCTGTCCGAAAATTGACACCCCTCCATTATATAGGCTAGCATTTTGGTAGAGAAATTAAGGAGAAGTTGCATGGATGACTTAAACTTTCTGCAAAATGCCTATCAAAATGACGTAGCACAAGATGAGCTAGAGTCTTTTGGGCTTAACCCGCAGATCTACATTGTTGAAGATGATAAAATCTTTGGCACCAGCTTAAAAAAGTATCTCAGTAAGACTTTGAAATGCGAAATAGCTTTGTTTACAAGC
The DNA here is from genome assembly GCA_002707495.1 of Halobacteriovoraceae bacterium. Classification (GTDB taxonomy): domain Bacteria; phylum Bdellovibrionota; class Bacteriovoracia; order Bacteriovoracales; family Bacteriovoracaceae. The sequence continues at coordinate 214,688 of PAMZ01000022.1, read as the reverse complement.
TCCTTTGAATGCATAAATCATTTAATGAATTTGCCGAATAAAAAAACACCATTTTGCTTGATCACTGATATTAGTCTTGAGCAGGGAGCCGATGGGCTTTATTTGATTGATCAATTAAAAGATCGTGGATTTAATTTCGTCTCAATTGCGATGACGGGGTTTGCTTCGATAGAAAATGCGATTGCTGCTACAAAAAAGGGTGTCTATCATTACTTAACAAAACCTTTTGAATTAGAAGACCTAAAAAGTCTTGTGATTCAATCCATTTCCGACAAGCTTGGGATTAAAGTTCATTCTCAAACCCGTAGAAAAGGAGCTGCTAAAGCTCTTGCGGCGGGTTCTGTAGAGATGGAGTATCCTCAAGAAGACGATATGTTTTGTGGAATGATCGGTCGCTCCCAAATAATGAAAGAAGTTTTTGAACGGATTAAAAAAGTGGCCCTTACAGAGTCGACTGTTTTAATCACTGGACCTTCTGGAACGGGAAAAGAACTTGTCGCAAATGCCATTCACGCACTTTCTCATAGATCCTCTGAGCAACGAGTCTCTGTAAATTGTGGGGCTATTCCAGGAGAACTCCTGGAGAGTGAATTATTTGGTCACGTAAAAGGCTCTTTTACGGGAGCCATATCAAACCGCAAAGGACGTTTTGAGGTCGCTAATCAAGGGACTATTTTTTTAGATGAAATCGGTGATATGCCTCAACTTCTGCAAGTTAAACTTCTTCGAGTCATTCAAAATCAAACCATTGAGCCTGTCGGATCGAATACCACTGTTGAAATTGATACTCGTGTGATCGCGGCGACTCATAGAAACTTGGAAGAGATGGTTGAGGCAGGTGCATTTAGAGAAGATTTATATTATAGACTTAATGTGATTCCTATTCATATCCCGACCTTAAGGGAAAGACGTGAGGATATTCCTCTTTTAATTGGATATTTTGTAAATCGTTACGTGAGTGCTGATAGATCTAATAATATTAGCTTTTCTGCCGAGGCGATGGAAATGCTGATTCATTATGATTGGCCAGGAAACGTAAGAGAGCTTGAAAATATTATTGAAAGACTTGTCATTCTTCGTGGTGGAAATGAAATTATTCCCGAAGATCTTCCGGCAAAAGTCTTCAGACATAATCCACTGAAGACGGATCAGTATAAGCAAATTTTTGAACTTCCAGAAGATGGGGTGGATCTTAAAAGAGTTCTCTCTGATATTGAAGACTCGCTTATTATGCAGGCGATTAGTCTTACCAAAGGAAACAAGAATCAAGCTTCAAAACTTTTAAATCTGAATCGTACCACTCTGATTGAGAAGATGAAGAAGAAATCTCTTAATATAGATGGAAGTCTTTAAACCTTTATTTAATTCTTCAATAGATGAAATCATAGAGGCGGACCGTAAATGGGACGCCTTTTTTTTATTGCCTAAGTCTTTTCAAATTCAGGACTCAAGAGCCGAACTCTACCCTGATATAGAAAGAGAAGCTCTTTTAACCAGCTATCAAGACTATTATAAAATATTAAGTGATATTGATCCTGGAGAGAATCTCTGTGATCTTGGGGCAGGGCTTTGTCGAGGAAGTTTTCTTGCCCAAAATGCAAATCTTCCAGACTGCTATAGTATAGAGTTATCTCAAGAGAGAATAGATCAAGCTAAGGCGGCCAGTCTCGAGCTTGGATATGATGAGAAATTTCTGATTCATGGAGATATAGCGAATATTGATGTAGAGAGATTTCATCATTTTTATCTATATTTTCCCAAATCCCCACTTTTATTTGAACTCCTTCAAAAACTACGGGGCAACGCAAGCAAGCGAAAGACTTATTTATATGTGACAGAGTCACATGGAGATATGCTGTCTTATTTAAATGAGCTTAGTTTTCTTGAGCGTGAGGCAAGTTTTATAACTTCACTTCCCAGACATCATGAAGAGACAATTAAGTATAGAGTGCTGACAAGTCAGGCGCGCTCCCTTTTAGATGAGCTTACGCTTTTATGGGGAACAGGTGTTTTTTTAAGTTTTACTTATGAACATTTAATTCTTAAACAGGAGGTAGATTGGATTTTTCCCTTATCGAGTTGTGATCTTCATATGCATGATAAAGCAGAAGTTGAATTTCTGCCTTTTAAGAGGAAAATGAACTTAGATGCGGTCAGTTTTTGTGAAGTTTCAAACTTTGAGAGAAATCAATTGAGGGATGAGGCTAAGTTGTTGAGAGGCAAAGACTGTTATTATTTAGAGGATAAAAGTGGTCGGGTTTTTGAAATATCTTAGGGCCAAAATGCAACCATTCACTGAGTTTTCAACAATTTATTCTGCCCGTCAAAATACTTACAGGAAAAAATTTGCCTCTGAGTAAAATTTTCCTTTTTTCAGTTCAGATCTAGTGTACAATATTATCAGCAGGGCAGTTTGATAGGATGTTAAACTGCGTTAAGGTAAAAAACAGGAAGTTTATTTGGTGAAGTCAGTTTTCAAAATTTTGACATTTTTCACTTTGCTAGCTCTATGTATTGGGCAGGCATTTCCTGTGGTCACTCAACTCGATGAGAAAACTCACCTCCGTTGGAAAATCAAATCAGCCAAAGAACAAATTAAAATTTCAAAGTCACGCAATAAGGTGATCATTCAAACCCTCGATCCAGACTTCTTTTTGAGATTCTCTGGAGAGATTGCAAAAATCAATAAACAAAATAATTATCACCAGACTTTTAATTTTGTTGAACCTAAACAACCTGGCGCTCCTTATAAATTAGAAATTACTTTAAAAGATTCTTCCGTAGAACTCTTTAATTTCTATAAGCAAGATTCAAATGAATTCATTCTCGATTTTTGGATTAATAAAGATATGATTCAAACCAAAGCAGCTTCTGTGGATGCTGTCCCTAAACAAATTAAATTAGCAAAAAAAGCTGCACCACCTAAACCTAAAGTTAAAAAGAAGACTGTGGCTAAAGCCCTTGCTCCTAAAAAAGGATCAAGTGCTTTTAAGGTGGTTGATCCTCAACAAATTGAAGCTGCTCAAACGGAAGGTTATAGAGACTTCAGATATGGTGCTTCTTTTATTTGGGATTATTCAGCCCTTATTCCCCCATTAAAACAAGATATCGATCTAACTCGTAAGGCCCCTGACTTTCTGTTTGAAATTAAAGATCAAGAGATGCTTGATGATCCTAAACAGGCCCATATGCAATTATCTATTAACTTCTATCGAAAGCAGGAATGGGGTCTTATGACCAGGTCAATTGGGCTTTACGAGAAGAAGTATGGAAAGAAAAGTCCCTATCAAGACATAAATGAATTTATGAAGGCAGTTTCTCTCATTAAGAACTCTATAAATGAAAAGGAAACTCCTAAGTTTAAAAGTAAAATGGATGAGGCGGGAGAAATGCTTCCTCCTGAAGAGTATTCTCAGAAAGGAATAAGAGCTGCAGCTAAAAATATTCTGACTAATGTGGTAGATAACTCAAAAAATTATAATCTAAAAGCTGCGGCACTAAGATTTTTAATTCAAGAGGCAAGAGATCAAGCAGACGATATTAGAGCTTTGGAATTTGCTAAGAAGCTCTATGTTGAGGCCTCAGAAGCTTATGACGATGATAACGTAGTCTTGAGTTCACGAATCATTCTTAATAGTCTTGCAAAACTCAAGCAGGTGAAAAAAATTCAAGAATTCTTAGCCAATAAGGTAGTAAGAAGATTGCTCCCCGCCCAAGAGGGAATGGCCTATGTGGACTATGTGAATCTAGTGCAAGGAAAGACCAGTGAAGTGATAAAGAACTTTGAAAAAGAGCTACCTTCACTAGTGAAGCCTATTCATCCTTCGATATTATTTAATGTATCAGAAGCCTACTTTAGAAATTCAGATTTCAAAAAGGCTATCAAGTACTTAGATACCTTTATTTCAGATTACTCATTTATGACGGAATCATCTCATGCAAGACTGAGAATGGCGTTGTCATTTGATCTTCTCGGCAAAGAGCCAAGCCAAGTGCTTAGACTTTATGAAGATGCCATCAATAAATCCAGTGATTTAGCTGTAAGATATGAAGCTAAGGTTCGCTACGTAGGTTTTCGAGTAGCGAGGAAGGTAAAGCTTTCAGAAGCTGATCGTGAGCGAATTGTTTTTCTAGAAGCTGAGCCAAGTGAAAAAAGGTTTATAGCAGCTGATTTACAAAAGCTTCTTTGGCTAACTCGAATGAGAACGTTCATCTCACAAAAGAAATATAACGATGCGATGGCATATTTAAGCACGATTCCAGTGGATACTCTTCGCTATATTGATCAAAAAGTATTTATAGGGGATGGGGCGGAGATTATTCTAGGGCTTATTAAAGAGTCTTATCTAAAAGGTGACTATGCTAAAGCTGTGAAGGTCTGGGAAACCTATCGTGAACAATATGCAGAAAGGGTGAATAAGAATCCTTATACCAACTTCATTGTTACAGATGCTTTTCTCAAACTTGGACTAAGAGACTCCTTTGAGCGATCGCTAAATAACTTCTCAAAGTTATCTAGTAAGAGCATGAGGAAATTTCCTTTGTGGGTTAAAGCGCATAAGGAAATTAGTGTTCAAGACTACCTCGTGGAACTCAATTTAAATAAATACCTCAAAGCAGAAGATTATGAAGGTCTTGGAAAGTACCTCGGGACAGTTAAGAACAACAAGAATGTGAATTATAAATTTTACAATGGGATTGTTTCTTATCACGGTAAAAACTATAATCAAGCTATCAGTGACTTCGAGGACCTCCTCGTGAGTCCTAACCTCAAAAATATACTCTCACCAGAGCAAAACCAATTGATGGTTTCAGCTTATTTAGAGTCCCTGTTTGAAGCGGCTGAGCCCTCTAAGTTTAGGAAGAATGTGATGGCGGTCATTCAAGACCTTAGAAACAACAACAAACCAGCATTAAGACCACTTTTAGTTAGGGCAGAGTACCTCTATATGGAATCTCTCTTTTCGGAACAAAAAGTTGATTATGCGAGACTTGAAAGAATGGCCAAAGGTTTTTTGGCCGAGAATATAAATACCCCTTATAACAATCGCGTGTCTTATCTCAAAGGACTTGGGATGATCAACACAAAGCAGATTGAGGAAGGGAAAAAAGTTTTACAGGAGTTAATACAAGACGAGGCAGTGCCTGCTTACCTAAAGGGATTAGCGAAAACTGAATTGTCCACATTAGAATTAAAAAACAACGCATTGTAATAATGTTTTAACAAAGACAGGAGGTCGAATGTTTGCATCAGAATTAAGGTTGATAGGAAATCACCCAAAGTTTCTTAAGGCAGTTGAGTTTGCCGACAACGTATCAGTAACAAAATCCCCCGTATTGGTTGTAGGAGAATCCGGTTCTGGAAAAAGAACTATTTGCCAATACATTCACAGAAAATCTTCAAGAGCTAGTTCAGATCTACTAGTTGTAGACTGTGCTCAAGACGCTCAAGCCGTTGAGAATGAAATTCTTGGTCACAGAGATGAAGAGGGTAAGTTTAACAAAGGGATCCTTGAGAGAGCGAATGGTGGATCTGTTATTCTTGAAAATATTGACGCAATTGATGAGGGATTTCAAAAGAGACTTTACCAAATTTTGTTAGAGCTATCTGACTATGACCTAGACGTAAGAGTTATGGCCACGACTACTAAGAACCTATCGAAGTATGTTGGAGCAGGGAGATTCTACAGAGCTCTTTTCACTTATTTTTCTGGATCACAAATTAGTCTTGTTCCTCTAAGAGAGAGAGGGGCAGATATTGAAACCTTAGCTGCTCACTTTGCAACGGAAGTTGCGACTGAAGCCGGAAGAGGTGAGATCTCTTTTACTGAAGAGGCGAAAAGAAAAATTGGAAGCTTTTACTGGGCGCATAATGTAGCAGAATTAAAATCAGTGATTGAGAGTACTGTGGCTAATTCTGAAGGTTCAGAAATTGATGTAAGCGCAATTGAGATTGGAGAGAAGAAAGCAGAAACAGTAACAAACGAAATTGATGATGACGGTTTAAGACTTATGTCTTTGAAAGAAGCAGAAAGACTTCTTATCAAGAAAGCTCTTATTCATACTTCTGAGAATAGAACTCAAGCTGCAAAGATTCTTGGTGTTTCCATTAGAACATTAAGAAATAAGATCAATGAGTATAGATCTGATGGGAATAACTATTTCGTAAACTTGAGATAAGGATTGCATGGATATTAACGACAAAACTCTACAGGCATTAGCTTCAGCAATAAAGTTTCGAGAGATGAGGCAAGAGGTAATTGCTTCAAATATCGCGAATGCTGAGACACCAGGCTACAAAGCAAAACGTGTCGATTTTGAAGAAGCGTTGGCGAGGGCGCTTGATGTTGATGGTGAACTTACGATGAAAGTAAACGACCAAAAACATTTTAATGTTGGGGGAGGCGGTTTTAAGAATTTAAAACCGGATATCTATGAAGATCCAAACGGTATTGTAAGTGAAGACGGAAATACTGTTGATGTTCAAGACGAGATGATTAGGCAGGCCGATAACCAATTAATGTACGACACTTTGGTTCAATTGATGAATAAGAAGCTGGGAATCAAAAAGTACATAATAAACTCGGAGAGGTAATAGATGGATTTATTAAAAAGTTTGAAAATTAGTGCGAGTGGTATGAGAGCTAATCTCAAGCGCTCGGAAGTTATCAACTCCAATATTGCCAATGCCCAGACAACTCGTACCGCTGAGGGAGGTCCTTACCGCAGAAAACAAGCGGTTTTTGGTGCTGAACCAGCTAGAGATTCTTTTTCACAAATTTTAGAAGGAGAACTTGATGCAGATGCACAAACTGTCCATGTTACAGAAGTGATTGAAGACTCAAAGCCACCTATTTTGAAATACGACCCCAACCATCCTGATGCAAACGATGAAGGGTATGTGGCGATGCCGAATATCAACACAGTTGTAGAAATGGCAGATTTGTTGCAAGCACAAAGAGCTTATGAGGCAAATGCCACAAGCTTGAACGTGACAAAAAGAATGGCGCAAAAAGCGCTTGAGATAGGTAGGTAATAGGCAATGGCGATTAATACAGTTGCACAAATGAACCAAACCTTAAAAGGCTACGATGTTAATAATTGGACTAAAAACATCGAAAGCCGAGATGGCTTTGATTTTCGTGGTGAGTTCTCAGAATTAAGTGAAACCTCACAATCAGGCAAATCATTTGGTGATTTTTTGGCGGACTCAATCGCCAATGTCAATAAACTACAACAGGACGCAAATATTGCGATGGAGAGAGTGGCAAGTGGTGAGTCGCAAAATATTCACGAAACACTACTTGCAGTAGAAAAAGCAGATATCGCTTTTAGGCAAATGAATCAAATCAGGATGAAAGTGATCGATGCCTATAAAGAGATAATGAAGATGCAGATGTAATTTTAATTGAATCAGGAGGATTCTTTTGGAAACGTTTTTTAACCAAATTTCCCAGAATTTTATCGAATTCTATCGTTCTCTCGATGGCAGGCGAAGGGTGAGTCTTTTCGGTATTTCAGCAGTTATCATTATAGCGGTTGTTTTCCTAATAGCTTGGGCTGCTAAAACCCAGTACAAGTTACTCTATACTGACTTAACTAATCAGGACTCACTTACCATCAGGCAGATGCTAGACCAAGGGGGGATTGCCTATAGAATTGATGACGATGGTAAGAGTATCTACGTTCCAGAAGACATGGTTGATATTTGGAGATTAGAAGTTGCGAAAAAAGGTGTGGATTTCAGCTCAACTGTAGGTTACGAGGTTTTTGATAATCAAGCCTTTGGAACCACCAGCATTGTTCAAAAAATTAATAAACAAAGAGCTCTAGAAGGCGAGCTCATGAAAACTATAAAGCATATTCGTGGGATTAAGCGTGCACGTGTGCATTTGTCCATCCCTGAATCAAGTCCTTTCGTTTCGGAGAAGAAACCACCTAGTGCTTCAGTTGTTCTTGATATTCAGAGAGGGCTAAGTTTAACTAAAGAAGAAATTAAAGGGATACAAAACCTAGTTTCAAACTCTGTGGATGGAATGAGGGTTAAAGATGTTGTCATTCTTGATCAAAAAGGTGGAAAGCTCACTGAAAACGTAGGTGATCAGATGGCGCAATTCACAGCAGATAGAATGGCGCTTGAATCCAAAATGAATCGCCAGTATGAAGATCAAGTCGAAGAAATTTTAAAGCGAGTCGTAGGTGAAGGTAAAGTCATTGCCAAAGTTAATATCAAGATGGATTTTACGGAATCTATCGAGGAAAAAGTGGCTTATGATGCTGAGAACCCTGCTGTAGTATCTGAAGTTGCGAATACGCAAAAGCTCAATGGATCTAGACCTTCTCCCCAAGGACTTCCAGGGGCCAGAAGTAATCTACCTGGGGAAACTCCTCAGCCAGGAATTCCGGAAACAAGAAATAATGTCGATAAGTCGTTAACGACCAGAAATTATAATGTTCCCAAGACTGTAACTAAATCTAAAAAGCCTACGGCAGAGATTAAAAATTTAAGTGTAGCTGTCATGGTGGATGGAAAGAGAATTCCCGTAACTGATGAAGATGGAAATATGGTCTTGAATGACGATGGTCTTCCTGTGACAAAGTACGAGCCATGGTCTGATGCTGAGATTCAAAATTTCCAAGCTGTTGTTGCGAGTGCGATTGGAATTGATAACGCTCGTGGTGACAAGATTGTTATTAAAAATATGGAATTTGCCAAAGAAGATTTATCTGAGGCTGAAGCGATCTTAAAGCAACGTGAAAACAGAGAGATCATTAAAAACCTTACTAAGTACCTAATGATTGGGGTTCTGATTTCCCTTCTCTTCTTCGTTGTGATCAGACCTTTTATCCAATGGGTAACAGAGAATACAGTTGAATCAATTGAAGATTTTCTTCCTAAAACAATTGAGGAGCTAGAAAAGATTCAAGCAAACCAAAAACTTCCTGGACTTGAGGATGCTCTTCCAACCATTGAAGACAAAATGAATCCTGAAAAGATTGAAGGGAATATGATTAGAGAGAGGATTGTCTCACTTGTAGAAGCGAACCCAGCAAAAGCCGCTCAAGTTGTACACGAGATGATTCACTCACAAGAAGGCAGTAAAGAAATAGCATAATAGGAGAATAAAAGTGGCTGATGCAAAAACCTTAGATCCAGAAGTTGAGTACGCCCTACTTACCGGCTTGGATAAATCGGCAATCTTAATGAGTGCGCTGGGACCAACTCCGGCCAAGATGATTTTTAAGCATATGAAAGACAACGATGTCAAAAGGCTTATTAATCAGATGGCGATTTTAACAAAATCCCCGATTTGGATGGTAAAAAGAGTTCTTGAAGAATTCTACTCCGCACTTAATGAAGATGCAGAACTATTATTCTCAGAAAATAAGGGACGAGACTTTATCCTTGGAACTTTGGGGGAGGATAGAGCAAGACAACTACTAGGGCAAGTTGTTGAAGTGGGAACAGCTAATACTTTAGAGTCACTTGAATTAGTTGATACCAGAACATTAGCAAACTTTTTGATTAACGAGCACCCGCAAACAATCGCGCTTATAATTGCTCACTTAAGTACTGAGAGAAAGGTAGAGGTTTTAAAGAAGCTTCCCGAAGGTCTTCAAGCTGAAGTTGTATTACGAGTTGCAAACTTAGACTTTGTTTCTCCTGAGCTTATAGCTCAACTAGATGATGTTCTTAAAACAGAGCTGTCGACTCTTGGTTCAATTGATACACAACAACTTGGTGGTGTTGAGCCAATCGCAGATATGCTCAATATGATGGATAAAAATAACGAGAAAAACGTTATGGCCAGAGTTGAAGAAAAAGATCCAGAACTTGCAGAAGAGATTAGAAAACTCATGTTCGTTTTCGAAGATCTTACTTTTGTGGATGATAAAGGGATTCAAGAGCTTCTTAAAGTTGTTGATAACCAAAAGCTTACGATGGCACTTAAGACGGCTCCGGAAGAGATTAAATCAAAGCTATTTGGAAATATGTCAAATCGTGCGGCTACTCTTCTTCAGGAAGACTTGGAGGCGCTTGGGCCGACAAAGCTATCGGATGTTGAAAAAGCACAACAAGAGATTGTCCAACAGGTTAAAGACCTTGAGGCCAAAGGTAAGGCTGTCATTAGTCGCGGTGGAGACGGAGAATCATTTGTTTAATAGGGAGCTAGTATGGGCGTTTTAAAAGAAGATGAGCATAAGATAGAAGCTTTTAGCTTTAGATCTTTGATCCCTCAGAAACAAGCTCCTGGGGAAGTGGAAGACTTTAAACTAAGCTCTCTAAAAGAGTCACAAGCTTTTAAGAATAATATTTCACAAGCAGATATCCGTTCAGAAAGAGAGGCTGCGCTCGAAACTTCTTTTGAAATTTTAAACGAAGTAAAAGAGCATAGAGGTTTATCTAAACAAGCCAAAGAAGATTATGAAATTGCGGTCGCTAAGGCGGTAGAAGCTGAAGTTGCACGGGTGCGAGATGAAGCTTATAGAGACGGAATGGATCAAGGTTTACAAGACGGAAAAGAGCAGGCTTATACAGAGGCAAAAAAAGAGTTGAGTGAAAAGCTTGAAGCTTTTACCGATGAACTTGCTCGTATGCAAGGGCAAATTGATAATATTCTTTTGGAGAGTCAAGAAGATGCCTACAATATCATTAAGAATCTCTCAAAGTGGATAGTCCTTAAAGAAGTTGATGAAAAATATTACTTATCACGTCTACTTGAAAAACTTGTTCATGAGGTAAATCGCAAGAATAATTTAGTTTTGCATGTGAATGAAAGCGCTTTTGGTTATATGCCTGAGATTATAAAACTTGTGGAACGAAAAGTAGGCAAGCTTCAGAATACCAGAGTCGAAATAGATCTAGATCAGACTGAAAATGGAATCGTTTTAGAGACTGAAAATTGTATTATAGATGGATCAATTCAAGCTCAATTTAAAGCAATTGATGAACTTTTTAGATCAGTGGGGTTAGATGATTCAACCAAAGCTTGATTTTCGTCAAATTTATAAAGATTTTGAATCTAGGACTCCTTATCAAAATATTGGGAAGATTCAATCGAGCCAGGGGCTTTTATATGAGGCAACTCTTCCTCGTGCGGTCATTGGCTGCGGAGTTGAATTTGTCACTCAAGTGGGAACTAGAACCATGGGTGAAGTTGTAGGAATCGAGGGGGATCGCTGTAAGGTCATGCCTTATGATGATATCGAGGGTATTAATTCTGAGACGAAAATTTATCTAAAAGATCTCACGACTACAGTAAAAGTCAGTCATGCCATGCTAGGCAGAGTGGTTGATTACCTTGGAAATCCCATTGATGGGAAAGGTCCTATTCGCGGACAAATTGAGTCTAGATCCATATATGGACAGCCTCTTAACCCTTTGGAAAGGCCTACAATTCGCCAGTCGCTTGATACAGGAATTAATGCGATTAATGCCTTTATGACCGCTGGGAAGGGGCAAAGACTTGCTATTATGGCAGGTTCTGGTGTGGGGAAATCTACTCTAATGGGAATGGTTGCACGAAACACTTCAGCTGATATCAATGTGATTGCTCTTATTGGGGAGCGGGGACGTGAGGTTTTAGAATTTATTGAGTCTGACCTTGGTGAAGAGGGTTTAAGAAGGTCCGTCATTGTGGTTGCGACCTCTGATTCTTCTGCACTTGTAAGGTCTAAGGCGGCTTATACCGCGACAACTATTGCAGAATATTTTAGGGATGATAACCAAGACGTGATTTTAATGATGGATTCCATCACACGTTTTGCTATGGCCAATCGAGAAATCGGAATGAGTGCTGGAGAACCTCCTGGACAAAAAGGTTATGGACCAAGTGTTTTTGCTAAACTTCCAAAGCTCATGGAACGTGCTGGAACAAAAAAGAATGCTGGAAGTATCACGGGAATTTATACCGTCCTCGTTGAAGGAGGAGATATGGATGAGCCAATTGCTGATGCGGTAAGGGCCATAGCTGATGGGCATATCGTACTTTCACGAGAGCTTGCTGCGAAAAATCATTATCCGGCTATAGATGTACTAGATTCAGTTTCAAGGGTTATGAATAAGGTCGTTACAAGAGAGCATACAATTGTATCGTCGCATTTGCGTGATCTTCTTGCTGCTTATAGAGAGACAGAAGATCTCATCAACGTTGGTGCTTACGCTATGGGAACTAATCCAAAAGTCGATAAAGCGATCATCGTTTATAACGACCTTATAGAGCTTCTTCGGCAAAGAGAAGGAGAGTCACAAAGCATAGATGATGTTTATGATCGTCTCGTAGATATCGCGCGAAAAGGTGAAACAGAAGTTGACCCAGACTACTTTCAAGGTAATTCATGAAAAAAGGTTATAAGTTCAAACTAGAAGCAGTTTTAAAGATGCGAAAGCTTGCTGAGGAGCAAGTTAAAATGAAACTTGGGCGAGTCAATATCAAAATCTCTGAAGTAGAGCAAAATATTAAAGAACAAGATGCTAGTATTGATCAAGCTTATGAATCTCAGGAAGCTGGACTCAACTCTGGATTAGACGGCCAAGAGATTCGTTTTCATCCCTATTTCGTTCAAGGAAAACGAGCTCATATAGGACAATTAAAAGCTGAACTTCGTATGCATGAGGCAGAGAGAGAACAACTTCAAAAAGAGCTCAGTCGAAAAAGAGCGGATGTAAAAGTTATTGAGAAATTAAAAGAAAAAGATTTTAAACAATATAAATCCAAGATTGAAAAGAAAATGAACCTTCAATTAGAAGAAGACGTTTTGACTTGGTTTGATAGAAAAAGTAAGGGAGCCTAGAGATGAAAAAACTATTTTTTTTCTTAGGATTACTAATATTTGTATTGGGTGCAAAAGATGAGAAAAAAATCTTCACCCAAGCTGAATTTGATAAAAAAGTTGAAGCGGAAGTTAATCGACAAGTAGACCTTATTAAAAAGAAATCGATCTCAACTCTTTCCAAAGAGCTTCTAGCAAAAGAACGAGATTTAAAAGAAAAAGAAGAAAAACTGAAAAACAGACAAGAGCAAGTGATTCTCGGTGAACAGGCTCTTTTGAAAAAAATTGGGGAATTCGATGAAACCAAGAAAAAAATCATCGGATGCGTTGAAGACAATAGAGGTAATGAGCAGATGAGGATTAAACAATTAGTAGATGTGATCTCTAATATGAAACCTCAAAAGGCTGCAGATCTCCTTTCTGTCCAAGAGTCTGGTATTTCTGTGAAGTTAATTGAGCGGATTGATCCACAAAAGGCATCAAAGATTTTTAATCTTATGGACAAGGAAGTTTCTGCCCGGCTTCAAAAACAATACCTCAATATGCAAAAATAATACACTGAGACACAAAGTATGAGGAGTACTTTAATTTGAAATTACTACACACAGCACATTCAAAAGCACAAAGTGTGAAATCCGGACAGGGTGGAAATAATCTGTTGGATGCTGTTGGTAATGGAAATACTAAAGACCCCAAGTCTCTTTTGGCCCTTAAAGCTGACCCTAAATACAAGAATATAAACTTCGATCATGTTTTATCTGCTACGGAGAAAGGACATGACCCTGAAGCGATGGCGAATCTGTTAGTCAAAGAGCAGAATTCTGAAAAAAATGCAAAGCTGCCTTTTGCTAAATCTAGTCCAAAACAAAATCTTGTGAAAAATACTGAGGAAAAACAAACCTCAATGAAATCAATTTTAATAGATCCTAAAAAAACTTCTCAAATTGATCAGTCCAAATTAGCATCGAAGACTCCAGTAAGAACGCCAATTGATGGACAAACTCTATTGCAAGGTCGGACACCTCTACAAGGTCAGACTCCATTGCAGGCCAAGGTTCAATTAAGAACTTCAAATCAAGGAACAATTCAAAATACAGCACATAGAGAAAACCAAGAGCCAGCTAGAAAATCTATATTCAATACTGAGCGAGTTGTTAATCTTCAAAGCAAGTCTCAATTCGCAGACAATACGAGTAAAGTTAACCAAGCGACACTTTTGAGCACACCGATGAAAACAGCTATGCCAGCTCAAACAATGAATAACCCCGCTCAAGCTTCTAGCTTAAGTCAACAATCTGCTATGATGACTCAAATGAGACGTCCAACGGTTCAAGCAGCTCCAGCAAAAACGCAAGATATGATGGCGATGAGAGAATTGAGATCGGATCGAATTAAGTCAAGAGCGACACAAGCAACCTATCAAAACAAGTCTCAATCAATGATCAGAAATACGGAGTCAGCCGAGTCTAAGATGATTGAGTCTAAAGGTAAGGCTGTTGAGATGCTTGACTCTCAAAAATCTGCGGATCTAGGTGAATCACTTCAAAGATTTCAAGGAAGTGAAATAAATCAACCGCTAAATCAAACGGCTCAAGTGGCAACTGCAGCGCAAACTGGGAAAGTTTTAAATTTAAATCAAACTCAATTGAGCACCAATACAGACACGGTTATCAGTCAGATTCAAGATTATGTCGTTCAAGCACAAGCGAATAATCAATCTGAAGTAGCGGTAAGTTTTGAGCATAAAGATCTAGGACAAGTTGATCTTATGGTTCAAAAAATGGATCCAAAGAGCAATCAATTAAATATTCAAATAGCGACTCGTGGAAATGAAGCCGCTGAGTTTTTTAAGACACATCAGGGAGAACTTCTCAACACACTAAACCGTTCTGGACTTCAAATTGCTGATCTCAAGTTAGAATCAGCAAGTTCCAACTCTTCTCAGCAAGATCTATCAGGTGATTCACGCCAAGATCAACAATTAGGCAGTAGAGGTCAGAAGCAATCAGAGCAAGGTCAACGTGAAGCTGATCAGGAGCGCAGGCAAGATCTGTGGGATCAGTACTATGAGAACAAGGAAGCAGCTTAATGCCTCAAATTGGTAAGCCATTCAATCCAAGAGACAATGCAAGAAGACAGGCTTTTAGAAATGTTGGTATTGCAGAAAGCCCTGTTCGCCGAGAAAATAAAGAAATTGCCGCACGTGAAAAGGAGCGCCTGCTAAATAAGATCACAGGATATAAACCGAAGAATGATCTTATCGTAGATGGGAAAAAACATAATCAACTTGGTAAAGATGAGTTTATGAAGCTTTTATCAGCTCAACTAAAAAATCAAGATCCCTTAGATCCGATGAAACAAGATAAGATGGCTGCAGAGCTTGCACAGTTCTCTTCTTTGGAACAACTAACAAACCTTAATAAAAAATTTGATAAATTCGGACGTAACGACGCTGTCGAAGATAAATTCTATGGAGCGAGCTTTCTTGGCAAAGAAGTGGTCACAACTGGTTCAACCATGAAGCATAACGGCCCTGGTACACAATCTGATATTTTATTTTCACTTCCTAAACCAGCGTCAAAAGTATTGGTTAGAGTTTTCGATTCTAAGAACAGTATGGTAGGTGAGATTTGGAAGGAGAATGTAGGACGTGGTAACCAGACTTTTACTTGGGATGGTTATCAGCTTGATAAGTCTGAAGCTACGGCAGGAGATTATAGAACACAAGTTTTTGCTTGGGATGAATTTTCAGAACCAATGGAAGCTAAAACGAAGAACACAGGTGTTGTTGAATCTGTATTTTTTGAAAATGGTGAAACTGTTCTACAGGTCGATGGAAAAAAAGTTTTTCTTAGAGACGTTGATAGTTTTCATGTTCCTGGCACAAGAGCTCCTGAACAGAAATCTTCTACACAGGCTCTAAAAGAGGCTTTACGACAAAAAGGGCCAAGCCTTGACCAAGTTATGGGGAGAAAGGTAGAGGCAAATAATGCACCGAAGAATTTACCTCTTGCCACGGATCAACAAGCTAAAGTAAACTTAAAAAGTGTTAATGCAAATAAGGCTTATAATAATGAGCCTACCACTGGTATTACTAGTGTTTATGACGAGTAAAGGTAGTTTGAATTGAGTAAAGCAATTAACAACATTCTCATTCCAAATGTTACCAAGACGCCTCAACACAAGAAGGTTGATGCAGAAAATCGTCTACCTAAGCAGGGACAGGATTCTGAGTTTTCTAAACTCTTAGGAAATCTTGAGGAGAGTAAACCTCTACATAGTGGCATTAATTTGAGCTCGCATGCAGTAAAAAGACTCGCAGAGAGAAAAATTGATTTTAACGGAGATGAATATACCAAAATTAAAGATGCCGTGGACAAGTTGAAGGAGAAGGGAAGTCAAAATTCACTTGTGGTATCTGATAAAGCGGCATACATCATCGATGTTCAAAATAATAAAGTGATTACTGCTGTCGATAAAGACAGTATGACAGAGAATGTTTTTACAAAAATTGATTCGACAGTTTTTGTAAATTAATTGATGTGTTGAAGTAACGAGGTTGGTCCTTTCCGGAAACCTTCAGTAAAAAGCTTTAGTTCTTTTTACAACTTCAGGAAATTTTTTAAGGTCTAGGAGGGACGCGCATGGGTATTTTATCTTCATTTAACACGGGTGTATCTGGTCTAAAAGCAGCTGGAAGCTCAATGAGTGTTATCGGTGACAACATCGCTAACGCCGGAACGTTTGGATTCAAAGGTTCAAGGGCAGAGTTTCAAGATCTTTTATCAAACTCTCTGAAGGGGATTGATGGAGGAGATCAGATTGGATCCGGGACAAAACTCGCACACGTAACACCAAAGTTCACTCAAGGTTCTATCAATAGGACCGAAAGTATTACGGACTTGGCAATTAACGGAAATGGATTCTTTTCTGTTCAAACGAATAAAGGTCCAGCATTCACAAGAGATGGTTCTTTTCACTTTAATAAAGACGGTCACCTTATCAATGGTGATGGTTATGAAGTACAAGGTTTCACAGCGAATGAAGAAGGTGAGATCACAAGAAAGACCGGACCAATCACATTAGGAAATACAACTATCCCAGCCAAACCTACAGCAAAAGTAACCATGTCAATGAACTTAGATTCGAGAGCAGAAGTTCAACAATTTGATATTAATAACGCAGACAAAACATCTAGTTTCAACACATCAATGGTCATCTACGATAATGTAGGGACAGAAAGATTAGTCACAGTATATTTCAATAAAATTGCAAATGGGCAGTGGCAATATCATGCAACAGTTCCTGGGGAGGATGCACAAGGTGGACAACCTAATACGTTAGTAGAGATGGCTTCTGGTACACTTCAATTTTCACCGGAAGGGAAATTACAAGCTGAGCAGCCAGCTGTATCTGCTTTCAATTTCAATAAAGGGGCTAAACAAGGTCAAGCGATAGAATTTGACTTTGGAAAGTCTTTAACTGAAGATGGTGATGGAACTCAAGCTATTACTCAATTTGGATCTCGCTCAACGATCTCTAAGCATACGCAAGATGGTTTTGCAGCAGCGACATTAACTTCATTGTCATTTAATGATGATGGGATTTTGACTGCGGCTTATGATAACGGAACCATGAAAAACGTAGCTCAGGTAGCTATTGCAAAATTTGAGAATAACGAAGGTCTCTTTAAGATGGGTAAAAACCTCTTCAAAGAAACTAGAAAATCAGGACAAGCAGCGATGGGGAATCCTGGTATCGATGGGAGAGGTGAGATCATGGCGAAATCAATTGAACTTTCCAATGTTGATATCGCGGATGAATTCATCAATCTTATGAATGCACAAAGAAACTTCCAAGCAAATACTAAGACCATCACAACAGCGGATAAAATGTTGCAAGAAGTTCTAAACCTTAAACGAGGCTAATGAGACATAATTAAAAAAGCACACACTTACGGGGCCATGAATATGGCCCCTTTTTTTATTTAGTCACTTGGCGTTATGGTGGGTAAACTTTTGTTTGACTCATCAAACTCTTGTGTAGTACTTAGAACTTGTTCATAAGGAGACTAAATATGAAGTTATTATTAGCAGTTTTAAGTGTTTTAAGTGTGTTCTCTGCTTATTCAGCTGAGCAGGATCTAGAGTTAACAGGAGAAAGATGGATAGCAGGTTCAAAAGGCTATCTTTGTGAGGCTTTTGGAGAATATGTTGAAGCTCCTACCTCTCATGCTATTCGAAATGTGAAATTCGAAAAATTGTCGACAGATTACTCTTTAGATAATGCTCTTGTTGTGGCCACTTTTGAAGAAGATGGCGTGGAGTGTAGATATAGCGCACTTCTTTTTGCTGACAATGCATTAGGGACAATTGAATTAGTAGAATCTAAGTCCTTTTCCTTGAGTAGAGCTTCTACTTGTTCAACAGGAAAAACAGTACTTGATCAACAATTTACGGCAAATAACTATCTTTATTGGGGACATCCACACCATGTAACAATCATGATGCCGGATGAGTCTGCAGCAAGTATTTGTGGTGAACAAGCCACTCATATTGGTGTTGATTTTACCTTGGTAAGAGTTATTAGGTAATTTTCTTCTAGGGAGGATTCGTCCTCCCTCCTTTATGAGTATGAAAAAGCTTTTACCTAATATTCACCGATTCTTAGGACTTTTCCTTGTTTTGAATTTTTTTATTCTCTGTAGTACTGGTGCGATTTTGATCTGGAAAGAAGAGCTAAGTTCGAAACAAAATCATAGTATTTCAGAGGTGACTTTGGATTCGCTTATTGAGATTGAAAGAAATGTTAATTCTGGGCTTGATCCAAATAAAGAGAGAATCCTGGCAATTATTCCCAAGTCATCCGAAGAGATTCAAGTAAGAATTGGTGGGCTTAATCAAGTAGTTTTAAGAGGCTCTGAAAAAATCTATTTTAATGCTAAAGCAGAAAGAATCACTCAACCACGAAAAGAAAAATCAGTCATACAGTTTATTTTTGATCTCCATGCTAATCTTTTATTAGGAAACTTGGGTAAAATATTACTTTTCTTAATTGGAGTATTTCTCATAATCTCACTTTTTACAGGTCAAAAATTAAGTCAAAAGTATCTTAAAGTAAAAAATATCAAAAATAGCTTGATACTTCACCGTTATATTCATTCGATGGTCGCGAGGAAGCTACTTCCTTGGTTAAGTTTGGTTATTTTAACGGGAATTTTTTTAGCAGCAAATTCTATTCTTATAGGGCTTTTTATCGCTGAGATCTCAAGTAATAAAAACTCACAAGTGGAATATTCCACAATAGAGCAAGCTGTCACCAGTTGGAGGTCGGATGAGACCTTAAAAAAATTAAAACCTAGTTTTATCGCGTATCCAGGTACTGAGTTTGCCCCCTCTAATGGACTGTTAACATTATTTGAAGGGGATGAAGTAAGTGAAAAACTTATTGTTTTCAACTCCAGTCGTAAGAATGATCATTATAAAATTTTAGACTTACCTTGGTATCTGTCTGCCATAATATTGTCCGAGCCTCTACATTTTGGAAATTTTGGAGGCTATTTATTAAAAATTATTTGGACATGCCTCGCATTGCTTGCAGGGTATATTCCCCTCTCTGGGTTAGTTATTTTCTATTTGAGAAAAAATAGTATCCGTCAATTATCAACAGCTGTAGAACCGTTGTTTAGTCGATGGGATAAGTCTATATTACCCAGTTTGTTAGCCGTTTTGATTGTCGTATTTTTATTCTTATTACAAGAGTTCACTTTACTTACATTGTTTATCTCCTTAATTCTTTTTTTTGATTGGAAAAACATTATAGATTTGATGGGGAAAAAGGTTTTTTATGTTAATAACCGCGCAAGATGAGTCCCAAAGAGCCTTTTTGAATTCTTTTTTAAGAGATTACTCTGAGACTTCTAAGGTCTTTATTCATGAAAATTGGCTAAATATAAGTTTCGAAGGGTTTAAATTCAGTATTAGACTAAAGAAATTTTCACTTGTTGGTTCGCATATTTACCATTCAACAATCTTTAAAGTTCAAAGAGAAAAAGTAGAATTTGTTTCTTTCCAAAAACTTGTTGAGGAAATAGAGCAAAGATTTTTTAACCTAAAAACCAAAAACTTTTCAGAAAAGGTCATTAATAGTCAAAAAAACATGCAAGAAGAACTTATTTGTGCTCTTAATCAGAAGTCGAGCTCAACATATTTGGAGAGCGAACAAAATCTTTATTTTGGACACCCCTTTCATCCATTTCCAAAGTTTCAAAGTTCTTTTGAGAGATCCAGGACAATTAAGATTATTTGGCTTGAAATTCCTGAGTCTCAATATCGTGGAGTCGCTTCGCTAGATGAGTATAATTCAAAACTCCTTCCACTTGTTGAGTTTGACTTAGGTTTGAATATAAAAGCTTCAGAAGGACATTTCTTTTTTCCTTCCCATCCTGCTTTAACGAAGAACATGAATCTTACAAAAGTTTTAGAAGGAAAACACACCTGGAGTGAACTGTCCTCAAAAAGATCGTTTTTTCATCCAAATGCCCCATTTCAACTTAAATTTTCACTTCCCTTTAAATTAACTAATTCGGTTCGATTGATTAATTTTGAGGAGACGACGAGAGGCCTTCAATTGGAGGCATTCTTAAAGAAAAGAAAAAACTCCCAGTTGAAAATTATGCGAGAGCCTTTTGCAGTCTTTTTAAAAGATGACCCCAAAATTGCCGTTCAATTTCGAGAGCAGCCCTATGAGCTTAAAGACTATGTTTTAGGTGGCTATCTTGCTCAAAGAGATTCTTCCTCAACAAATTCTTTCGTTTATGACTTAATTTTGCAATTTCATAATAATAATTCACAACCTATTCTCGCAAGTCAGTTAAAATGGTTTGATAGCTATATTCAAAACGCAGTTAAGCCGCTACTGCAAATGGTTATTGAAGAGGGAGTTCTCCTAGGTGCTCATATGCAGAATGTCCTGATTAAAATAGAGTCTGGTTTTCCAACCGACGTAATTTATCGAGACCTTCAAGGCTGTGGTTTTTCAAAGGAAATTATTGATAAGGAGAAAGTCGATCTTCCTTATCAAAACGAGTTTTATAAAAATCTTTTAGGTAAAAAAGATATTAATAAAGTCGTTGGCTATTACCTCATCGTTAACAATGTTTTTAATATTCTTGGTGCTGTCAGTAATTGGAATTCCTATGTAGAGAGAATTTTAATCTCTCGACTGAAGAATGAATTCATTAAACTTCAATTGGAGTTTCCTGAGAGTTCGTTTTTGAATTACTTATTGCACAGCGATGGTTTATGGCAAAAAGGTAATTTTCGCTGTTCTATATCTTCATTTGATGAAAATACAATGAATGACCCATGGAAAATCTATAACCAAATTGATAACCCTTTGGTTGCCTTCGCCCGCAAGAATCTTCCCATGGTAGAAAATTATGAAGCTTCCTATAGAAATAGGAAAATTTCTTTTAGAAAGGCAGATCCAGAGAGGGATATTGAGATTTTTCATAAATGGCATAATCAAGAATTTGTCTTTGAGTTTTGGGAGATGAATCAGAGCTTAAAAGAGTTAAAAGCCTACCTCGAAGAAAAAATAAAAGATCCATCAGTAGAACCCTATATATTTGAAGTTGATAATCAGCCAGTTGGATATTTTGAGTTTTATTGGGCGATAGAAGATCGAATTGCCCCTTATTGCGACGTAAATCTCTATGACAGAGGTATCCACTTACTTATTGGAGAGAAAAGCTTTTTGAACTCAAAAATGGTTTATTTGGCCATGTTACATGCTACAAAATTTCTCTTTGAGCAAGATTCGCGGACAAAAAGAATTTATGGAGAGCCTAGAGCTGATAATATACCTATAAGACGGTTTGCTGAGCGCCTTCCAGGATGGAAATTTTTGTATGAATTTGATTTCCCCCACAAGAGAGCTGCACTTTTAGAGTGTGAACGTTCTCGATTTTACAGAGAATATAAAGAGGAGAGTGATGAACGAACTTTATCAAGTCATTAATCGTAATCTTCTGGCGAAATTTATCGAAGAATTGCAATTTGAAGATTATCTCTCTGTGAAAAAAACGAATGAGGGTTTTAGTATTGAACTTAGTGAGGTCGAATATAGATTTGAAGGAAAACTAAGTATTTGGAATCAAATTTGGGTAAGTGCTAGATCAATCGAAAAATGGAGCTTGGGACAAAGAGAAAACTCTTTTTCTGTCTTAGACTTCATTCGTGAAGTGAACTCAATTTTGAAAATGGATGATCAAACCCTTGCAAAATTTTTAGAAGAAGCGAATCAAACTTTATACAGCGATTATCAAATTTTATCTCAAAGGTCATCTTTAAAACTGGAAGATTTTTTAAAGCTATCTTTTACGGAAAAAGAGCAGCTATTAGATGGACATCCAAAACTTCTTTTGAATAAAGGCAGATTAGGTTGGGGCATAGATAGCTTAGAAAAGTATTCACCCGAGTCAAAAGGCTTATTTAAATTAAAATGGCTTTGGGTAAAAGAGGAGCTCGTTCACGGTGATGTACAAGATGGAGAATATCCAGAAAAAATATTAGAGGCCTTCGGACTTCCTGTTGAAACGAAGCCCGGTTTTGTTCTTTTTCCTGTGCATCCTTGGCAATGGCAACGTTATATTAAAATTCAATTCTTCGAATATTTAAATAAGGGGCTTATTGAAGAGGCTGGCTTTGAAGGAGCTGACTTTCATGCTCAAGCCTCTATACGTACGTTAATGCCAAATACAAATAAGCAATTTGAGGTTAAAACTTCGCTTTCTATTTTAAATACTTCCTGTGTACGTGGAATTCCTCATAAATATATTGGTGTCGGACGAGATATATCTAAAAAACTTAAAGAAATATGCAGAGATGATTCAAATTTAAAAAATGTTTTGATTTCACAAGAGCTATTGTCTTTTTCTGTCAATCATCCTGGGTTCTCAAAAATCCAGAATTGTTCCTATCGCTACCACGAGTTTATGGGATTCATAGTTCGAGAGAGTTCAGAATGTCTGCAAAGGGAGAATGAGGTTGCCATATCCGCGGCTTCGCTTATGACAAAATTAGCAGAAGGCTCTGTGATTAAATCTTTGATACAAGAGTCTAGATTAACACCCTTACATTGGATACGTGAATACTTTGAAGAAGTTGTTATTCCACTTTACCATCTACAAATTTGTCATGGCATAGGTATTGTCGCTCACGGACAGAATATCATAGTACTGATTAAGGACTCTAGGCCTTCTGGAATTATCTTAAAAGATTTTCATGGAGATCTTCGTCTATCTGAGCACTCGATCCATAAAAATAGCGAAGAGTTTAGGTCACTGACTCGCTTGCCAAGAGAACATCTTATTCATGACCTTTTTACAGGCCATTTTGTGACTTTTTTAAGATATCTTTCTCGGTTAATGGATGAGGAGAAAATTTTAAATGAAGCGGAATTCTATGGAGAAGCATCTCGTGCGATTGATACCTACGATAAAAATAATAATAAAACTCAGCTTAGTTTGAAAAAAGAAGTGTTCGAAAAACTTATTATAAATGGGGTTCGGTTTAAGGTCGGTTATTCCGAAACATCCGCGAGACCTCTTCCCATGCTAGCAAATGATATTATCAACCCTATGATTTTAGGAGGAATTTAAATGAGTCAGCAAATTCTCGATTTACTTGGAGTCGGGGTTGGACCCTTTAATTTAAGTTTGGCAGCCTTGATACCTAAGTCTGAAAAAGTTTTGTTCTTAGATAATAAGCCAGAGTTTAGCTGGCATTCGGAACTTATGTTTGAAGATGCTTGTATGCAGACGTCCTATCTTAAAGATCTAGTGACTCCAGTTGATCCCACAAGCCCATATAGCTTTCTCAACTACTTGGTCGCCCATGATCAGTTCTATCATTTCCTTAACACAGATAGAAAAACCATCTCAAGAATAGAATTTGAGGCGTATTGTAAATGGGTGAGTATTAAGCTCGAAGAAAGAATAGAATTTGACTCTATGGTTGAAGATATTCAATTCAAAGAAGATCGATTTAGGGTTTTTACTAAAACACGAGAATTTGACACGAAAGATTTATGTATCGCTTCTGGACCGCAACCAAATATTCCAGCGTGTGTTAAAGACCAGATTGGACCAAATATTTTTCACTCAAAAAGTCCAAATTTTAAAAACTTGAATTTACAAGGAAAAAGAGTCCTTATTGTTGGAGGTGGCCAAACCGGTGTCGAGATTTTTCGAAATACCTATAAAGGAAAGTGGGGACAGCCTCTTGAAGTTACAATGGTAACCGGGAGAGATAATTTAAGACCACTGGATGAAGGACCGTTTACCAATGAGGTCTTTACCCCTGATTTTGTTCAGAATTTTTATCGGTTAGATCAAAAAACGAAAGATGAGTTAACGGAGAATCTCTTATTAGCAAGTGACGGGAATACTCCTTATTATTTGCAAGAAGTTTATAACGAACTTTATATGGATAAGTTTTATAGGGACCAAAAAACAAAAATTTCGATAAAGCCTGCAAGATGGCTAAAGCAGGTCGAAACTAAGGGATCGAATTCAGTTGTTAGTCTTGAAAATCTATTGAATAAAGAAATTGAAATTCTTGATGTGGACATTGTTGTCTTGGCGACAGGTTTCACATCTAAACTACCAAGTTTTATGAATTCCTTGGAAAACCATTTAAGTCTCGATTCTCAGGGAAGACTAGAATTTGACCAAGAGTATAGGCTTAAAACTGATCTAGATCGCAATAATATTTATATGATGAATTTTAGTCGACATGGACATGGTGTAGCTGATCCTCAGACGAGTTTGATGTCCTGGAGAAGTGCTATTATCGCGAATCAGGTTACGGGTAAAGATTTATATAAAACAATCCCTTCTAAAAATACATTTTTAAACTTTTTTAATTAAGGAGCCTATATGAAAAAACTAATATCGAGTTTAATTGTCCTATCGATGACTCAAGCCATAGCGGTAGAGAATAGGTCTACCCAAGAAATTTCTCAAAAAAATTCTAAAAATAAGCCTTCAAAAGAAGAGGTGCTCGACAACCCAACCCTAAAAACTCTTTCTGGCTCTCTGAATACTTATAGTTTATATTCAAGCTTCACTTATAGAGGAGCTTCGGTAAGCGAGCCTTTTGGCGCTGAAAGGCCAAATATAAGAAACGCTGATGAGGTTCCTGGCTTAGTCGATGCAAGTGGAGTTGTGGGGATTAAGTGGCGCTTATCTAAATCTGATAATCTCTCGCTTCAAATGGGACTTTATTCTACAACTCCTTTTCATTCTTCAATTGAAACTAAAAACTCAAGAAATGAAAGGGACTTCGATGAAAATGCCGGAAGAGTGGATGCTGACGATCCGGTTTTAAGCTATTTTAAAACCTATTATATTGGAAATTTTCAAAATATTAGTTTCTTAAAGTATCAACATGCGACGAGGGGAATCTATAGAGATTTTGGTTTAAGAAATGCATTTTCATTTAGCCAAGCATCGGCTTATAGATTGAATAAAGCCTTTTATATTGCAGCAAGTATGACCTATGAAAATTTTCAATATGATAAGACTTCAACTGAAATTCAAGGCAGAGAGTTTTCATTAATTCCAAATCAAACAGATGATACGCTAAGAGCAAACTTATCAGCCGAGCTTTACTTTAAACAAAATCTTTCTGTGCGCTATATTATGGATCTAGCCTCAATTTATCGTATGAGAAGACAAAGTGAGATTGAGCAAAGAGATCTTCAGCAAACGTTGGCCATGACCTATTTTTATAGTAGAGATATTTCGATCGCCCCTAATATCAGGTTCATTTGGGATGATATTAGAGATGATCGTACAAATATTGGGCTTACGCTTAATATGAATATTTAAATCAAAATTAAGAATTTGTGTACCATGTGTAGGAGAGAACTCGAAGAATGACTGCTGTTGCTATATAAAAGTATTGGTGTACCAACATCGATCCTAGAATACCCCAGCTGTAAAATGTAATGAGGTAAGAGAAGATTGCTCCGGCAAAAAATGAAGGAATGATGAATACTAGTCCCATAAGACCAAAATACCAAAGAAGAGGCAGATGAATCACAAAAAAGACTAATGTGAAAGCCTCGACCACTTCCCTTGGTCTTTGACAATTCTTTTTTAAAAAGAGAACCAAACCTATAATCATTGTTTGTTGCCAGAATATATCTGCAATTTTGGCTAGAATGGTATCCCATTGAAGCATGCAATAATAGAAACCAAGATTTAAAAAATATTCATTAGTTTGAGGTGAGACTGGCAGAGATGATTTCACTCCGATTGAGGCTAAACAAAACACAAGACCACTCAAAAATGTAAATGGAAGTTGAAGATTTCTTTGTTTAATTGCGTACATTTCTCCAGATTTACGCATTATAAACTGACCTAAAATAGTCATTAATAAAAAATAACCAGTGGCCCAGGTTATGTTTGAGAGATAGCTTGGGTATTTTGGATCAAAAATAAAAACCACGAAACTCATGACTGCAAACCAAAACGCGATCCAGATCAGAACAAACTTTTGAATTTTCCAATCGGTTAGCAGCGACTTCAATTGAATTCCTAGTTTCTAAAGAGCAGTCTTAAGATGATTGCCATGGCGATATAATAGTATTGGTGGACTAGCATTGACCCTAGAACTCCCCAGCTATAAAAAGTAATGAGAAATGAAAAAATGGCTCCTGCAAATAGAGAAGGAATAATAAAAATTAAAGCCATGAGACCAAACTCTAAAAATAAGGGGACATGTAGGATAAAGAAAACGAGAGTAAAAATTTCGACAACTTCTCTAGGCCTCGCACAGTTTTTCTTAAGAAATAAAACCAGGCTTACAATTAGTGTTTGTTGAAAAATAATATCTGAGTATTTACCAATGATTGTTGTGGTTGTGAGTAGTGGGTATAAAAAACCAAGCTTTTCAATATAGAGAAAGCTTTCAGGAGTAATAGGAAGGTAGGGAGCCATGCCCAGTGATATGAGAGCAAATATTATTCCACTTAAAAGAGTAACTGGAATTTGGATGGAGTAATTTTTGAGAGGAGCCATTTGTCCTATTGATCTAAGAAGAAAAAAGCCAAATCCTGCAAAAAAAAGAAAATAGCTTATTACGTACTCAACATCTTTATTAAATGTGTACCCCATAGGCTTTAGAACAAAAATCTTAAATCCCATGACGGAAAGCCAATAAACAAGCCAGACAATGACAAATCTTTGTATATGCCGATTAGTGATGAGTGATTTCATGATCCTCTATTTTTATTCACACGAGGCAGTAAAATGCTTCGTCATATTTTCAATTAACTCTTGTGAGGGAATTAATTGACGATATTTAATCCCTGCAAGATCAAAAATTTTCTTTGAAATAGTGTTACTCTCAGTTCCATTATGTTTGTCAGAAATATAGATAACTTCAGAAACCTTACTACTTGCAAGCAGCTTAGCACATTCGTGGCAAGGGAAGAGAGTTACATAGCAACGAGAATTTACGAGGCTAGTAGGGGAGTGAAGAATGGCATTGGCTTCGGAGTGCACTACATAGCCATATTTTTGATGCTCAAGAGGTTGAGACTTATCTTTTCCCCAGGGAAGTTTCGTCTCGTCAATGCCAGCTACAAAACCATTATAGCCCATAGTTAATTGATGGTTATTTTGATCGACGAATACACAACCAACTTTAGTTGCCGGATCTTTAGACTTAAAACTTGCCATTATCGCTTGCAAAATGAAGTATTCATCCCAAGTGACATGATTTTTGACTTCAAAATAGTTTAAATTCTTTTCTACCATTGAGCTTCATTAGGGTTGCTATTCTCATCTGAATTTAGCATTCCTAATGCAGCATCGGCAAGCTTATCGTACTCCTCGGGAGATGCGGTTTCTGAACTTGACTTCGGTAGACTTCCGCATAATTGAAGATATTGGTCCATACTCATTCTAAGTGAGCTCATAAGGTCTAGAATTTCTGAATTCTCAGGATGATCGGTTCCCATTTCCTCTAATAGAATCTTGGCCAAGACTTTATTGGAACGTTTCAATAGAGTTTTTAGGGATTGAAGTTCTTTAGGGAGTTGCGGTGTATTTAAATATTCATCAAGAGCGTCATCAACCCCTCTCGTTTGCGCCATATCCACAAAGTTTTTCATCTCACGGGCTGATTTTCCTACGAAATGTTCGACGACCCTTTCTTGTTCGTCTTTTGGAAGTTTAATAATCTGGTTGGCCTGGGATGCGTTGAGCTCCCCGTGACGCCGTAAGCTCTTTACTGCGTCACTGGATTTTTCCTCTCTCTCAATTGCGGATTTGATAACCTTTTTTGATAGACCTGTTTTCTCAGCAGTAAGATCTATAAACGATCGCTTATCATTGGGAAGCTCTTTTTGAATTTCATTGCCAGCCGGTGTAGATAGATCTTCTTCTATTGTTTTTAAGGCTTGTGGAAAAAGTCCTTCATAGATGTCACGCCCTCTAGCTAGAAGTTGCTCCATCTCTACCTTACCTAGATCTTTTCGAACTAAATTTTCATCAATTGAAATTAATTCTTGTTCGAGTTCAGACTTTTCTACTCGACTTACAGGAACTTGAGTTCTTCCCATGGCTTTAAGTGCTGTGTACCTTCTTCCTCCAGCAATCAATTCATTATTTTTATTGATAACGAGTGGGTTGATAAGACCTACAGTTTCGATACTTTTCATCAGTTTTTCTACGTCTGTATCGAGTCTTAAATACGGGCTTTCGACTTTGATGTCTTCAATATTAATTAATTCCATTTTCTCTCCTGTGGGTGGGTAAGGTAACGGTCCACAGGGGATTTGTCATGAAAAATTCTTAAGTGAGAAAAATATAAAGACAAAACAAAATTATTTTAGACCGTCATCACCGATAGCCGCTACAGGACAGGCGGCTAGGGCATTTTCGCATTCTTCAAGGTCTTCGTCATTTTCCGGTTGCTTGGCCACATAGGCATGGCCGTCATCATCGTTCATGAAAAAAAAACTAGGTGCTTCAACGCAGCATGCATCGCAGGCAATGCACTGGTCATCAACATAGTATTTACCGGGTACATTTTGCTCCCATTTCGCTTCCAAGTCAGCCATGGGACATCTTTATCAGTTAAATGAGACTTTTGTCACTACTTTAGAATTTTCTTCTGAGTACTTAACTATTGCTTGTTGAGTGGCAAAAGCTGCATAATTGCGACTTTGCTCCCATTCTTTTTCAATTTCTTCTTGTTTGATTTCGTCTCGATTAAATTCAACCATCTTCACAAATGTCACATGCGTTGTATTTTCCTTTTCAAGGACTGTATTAGTGTCTTTATTCTTAAAAAGTGGCATGACTTCATCGAACTCGAGATCGGCATTTTTAGCATTAATACTCAATGGGTTGATTGGGTTATTGTCAATAAACTCAACACCATACTTACTGGATAGTTTCGAGAGCTTGCTCTTTGATCCCGACTCCATAGCTTCTTTTAACTCTGCTTTAATTTTTGAAACTAACTCAGTGAGCTCCTTTCTCTTGGTTCGCTGTAGGTGTTTGGTGACAATTTCATTCTTTACCTGGTTCATTTTTTTGGGTGTTTTCTTTTGAAATTGCTGCTCAGCTGAATAGGTTTTGTAGAGAGAGTCAATTGTCTTCTGATTTTTCTCATCTGCGATAAACGCTTTCACCTCAGACGAGGGTACAGAGATATTCTTTGTCATATCTTCTTTAGCAAAAGTCACAACCCAGCTCTTAGCTCCTTGGCTTTGAAACTTCATTCTTTCTTCGACAAAAGCTTTCGAGTCCATCCCTGCAAAAGCAAGCATACGATCGAGTTTCATCATTTTGATTTCATTTTGAGTTTCTTCTTCAAATGTACTGGGAGAAATTCTATTGGCTGCTAGAAGTTGCTTGTACTTAGAAACATCAAATTTTCCTGCAGTTTGAAAGAAAGGATACTCTTTAATTCGATCTTTAACTTCACTTGGACTCGCCTTAAGCTCTAGACTATTAGCATAGTTTAGCAAATATTTTTGTCTCACTACTTGGTTGAGAGCCTGTTCTTCAATTCTAAAGTCCTTAATTTGTTTGCGGGTTAGAGATTTTCCTTTGCCCAGACTTTGAGAGTATCTTGCTAGCAGTTGTTCATAAGCTCTACTGTACTCAGATTTTGTAATAGGTGTTCCATCGACTGTGGCAACAGAATTACTTCCCCCAGAAATTCCTTCAAATCCAGTGAATGCAAAACTAACAATAATTGCTAGCATGATAAAACTGAGAAAAAAGTACGAAATCTTGTCTGATAAGCTCTTCATTTTTGTCCTTTTGCTTGAATAAGAATTGTAACTCCCAAGACTTTAAAGTCAATCTAACAGAGCGCGTAAAATTGCGAAATTATTGGCATAGAGCCTCTGATTCGTTACTCTATATATGAATTTCAAGGAGCAGAAATTGAATACTTTTTCGTTTGATTCATCGCGTTGGAAGTTGGTATGCAATGTCATTGTTGTAGGTATCTCATTATATGGTATCGCCACTCAGAAATTCACTCTTAAAGAAAACACATTATTTGAAAAGGTATTTACGGAAATGGTAGCTCCCATTCAAGAGGGAACGATGAGTGTTAAAGATTCTATTGCCCAAACCTTTGATCGCTATATTTTTATTGTGAATACGAGACAAGAAAATGAGCGCCTCAAAAATAATCTCGATAAGTTACAAAATGAAATCTTCTCACTTAAAGAAGTAAAAAAAGAAAATGAGCGTTTAAAAAAATTATTAGACTTTGGAAAAGATATAGAACGCAGAAAAGTCTTGGCGCAAATTGTTGCGAGAGATTCCTCGAGTGAATTCAAAGTTCTTAGAATAAATAAAGGGGAAAGCCATGGTCTTAAATTATTGTCCCCTGTTATTACCCAAACGGGATTGGTTGGATATGTATACCGCTTAAGTCCAAATTATGCTGACATATTGACAATTTTAGATCAAAACAACCGAGTTGATGCCATAGTCTCACGCACGAGGACCCATGGCATTCTCGAAGGAAGATCTGGCTTCACTTGTCAATTCAAGTATGTGTCTCGTACAGAGAAACTTGAATTAAAAGACGAGATCATTACCGCTGGCCTTGGGGAGATTTATCCCAAGGGAATAAAAATTGGAACTATTACTAAAATTGATAAAGAAAGCTTTGGGATCACGCAAAAGATTGAAGTCACTCCTAGCGTTGATTTTGATAAGCTCGAAGAAGTGGTGGTTCTTCTAGATCCAGAAGGAAGTACAGAAAAACCAGATGAGATCATGAGTCTAAGTGTTGAGGAACCCAATGAATAAATACACCTTAAAAGATATACTTTTAGGAGTTTTAAAAACTTCCGTACTATTGATTTTTTTAGAATTGATTTCTTCAGTGATTTTTCCTTCTCTTGGACTTCAAAACTTTAAACCCGCTTTTAATGTCCTCATTGTGCTTTTTTTAGCCTTTAAGCTTGAGACCCCCGGATTGGCTTTTCTTATTTTAACTTTCCAATATATTCATTCAATTTTCTCTATCGAAGGTTGGGCGGCAGGCACGTTGACGGGTATTCTCATTTCTTTATCGGTAAAATATGTCAGAGAGATGCTCAATTTCTCCACAGCTATTAGTACCATCGTAGTCGTACAGATCTTCCAGCTTGCTTGGTACT
Organism: Halobacteriovoraceae bacterium; assembly: GCA_002707495.1. Taxonomy (GTDB): domain Bacteria; phylum Bdellovibrionota; class Bacteriovoracia; order Bacteriovoracales; family Bacteriovoracaceae. The sequence goes on along the minus strand of PAMZ01000022.1, from coordinate 183,203 downwards.
TCCTTATTACTTTTATTATAAGTCTTAAGATGGGTGACTTCTCAAGCTTTATCACCATTTTCTTAGGTTATTTGCCGGAGAGTTTTTTCCTTTCTATTATTTCTCACCACTTTTTTCTCCTGATGGACCGGTTTTGGTACGTGGATAAAAAACAGTCAATGGGAGCATTTTTATAAATGTTTGGAGATGAAGAACTCATAAAAATTCATCGTGAGCGCGCAACTGCTGTTGCTAATATCATCATCTTTTGTTTTATGATTGTATTGGTGAGGCTGTGGTACCTTCAAATCTATAATGGTGAAAAGTATCACGAGTACTCTGTTCAAAATAGACTTCGTAAGGAGATCGTTCGTGCCCCAAGAGGAATGATGTACAGCCGAAATGATGTACTCTTGGTGGACAATATACCAAGGTTTGATGCTGTCTTGACTCGTCAGTTTCTTCAGAAAAAAGAGAGGACTCTAAAAAGACTAGCAGAAATTTTGGACATGGACTTAGAGACAATCAAAAAGATTATCAAAAAGAATTCTTACCAAGCAAAATATCGTCCTATTATTATTAAGAAGAATATCTCACTTGAAGAAGTCGCTAAGATTGAAACAGAAAATGCAAGTCTTCCTGGTATTTTTGTCGATACATTTATCTCAAGAGAGTATGTCGACGAAGAAGTTGGGGCTCATTTGCTAGGATATATTTCTGAGATTTCGCAGGACAAGCTTCCAACTTATCAAACTCGAGATGAACTTGATTACTCCCTTGGTGACTTTATAGGCCAGTTTGGAATTGAGGAAATAATGGACCGTTCATTGCGAGGAGAAAATGGCTATGAATTTGTAGAGGTTGATGCTCTTGGGCGAAAAAAGAAGTATATTAACACCGATAACTTATTCAAAGGAATTGAAGACAAGTCTCCCAAGCCTGGAAATAATCTCAAACTTACAATTGATCGAGATATGCAAAAAGCAGCTTACGAAGCTCTTGAGGGACGCTCCGGAAGTGTCGTAGCGATTAATGTAGAAACAGGGGAGCTTTTAACAATGATATCAACTCCTGCTTTTAGGCCTTCGGAGTTTTCTAAAGGACTGACTCAAGAGTACTGGTCGTCTTTGATCAATAATGAAGATAAACCATTGGGTGATCGAAGCATTCAAAATCACTTCTCTCCGGGTTCAACTTTTAAACCGTTTACCGCCATTGCGGCCTTAGAAGAGGATATTATTGATCCGAGTACTAAAATTCGATGTCATGGAGTATTCAGGTTTGGAGGTCGAAACTATCGCTCATGGAAAAGGTATGGCACCGAGAAAGTCGACATAACCGATGCCTTAAAACATTCCTGTAATATCTTTTTTTATAAGGTGGCAACTGAACTGGATATTGATGACCTCGCAAAATACGCCAAAATGTTTGGATTTGGAAAAAAGACGGGAATACAACTGCCTAGAGAAGTCTCTGGATTGATCCCCACAAAAGAATGGAAGTTAAAAAGAAATGGAATCGAATGGCAAAAAGGGGAGACACTTTCTTGTTCGATCGGACAATCCTATGTACTAGTTTCGACTTTACAATTAGCCAATGCTTATGCCGCAATTGCGACTAAAGGCAAGCTGTATAAGCCCTACGTGGTTAAAGAAGTTTTTGATAATCAGGGTAAAATTATAAAAAAGTTTGAACCTGAATTAGTTAGGCAAATAGAACTTAAACCAAGCACTTGGGAATCTGTGAGGACTGGACTTTATAAAGTTGTGAATGAGCCTAATGGAACTGCTTGGTGGAGGCGAGGCCTTGGAAATATGATGGCGGGTAAAACAGGAACATCTCAAGTCGTGAGAGCACAAAGTGAGGAACAACTTTATTCAAAATGCTCAGAGATGGATTATAAATACCGCCACCATGGTGTATTTGTAGCCTTTGCTCCTTTTGATAATCCAAAAATAGCGGTAGCTGCGCTAGTTGAACATGGTTGTGGTGGGTCTAGTGCTGCTGCGCCAGTTGTGGAGAAAGTTGTGAATACATATATGAAAAAATATCTTCCTGAAAAACATGAAAAACTAGTCAGAAAAGATAAAGAAAGTCTAGCAAGGTTTTATCGCAAAAGAAGACAAGAGCAAGAAGAGAAACTTCGTCAGCAAGAAGCCGAAGAAGAAGATGGTTCTGAGGGGTAGAGTTTGAATCAAACACTAGTTAATTTTTTTAAAAAATACGATTATAGTTTTTTTCTACCAATGTATGCGATTTTTTTTCTGGGAATATTAAACCTATATTCTGCTACTCATGCTCATACCTCAGAGGTCATGCAAGACCTCTACAAATCACAACTCATGTGGTTTGGTGTGGCGAATATTATTGCTCTCGTTGTGAGTTTGCTTCCACCAAAAACTCTTTTTCAGATGTCATACTGGGCATATGCAATTAATGTTTTCTTACTTATTTTGGTTCTTGTGATGGGACAAAAGGGAATGGGAGCGCAAAGATGGCTTGTGATAGGAGGCTTTAGGCTTCAACCTTCGGAGCTTATGAAAATATCCCTGGCTTTTGCACTTGCCCGATACTTTGTTAAAAACAATCCTGAAAAAGAGCTTAATCTTAAACAACTAATTGTGCCTTTTTTAATTACAATCATTCCCACCATTTTAATTGTGATGCAACCAGATCTTGGAACAGGACTTTTACTTATTCTCATTTTTCTCGTCGTGGCTTTTTTTAAAAGGCTCAAATGGAAATCGATCGGTATTTTGATTCTTATTGGATTGGTCAGTGGAAGTGTCATGTATAAATACGGCCTTAAGGAATACCAGAGAAAAAGGATTCTCACTTTTATCGATCCTCAAGCCGACGCTAAGGGCTCCGGTTATAACGCTATCCAATCCCAGATCGCAATTGGGTCCGGTAGAATATTCGGCAAAGGTTTTAAAAAATCATCTCAAGCTTCACTTAATTTTCTGCCTGAAAATCATACCGACTTTGTTTTCTCTATTTTTAATGAAGAACACGGCTTTTTTGGAAGTATCATTTTGATAGCTTTTTATATTATCCTCTTGCTTCGATTCATTTGGCTGTCTGGTGCAGTATTGCGTTTTTATGATTCGGTTTTGGCCATAGGAATCATGTCGATATTTTTTTGGCACACCTTTATAAATATGTGCATGGTCATGGGTCTTATGCCAGTTGTAGGACTTCCCCTGCCTCTGATGAGTTATGGAGGTTCTAGTTTGTTGACCTTTGGAATTTGTATAGGAGTCGCCACGAGTCTAAGTAACTCTAGAAACCTCTTTTGATTCTGGTATTGGTTTTGCAACATAATAGGGGAATCCCCTAAATAAGCAGGGAAAAGGGTTAAAAAAATGTCAAAATTTTATACAGTTGTAGGGCTTTTAATGCTTTCCACCTCTAGTTTTGCTACTCAGCAGACCCATGTGGTGACACTCAACTTAATTGAATCAATTTTATGGCATGAAGGTTTAAGCCCGCAGAGCCAGGCACAAAATCTCCAGAAAAATGAATTATCAGAGGAACTCTCTGTTGCTCTAGATCTTCTAGAAGAGAGATAGCTAGACCTTTTGAGAGAATAGTACTACATTGGTATTATGCAACGATTATCTCAAATTGGCTCGCTATTAAAAAAAACCTATCGAAGGTATTCTAATCAAGTCTTAGATGAGTTGCAGACCCAAGGTTTTCTAGATTTGAGACCTAGTTTTTTAGAGATCCTAATGTTTTTAAGCGAAAATTCAGCGAGCTCTATTCGAGTGATTGGTGAAGCTTGTGGTTTGAAAAAACAGACCATGACCAGCCATTTAAACGAATTGGAGAAACGTGGTTATGTACAAAGAAGAACTAATGAACGTGATAGAAGAGAACAAATCGTTGTACTCACGGATTACGGAGAAAAGTTTCGTTTTGCCCTTCAAAGAGTCATTGAAAAACAAGAAGCTCTTTACCTCGAAAGAATGGGTGAAGTAGAGATGGAAAGACTTCTGCACGTTCTACAAAACTTTCAAACCAAGATTAATTTAGAAGAGAAATCCTCTGCCCAGCAAACTTTGATTTAAGCCGCGTTATTAGAGCTTACGATGGAGGTAAGATTTTTGAATGCAGGCCAGTATTTATATCCCCCCGAGATATTGGAAAGATTGAAATAACCGCTTTTATTTAAAAACCGACAAGCCTTGATAGACCTAACTCCCTGCTCTGAGATCACAAGGTATGATTTACCTTTACCAGGTAGTTTATGTAGATTGTGTGATAGTTCTTCTAGAGGAATCCTGATCGCCTCTGGCAATTCTCCTGCAGGAGTATAATCAGCCTCACTCACATCGAGGAGGATAAAGTCTTGATCAAAATCATTATAAAGCTCATAAGCAGCCTCAGGTGTTAAATCCATATAGCTTCTATTATTAACGACGTAATCATCAGAAAGAGCTTCGCCATTTTTAAGTTTTAAGATATGAGCTTTCTTTACACCAATTTCGAAATCAAATTTAATTTCCATCTCACGTAGTTTTATCTGTAGATCTGCTACTTGGCGTTTGAGTCGATTTATCTCTTTGATTTGTGATTCATTAGAAAAAAACATGAACTTAACGTCCTCCAACTTTTAGTATATGTTGCAGGACAATAAATTAAAAGAACGGGTAAATTGTTCCAAAATGAATCTGTGCCACGATGACAGAAGTTAAGTAAGCACCAACAAGGTAAAGTGAGCAGCCATAAATCCCTTGTCCTAAGTGAGCTGTTTGATCACTGGATTTTGTCTCAACCTTAATAGTAATTTTAAAGATATAGCTTAGGCCGTAATAAAACAGTGGCATAATAAGGATGCCCAGATTAACTTTTAAAAGTACCTGAACGATGAAGTCTACTAAGTCAAAGTTTTCAATTGTGAGTGCAGAAATGAGAATGACTGTATTCCCGAGTAAAAATCCGGAAAAAGCGATAGCAAGTCCTATATTTTTTTGGATGAGAAGACTGTTAAAAGAGAGAGGACTTATATATTTAAAAAGCCTCGTACTGACACCGTAAATAACTAAGGATTGCAACCAAAAGACAGTGAGATTCATAATCGATCCATCTGAAATTTCTAGTATTTTACTGATGATAAATCCCTGACAAATTGAATTGACGAAACTCACCATGACATAAGCGTAATTCGGATTCCTAAAAACTTCATCGTGGTAGTTGAAGTTGAAAAAAATAATATTCTCTGAAATAAACAAGGAGAACAAATAGAGCACAAAACCTATTGCCGTCCAAGCCATAAATTCTTCTACTGATCCTATTGTATATATTTTAGAATAAACCAAAATGATTCCCACAAAACGAGAAAATAAATGAATCAAGTCTGCGATATTAACAGGTTTGAATCTAAGTGAGAGAAATTTGCTTCTCGGATTGGGAAACAAAAAGACATGAATATTTTTATAAATAAATGTGAAAGTTAGAATTGATAGGGCAATGAGTTTAAAATTGAGGTTGAGATTCACAAAATGGAGAAGGTGAGAAATAAAGACTCCACTGAATATGAATATCAAAAATTCGTAAATCCCATGATCAAAATCTCCAAATTCCTTTCTTGCGGGATGATCAAAACTTGTACTGATGAATAGCTTTCTAAAGACAAATAAAATGATGGGAATGAGGACAAGACCTATTACCGACTTAGAAATAAAGCTTATGATATATTCGTTTAATGCTAACGGACTCTCTACAAGGGATGAGGAAAGGACAAGAGCATGACAGAGAACAAAACCCGCGTATCCTAGAGCGAGACCTCCATTTTTTTGAATCATTAATTTACTGAATGATTGAGATCCTAAAAAGCGGTAGAGCCTCGTGGAAGCACAATAGAGGCAAGTGATTAAAAACCACACGATAAGATATTTAATAATTGAATATTGAGATACTAAAAACAATTGTTTCAGGATTAATGCTACTCCAATGGCATTTGAAAAACTAATGATCCCGTAGGCATCATTCTTCTTCTTTTGAACTTCTTCTGCAAATTTATATTTTTGAAAAATAATCCAATCAGTTACGAGGAGAGTGATGAGATAAGTCGATATACCGATTGTGCTCCAGATGAAAAAATGAATGGTACTAAAAGTCATCCCGATATATTCATTAAATTCAAGTGCGGAATAAATAATTCCGACTCCAACGATCCGTCCAAAAAAGGTCATAGTATCTAAATAGTTAACACTAGGAGTGAGACGCTTTAAAATTTGTTGCCTATGTGAAGGATAAAAGACGAAATGAGCGTACTTAAAAACATAATAGCTCAGGCAGATATACATAGTGAAAATAAAGCGAATTAAAAGTTTATCAAATATCTCACTCATAGGCGTTTCTCAATAAAGTTTTCTGTGAAGTAACGTTTAAGATATTTGGCCGTTGAAAACTTGGGTTGGTTACTTCTCTGGTAGAAAGAAGAGAAGGCATCCTTGGTGATACTTCCATTAATACCAAATTCTTCATTTTCACCAAAGAATGGTTTTCCCTGTTCCAAGTGAACCTGTATTTTATTCTTTATTTTTATCGAAGGCTTGAAGTCTTTCCATCCCAAATAATTATTGAGGTTTTTATAGGCACCAAAAAATCGCCAATATCTTTCACCCGACGGATGTTTAATCCATTTGCCCAGATTCTTGTCTCCTATAAAGATACTTCCTGGTGGAAGCGGAGTCGAGCTTGAAAAACCTTCTCTATCTCTTCGAAAGACAGACATTCCTAGGTATTTTCTCTGTTCATTTGAAAAAAGCTCTGAAGTTTTTACGATTAATTCCTCATAGGATTGATAGCCGTAGACGATTTTATATTTATGGTAATAAGTCTTAATTAAAAAACCGGTGCTATGAACATCAGTAAGAATGACTGAGACGGGAGCGCCTTGAACAAGGGGCTCAAGTCCAGCTTGAGAGTTAACATAGCTAATTCCGTACTCACTCGGCGAGAAAGACTTTGATAGTCCAAGATAGATCAGCAGGAGAGTCCCATAAATAATCAGCTTATTCATAAGCCTTTATTATATCAGATATTTTACTTTGTGTTTGTTTGGTCAATTCTTGAAACTCACAGTGAATCCGGTCTACAGTGTGAGCTCGTGAGAATTTTTCAAAAAGGTCTGTGGCCTCATTGATATTTCGGCTAAATAAAGAACGGGGGCTTTGGGCCACATGTCCCGAGACCTGTCTGACGACCTTAAGCGGGTATTTATTTTCTTGGATATTAGTTTGGTCGTAGTACTTAGATAGTCTTCCACTAGATGAACATTTTATATAATCGATATTCTCTTCTTTAAGAAAAGTCTCAAGTTTCATTAGTGTTTGTGTTTGATCTTGTCCGAAGGCTTCAAAGATTTTGGGAGGGATCGTATTTCTTACAATTTTTTTCGCCCAAAGATTGTCGCTATTTCTTAATATCTTCATCAGGTGATGGTCATCATGTTTGAGATATTCTTCAATATCCCCTGGTATGGAGTATTCATCTGGGGCAAATTTAAAATATCTTTTTAGCATTTTTTCTAAACACACAGACTTGTAGTGAAAATAGACCATAAGAAACATATGAAACCGACAAAGAAGAAAATCATCAAATGTTGCAACCGCTCGCTCAGATATTCCCAAATAAGCGCTGCCTTTTTCTTCTACGAAATGAAGGTTATCAATGATCCAGTCCAGATCAAACTTTCCATAACTCACTCCGCAAAAATAACTGTCTCTCAGAAGATAATCCATTCTGTCACAGTCCATTTCGCTGGAAACAAGTTGATGTAACATAGGAAAAAAGTTTATTCCCTCTACGGTAAAATATTTTGGATGTTGAGTCTCACCTATAACAAGCTCAGCTATTTGATTGATTTCCACACCAAACTCTTCTTTTACTAGTTTGAATGAATCTGTGAGAGAAGAATCTACAATCGATTTTATCGTGTAATCTTCGTGAGTCGCTTGGCGATCAGGAGAGTCTACAAATTGTTCTGGAAGGTTGAGTTCAGATACTTTAGGCATGACGAATTCAGTCGTATGCGAAAGTGGGGCATGTCCAATATCATGGAGAAGACAAGCCAGTCTGACTGTTTCTCTAAGCCGGGAAAGATCTGGGCCCTCTTTAAAATCTTTAAAGACTTGATTAAAAACTTTCGAGGACACATCCATAACGCCTATAGAATGAAGATAGCGTGTATGGGTGGCTCCGGGAAAAACATATTCAGAAAACCCAAGTTGTTTTATTGATCTTAGCCTTTGAAAAAAAGGTGACTCAAGAATGGGGATTTCAGAATCTAAAACTTTTATGGATCCATGAACGGGATCTCGAACTTCCATATTAACCTTTAATAGTGGATTGGTTTTTTTCTAACCAGTCGATAATATCTGCTGACTCGAACATTGGCTCACCATCTATATAGAGGCAAGGTACGGTGGTTCGACCTGTCTTTTCTTTATGATCCTCTCTGTTTTGAGGCACTTCCAAAGTATTTTTAAATTCAATTTTTTCACCCAACCCAAGGGATTCAATTTTTCTTAAAACCATCATGCAAAAGGGACATTGGGAGTAGAAATACAATTCTAATTTCATGAGAAAGGATCTTCCTCTTCATCATCACTACTTGAACTATCGGCTTTATCTAAGTCATAACCAACAGGTTTTCCTTGTGCATAAGCCAGATCTTCATCGTAGGGGTCAACATCTTCATTTTCGAAGTCTTCCGGCTTATCTAAGCCTTCATCGTATGACCAACCATAGCCAAAAGCATTGGTTTCTTGCTCGTCGTCAGGGTTATATTCTTCATTTAGTGCAAAGTTTCCACCGGACTTTTCCTCTTCAGATTCAGGTTCCGAATTCAATCCACTCAGGACTTCTTCCTCAGCCTCTTCAGGTGCTATGTCTGCGATGGGAGCCGTAGAAGCGGGCGCTGGAGCAACCTTTTCCACTATAACTTGCTTTTCTACTTGAGTGGTTGTGCTTTTTTTCTGTGTAGGCTTCTTAGCTGATTTTTTGGCTACCTTTTTAGCCGCTTTCTTAGCAACTTTTTTAGCGACCTTTTTCTTAACTGCTTTCTTGGTGGTTTTTTTCTTCGTCACTTTTTTCGTTGCTTTCTTTTTAGCGGCTTTCTTCTTCGTCACTTTTTTCGTCGCTTTCTTTTTAGCGGCTTTCTTCTTCGTCACTTTTTTCGTCGCTTTCTTTTTTGTGGCTTTCTTTTTTGTAGCCTTCTTTTTAGCGGCTTTCTTCTTGGTTGTCTTTTTAGCTACTTTTTTCTTGGCAACTTTTTTAGCAGTCTTTTTAGTGGTTTTCTTTTTAGCCGCTTTCTTAGTTGTTTTGGACGACTTCTTTTTTGAAGTCTTACTGGCAGCTTTTTTAGTGGTTTTCTTTTTGGTTGCCTTTTTTGTCGCTTTCTTCTTTGCCACGGACTTTATCCTTTGAAAAATTTTGAACATAAAAATACTCTACTAATATAGTAAGAAAAACATGCCTTTAAAAGCATGACATGCTCAATTTTAATGCTGTTAGTGATCTATATCAATCCCAAGAGCGCTTAAATTTAGAGGGTTTTTAAATCTTTCACGCTGCGCCTCGTTGGAAATTGAGTTGGATGAACCCTCCGAGTAGATGAGCATGGTTTCGCCTGGTCTGTATGCTGCTCCATCCCCTCCGGTAGTGACGGATTTTAAGGGAATAAATTTTACAGAATAGGAATTTCTAAGTTTAACTTCCTGCCTTCCACTTGAACTGGCTGGGTTACTTTGTAAGCCTTCATTATTTGTTAAACGAAATCCACCCGGACGATAGGCTGAAAAAAGATTGCTTCTAAATTCTCCCGTTTCCAGAACGTAGTCAAATCTATATCTTCTCACCGGAAAATTGGTTGAGTTCCAACGACTTTGAAGCAGCTCCGGGAGATTATCATTGGGTGGGCAAGAACTAGCATCGCTAAGAAGACTTGGGTCCCCTGTGTAAAACCAGATAAACTTACCGGCAATTGATTCACAAGTCGGAGCAGCTTCTTTTATGGTCTCAATTGGACCTTCATAAATAGGGATAGGAAGATCACTGATAATCCTAGCCGCATCTAAACCTGTATCTTGATCAGTAGCCTTTGATTTATTTCGTGTATAGATATCGGCCGCAACCAAATTCATCGAAGATTTATATTTTAATATAGCTGGCTCCTGTCTTTGCAAATAGTCTTCTAGTACCGCCCTTAAATCAGCAGGACCCCTAAAAAGAGAGTTAGGATTTCCATCGTCAAATAAGGGGCCATAGAGTTCAGCATTTCTCCAGACTTCAAAATTCCTACTTCCAGAAGTCATTGTATCTGGTCTTCCAGGGATAGCGCCATAGGAATCAGTTTCGAATTCTCTATTGAGTGTCTCAGGTGTGGGGACGAGAAAATTATGAGTTTCATATAAGGTGGGGGCTGACACGGCTAGAAGCGCCTGACCGATGGCTGGTGTCGTGACGGTTCCACCCAAGCCAGATAGATTGCTGGCAAAAAAACTGAACATATCCGAATTATATAATCCCGCTTTAGGAGCCGGCCCTTCGCCCTTATAGCTTATGGCCTGAACCGGAGTCTCTGCGAAATAGGTTTGAGCTGATTGAGGATCTCGTCTGGGATATTCATAAACTAGGTTGGGAACTCCAAAAAAAACACTATTACCATCAGGAATAAATCCTCCGATTGTCTCTCCTGGACCTGTCATCCAAAATTGATCTCCATCACTACCAGCGTTTATGGGGACTGGAAAACCTGGAGCATATTCTCCAGGAGCGACCTCTTGACCATTTACGTCTTTAAAGGATTGAGTATTGAGTGCAGAGATATAGGGGGAAGATTTTCTTGTGGTTCTTTGTCGAATGACTCGAACGTCCGAGACATCGAAAATTTGCGGGCCGATTCTCCCTCCAAAAGGTTTCGCTGCTGCATAGGCTGTGAGAATAATATCGTTTGCAAATGGATTAAAAAGTCCCACCCATTGAGCTTGTCCTTGAACAGCGTAATAGGTAAGAAAATCAGGGTTTTTTACAAAATGTAGAGGGTAACCAGGAACGGGAAGTCCCATTTTTGTCACTGTACACTGACCTTCTGAATCGATGACCTGATTGTTGACTTTGATATCACCTTGAGAGGTTGCAAACGCAGTGTAGAAAGGAGCGTAATTGGCAGTGATCAATTTAAGGTCTAGATAAATCTTTCTTCTTTTTTCAGGCTCGTTGGGAATAAGAAGATAACTAAGTCCTGTATCAATATTTTCTTTACCTATATTGGGAGCTAGTTCGGTGAGTGTGAAACTATCTTTCATCTCGTTATCATCTTGGTTTCCAAGATTTCTAAAAGCACTAGTATACGCCTTCAAGGTTCTCTCTTGATGAGAAGTGGTAAGACTATTGGCAGAGCGAGAGCAATTGATGCCAGAAGCTTGATCCCCACAGACGCCGGCAACGGGAGGAAAATTTACCTCCGACTCAAGATTTCTAATTCTCACTCCAATTTCAAAAGCATGAGGAAAAGCTCCCATATAGTTGATTGCCATTTGGGGCGCTTGGTCTCTTATAGAATTTGGAATATCAGTCTCAGTAACGTTATAGGCCCAAGTATTGGCCGTAAGAAAGTTAAGCTCAGTTCTCTTTGAGCAATCGGTAGATTTTTCTGCTACGATTGAATCGATAAAGGCGTTAGTTGTTTCATCCATTCCGAGAACATTTTGACGAGTAAATCGAGGAAGACCTGGAACTAAGAATCTCGTGCATAAACCAACTTGACCTGTGTTAGCAAAATCAATACAAACAGAGGGAAAATTATAATTGTCTTGAGCCCCACCAGCTATGCTTGTTCTGGTATAACATCCCATAGTGAAGTCTTTTCTATCTCCCGTAGTTTTAGAAGGACCAGGGCAAGCTGTTCCAGGCAAAGTAACTCCTGAAACACCTTCTAAACTCAAGCCACCTAGAACGTAGTATTTAAACATCCATTCTTTATAAACGTTTCGCATGGCCCAGTTCATATAGCCAATATTTGTAAGCTGCCTAGCTTGCACACTCGCGCCCGCATAAGCGGCTGCATCAACTGCATTTTGAAGATTGATTTTTGCTTTAACGAATAGACCGATATTGATGATAAACGCCATGATTGTGATCATCACAACCACCGCGGTTGAGAAAAATATGGAAATCTGACCTCGATCTTTTAGCATCGGTTCCTAAGGTATATTTTGCCGGGATCAGCCCGTCACCAGGTTTAGTGCCATTTTAGCAATAATCGATTAAATCCTTCAACATAAGTTCATGAAATCTTATGCCAAAACTTGGTATACGCATTGCGATATATAAAAGTAAGTTCACAGGGTACCGATCTGTGGACGCTGGACGTGAGTTGAATTCGGTAATCCCTCTATTGTTCTTTTTTCTTATTGTTCGCCCCTGGGGTATGCAGATACCCCGGCGGTCCTTTTTTTACTCTTCTAAATCTTTGTTTCTAGCGGCATGAGCTTGGTCGATGGTAGCTTGGTCGGGGATTAAACTTGTATCTTGATCTAGGGCAATTCCTTGAAAAAATTTGCGAGACTTTTTGGAGTTAATCGCCCACATAAATATGATGGTATAAAAACTCATAGAGATTATAAGTACTGTTGTGAAGATCGTTCCTGTCGCAGCTTGTGCCATTTCAGGAGATTGGTCTGCCAAAACCTGAGGGGTAATATAACTTTGAACTATAGTCACCAATATAGCGCTTAAGATAAAATAAACGTTATAAATCTTACGAGCCGTATTTTTTCCCATCACCATCATGATTGCTAAGAATATGGAAAATAAATTTCCCATCAGTCCCACATAATGACCAGTTTTAGTGGTCCACCAAGAAAGAATAGGTGGAAGGCTGTAGAGCTGTAATTTGTTTAACTCCTCCGGAGACATAAATCCACTCACAATTGAAAACAGTGAAGAGGCTACAATGATAAAACATATTATTATGATTCTTTTAGGGATTTCATCAGGCATAGATACTCCTTGCAAATAAAGATATCAGGTGTTTAGGTCCAGTGCAATTTCTTCCGTATTCTCTTGAGTGGACCTATATGGAATACTATTTAAGAGGAGTGTTCATGAAGAAGCTTAGTTCGCTACAATCCAAAAAATTCTACCGAGTAAAACAGCCATCTCATGAATTTCTTTGTGCACTTTGCTCTGCGCCAAGGCAGATGCGTTATTCGAAACATCTATCAATTCAAAATTATCTACAAATTTTGTTGTTAACTCTTACGGCTAGTTATTTCTTGTTTCCTTTGATGAAGGCTAAAGTTGTTTTTCTCTTATTTCCCGTTTGGTTGATCTTTGAGTTAGGTAATAAACTCCTATACCGCCGTGAACTCCCTTGTCCCTATTGTGGCTTTGATCCTAGCTGGTACAGAAGGGATGTGAGAGTGGCTAAAAAAATGGTGCAAAGCTTCTGGCAGACTAACTATCCAGACTTAGTGGGCCAGAAAGAAGCAGCTATTTTGGAGCAGGATCCCAAAAGCCTTGGAATCCAGCCCATTACGAATAGTGCGCCGGAAGAGGCAGAGAATCTCAGCGCACAAGGTTAAACAAAAATAATTTCTTATGTTTATAAACTCCTAAAAATGCTCTAGCATTGCTTTTTTGTGCTGGCAGCCAGTGAAATATCCTTTCATTTTGGTCTGATTAGTTATAGAAAAATAGGATAGAGAGAATTTTAAGGAGCAAAAATGAGCGTAAACAAAGTCATTATTCTAGGACGTTTAGGACAAGACCCTGAGTTAAAGTATACACCATCTGGAGCAGCAGTATGTAACTTCTCCTTGGCAACAAGTGAGACTTGGAACGATAAGAACACTGGGCAAAAGCAAGAGCGCACAGAGTGGCATAGAGTTGTCGTTTGGGGAAAACTTGCAGAGCTTTGCAATCAATACCTATCTAAGGGAAGACAAGCGTTTGTAGAGGGAAAACTTCAAACTCGCTCATGGGATGATAAAAACGGTCAAAAGCGTTACACGACTGAAATCAGTGCTACAACTGTTCAGTTTATTGGGGGAGCTTCTGCTCAACCATCAGCTGGTGGACAGTATAATCAATCTTCAACGCAAGACAATAATAACAATGGCTATGATATCAGTGCTGATGCAAGCTTTGCTTCAGACGATATTCCCTTCTAGTTAACTAAGCTTTTCAATAAGAAAATATTTATGGATCCCCTCTTAGACTAGAGGGGATTTTTTTTTTTTCTCTAAACTTTTTCTTAACTGATGTTACAATAATTTAATCTAAGGATCTGTTGTGGGAGAGAGAAGTTTTTTTTCTGTGAATTATGACCTGATCATTCATGGTGAGCATATGCCATATGATCTTTATGTGAATGCCTCTTCTTTGGAGAGTAAACAAAAGTATGTTCGTGTTTTTCCCCAAGGGGAAGAACTATCCCTGATAGATTTAGAGAATTTTAAAAAGAAATATCGTCAGCTCTATGTTGCGGAAGATCAACGAAATTTATATATGAAAAGCTTGGTGAAGTCTGAGGCCATTGAAGATGATGATGCCGTCACTTTTATCAAAGATTCCGCGATCAATCATTTGCACAAAGTTTTTGACCCTCAAAAAGAATTTAGTACTGAAATTCTCTATGAGACCATTCGTGGTTGCAAAGATGCTGTGGAGAGTATGATTGATGTTTTAGATGACTATAATATCGATGGGTTGAGAATGTTGATTGGAAATCTAGCGACCCATGACTTTTATACCTACGATCACTCTATTAATGTTTCCATGTACTGTTTAACCATTATGCGAGTTCTTAAACCAAATGCGACTCGTGCAGAACTTCTACATGCTGGTCTTGGCGGTTTATTGCATGATTTAGGGAAAGTTAAAATTCCTACTCATATTCTAAATAAGCCTGAAGGACTATCAGAAGATGAGTACCAAGTTATCAAAACTCACCCAGATCTTGGACTGAATCTAATCCTAGGAACAGGAGAAGAAGAATTTGAAGGTCTTGATTTAAAAACCATCGCTCGTATTATCCATGAGCATCATGAAAACGTCGATGGAACAGGGTATCCGAAAAAACTAGCAGGAAATGAAATTCACTTGCTGGCAAGAGTCTGCGCCATAGCTGATTTTTTTGACGCGATCACAACAAAAAGGTCTTATAGTGAAGTCGTTACGGTTTCCCATGCTATAAGTATTATGGAGAAGACTGTAGGTAAAAAAATTGACGAAAAGATTTTCAAGGTCTTTTGTAATCATATAGAGTACTCCAATATTGCCCAGGCTAAGGATCTAAGGATGTCGGATGAATTTGACCCCTCGATTCCCTATGCTGTACTTCCCCTAGAAGAAGTAGAGGCGATGTTTAGCGATGAGGATTTTGGTAAAATCCGAGTCATCGATGAGAAGACTAATAAAAAAATAGATAAAAAATAATAAGGTACAAAAATGAAACTGGAATTGAAGGGCTTTGAACAAGCGCTAGAAAATATCAGACCCTATGTCGCAGCAACACCGCTTATTAAGAACGAATGGCTATCTAAGAAATTTAATTGTGAGATATTTCTTAAGCTTGAAAATATGCAACCTGTTGGGTCATTTAAACTCCGAGGGGCTACCAACTTTATGGCGCATATGACGGAAGAGGAAAAAAAGCTCGGCGTTTTAGCTGTTTCGGCAGGTAATCATGCGCAAGGAGTGGCCTGGGCTGCAGAAAAATTTGGACTTCACGCTACGATTATTATGCCCACTTCAAGTCCTTTGACTAAGATTTCCAATACGGAAGCTCTAGGTGCATCAGTCATCCTCAAAGGTGAAAATGTTGATGAGAGTTTTGAGTTTGCAAAAGAATATTTACAGGAAAATAAAAAAGTTTATATCCATCCTTTTAATCACGAAAATGTGGTTTACGGGCAAGGAACTATTGCTTATGAATTGAAAGACCAACTGCCAGATGCTGATTTTATATTTGGCAGTATTGGTGGGGGCGGACTTATGGCCGGTATCGGAGTCGTCGCTAAGTCAATATTTGATAAATGTACTATTGTTGGGTGTCAGTCTACAGGTGCCGCTTCAATGATTAAATCGCTTCAACAAGGAAAACTGATAGAGAGTGAAACTGTAGCGACATTTGCTGATGGTATCAAAGTAAAAAAACCTTATTTGAATCTCTATGAAACTTTGGACTCTGTTATCGATGAAGCGATTCATGTTTCTGATGATAAAGTTGCAAAGTCTCTACTGGATCTCATTGAGAATGCAAGAATCATTACAGAAGGTGCAGGCGCCATAAATCTGGCAGCATTCGAGGAGTTGTATGAAAGAAATCCTAGGCGCTTCAAAGGAAAAAAAGTTGTCCTTGTTATTTGTGGGGGAAATATTGATATAAATCTCATTGATAGGATAATTGATATCGGTTTAATGGAGTCTAAGCGTAGAGTTAAGATGAAAGTTATTCTAGAAGATAAACCGGGTGGGTTAAATCTTCTAACGGAAATATTGAGTACGACTAATGCAAATGTATTGCAAGTCTATCACTTGAGAGACGAACCTCAGATACAGCTAAATCAATCGATGGTTGAGGTTATTATTGAAACAAAAGGTGAAGAGCATACAGAAAAAGTTTTTAGCGCTGTCAGAGAAAAATTTGAAGTGATACCCTGGGGAGTATAAATACTTATGAGTGATCTAGATATTCTGACAAAAGTTCCAGATATAGACTATAGAGAAGCTGCAGTTGAAATCAATGAATTAGAATTTCAAAAAGTGATCGAATCACGGCGTTCGGTCAGAGTCTTTAAAGAAGATCCTCTACCTGAAAAAATTATGCGTAGGTGTCTCAGTAACGCCCTTCTTGCTCCTAATTCTTCAAACTTACAACCATGGGGTTTTTATTGGGTGAGAGATCCGGCTAAAAAGTCTGAACTAGCTAGAATTTGTATGGGGCAATCGGCTGCAAAAACAGCTCCGGAGCTTGTGGTATGTGTGGCGAAGACAAATAATTGGAAAAATATTCAAAAACAAATGATTGAGTCTTTTGATAAAAAGGGCGGAGTTCCAAAGGGAGCTTATACCTATTATCAAAAAATTGTACCTCTTGCTTATAACCAAGGTCCTTTAGGACTTTTTGGGATTGTTAAAAAAATTCTCTTCTTTTTTCAAGGCTTAACCAAAGTAACTCCTCGCGAGCCAACTAGTTATAACGATATGAGAGTTTGGGCACATAAAACTACCGCCCTTGCTTGTGAGAACTTAATGTTAAGTTTAAGGGCCTACGGATTCGATTCCTGTCCTATGGAAGGTCATGATTCAAAGCGTGTGAAAGATCTTCTGGGTTTAGGTAAAGGAGATGAAATTTGCATGATTATAAGTGCGGGTAAGAGAGCCGAAAACGGGATCTATTCTGAACGAGTCAGAATGCCTGAGGATCAGTTTATTTTTGAAGTCTAGTTTTCTTGGTCTTTTTTACTCGCTGGTTGGTTGGCAGTGTCAAACATTTTTTGAATATCATCATCAGCTACCGCATTTTCGAGTAAATCTTTTTTATCACTCAGCCTTAGGCGAACTTGCTTGAGAATTTTATCTACGAGTTTTTTAGGCTTTCTTTGAATACCTAGGCAGCTGATGGCATAGATTAATAATTGCCTTGCAGTGAAAGGTTTTACCAGGATATGACGAATATTATTTTGCATAAGTCTTAAAGTAATTTCTTTTGTCAGACAACCAGATACAACCATAATTTTTTGATGATAATATCGAGGTTGAGATCTAAGACGTTCTATAAATTCTAAGGCATTACTTCTGTCTAGTTGAATGTCCGTTATCACAAGATCAAACTCTTGGTTTGAAAGCATTTGAGATGCTCTGAGAGCATTTTCAGCATGAACAATTCGTCTAAAACCAGGAAATAGCTTTAGATAAGTTTCCATAATCTCAGCAATTTCTGATTCATCCTCTAAGATGAGAATATTAAAATGCTTTTGAGTACTCAGCTTTTAACCCCCAAATGTTTTAACACTTGATCAACAGAGAGATCAGAGAGATCTTCGGTATCCTCATCTATTTCTAAGTTTTTAATTTTTGAAAGAATAAATATTCTATCTACCATCATAAATTCCGTGAATTTTTGATAGTCGCTGAGTCTATGACTAAGAACAGTGACAATGTCTTGATCTTTCATGGATTGATAGATGTCATTTAGCTTGTTTTCTTCATCAGAGACAAAAAGGTAGATATCATCTTCAAATTCCTTTTCACCCTCAAGATACTTATTTGTCATGGTAAAGCTTCCAAGCTCTAAGAGTGGCAGTTTGATATCGAATTTTGCACCAGCTTTAACTTTCGCCATCTCAATTGAACCGGAGTGAGCTTCAATAATTTTTTTTGAAATCGCTAGACCTAGTCCAGTTCCTGCATCAATTTCTTTGGTTGTAAAAAACATATCAAAGACATGAGAGGCATCCTCTTCACTTATACCTTTTCCGTTATCAATCACACTAATGCATTGTGCTTTGGAGTCAATAAGATCGTGAATTTTAATGATAATTTCACCAGGGTTAGCTTTTATCTCATTAATAGAATCTCTAGCGTTTTTCACTAAATTTATGAGTACCTGCTGAAGTTTGAGTCGATTTCCCATCACGAGAGGTAAATGACTTTGCTCTGAAGTATCTAGGGAAATTTTCACTTGAGTATTAAGATCTTCAAAAAAACTAAGAACGTCATGGCATAAAGTATTAAGATTCACGACCTCAAGGGCTTCCTCTTGATTTTTAACAAAAGATCTCATGCCACTGATAATACCAAGCACTCTTTTAAACTCTCTTTCTAAGTCATTTAAGATTGCTTCACTGGCCTTAGGTTGTTCTGCTTCAAGTGTATCTCGAAGCATATCTAATCGATTTGAGACAATCATCAAGGGAGAACTAATTTCATGACTTATACCCGAAATCATTTCACCCAATGCTGTGAGTTTGTCCGCCTTTAAGATTTGCTCATGAGTGTCTTTTAGTTCGCTAATTTGTTCCTTGTATTTTTCGTGAAGTTTTTTCTCTATCGAGAAATCCAGAATATTCACTAAGATATTTTTCTTGTCTAGGGGAATAAGTTTCGCGATGACGGTTAGTTTCTCTCCATTTTGTTTGAGAAATTCAATTTCGGGAGAAATAAGCGCGGTATCTTCTCCAAGAGCCTTTTTAATATTCTCTTGAAAAGAAAAGTCTTTTTGTACAATTAGTTCATCAAGTGTCTCAAACTTATTAAGAACTCGAGGAGAGGCTTGAAAAAAGGTGGAGCAGATATGATTATAATAATTGATCTTGCAATTTTTATCGCAAATAAAAACAGGGCTTAATAATTGATCAAAATCTGTATAGCTCATGAATTATTTCTCAAGAAGTTGAAATATTGAACTTCGATCTCATCAAATTCCAACTCTTCTCCTTGTTCATTTTTTTTCACGGGTGCTTTTTGGTTAATCACTTCGTCCGGAGTGATGAGTAATTTAACTTCTTCGTCTTTGGATTCATCATAATAGGGAGCGTAAAAGGACTCTACTTTGGCTCCAGGTCTAATAAAACCCTTGATGATATTGATTTGTTCGATGATTATTTGTGGACAAAAGGAGTAAGAAATTTTGACACTTTCAGGAATCGTTTTTTGAAATTCTACCCAATCTCTGATTCCACATGAGTTGATTAATTTTACATTATCTAAATTGAATTCAATCTCTTTAGCATCTGAGAAATCAAGCTTCAATAGCTCAGCATCCTCATCAATTTGGCCTGAAAGCCTAAATACGACTTTGTCTCCTTTAGACTCTTTATCAAAATCAAACTGAGAATTCACGAATTCTATCCTTTCGAAATATAAATAGCGTTGTTTTTGAGTTTAAATTCCTTTAATCTCTTATACTTACTTATTATACATCGAATTTGAGTATATTCATCTTTTTTTACTTTGATCGCAACTTCGTCTGAGCCGAGAATAACCATAGAGGAACCTAACCCGGCTCCTGTATCTTTTTTCTCGTAGGTTCGCTCAGTGAAAGCTCTTTTGGCCTTATTGAGAATAACAAGGGGGTCTAATGCACCATTTAAATCAGTGACTTCTACTATATAGTAGTTTTCGTCTCTTCCTAAGATCAGCTCTACGGGCTTAGCAATATTGTGCGCACGTTGATAGATCAAGGCGTTTTGTACTAACTCAATCGCAGTTTGTTTTAAATATCTTGCAATTTCTGAGAATGAATCATTTTGCACGACTGTGACCAGTGCGCTATCAATTTCCTCGCTAAGCTCCTTGATTGACTGATGCATAAAATGAAGTTGAGACCTGTCTTTAAGTTGAACTTCCTTTGGTCTTAAGGGGGACTTTCTTGTTTCCACTTCTTTTCTATTAACTATCGCTTGGAGTTGTTCTCCCATTTCAATGGCTGAAAGTGTCTTTGAGATAAGTTCATCATAGACTATCACGGTGGCAAACTTCGAGTCATCTACTCGTTCATAGAGATGATTAACTTCAAGCTTTTCATCAAAAGTTTGGAAAATTTTTAAGTCATGTAGTTGGATGGAGAGTACAGTGATATCGTCGTCAGCGTCAGTGCCATCAAGAAATGTTTTGAAATCATCTACCACATCATTGGGACTGATTGACTGAGTCCTATTGAATTGGGAAAGAATGTTTTTTAAAAACCTTCTATTCCCGTAGGCCTTACCCGCACTATTAGGAGCTTCAATTATTCCGTCCGTGAAAAGAACAATCTGGTCCCCACTTCTCCAATTTAAAACAGTGCTTGCATAGAAAGAATTGATATTCTCTCCTAGACGGCTCCCTATATTTTCATTTAAGGGCTGGATATCTTGTTTACCTAGATCTCCACTCTCTTTAGGTCTGAATAAAAGGGGAGGGTTGTGAGAAGCATTTGAATATCGCATTTCATCACCATCGAATACGATTATAAAAGCTGTCGCATTAAGGTTTATATTAATCGAACAAAGTGATTTATTAAGAAATTCCATAATAGTTGAGGGCTCACGGCGAAAGCTTGGATTCTCTCGACCTAACTCATTAATACCTGTTAAGGTATTATGCATCATCGCAGTGACTAAGGCCGCTGCAGTTCCATGACCAGTGACATCAAGGATGATAAAAATTTCAGAATCTTTGGTAGAGAGATGGCCCCACCAATCTCCACTACATTCTGCTGCAGGCTGATAGTAAGCTTCTAATTTAAAATTATGACCTTGTATGAAATTTGATGGAAAAAAGGATTGTTGAACGAGTTGAGCCGTTTTTAATTCATTTTCCATTCGAGATTTCTCTTTCATCTCCTTGAGGTATCTTTGAATTTCAGAAGCCATATAATTAAATGAATCTCCTAAAACACCTACTTCATCAGCTTCAGAGAGCTTAACCCTATATGAAAAGTTTGCTTTCGAAAGTTCTTGGCTTGCAAGGTAGAGCTTTTTTATTGGGGTCGTGATTCTATGAGAAAGAAAAAGGACGGAAAGAATGATAAATCCCGCAACTAATATTCCAAAGTAGATAGACTTATTAGTTAGGGCCGTGGCAGCTTCGATTGCAGATGAGTAATTGATCTGAGTAAGAAAAACAATATTATTGAGATAAGGTCTAAAGGAGATAATATTGTTCCCTAAGACTTTAGTTTGGATTCCATATGATTGCGCAGGCTTTTCTAAATTGATCTTACTCGAAGCTAATAGCTTATTATCAACTGCTATGTCGTACTGATAGATTTGAGAACTGGGCAGAAGCTCGGTAAGCGCATGAGCTGGAATAATAAGATAAGAGCTTTTTTCATTTGAGACAAGTGACTCGACTAAGTAGAGTTCATCTGCAAGGTTGATGAGTTGATATTTATTAGGTGTTAACTCATCCCAGGAAATATTTAAGCTAGTATCCAGCTCGCTCATCGGGTTTAGGATTCTTTTATATGATCCTTTTTGAACTTTCTCTACATAGGCTAAGATATCTGTATTTTGCTGAAATATTTGCGCTACAGCTGCATTGTGATATCCCACTTGTCTAAAAATCTTGTGAAAAGTTGAAAGTTGTTTCAATCGACTCTCTAAAACTTTTGCTGATTGTTGATTTTGAGTCTCAACTGCTTCAAAAACGTAAGCAATCTTATCATTCTTAATGAGATCGACAGCTAACCAAATATAGCCACCTAATGTCATTGCGGTTAGTAATAATACGGCAAACGTCAGTTTGAGGTTTATAGGAATTTTGACTTTTCTTATTTCCATGACAACGGTCTTTTATCTCTTTAAACTATTATTAAACATGAGAACTTACGACTTAACAAAATTCTCCAATACTGGACTCATGCTGTTGGCTATTTTATGCATCAGTTTTTCTAGTTATAAGTTATTAGGCCTTAATCAATCTGATCGAGATTTAAGTCTTCCTTTCATTGGCAAGGTCTTTCAGTCGCAAAATGATGTACGAAGAAAGAATAGAGATCAACTTTTCTGGGTTGCTGTGGAACAAGATAATGCAGTTTATGGAGCTGACTCTATTTTTACCAATGAAAGTTCTGTCGCAAAAGTGCGATTAGATAACGAGAGCGAAGTTATTATCGATGAGCTATCCATGGTTAACTTTGAACGAAAAAACGAGATAGATTTTGAGCAAGGAAGTTTAACTTTAAACCTCAAAGCCAATGCTCAAGCTTTAAACATTAGGATAGGTAATTCTCAAATTAAAGTCGCAGCCAATACTGATAGTGAGCTTAAATTAGAAAAACGTTTTGATGAGAATAAGATTCAAGTGAATAAAGGGAACGTTTCACTCTCAATGGGAAGTCTTTTAGAAAACATGGGCGACAATGAAAGAGAAAAAGTTGAATTGTCTGAAGGTAAAAGTTTAATTGTTAAGCCTAGAGAGCTAACTATTCGAGACGAGAGAATAAAACTTGTTTCCCCTCAGGGAACAATTATAAAAAAACGAGGTGAGAGAGTCTATTTCAATTACGAGTCAGAAACGTCCATTAAAAAAATTTGGGTTGAAAGGACAGATAATCGCTTTGAAATAGATCCAGCTGAGAGTTTAAATCTTAAAGGGGGCTTTTATAAATGGGGAGTTCAGTTAAAAGAAGAGAGGCTATCTAGTATATATGCGAACTTTACTCTGATTAAGAACATAAACACACCGAAAATTAAAGTCGAGGGAGGAGCATTAACTTTGAATTCTCAGGACTATCCTCTTGCTGTTTCATTCGAGAGTTTCGCAAAGAAAAAAGTATGGCTAGAGATTATAAATAGTGAGAGAGAGAGAGTTTTTGCAGGTTATATGAAGTCTAAACTTTCTCAGGTTGATTTTTCTACTCCAGGTGAGTACCAGTGGCGAGGGAGAATTTTAGACGAATATGAAGTCTCGGAGTTTACTCCTTGGTCTAAATTAGTTCTCACTAATAAAGATGTATTCACTATTGTGAATCGAATTGAGTTGGTAAAGCCTAATTCAAGAGTTAGTTTCTCATGGGAAGCAGCAGACCCTGTTGAATTTGAGCTTTCAAAGGATCGAGATTTTAAAAACATAATTGGAACCCGTAAAACAAATAGATCTCGTGTTTCAATAAATATAAAAGAGCCAGGGGAGTATTTTTGGCAAATAAAGAGTCAAGAACCTATTAAAGTTCAAAAGGTTCTTATCGTTCCTATACCGGCTCCTGTAAGAGCACCTAAAGTAAAAGCGATTAAAAAAATTATTGAGTCTAGCTCTTTTTGGGACAAGGTCATGAATATTATATTTCCCCAGGCGCACGCAGCTGAGATTGAAACCGTCGTTGAATGGGAAAAAATCAGCACAGCAAAGGATTATGAAATCCAAATCTTCAGAGATAAGCAATCTTCGAAACCTGTTTTTGAGACAAAAACTTCTGAGCCTAAAATTTTATGGATAACCGATGACACTGGTGTTTATTATTATAGAGTTCGCTATAGGGACTTTTGGAATCGATATTCTCCTTTTTCAAAAAAAACGACGCTAGAGATTGTTAAAACAAAATCTTTAAAAAAGGTAAGTACTAAGAATCAGCGGCAAGCAAATATAAGACTGAGAAAAATGGCTTTATTGTACTCAGTAGCTGATTGGAATCAAAGTGAAGGCAATATTGAAATAGATGGTCTAAGCTCAACAGGGCATGCAATAAAAATTCACTTGAATAAAGTGGGTCCTCTAAATAGTGACCTGCTGATTAGCTATAGTTCCCAATATGGAGAAGTTTTTGAATCTCAGTCATTTGTTTTTCGACAGACAGAGTTGATACTATCGAAGGGTTGGAGAGAGCTTAACCTAGGAATAGTACTGGGGCTTAACCAGAGCTCAGGGTATGAAGTTAATAATGATGAAGCCGAACAGTTCACCAATTATATGAACTGGGGAATAGGTACTTATGTAGACTTGCCTATAAACTTAGGCAAATACGTCGAAATGAAGCCTTATTTCGTCTATTTATTAGGTGGCTTCCAACAAACTCGCTTAGGCTTAAGTGTTGAATATTTAAGGGAAAACGGATTAAGTCCCTATTTTTTAGGTCAATTTCTCAATTCTCACTCAGATGGAAAATCTGACTCCGTGATTTCAAGAGCTTCGCAGCTTCAACTTGGTGTTAAATCTGATTTTTAAATTTTCTTTTTTTGTTTAGAAATATTTAATTCAATTATTTAAAACACTTAGAAGTTAAATTCGACTTATATATCTCTGCAAAAAAAATGATGGAGACTTAAAATTAGGGACTAAGGAGTTAGTTTTGAAAAATTTTATTTTTCTCATGGTATTTTTTGCACTTGCTGCCTGCACTGATGGCGGAGGAGGGAGTACCATTGAAGAATCTTTAGATGATGCTTTTGAAACAGACTTAGCCGTCTCTGGCGCAACTCAAAATGGGCTTTGCTATGTTGATCAGTATGCTCCTGATGAAGCTGATGTCATAAGAGATCTAGATATTATTATTGTCCCTGATACTTCAACTTCAATTAAAGAGGAGAGAGGAGATATTGCTCAAGGATTTGATTATTTTTTAAATGCTCTTCCTGAAGAAGTTAATGTGAGAATTGGGGTAATATTAGGGCACAGCCCTAACTCAAATCTTGCAGGAAAACTATATCAAAAAAATTCAGAGCCGGTAGTTTTAGATTCTCAAGAGTCTAGTGTATCTGATCTTATCATCGACTTGAATACGAAACTGAATAATCCGAAAACTGACAATAAATCAGACGGTGGAGAGATGGGGCAACTTTCACTTGAATTAGCTTTAACTACGAATCGAGACCATCTGATTGAAAACGGACTTTTGCGAGAGAATGCTTCACTACTGATTGTCTTTATAGCAGACGAACAGGATATTTGTTTTGAATACCCCGATCATATTATTCCTGTCGAGGACAAACAAAACGTTGAGCCAAAAGCGAAGAATAAATACTGTTTGAATGATGAAGATGAGGTCTCCATTACACCAAATAGTACTTTAGAGGCGATCAAAAATGCAGCTGGCGATAGACCCATGGTTGTTGGAGGCGTTATCTATACTAGTTTGGACACTATGCCTGTGAATGGTGAAAATGAAATTGGTTATGGCTATAAAGAAGTTGTTGAACTTGCTGGTGGAATTAATGTTGACTTAGCGTCTGGAGATTATGGTCCAGGACTTGAAAGATTGGGAACTATGGCGAGAGCTGCAGTTAAAGCAGAGAGTGTTTTTAATTTAAAATCGGCGAATTTAGATCTCGATAGATTTAATATTACAGTTGATGGTGAAGAAGTTCCTTTTAGCTACGTGGCAGAGACAAATCAAATTGAGCTGGCTGAGGAGCGCGATCCTTTCAGTGTGGCGAGAATTGAATATTGTGAGAAAAAAGAGAATCCACTTATTGCCACTCAAGTGGTGGCTGGTGGTTTTCATACTTGTGCTGTCTATAAAGAAGGAACGGTAAAATGTTGGGGACAAAATAATTTTGGTCAACTTGGTTACGGACACACGAACACTCTTGGTGATGACGAATCTGTGGATTCTATTCCCTACTTAGATATAGATGAGCGAGTAGTGGACCTTTCGGCTGGCTTTGCCCATAATTGCGCGGTTCTTGAAAGCGGGAAGGTATTGTGTTGGGGTGCGAACGATGCGGGACAATTAGGTCTTGGACATACTGATTCAGTTGGTGATCTTACTGGACTTGCAAGTGCCATCAAATTAGATTTTGGTGAAAAGGCTCAAAGAATATATTCTGGGACACGATATAATTGCGCTCTTATGGAAAGCCAAAATATTATCTGCTGGGGACAGAACGATGCTGGTCAACTAGGGCTTGCTTCGACTGAAAATCTAGGTGACAACGAAGACTATACAACTTTTCCCTATGTAAATGTGGGAGCCAAGATTCTTCAGATGGATATTTCGACAATTTCTAATCATACTTGTGCAGCTCTGGTGGACGGAGATATTAAGTGTTGGGGAAATAACCAATTTGGACAATTAGGTTATGGAAATACTGAAGCTCTCGGTGATGATGAAGTTCCTGCGGACTTAGACTCATTATCTTTTTCAAGCAAAATTCTCAAACTTGCCACTGGATTTCTTCACACCTGTGCTCTAGGAGCTGGTCAGAAAATTCAGTGTTGGGGATATAATACTCTCGGACAAGTTGGTCTTGGTTATGTAGATCAGATTGGAGACGATGAAGCGGCAAACTCTGTGGGTCCGATTGCTATGACAGAAACAAAGCCAATGATTACTATGGCCACTGGAAACAACCATACTTGTTCCATTGGAATTGATCATAAAGTTTATTGTTGGGGGCTTGGAGCATTAGGTGCGACGGGACATGGAAATAATCAACATATTGGAGATGATGAAGCTGTCACAGAAGTGAATTCGATTGTAGATATTAATGCTGAGTTCACTCAAATCTCTGGGGGTACCAATCACACCTGTGCTTTAGAAAAAGCAGAAGGAAAAATTATTTGTTGGGGACAAAATAGTTCCGGACAATTGGGTCTCGGGCACACCAATAATATTGGGGATAATGAATTACCAACGGAGTTTGTAAGCTTGAAATAATGAAAGACTTATAAGAAAACTCATAAGAAGCATGAAGAGCAGCCTCTCGCTTCCTTCTTTGTATGTACAGCTAGGTGAAATATCGGAGACTAAACTTTCTGAACTTGATCCACTTAAGGGGTCAGTAATACTACTGGAAGCAGTATTTGTATTCGCAGCCGTTGAATCACCTAGTAAGGTAAAGCTTCCTGAGAATGATCCACTTGCAGTGTCTACTCTCAATATTCCAACGGATGCGCTCCCGCCAGGGCCACCACTTCCACCTGTTTGTTGATCTCCTCCGCTAATTTCAACCTCTGGAGTACCAGATAATGTTAAATTTCCGCTGGTGACTATATAGATGACTCCACCAGATCCACTTCCTCCATCACCACCTTGAGCACCTCCTGCACTTGTTCCAACGGATCCGGTACCGCCTTTGGCTTCAAGTAAGGTGTCAGTTCTAAGGATAATGTCTCCTTTAGCGACAATAAGAAGGCTTCCCGAACCAGCTCCGCCAGCACCGCCGGCAGGAGTAAAAGTTCCATCTCCCCCTGAACCACCGGCTCCACCACCAACTCCTCCTCGAAGAGATGAATCAAGATCAGAACTTGAAAAGAAGCTAGAACCACCAGTTCCGGGAGATCCTGCTGTTTGTCCAATATTGGTCCCTAAAGGTGTTGCTCCTGCATTACTTCCGTTTGCGCTGAAACCGGCACCACCGCCTCCACCACCAAAGGCAGCGTTAAAGGTTCCATTATGATCACCAGCACCGCCACCATTACCTTCTCCTCCTGTGGATCCGGGTGCATCAGTTGCAGTTGAACTACAAGGAGTTGAACTACAAGTTCCGCCATCACTACCACCAGGACCAGCTGTCGTTCCTGAGGCTGAAACACGAATTATGCCATCTATATCCGCATCACCTTGAACTCGAAGTTGGATAGGATCCGTCACAATGCTAGTGTCTACGTTGACTGTCGTACCATTGGCGACCGTGAGATCATCACAATTCCAAATCGCCTTTTCTAAAGTCACGGTGGTCGCTGTCCAGTTACAATCGTCTGAAGCGTCTCCGTAGCTTAGATAGGCAGAAGCATTTGAGGAAAGTAGGAGAGTCGCGATTAAGACGATAAGCATAATAAAATTTTAGACTGGAGTTTCTGGAAAGTAAAAAGGCCTCATTCGAGGCCTTAAAATTTTTTACAATATAAAAAAGTTTACTCTACTATAGCTTCTTTAGATCCATCTTCAGAATTATCAGCAGAGGTTGTGTTTTCAGTTGGAGTGACTTCAGTTGTGGTTTCGTCCATTGAGTCATTATTCAACGGAGATGCTACCGGCGCTTCTGAGTCCATTATAGAGCTGCTTGAGGCCTTGGTGGTAAGAATTGTCAGCGTAATTGAGTTCACCATAAAAAGAATGGCCAGTGCAGTCGTTAGTTTGGTGAAAAAATTTCCTTTTGAGTTCGTTGTAAAAATTGCCTGTGATGAGCCACCACCCATCATAGCTCCAGCCTCAGCTCCTTTACCAAACTGTACAAGTACCGTTACAGTTAAAAGTATACAGACGATCACGTGAAAAATAGTTAAACCAGTTACAAGACTTTGATCCATTTCGATTCCTTTTAAGTTTCAAGGTTTTATCAAATCAATTGCCGAATGTGAATAGAAGTTAGCAGTTTTTCTAACAAGCAGAGCAAAGTGCGTTAAAACTCTCAGCTTTAAGACTTGCCCCTCCAACTAAACCACCATTAATATTAGGCTGAGCCAGTAAGTCTTCGACATTATTAGGTTTTACACTTCCACCATAAAGAATACTGATATCTTGCCCAAAATCTCCATATAGCTCACTAAGGACTTCTCGGATAGCATTATGAACTTCTCCAGCCTGTTCCGGACTTGCTGTTTTACCTGTCCCGATCGCCCAAACAGGTTCATAGGCGATGATAACCTCTGATTCATTTTGAATTTTAAGATCTTTCAGACCTGCTTTGAGTTGGCCGAGAACAATATCGAGAGTTTTTCCTGCCTCTCTTTCTTTAAGAGTTTCACCGATACAAAGAATGGGTAGAATTCCAGTCTGGGAAGCTTTGAGGACTTTTTTATTAATTGTCTCGTCAGTTTCTCCAAATAATGTCCGTCTTTCACTATGACCGACTAAAGTGAAGTGAACTCCCATCTCGCTTAGGGAGTCTACTGAGTTCTCACCGGTAAAGGCTCCGTACTCATGTTCGGAGCAATTTTGAGCTCCTATGAGAACACCAGCTTTAGCTCCCAGGTCCATGCATTTTGAAATATGTAAGCATTGGGGAGCAATCCAAAAATTATTTTGATTGTTTGAAAGACTAAGCCCAGAAAAGAAACTCTCAATTTCGGCTTGAGTTTGATTCATTTTCCAATTACCAACCATATAAGTTTTAGCTGTCATTTAAACTCCAAATTTTAAGGCTTGAACACCAGGCAATTGCCCTTTTTCAATATATTCTAAACTGGCTCCACCACCTGTGGATACATGAGAGAATTTTTCAGCATAACCAGATTGATTGACGGCACTAACTGAGTCTCCGCCACCGACAAGAGTGTAGGCATCGGATCCTGCCATTGCCTCACAAAGTGCAAAAGTCCCTTTGTTATAATCTGAAAGTTCAAAAGCCCCCATAGGTCCATTCCATAAAATTGTTTGAGCTTTTGAAATAATATCTGAAAACTGAGTAATTGTTTTTGGACCAATATCAAGACCCATCTGAGAGGCTGGAATATCGATACTATCACAAGTCTCGGGTTTTCCACCAAATTCGTTTGAAACAATATGATCAATAGGGAGAGAAAGTTTTTTTCCCTTGTCTGCTTTTAGAATTCCTTGAGCCAGAGCTACATCTTCATCAGAGCAAAGGCTTGTTCCCACTTCATGCCCCATCGCTTTTAAGAAGGGATAGGCCATGGCTCCACCAATGATCAAGTTATTTACATTAACTAAAAGTCTCTCAATTGTTTTGATCTTATCACTTACCTTCGCTCCACCAACGACGGCAACAAATGGCTTGGCAGGACTTTTTAAAACTTTATCTAGAGCTTCGATTTCTTTTTTTAGGAGTAGACCAGCGAAAGCGTTACCTGGGAAGAATTTATTGATCGCATAAGTGGAAGCATGCATTCTGTGAGCGGCGCCAAAAGCATCATTAACATAGATGTCTGCATAATTGGCTAGCTTTTTTGCAAATCCTTCATCGTTGGCAGTTTCCTCTGGATGAAATCTTAAATTCTGAAGAAGAACAATTTTGGTTGAATTAAGTCCTAAAAGCTCTTTAAGCCCTACATCTACTGCCGCTTCCGTCATTAAGACTTCTTGCCCAAGTTTTTGGGCGAGATAATCAGCCACTGGCTCCAAGGAAAAATCCGGATTTACTTTACCTTTTGGTCTTCCATGGTGACTCATCATAATGAGTTTTGAGACACCTTGCTCGAGAAGATAATTGATTGTCTCAAGGGCAAGATCAACTCTGGTCGTATCCGTGATTTTCGTTTTGTCCTCTTTATCCAAAGGAACATTGAAATCAAATCTGACGATGACTCTTTTACCATTAAGCTCAGCTTGAGTGATATCCTTAAGCGCCATCTTAAAGTTTCCCCCCAATAAAATGGGCAAGGTCAATCACTCTGTTAGAGAACCCAACTTCATTATCATACCAAGTAACGATTTTGGCCTGATTACCAATAACGTTGGTCAGTTGAGAATCAAAGATGGATGAATGAGAGTCGCCAAGAAAGTCAGTTGATACTAGTGGCTCATCTGTGTATCCAAGGATTCCTTTAAGCTCACCAGAAGCCGCTTCTTTCATGGCTGCATTAATGGTTTCAACTGTAGCTGTCTTTTTTAGATTAACGGTTAAATCAACCATGGAAACATTTGGTGTCGGAACTCTAACAGCATAACCGTCAAGCTTACCTTTAAGAGCAGGTAGCACAAGTCCAACCGCCTTTGCAGCACCGGTTGAAGTTGGAATAATATTCATCGCAGCTGCTCGAGCTCTTCTTGGATCGCTATGATTGGCATCAAGGATCCTTTGATCTCCAGTATAGGCGTGTACAGTGGTCATAAAACCATTTTCGATTTCAAAAGTTTCATGCAGAACTTTCGCTACAGGAGCAAGACAGTTCGTCGTACAACTTGCGTTTGAGATAATATGATGTTTTGAATTGTCATAATCATTATGGTTAATTCCCATAACAAAAGTTCCATCAAGGTCTTTTCCTGGGGCACACATAATAACTTTTTTGACAGTTCCGTTAAGGTGTTTTCCAAGTCCTGCTTGATCTTTAAAAACTCCAGTTGCGTCGATAACAACGTCAATATTCTGAGAAGACCAATCGATTTCAGAAGGATCCTTTTCAGCGAAAAACTGAAGTCTGCTGGATCCGGCTAGAATGATATCTTCACCCTCCAAGCTAATTTCTCCAGGAAATCTCCCATGGAGTGAATCATGTTTGAGAAGGTTAAGAAAATTTTCAGCTTTCCCAGGGTTATTAACCGCGACAATTTCAATATTCTTAAGCTCGCCTAGCTGTTTGCGTCTTTCGATTTCTCTGATAATGCCTCGTCCAATTCTGCCTAATCCATTGAGTCCAAGTCTAATTGTGCTCATTGTCACCACCTTTTAAAAAATTTAGGGATTTATCCCATATTTACATAGCTTTGAATACCCGCATTTTTCTGTTAATATCTTCGCCATTTACAACTGAAGGAATTCTCATGAATAGGCTCTCCATCAAGGATTTGAAACCCAAGCAAGAAGTGGAAAACACCTTTTTGGTGAAGCATATTGCCCTTGCGCAAGCCAAGGATGGGAAGAAGTATCTCAATATTATTTTCTCGGACTCATCCGGTGACCTGGAGGGGAGGAGTTGGGCCAATGCTGAAGAAATTTACGATCGCATTGAGAAGGGAAAATTTGTTAAAGCGGCGGGAAAAGTAAATATTTTTCAGGGGCGTAAACAATTTATACTTAAGGATATTGTAGAAGTACCTAAAGAAGATATTAACCCAGATGAATTTATCCATCAGGCTGCTGAAAAGCCCGAAGTTATGTATGACAGGCTTATGGTCATTGTAGAAAAACTCACAGATGTCTATATCCGAGATCTTCTTAAAAACGTTCTGGAAGACAAAGAAATTAAACGTCGCCTTTTTAAATGGCAGGCGGGTAAAACGATTCATCATGCATATCAGTCTGGCCTTTTGGAACATATACTCTCTTGTGCAAATCTCGCTAATCAACTTTCTGACTTTTACAACGTTAATAAAAATTATGTGGTAGCAGGAGCAATATTACATGACCTCTGTAAAATCTATGAGCTTACTGACGATTATAATGTCGAGTATACCGAGGAAGGAAAGCTTGTTGGTCACTTGGTGAAGGGGGTCGAGATGGTAGACCGGTTTTCTTATCGAATAAAGGATTTTCCTTATCAATTAAAACTCCATCTTAAACATATTTTACTCTCTCACCATGGTGAATATGCCTATGGTTCACCTAAGATTCCACAGACCAGTGAAGCGATGCTAGTTCACTTGATTGATCTTATGGATTCTAAAATGCACACTTTTGAAACGATCAAGCGCACTGATCAGAATACTGGACATTGGTCTAACTTTGTTAAGCACTTGGATAGAATCGTTTTTAAAGATGAATTACCATTTTTTCCAGAGTATCTGCTTGAAGAAGAATCAGCCAAGTCTACCTCTATGTCTTCAAAGAAAAAGCCCGCTCGCAATCAAGAACTGACTCATAATATGGCATCAGCTCTTAAAGGTTTTAAACCTAAAGATTAAAGAGATTCATTGAGTTTTGATAACAAGTTTTTTCAACTTCATTTGTGGGAAGAGACTTAATTTCTGCCACTTTTTCTAAGATATGAGGCAGATGAAAAGGCGCGTTTTCTTTTCCTCGATGAGGTACTGGAGTAAGAAAAGGGGAGTCGGTTTCAAGTAATAATCGATCTATCGGACAAAGTTTTACGATATCTCTTACAGCATCAGCATTTTTGAAGGTTATTATTCCATTAAAGCCAAGGTAGAATCCTAGCTCAATCGCTTTTTTTGCCAATCCAGGCCCAGAAGTAAAACTATGAATGACTCCTTTGCGAGAAAGCTTAGGAGCATATTGAGTTAAGATTTCTATTGTATCATCATCAGCGTCTCTAGAGTGAATAATGACTGGTTTATTGGTATCAATAGCAATTTCAAGTTGCTCTTTAAAAACTTCTCTTTGTTTATCTCTAGGAGAGTTATCGTAATGATAGTCGAGACCTATTTCTCCTACCGCAACCATTTTTTTCTCGCTGGTGCGTTTTCGAATTATTGCTAATGCCTCAGGAGAAGAAAGTTTTGCATCATGAGGATGAATTCCTTGAGAATAAAAAACATTCTTATGAGCTTCGGCTAGCTCTTTAACTCTATCAAAATTATCAGGCTCAACAGCTATGGTTATGAATTTTTCAACACCATTATCAGTTGCTTGTTGGATAATCTCTTCTAATGGCATTTGCTTAAGATAGTCCAGGTGGCAATGTGTTTCAATTATTTTGTAAGTGATTGTAATATTCCCTTCATATGCTCATAAGGAATAAGACCTTCGAGCTTTTTCCCATTAACAATAATTGTAGGCGTAGACTTAAGTGAAAATTGCTCGCCTGCATTTAAGGTTTGCTGAATGTAGTCTTTGACACTTTCATTTTCAAAACACCCTGAGAGTTCAAATTTGGACTGCCACTCTTTAAGCTTTTCGAAACTAATACTCTCTTGATTGGCAAAAAGATAGTCATGAACCTCTTTAAACTTCTCCTGATCGCAAGCTGCCAAATAGGCGGAGTAGCAGGCAAATGGATGAAGCGAGCCTTTCATTTTTGTATTACAAGTCGAATCTAGAGGATAGAAAAAATATTGAATATTAACTTTCTCCCCAAAATCTTTGATAATTTCTTCTGTTTGCTCCGCAGCTAACTTACAATAAGGACATTGAAAGTCAGAAAACACACTGATTCTAATTTTTCCGTCCGAAAAATTTTCAGAGGCAGAGTGAAGCTTAAAAGGTGACTCCGTTACGGGATCCCCATAATCTTTTAGAGACTGAAACTGCTTGATGTAAGACGAAGCCAAAAGTTCCTTTTGTTTCTGTTTAGATCCGATATGCATGGCCATAACCCCAACGGGGATCAGAAAACCAACTGCCATTATTCCTGCAACTCTCACATCAACTGCTGGGTTGAGATCTGACATTTTGAAAAGCATGAAAGTTCCAACTCCTGATAAAACATAATAAACAAAGCACATCGGACAAAGACCACCAAGAGCTATAAGAGAGTAGGCAAATAGAATGAGACAGCCTAAAAAGTTTATTGCAAATAAAATTTTAAGCGTTGACTCTATTTCTTTTCGACCAATGACCCCACCAATTAAACCAATCACACCAATCATAAGCCCAAAAAATGAAGTCGGTATACCTGCTAGATTACCCAGAGGAGAGAGCGTTGCTTTATCACAACCCCAAAAATCACTTATATTACAAAGGTTCGAGGTACCTTTTAATCCTGAGGGAAAAAAAGTGTCCATATAATGGTTGGTAAGATAAGCGCTGACAATGATCATTCCAATGCTTATGAGTATAAAAATAAATTTAGGGAGAACGAGGCCTTGAGTGGTGAGAGTTCTTTGAGACATACTTTAATCCTTTATAAATATATTCCAGTTTCTTTGTTTGGTTTTATCGCGTCGGTAGCTATTATAGCGAGAATTTTTCCAAGTGCACACTCTTGTATCTTCTATTTTGCTTTGAGGGAATAGTTCTTTAAGCTGATCTAAGGCTTCTGCTTGTAAATTAAAAAATAAAGCCTTATTTCGCTGTGAGAAATGAGGGGAATTGGGAAAATTATCTTTAAAGTCTGGCTGAACCTCGTAATGATGAATAGAGGGACCAATAAGGATATGAGACCATGATTCTTGAGTAAGGAGTTTATGGTCTAAAATTCCGTTTGCTAGTCCTTTCCATCCAGCGTGCACGAGAGCAACCTTATCACCCAGAAATAAAATCGGAAGACAGTCGGCAGTTTTTATTGCTAAAGCCTTATTAGATAGACATTCAAAGGTTGTGATGATTCCATCGGCGACAATATCTTCCAAACTTTCACTCGTATACTCTTTAATAATACTGGTGTGCTCCTGTTTAACGTGGATGATATCGAGTTCTGGCCTCTCTGGAAAAACTTCAAAGCGACCTTGAGAGTATTTTTTAGTTAAGAGACTATTCACTTTCACTCCGAAATTGCTCAAGACAGCGCTGAAAGATTTCTGGAGGCTCTTGTTCAAAATACATTTCTTGTCCTGTAATGGGATGCTTAAATCCCAGGACTTTTGCATGAAGTAGTGGATGTTCATAACCCTTGAGAATAGATTTTATATCGTTTGAAAGAAGTCTTTTAGCGTCACCCTCTCGTCCATAAAGAGGATCATTTATAATGGGAGCATTTATAAGTTCCGACAAATGAACTCTAATTTGGTGTGTTCTACCGGTCTCGAGAGTGCATTCAATATGAGAAACAAACTTAAAATATTCCACAACTTTTAAATGTGTCATGGCCGATTTCCCCTGACTCGTTTTAGTGGTCATCTTTAGCCGGTTATGGGAGCTTCTGCCAATCATGCTTTCTAAAGTTTGTTCAGAGGGTATTCTTGCTCCCAGAGCGAGTGCTTGGTATTTTCTAGCTATATCGTGACTTGAAAATAATTTGACCAATCCTTCATGAGCGGCTTGAGATTTTGCTGCGACCATAATTCCACTGGTCCCTTTATCCAGTCTATGCACAATGCCTGGCCTTAATTCGCTACCAATACCTTTGAGGTCTTTGATATGAAATAGCAGTGCATTGACCAGGGTACCATCACGGTTTCCCGCTGCGGGATGAACCACAAGCCCCGCGGGTTTGTTGATCACAATAAGGTGTTCATCCTCAAATAATATATCTAAAGGTATGTCTTGAGGTTGGATATCGACAGGCTCGGGATCAGGTTCATGAAAAAAAATGACACAATCACTTGAAGGGATCTTTTTTAAATCTAGCTTAGTATCTTTTGAGGTAAAAAAACCTTTTTCAAAAAATTTTTTAATTAAGCTTCGAGAATACTTTGGAAATTTTGCTGCTAAAAAAGCGTCAAGTCTTTTGAATTCTTCTCTTTCTTGTGAAGTTACTTCAACTTGATGCCGTTCACTCATTTGATTCTAGACATTGGTAGGGTTTTTAAGCCGCTTAATATGATGTAAATATGAAGTTGCAACAATATCAGGATTGAGCTTTAAACATTTTGCGTATTGATAAACAAATCCTCTGGTGTAGACCACCGCTGGGAGGTTCTCATGATCATCAGCCTCTATATGCTTGATATAGGTTTTTGAAATTTTCGTCATATCTGCCATCCGCTCAATAGTAACGCCTTTGTATTCACGAATCTTGGCAAGAAATTCACCAGTATACTCATTACAATTTTCTATTTCTTGTTCAAAGATAGGATCTTCTTGGAAATTAAGTCCAAATTTTTTCACGGCTTGAATTTTTGAAACAGAAGCCTCTGATCTTGAAGAATGCTCTTGTTGATACCTGAATTCTTCTTTTCTCACATTTTCTTGTATTAGTTCATTATGCATTTGTGCCATAGAGGGCGATTTATCGACTTCTTGTTTGTGAGGCATGTAGTCTGGCTTATTAATGATCTCTTCTTGGAAGCCCTCTGGTGTAAATGATTGATTAAATCCACGCGCTCGATCATATTCTCTTCGTTTTTCTGCTACACCTAATATTGAATAGGCCTCTTCAATTTGATTGATTATTTTGTCACATTCATCTTGTGACATTAAAGAGTATAAAGCCGCAGAATCTCCTGAGTAAGCATTCTTAGCTCTAACATAAGCATTATGGATTTCTTGTAAGGTTGCAGAAGGGTCAACTTCGAGTACTTCGTAATAATTGTTTCTTTCTTCCATGGCCATCACGTTAGTTTATCTCCAATAGTTTGTGTACGATTCGATCAAAATTATTAACTAGTCTCGAGTTTGGAAATTCCATTAAAAGCGGTTTGCGTTTTTTGACGGATTGCCATACCGAGGAGTCATAATCCAAATATCCAACATAATCCATATCTATTCCAAAATATCTTTTACAAACACTTTGGATCGAAAATCCGATATCGATATCTTGTTGATTACGAATTTGATTAATAATTATTTGCGGTTTGAATTTACCTATTTCAGCTCTTAGCTTTTGTCCCATCTCAGGGTTGAGTTCTGAAATCTTTTTTACTAAATCAACGGGAGTGCTCTGAGGTGTATTGATTTTAGCGTTCATGGCTTGATTGATCAGAGGCTGTATATCCAAAAGCTCCTCAATCATTTTAAGTCTCCGATGGTAGACTGATTTTATAAAGCGGTAGGTATTCTCAATAGAAGTAGGCTCAGGAAGTATGACTAGAACTCCTTTATCAGCACTGATAAAAAAGTCTAATGTATTAAAAGTCGTACCTGCACCAAGATCTAAAAGGACATAGTCGGCATCCAGACTTCCAAGCTTGGAGAGGATTTTGTTTTTATGCATTTGTTTTAAGTTCGCGATTCCAAGTTCATCTTGGGCACCAGAAATAATGCTTAAATTTTTCACTGGTGTTTGAACCAGAAGGTCGCTGAAGTTAGAAACTTTTTTAGATATATAATCTGACAAAGTTTTTTCGGGGATAGGAATTCCTAGACAAGTGTGCATATTTGCACCACCAAGATCTAAGTCTACAGTGACAACCTTATAACCCATAAGGGCAAGGCAAATTGATGTATTAGCCGTCACTAAACTTTTTCCGACACCACCTTTACCGCCACCCACGGCCCATATTTTACACCGCCGTGATTGTCCTAAAAGTGTGTTATTGTCCTGTAGTTGCTGCGATAAATTCATAGTATCTTTTCGTTATGGTCCATTATATTATAGAGGGAAATTATACTATTGAAAGCTCAGTGAGGGAAAAGAAATTAGTTTAGCGAAACGATCAGAATTACATCTTATGCGAAGGGTATGGCATGTGGTTGTGGGAGTGTTAGGTCTACTGGGATATTATTACTTGGAGTTTCCCATTATCGCTTTTGCACATTTCTCTATCGGCGTTGCTCTTTTTGGTTTTTTTGTTGATTTTAGACGGTTTAAAAACCCTAGTTTTAATTCAGCACTGGAGAAGCATTTTGGTCCCATCATGCGTCGCTCTGAAAAACTAAGCTTCTCAGGCTTGCCTTTTTATGCTCTAGGAGTCGCCTTAACCATCTATCTCTTTCCAGAGAAGATAGCAGTCTTGGCCATCTTGTTTTTAATATTTTCTGACCCAATAGCTAGTATAGTTGGAGTTTATCTTGGTAAAGACAGACTTCTCCCCAACAAAACTTTACAGGGAACGATTGCAGCGTTTATGAGCTGTTTTTGCTTATCAATGATTTATTTTTTAATGATCAATAATAATTCGAAAAATATTATTATCTTCGCTTTTTTTAGCGCCGTTGTTGGAGCCCTCTCCGAGCTCGTGAGCGCTTTTAATATAGATGATAATCTCACTATTCCTGTTTTGTCGGGTGGGGCAATGACGGTTCTGAATTTTTGGTTTCAGGTGCTATAGCACGCCTACTAGGCTGCGGTTCTTTTCCATTTAGAAATTGATTGAGCTGATGTTTTGCTTTGGTGTCGTTTTCAACGAAATTAATCTCTAGAAAACTCTTTATTTCTAACACAGCATACGCTAACGCAGCGAGTGTGAGGAGATTAAATATCCAGCGAAATCTTTTCATGCCTTGATTCTATATTCTTTATTTAAAAAACCCAATAATGACTATGAGTGCTTAAATAAAGGGTGTTTTATGTCTTTGACACCACCCCTAGATATTGTGGTGTTAAGAAAGTGTTAAGCGGTTGATACCACTGTATATTCCAAAAAATTAGATATTGTAAGAAAGTTTTTCTGGCCCGAAAGTTAAGCACCCTTTACTCTAGGATTAAGCAATCATTGAGAGTGAATTCGGTGGAACTCCGAAGCTGTCCCGCAACTGTAAAGCGCCTGATCAGAATTGATTACGCACAAAGCCAGATCCTCCAATGATGAAGTCCCTCCCGAGGAGGAACGAATGGTTGGAAACACCTTAAATTAATTACGCAGAGAATAAACGGTATAGCAATACTTAAGGAGAAGTTATGTCTGTAAACGAACCTTTGTTAGACAAAAGCAATGATCGATTCGTACTTTTACCCATCAAGTACAACGACATTTGGGAGATGTACAAAAAGTCGATGGCGTCTTTTTGGACGGCGGAAGAAATCGATCTTTATCAAGATCTTGATGACTGGAATAAACTAAACGATGACGAAAGACATTATATTAAACATATACTTGCCTTTTTTTCCGCAAGTGACGGGATCGTAAATGAAAATCTTTGCCTTAGATTTTATAATGACGTGCAAATTCCTGAAGCCAGATGTTTTTACGGTTTCCAAATCGCGATGGAAAATATCCATGCTGAAACATACGGGCTTCTCATTGATACTTACATCCAAGATGCCAAAGAAAAAGACTATCTTTTTAAAGCGGTAGACAATATCCCTTGCATTCAAAAGAAAGCTGACTGGGCCATGAAGTGGATCTATTCTGACGAAGCAAATTTTGCAACGAGACTTCTTGCGTTTGCTGCGGTGGAAGGAATTTTCTTTTCAGGCTCTTTTTGTTCTATTTTCTGGTTAAAGAAAAGAGGACTTATGCCGGGTCTTACTTTCTCCAATGAATTGATCTCAAGAGATGAAGGACTTCATACAGACTTTGCTTGTCTTCTGTATAAGCATTTGAATGAAAAACTTCCTGTTGAAACTGTTCAAGCACTTATCCGCGAAGCCGTTGAGTACGAGCAGGCGTTTATTAGTGAAGCCCTTCCTGTTTCACTAATTGGTATGAACGCTGATCATATGAAGCAGTATATTGAGTTCGTAGCAGATAGACTTCTGCGTGAGCTTGGAGTTCCTGAAGTTTATGGAACTCCAAATCCATTTGATTGGATGGAACTTATTTCTCTTCAAGGAAAAACAAATTTCTTTGAAAAGAGGGTCGCAGAATATCAAAAAGCCGGTGTTATGAACTCTGTGAGTGGCGATGGTGGATTTGATTTTAATTTAGATATGGATTTCTAGTAATAAGGACATTTAGGAGAGACACATGTTTGTAATCACACGTTCCGGGAAAAAAGAGCCCGTACAATTTGACAAGATCACACACCGAATTCAGAAACTGACTTACGGCTTAAACACTACTTTCGTTGACGCTATGGAAGTGGCGAAAAGAACAATTCAGGGGCTTTTCGATGGAATCACAACGGAAGAATTAGATAATCTTTCTGCTGAAGTTGCGGCTTATATGACTTCAACTCATCCGGATTTCTCAAGACTTGCTGGAAGAATTGCCGTAGCTAACCTTCACAGGAAAACTAGTGATTCTTTTATTGAAACTGTAGAGAGGCTTTTTAATCATGTTGATGCGAAAACGGGTCAGCCTATGCCAGCTATTTCTGAGAGACTTTATAATCTTGCAAAAGAGCATAAAGATAGAATTGGTGCAGAAATCGCATACTCTAGAGACTTCGAGTATGACTACTTTGGGTTTAAAACTCTAGAGAGATCTTATCTCTTAAGAATCGATGGAAAAATAGTTGAAAGACCTCAGCATATGCTAATGAGAGTCGCTCTTGGGATTCATGAAGATGATATTGATGCAGCAATGGATACTTATCATCTTTTAAGTGAGAGGTGGTTCACTCATGCGACACCAACTTTATTTAATGCTGGAACTAATAAAGCTCAGATGTCTTCTTGTTTTCTTCTATCTATGAAAGATGATTCGATTCAAGGGATATATGACACGCTAAAAGATTGTGCGCTTATTTCTCAATCAGCTGGTGGAATTGGACTTTCGATTCACAATATACGTGCCAAAGGAACTTTTATTAAAGGAACCAATGGTTACTCAAATGGAATTGTTCCCATGCTAAGAGTCTTCAATGATACTGCTAGATATGTAGATCAAGGTGGGGGAAAGAGAAAGGGATCCTTTGCTGTTTACCTAGAGCCATGGCATGCGGATATTTTTGATTTCTTAGAGCTTAAAAAGAACCACGGTAAAGAAGAAATGAGGGCCAGAGATCTTTTCTATGCTCTTTGGGTAAATGATCTTTTCATGGAAAGAGTCGAAGCAGAAAAAGATTGGTCTTTATTCTGTCCTCATGAAGCTCCAGGTTTGGATGATAGCTATGGAGATAAATTCAGAGAATTGTATCTAAAATATGAAAAAGAGGGACGTGCCAAGAAAACGATTCCTGCTAGAAAGTTGTGGTTTGAAATTCTTCAATCTCAGATTGAAACAGGTTCTCCTTTTATGCTTTATAAAGATGCAGCAAATGAGAAATCGAATCAAAAGAACTTGGGAACGATTAAGTCCTCTAATCTTTGCACCGAAATCATTCAGTACACTTCAAAAGATGAAGTGGCAGTTTGTAACCTAGCTTCTCTCGCTCTTCCAAAGTTTGTTGAAGGTGTTGAATATAATCATCAAAAACTTTTTGATGTTGTTTATAAAGCTACTGTGAACTTAAATAAGATCATTGATCTTAATTATTACCCAGTGCCAGAAGCTGAATATTCAAATAAGAAAAATCGTCCAATTGGACTAGGTGTTCAAGGTCTTGCTGATACATTTGCAAAACTTAAAATGCCTTTTGAGTCCGAGGAGGCAAAAAAGCTTAATAAGGAAATTTTTGAGACGATTTATTTTGCAGCCCTTTCTGCTTCTAATGATTTGGCTCAAAAAGATGGAGCTTATGACTCTTATGAAGGCTCTCCAATTTCTCAAGGACAGCTACAGCACGATATGTGGGGTGTTCGTCCGAGTGATCGATGGGACTGGGCTGGACTTCGAGCGAAGATTAAAAATCATGGGGTAAGAAACTCGCTTCTTATGGCGCCAATGCCAACAGCTTCAACCTCTCAGATTTTAGGAAATAATGAGTGTATAGAGCCATTTACTTCCAACCTTTACACAAGACGTGTTCTTTCAGGAGAGTTTCCTGTGATTAACAAATATCTTGTGCAAGACCTCATCAGTCTTGATCTTTGGAATGAGCAAATGAAAAATGAGATTATTAGAAATAATGGATCGATTCAGAATATTGATTCAGTACCCGTGGAGCTAAAAGAACTGTATAAAACTGTTTGGGAAATCAAGCAAAAATCAATTATCGATATGGCCAAGGATAGGGGAGCTTATATCGACCAATCTCAATCTCTTAATATTCATATGCAAGATGTGAATATGGGGAAATTAAGTTCGATGCATTTCCATGCTTGGAGATCAGGACTTAAGACTGGTATGTATTATCTAAGAACGAAAGCCGCTAGTGATGCGATTAAGTTTACTGTTAAAGATAATAATACTGGAGCTAAGATTCAGGAGAATGCAAATTCCATGCAAATGAGCGGAGGATCTGCAAACGCAGCTGCTGGAATGATGGCCGCATCAGCTGATGGCGTTATTCAAGCACAACCTGGACAATACACAGATGAAGAAGCAATGATGTGCTCCTTGGATAATCCTGAGGATTGCATTGCTTGCGGATCATAATTAATTGCCAAGAAGTTTCTTTTTTAGGGCCGCTATTCGCGGCCCTTTTTATTACCCACTGACCGAGAGAAGAATTAAGTGATAAGAAGTCTGGCAAATCGGTCAGTCAGGTGCATTGCTTGCGGATCATAACTAATTGCCAAGAAGTTTCTTTTTTAGGGCCGCTATTCGCGGCCCTTTTTTTTACCAGCTGACTGAGCGAAGTATAAGGA
This sequence comes from Halobacteriovoraceae bacterium, assembly GCA_002707495.1. GTDB lineage: Bacteria > Bdellovibrionota > Bacteriovoracia > Bacteriovoracales > Bacteriovoracaceae. Next base: position 140,201 of record PAMZ01000022.1, on the reverse strand, counting down.
AATTACATTACTTCATCAAACGAGCAATACTCAATTTCCAAGCTCGCAGATTTTATATAATGATCATCTGCTATAATGACTGAGTAATCATCTGGAAGTTCGTTGAGAAGTAATTCATCTGTGGGCGCAATAGCATTCATAACATCCCATTCAATATCTAGATCTCTCTCACTACAATTAGGATTGTGATAACGTGAAGGTATTGCCGAGATTAACTCACTAAAGTCTTTATTGTGCCAAACATAGTTCGCGTGATGATTAAGGTGCCCATTCACACTCGCTTTATCACCTGAACAATAATTATCGATCGAATGACAAATTTGAGATTCATGATGCCAATTAGGATTATACATTTGGTAAGCTTTATATTTAAGCTTAATCGAGATGACTTCATCTTCGAGAGTATTTAAGTTTCTAAGACTAAAAGGAAGAACTATTTGAGTGTCCATAACAAAATCAATAGGTCCTTCTCTATGGGTAGGAACACCAACCGAGGTCGTTGGAAAATTAAAAGGTAGGGGATGGGAATTTTGATTGGCCATCCCGGGACTTAGAGAAACAATTTTATTTTGACACTCTGGTTGTTCAGGATCGTTTGGATCAGAAGATACAGGTTGCGTGATAATAACCCCGCCACCGCTTTCACTTTCCACAAAGGCGTTTCTGCCACAGGAAATCAAAAACATGACCAAAATCCCTGCCAGTAGTATTTTCATAAAAAACTCCCTTTCATCCATGATACGACTGGTGAGACGGGCTTCAATTGTGGCAAAAAATACCACCGTGGTCTGATATTTTGGTCTAAGTAAAATTAAAGAATTAATTCAATTATTTAGCGAGGATCAATGAAAAGAATGTTTTGGTCGGTTATTTTTTCTTTTTTCATGATATTTCCTGTTTGGGCGATTAATCTTCAAAAATTTCATTTTTCTAATAGCCCTACCTTTGCCACTGTAGAAGATGCCCTTTTAACAGATGGATTTGTTACCAATGATTACGAATATATTATCGTAGGAAGTTATAATTATGTGAGGGCCCCCTTTATAGAGGTTGATGGAAATCAAAGGCAAACGGATATTATAGAGTGGATGCATACTTTTAACTTTGGAGGAGCCTATCGTTTTAATCATCGTCTGCAATTAGGGTTGAGTTCTTTTGCAACCTACGAAAGGGCCATACCTAAAGACGAAACTGAGGATGAAGAGATTTATACTTTAGGTGACTCTGTATTAGATCTGAAATATAAATTCTATGAAAATAAAAAATTTGCCATAAGTTTCACTCCAAGGGTTTATCTCGCTACAGGAAACGATGAATACTATACTTCAAATGAAGATATGGGCTATTATTTTGGATTTGCGATGGATAAAGCATTTTCAAGTTTTCAGTTCACTTTAAATTTAGGTCATAAAGAAAATCAAGGTGCAAAATTTGATGTTGTAGACCATAGAAGGCAGTTTCATTTTTCAATCGGGCTCTTAGCCCCTTTATTTGGAAAGCTAGATCTTACTGCAGAGTTTTATAGAGACACACCTTACGATTCAGAAAACGAACAAATACCATCCGAAGGTAATCTCGGACTTAGATATAATTACTCGAATGAGGTCGCATTGTTTGGAGGAGTTGGTGTAGGTAGTGTATCCGAAGAGAACTCAACAGATCTAAGATCTTATATTGGGCTTAAGTTTTTTCCCACTTCCAAAAATAAAACTGAAAAAATAAAGCGCGAAGAAAAACAATTTGGAAAACTCGCAAGAGGAGAGAGTCTATATTTTGCTACTGGCTCAGCTAAAATTTCCAAAACTGAGCAGACTCGGCTAGCTGTTTTTTGTCATCATATCAAAGCAGACTCTCATGTGAATAAAATTGTTATAGAAGGATATGCTAGTACTTTGGGCGATAAAGAGAGAAACAAAACTTTAAGTCTTAACCGTTCTAAAGCGACCAAAGAGTATCTTTTAGGTTGTGGAATTGAGGATGAGAAAATAGAGCTAGTAGACTATGGTTCTGAGTTCGCAGACAAGGTTGAAATCAATCGTGACGTGGATCGCAAGGTAAGAATTAGAATCTATCGTAGTCGCTAAGTCATTGAAATTTAAGCCTCGATAAACCTATGTTAAAATGTTCTTAATACTTTTTGATATGTGCCGATCAGATATAGAGGCTTATATGAATATCTTAGTTTTAGATGATGATAAATTGGTGATCAAGCTAGTAAAGGGTTTGCTCGAACCCGAGGGGCATGTGATTTCAAGTGTGAATACTATTGCTGGAGCGATTAAAGTGATTAAGTCTAATCCGCCAGAGCTCTTTCTTTTGGATTTGAACTTGGAGTTAGAAACAGCTTATGACTTTTTAAAAATTAGGTCCTCTGACGAAATTCTAAAGTCAGTCCCAGTTTATATAATTAGCGCTTCTGCTCAAGAAATGGATATCATAACTACCGCTGTTCGAGGTGCAGAAAATTATATTTTAAAACCTTTGAACAAGAAAGTTCTATTAAAAAAAATATCTCAACTTGAAGCCTAGCCCCACTTCTCACGTATTTTTTGCGCGAGTTCTGGTGAGACGACACCCATCGCCTCCATTTTATCTAAATTTTGAATGAGACTTTTTAATTGTTGGTCATTGACATCAATATTCTGTTTAATTTCACCATGAGAGTCTAAGAGAGTCATTTCAATTTTTTTTTGAATTGAATTCTTTGCTCCAGTTACTGAAAAGAAAAGTTTGAAAATTCGACTTGAAAAATCGGCTTTCGAATTTGAATAAGGTGAGCTTTTTTTCGAGGTGTTTTCAAAACCTTGTTTAGGACGTTTTATTGTTGTTGTTCTACTTTTCGAAACTAAAATCAGAACAATTAAAATTAAACCAACAATCGCGTATAATCTTAAATCATCCATCATATCTCCACCTTTCTCCAACAGCTATTATAACCTTTATAGACTCCATCCGTCTCTAAATGGAGATCGCGATGAGAATATCCCACCGTTATATGAGGGTAAAAATTTTCGGGATCCCATTGGGAGGGTTTACCTCCTAGTTTTGTAAACTCTCTAAAAATAGTCCTTCGAATATTGAGAATATCTTGGGAATCAACTACGAGGTAGTAGGTGCTCTTTTCGAACCGTTCAGCTCTTGCAAGACAAATAACTTCAAATTCGCTTTGCTGAATATTTAGTTCTTTTGCTATTTGATTGATTTTATGGATATTCAATCCCGCTGGTTCAAGTACTTTCCGGTATTCAACAGGAGTAATAACAGTGATATGTGCTTCTTTTCTTGCATTTTTTTTATTAAGCGAATTGCCAAGGTCTTGGTCAAGATCTTCGAATAAAGCTTTTACGGGAGTAAAATTAATATTCATTTGAAGATAGCTACCAAAAGGACCTTGCTTTGTATGCGAGATAAATTTTTGAGGAAGGTAGATATCGCTTTTTTTATTTACCGTGCTGAGACTACAAGAGCTCAGCACGAGTAATAGAATTAATTTCATCAAGATTCAGATCTCATGGCTTCGATGATCACATCGACAATCTCTGGGTTTAAAAGAGTGGAGGTATCACCTAGGCTATCAAGCTCATTCGAGGCAATCTTTCTTAGAACTCTTCTCATGATTTTTCCTGATCTCGTTTTTGGAAGTTCAGGAACGATAATGGCTCGATCGAGTTTTGCAATCGGTCCAATCTCCTCGGTAATAAGTTCATTCACCTTTTTTAAAATTTCTTTTGAGTTTGCATCTTTATTAGTAGGGATCATAAATCCCATCAATGCTTCTCCTTTTATTTCGTGAGGGATTCCAATTACGGCACTCTCAACAATTGATTCATGTTCATCAATGGCATCTTCAACCTCTGCGGTTCCAATTCTGTGTCCTGAAATATTAACGACGTCATCGACTCTTCCGGTAATTCTGTAATTTCCGTCTGCATCTCGTTTAGCTCCGTCTCCTGTAAAGTACTTTCCTGGATAGGTACTAAAATATGTTTGACGATATCTTTCATGATCACCGTAAATTGTTCTTGCCATTCCAGGCCATGGAAATTCAATGCAAAGATTTCCTTCTGCGGGGTTACTCTGAATTTCTCTACCATCAGTATCAACGAGAACAGGCTTAATGGCAGGTTGAGGAAGTGTCGCAAAACAAGGAATGGATTCAGTCACTCCTGCTAAACTAGAAATCATGATGCCACCCGTTTCCGTTTGCCACCAAGTATCAACGATAGGACATTTCTTTTTTCCAATTTCTTCATTATACCAAGTCCAAGCCTCTACATTTATAGGCTCTCCAACGGTTCCAAGTACTTTTAGACTAGAAAGATCGGCCCTATTAACGAGTTCGATATCACATGCTTGAAGGGCACGGATGGCGGTAGGAGCTGTGTAGAAATGAGAAACCTTATATTTTTCAATAACATCCCAAAATCTTCCTGAGTCGGGGTATGTGGGAATTCCTTCAAACATAACCTGGGTATTTCCATTAAGAAGAGGCCCATAGGCAATATAAGAGTGTCCTGTGATCCAACCAATATCGGCTGAACACCAATAAATATCGTCATCTCCCATTTGGAATATGTTTTTAAAAGTTTCTGCAGCCCATAACATATAACCAGCGGTAGTATGTTGAAGTCCTTTCGGTTTTCCCGTTGAACCAGAGGTATAGAGAATAAAAAGAGGATCTTCAGAGTTCATTTTCTCTGGATCACATTCTGTAGAAGCGCTACGCAGTAGATCATTTAACCAAAGGTCTCTACCTTCAATCATTTCAACTTTAGCGCCAGTATGTCTTAAACATAAAACTGATTTTACACTTGCACATTCTTTTAAGGCTTCATTAGTTATTTCTTTAAGCTCAATTGTTTTCGATCCGCGATAGGCTTGATCATTAGTAACCACCACTTTTGCCTCACAATCTATTACTCGTCCCGCTAAAGCCTTAGCTGAAAATCCTCCAAATACGACAGAGTGAACAGCACCAATTCTAGCGCAGGCAAGAACTCCAGTTAAAAGTTCAGGAACCATGGACATATAAAAACAGACACGATCACCCTTTTGAACTCCTTGATCTTTGAGAACATTTGCAAAGCGGTTAACTTCTTCTAGAAGTTCTTTATAAGTAAAAGTTTTAGTTTCACCATTTGGATCATTGGGCTCCCAAAGAATGGCAGTTTTATTTGGGTGATTTTTTACATGTCGGTCAAGAGCATTGACGGTGATATTAGTTTGCCCTCCTTCAAACCATTTGACATTGAGTTCGTTGAAATTTCCAGACTGAACCTTGTCCCACTTTTTAAACCATTCATAAGTCTCAGCTCGCTCGCTCCAATAGGCCTCTCTATCCTCAAGACTATTATTATAAAAAGTCTGGTACTGCGCTTTTGATTCGATGCGGTATTTCATATATCCTCCTAAAAATTTCACCTTATTCTAGGAAATCAAAGCGTGCTTGATAACTAAAATCTTAATGTTTCCCTGATAATTCCTTAACACTGTGCTCTGGCTTATCTGTTAAGGTTGAAACAAATAGGAGATTGAAATGGAAAGTTTTGATTTTAAATTTATGGCGCTAAGTGACTATCTAAATTCACTTTCAGATTATTTCGGAACATTTGACTATTACCAGGAAAATGATGAAATCGACGAGCCGGAATTTATTTTGAGCCAGCTCGACGCTAAAATGCTGCTTAGTTAATTTTACTTAGCGACAAAATTACAAATCTTACCAGGAACAAAGATTTCTTTTACAATCGTTTTCCCTTCCAAGTACTTTGAAACTCTTTCGTCTTCTTTTGCCAACTTTAAAAAATCTTCCTTTGAAATATCTGCCGCAACATCAAGAGTGGCTCTCGTTTTACCCATGACCTGTACGGCCATAGTTATTAAGTCATCTTTTGCTAGAGCTTCATCAAAGCTAGGCCAGCTATGATAGGTCAAAGATTTATCGTTTCCGGTCAAATGCCAGATTTCTTCTGCTGCATGAGGAGCCAGTGGAGCTAAAATTAAAGCAAATAAACTTGCTGTCTCTTTTGAAAATTTCTTCTCTTTAGCGCAATGATTGGTAAAAATCATCAGTGCCGAAACAGCAGTATTAAATTTCATTTCTTCTATGTCTGAAGTCACTTTTTTAATCGTCTTGTGAAGAAGCTTCAGAGTTTCTTCCGAGTCCTCACTATAAAGGTCCGTGTTTCCAAAAGTTTTAAAAGCTTTTGAGAGAAAATTATAAACACCCTTCACTCCATTCATGGACCAAGGTTTGGTTTTCTCAAGAGGTCCCATGAACATTTCATAAACTCTTAGAGTATCGGCACCAAAATCATTAACAATATCATCAGGATTAATGACGTTCCCACGAGATTTACTCATCTTTTCGCCATCTGTTCCTAAGATCATTCCTTGATTTACTAGACGTTTAAAAGGCTCTTTGGTTGATACAAGTCCTAAATCAAATAAAACTTTGTGCCAGAACCTAGCGTAGAGAAGGTGCATTACTGCATGCTCCATTCCACCCACATAAAGATCAACTGGCATCCAAAACTTCTCTAGGTCTTCATCCCACGGCCTTTCTGTGTTTTTAGGATCGATATAGCGAAGATAATACCAACATGATCCGGCCCATTGAGGCATAGTATTGGTTTCTCTTCTCACTTTTTTTCCGGTTTTTTCATCAGTAAAATAAAGCCATTCATCAATTGTCGCCAGTGGAGATTCGCCAGTTCCACTGGGTTCGTACTTCTCAACATCAGGGAGTGTGACAGGAAGCTCTTCTGGCTCAAGACATCTTACAACTTTACCGGTCTCTACATCTTTTAGGAGTGGAAATGGTTCTCCCCAATATCTTTGACGAGAGAATAGCCAATCTCGAAGTTTATAATTAATTTTTCGCTCGCCTAGTTTTTTAGATTCAAGATGAACGATCATTTTTGAAATCGCTTCTGATTTTCCAAGTCCATTTAAGAAATCTGAGTTGATTAGATTTCCCTCACCAGTGTGAGCGGCTTCAGTAATATCTCCGCCATCTAGAACTTGAACGATATCCAAATTGAATTCTTTTGCGAACTCATAATCTCTTTGGTCATGAGCAGGAACGGCCATAATCGCACCGGTTCCATAAGTTGCAAGAACATAATCTGAAATCCATATAGGAATCTTGGCTCCATTAACTGGGTTAATGGCATAGGCTCCGATGAATTCACCGGTTTTGTCTTTATTCAGCTCCGTTCTCTCAAGATCAGATTTTCTAGCCGCAGTTTCGATATACGTATCGACCGCAGCTTTTTTGTCTTCGGCTACTAGCTTAGACACTAACTCATGTTCAGGAGCAAGTACCATATAAGTCGCACCAAAAAGTGTATCAGGTCTTGTCGTGAAAACTCTTATGGTTTCACCTGATTCTGTATTAAAATCAACTTCTGCACCCTCAGATCTTCCGATCCAATTTCTTTGCATTTCTTTAACGGACTCTGGCCAATCAAGTCCCTCTAAATCTTCGAGAAGCCGATCAGCGTATTCCGTTATTTTTAACATCCATTGTTTCATGGGCTTTCTTATAACCGGATGCCCTCCAATTTCAGATTTTCCGTCTACAACTTCTTCGTTAGCGAGAACTGTTTTTAACTCTGGACACCAGTTAACGTTCATTTCACTCTCATAAGCTAGACCCTTATTATAGAGCTGAACGAATATCCATTGGGTCCACTTATAATAATCCACAGAACTCGTGGCCACTTCTCGCGACCAATCGTATGAGAATCCAAGCATTTTAAGTTGGCGCTTAAAGGTTTCAATATTTTTTTCTGTTGTTTCTTGCGGATGCGTTCCTGTTTTAATGGCATAGTTTTCGGCTGGTAGACCAAAACTATCCCAGCCCATAGGATGTAATACATTAAAGCCTTTCATGCGCTTGAATCTCGCCATGATATCAGTGGCGGTATAACCTTCGGGGTGTCCCACATGTAGTCCTGCTCCTGAAGGGTAGGGAAACATATCAAGCACATAATACTTTGGTTTCGATTTATCTAGGGCGGTTTCGAAAGTCCGATTTTCGTCCCAATATTTTTGCCATTTCTTTTCAATCGAATTGAAGTTGTATTCCATGCTCTTCCCTTTTTGTAAGATCGCAGCATACCGAATTTGGGAAGCTATGTGAATATTGATGGGACGCAAAAAAAAGACCGGCTATTGGGGGGAAGCCGGTCTCTTTACAATAGGGGAAAGTGCGATAACTAATCCAACAGGCTACAATGAATTGGAAAAGTCATCTTATGTCCTTTTGGGGATGTAACCGCCAAAAAGTCATTTTCTGCATTTAATTTTTCAGTATTTTCGATATGGATTAAATGTTTGTATCCATCTCGATAAACTGTTTTTGTAAAACCGACCATGGAAACTTTCGTTTTTGAAGTTAACACTGAAGAAATCCCTCTTCCCTGTTGGTCTTTATGAAAGGCAATAGAATTTCCTTGGATAGTAAAAGACCTTTCTCCAAAATTGGTCTGACAGCTCATCGGCTTAACTGAAGCATGAACCATAAGACTCATAGTCAAAGCTGTAAAAATAAATAAAATTCTCGTTCTCATCTCTCTCTCCCATTAGGGGTTACGCTCTTAAATGTTTCAAGTGAGATGCCAAAGAAAACTACGTGATTTAGGGGGGTTAGGAGGGGTGCTATGTAGAAAATTCCAACACTGTTAAGAATTTAGACGGTATGACTAGCTTACTTTGTCAAAATCCAAATCGACATTGATGCCTTTTACTAGATTGAGAATAAAGCAGGTATGTCCATCTAGGGTCGCGTATACGAGATCTCCCATGTTTTGGTTCATAAAGCTTCTGGATAGAGAAAGTCCTAAACCAGTTCCTTTGCCCACCGGCTTTGATGTAAACATAGGAGCGAAAATTTTATCTTGAAGATCCTGATCAATGCCGTGGCCTGAATCAATTATATAGATATGATGATGATTTCGGTCTTCTTTGAACTGTATTTTTATCCAAGGAGAGTCCTGTTCCTGGATGGCATCCATAGCATTATTGAGTAGATTAAGAACAACCTGAACGATCTGTCCTCTATTTCCAAATGCCAGCTCAGAACTAGAGTTTAATTTAAATTCGATTTTTTTACTCTTATCACTTAACTTTGCAAGATTAATAGACTCTTCTAGAAGTTCGTAAAGTGAAAAATTCTCCATTTGATCATTGGCCATACCATGGGAAAGAGAACGAAGTGATTTTATAATATTAGTAATACGCTCAACTTGAGAAAGAGTTTTTTCGTTTAGTCTGAGTAATTTTTCCGGAGTGATTTTTCCTTTCTTTTGAAGTTTGTTAATCAACGAAGCGTTCGAGCTTATGACTGTAAGAGGGTTATTAATTTCATGAGCTATGCCCGCAGCCATCTCTCCCATGGAGGCTAATTTATTTTTTTCAATCATATGTTGATTTTGATTTTTAATGATTTCTTCTTGTTCCTTAAAGGTTTTTATATCCTTGAAACTGAGGTAATAATTAATTTCATTGTTATAAGTAGTTTGCTTGAAGCTTACTAAAAATGGATGGTCATTCATGAAGTTGGAATCCAAATAGAATTCCTTTTCAAAGAATGAGACAACTGGAATCGTTTTCTTGAGTTGCTCATCAATCAAGACCTGCTCAATGGAGTGAAAAGTATAACGAAAACTATCGTTACAAAAGATAAGGTTTAGATCTTTATTTAAAATTAAAATTCCATCTGGGTTGGCGTTGAGTAAGTTTTCATGATATCTCGCATCTCTTACTAACTCTTCATGAGATTTTTTGACTCTGTTAAATAAAAAGAAAAGTACATTGCTTAAAATAGGAAACAAAACGACAGAGAAAAGGTAAATATTTTGATTTTTAAACACTTCAAATAAGTTTTGAAATGACAATGCTATGTCGACGCGCCAAATTTCAGCAATGGCGAATAGAACAGGAATAATAATTCCTATCGCAGCAAGAATGAGTGATTTAACCAGGTACCGAACTAGCTCCATAACATTGCTTTTATCGGAAATCTTCGCATGGGAAATGAGTGAAAAGATGATTTTAGAGAGAATTTAAAACTTGAGTAATTTTATTTCTTAAGATTTTACAGAAGCATGACGGATAGCATCTTTATCCCAATCAGGAGCATTCTCGATTAAATCCACCAGCTCTTCAACTCGCTCGCATACGCTCCACATTTGGGCGTGAATGGGATTGTGAAATTTCTCTTTCTCCATAAGTTTGAGCAACTCGGTCAGGCTGTTGTAATAGCCTTCAAAATTAAAAATGATTAATGGACCTGTGTATTTGCCTAGGCGCTTACTGGACATCCACTCAAAAAACTCCTCCATGGTGCCACTACCACCAGGAAGAAATACTGTTGCATCAGAGTGTGACATCATTTTGAATTTTCTCTCACTCATATCATCTGTGAGATGAAGATTGTTCAGCTTAGGGTGCTGCCACTCTACAGCTAGCATAAATTTGGGAATATAACCGTGAACTTCTGCACCGTGTTCCATCGCACCATCCGCTGCTCTTCTCATGAGACCTTTACCTCCACCACCATAAACTATGTCATGACCGTGTTCAGCAAGACTTTTGCCAACGGCATAAGCAAGATCTAGATATTTTTGAGGACAAGCATCCGATGAGCCGCACATTATTCCAATTGTCTTGTATTTCATAATGCTCCTATAGGGCAGCTAGTCGTGTATGTAGAGCTATTTAAGCTATACTAAAGAGTTCTAATTGTCCATCTAAGGAGTGATTTCGTGCTAGATTCAACCATTGCTCAGGAAGTGATTTTTGAAGCTCTTAATAGCGGAGCTGATTTTTGTGATATTTTTGTAGAGCGTTCCCAAATTGAAGATCTAAGTTTTAATTCATCAGTAGTTAAAAATGTTAGGTCCGGTGTGGACTTTGGAGTTGGCGTAAGACTCATTTTTGGAAAACAAGCAGTTTATGGTTACACCAACTCTAAAGATAAAAACGATTTAGTTAAGCTGACTCAAAAACTCGCGACTCAGTTTAAAAAAGAAAGAAACCAACAACTAAATGTGTTGCCATTTAAATTAAAACAAGCTTCCCAAATTAAGTCTTATGGAGATAGTGAAGTGGCTGTTGTTGAAAAAATTAATCATCTAAAAACTCTTGATAAAAAAATTAGAAATCAAAGTGAATATATTCAACAGGTCAATTTGTCTTACATGCAAAGAACTCAGGAAGTGGAAATCTTTGACTCAGAAGGATTACATGTGAAAGACACCAGACCCTATGTTCGACTTGGAGTGAGGTCATACGCAAAAGACGGTGATCAGCAAGCCACGGGAAGTTGGAATCCTGGAGCAAGGGGGGGGTATGAATTTTTTAATTCTCTTAATTTTGATGAAATCGCTGACTATGTGACCCGCCAAGCTGTGACTATTATGCGAGCTAAAGATTGTCCTGCTGGGAAAATGCCAGTTGTGATTGATAATGGGTTTGGAGGAGTTATTTTTCATGAAGCTTGTGGCCATCCGTTAGAAACCACTGCTGTTGAAAAGAAAGCTTCAGTGTTCTGGGATAAAAAAGGAGAAATGATAGCTCACGAAAATTTAAGTGCTGTGGACGATGGAACTGTTGACCATTTATGGGGAAGCTTAACAATGGACGACGAGGGAATGGCGACTCAAAAAACTCAGTTGATTAAAAATGGAAGACTAGAGAACTTTCTTTGCGATCGTATGGGAGAGATTAAAACAGGTCATCCTAGAACTGGGTCAGCGAGAAGAGAATCTTATAAGTATGCACCTGCCTCTCGAATGCGAAATACTTTTATCGAAGCCGGGCCTCATTCAAAAGATGATTTGATTCAGGCCATGGGTGATGGAATTTATGCCAAAGCAATGGGGGGAGGATCTGTCAATCCTGGAACAGGTGAGTTTAATTTTTCTGTTCAAGAAGGTTATATCGTTAAGAATGGGAAAATTTCTGAGCCGATTAAAGGAGCGACTTTGATTGGTAAGGGTGAAGACATCATGAAGAATATTAGTATGGTGGGATCAAACCTTGAGTATGCCGCTGGGATGTGCGGATCAGTTAGTGGGGGAGTTCCTGTTACCGTTGGACAGCCTGCGGTTAAAGTCGATCAAATTTTAGTAGGAGGTAAGGCCTAATGAATGTCCAAATTAAAGCGGCGATGCAAGAAGCAATCAATAGGGCCAGTGACTTAGGAGCCGACCAGTCTGATGTGGTTGTTTCATCCGGCGAGAGCTTTTCCGTATCAATCCAAGATGCAGATATTGATAAGTATAAAGTTTCGGGTTCTAGAGTATTGGGAATTAGAACTATTAAAGATTCAAGAGTAGGTCTCGCTTACACAGAAGATTTAGGAACTGATTCAATTGAGCTTGCCACCAAAAAAGCACTTCAAAATGCCGAAGCTTCAGAACCTAGGCCGCACGAGTCTATTACTATTGATGGGGGAGAGACTTCTATTGAAAGTAAGTATTCTAAGGATCCTTCAACAACAGAGGAGAAGATAGATTTTGCTAAAAAATTAGAGTCTGATGTTCGTAAAAAGGAAGCAAGAGTAACTAATATTCCTTATAATGGTTTTTCTGAATCGACTTCGGAAAGCTATTATATGAACTCTTTAAATACTTTCAATTTTGAAAGTGAGTATTATCTCTCTTGCTATACTTCAGCATTGATTCAAGAGGGATCCAATAATAGTATGCACTATGCAAGTTCAATCGGGAGAAGTTTAAAAGAACTTGACCCCAACTACTGTGTTTCAGAAAGCGTAGAGCATGCTCTAAATTGGCTTGAAGCTAAAAGTATTCCCACCAAGACTTATGATGTGGTTTTTGATTTAGATGCTTTTTCATCTTTATTTGGATGTTTTGGTGGGATTTTTTCCGGAAAAGGAGCTATGGATAAGGTAAATCCTTTTGCTGAAAAATTAGGCGAACGAATTTTATCTGAAGAAATCACTTTATGGGATAAGCCAAGAGTTGAGGGGGCTTTTTTCGAGTCTCACTTCGATTCGGAAGGGCTTAAACAAGAAGATCTATGTTTAGTGGGAGAGGGAAAATTACTTTCATTTTATCATAACACTTCAACAGCTAATTATTTTAAAACAACTTCAAATGCAAGAGCTGCTAGAGGAGCCAAATCTGCTTTGGGAGTCTCTGGAACAACAAAATATTTTGACGCTGGAAAAACTGAAACTAGTGACCTGTTGAGTGGAGAATATCTTGAAATATTGAGTATGCAGGGTCTTCATTCTGGGGCGAATTCTTTTTCCGGTGAATTTTCATTTGCGGCTTCTGGTTACCTTTGCCGAGATGGAAAGAGAGTGACTCCGATTAAAGGATTAACCGTTTCTGGAAATTTCTATCACATGATGAAAGAATTGAAGATTGTGGGAGATAAAGTTGTCGGTACAAAGCATAGAGATTTCTTTGCTCCCCTTATGAGATTTCAGGCAGTGAGTGTCGGAGGAGAGTAGATGAAGTCTTGGAAATTTAAAATTTTTGCTCCCCTGATATTTATTTTGATTCTTGGAGTGGCTCAGTACATTCTTTGGAATTATCCCGTTTCTACGGGAAAGAGGGTTGGAAACCTCACCAAAATATCTAAAAAAGGAAAGATAATTCCAACTTGGGAAGGAACTATTGATGAGGGAAGCGGCGATAAGTTGACTTCTTATTTCTCCGTGAGAAGTGATGTGGTTGGAAATGAACTTTTCAATTATGAAGGTAAGCAAGTGATTGTTTATTATGAGCAGTACTTAATGGGCTGGCCTTGGGAAACAAATTATAATGTGGTTGGCTGGAAACCAAAAGATACTTCAGCTCCAACTCAAAGCTCTGAAGTAAGTCCAGCTTTGAAAATATTGTCTAAAACTCTCTTTTGCTCCTTGTTAGGTAGTCTAATTTTAGATGAGGAACTTTATACCAAAGTTAAGGAACACATTAAGGAGAAGAATTTTTATCTCTATAAGCAGTTTGACCAATGCAATAATTGATCTGTGACAGTAGTTTTACATGACAACGATTTAAACAAATGATACGTTGAGTAAATAAGTGATAATTTTTGAGGAGAATTGATAGTGCAAAATGCGGAACGGACTATGGAAGAAGTCGTTACTAACGAGCCGGTTGCAAAAAAATCGCCAGCAGATGATCTGAAAGAGTTGGGTGAATATGTGCGCGAGGTTTCTAGTCAGCTACCTAAATCGACCTTTAAAAGAGAGCCAACTAGGCTAAAGTATGGAATTCTTTACTGGGGTGGAGCAGCTCTGATTGCATACTCCGTTGTGTCCTTTGATTTTCACTGGATTTTTAAGGCAATGCTAGGTGTATTGATGGGGACTTTACTTGGTGGTGGAGCTTTCTTGGGTCATGAGGTTTTGCATGGCGCGATCATCAAAAATAAAAAATGGCAGAATTTTTTTGGGTTCCTAGGCTTTGGCCCGTTTTTAATTAGTCCTACTTATTGGAAATTTTGGCATAACGGTCTTCATCATGGAAATACACAACTTCTGTATAAAGATCCAGATGCCTTTCCAACTAGAATGGTATGGAAAAAAAGTAAGTTCATGCAGCGAGTTTTTCCTCTGACTCCAGGGTCTAAAACTCTAAGAAGCTATTTCTACTTTTTCTATTGGTTCTCCTTTCAGGCAATTTTGAATCAAGCCTATATGAGATTTGGAAATAAGATGTGGGATAAAATGAACCACGGAAGAGTAACTATCGAGTTCGTAGCTAATATTGTACTTATGGCCTTTTATTTAAATTATATTGGTTGGTCTAATATTGTTTGGCTTTTTGTTATCCCGGTAATGGTGATGAATTATACAGTAATGAGCTATATCTCGACTAATCATAATATTTCTCCTTACACTAAGAAAAATGACCCTCTCGTGAACTCTTTAACAGTTACCAATCATCCCATCTTAGAGTTTCTCAATTTGAATTTTGGTTATCATACTGAGCATCATCTCTTCCCTGCTATGCCAGCTTCAAAAGCAAAATTAGTGAGTGAAAAATTGAAAGAAATGTACCCCGATCGCTATAAAATTATGCCGAAATCTAAAGCTTTGAAGCTACTTTATTCAACTCCAAGGATATATAAAAATAGAGATATTTTGGTCGATCCAAAAACTGGAGACGAGTTTGCCACACTTGGTCGAGAGGAAATGCTGGCCAAAACTGTTCATTAAAAAATATCGCGTTAATTTAATTAAGCTTAAAACCCCTCAGATTGAGGGGTTTTTCTATAAACCAAGTAGATCACTAAGGTTTTTCTAATAGTTTTCATAAGAAAAGCTGAAACTTCATTGCCAAATTCCGCTTAAAAGAGAATCATATATGGGTATTTTTCAAGGAACGAAAAATGAGTAAATGGATTTTACTTTTAGCTTTTGCCACGCTTTCTGTGCGCGCTTTCGCGGATGCGAGATTTGTCACCTATAATATTCGTCATTTCGATTCCAATAATAACAGTACGAATAAAACCGAATTAAAAAAGATATTAGATAATTTAAATGCTGATTTTATTACTGTTCAAGAAATCGTTAATACCTCAAGCTTTTTGACATTCATGTACCGCAACTATTCTGATTATAAGGTGGTCTTCTCTAGGTGCGGAGGCTTAGGTCGACAAAAAATAGGCTTTGTTTATAACTCAAAAAAATATGAACTAGAAGATTCTTATGAAGATGCGAGATTTTCAGATCCTAGAGCTTCTCATGGAAATGGTGGGTGTGGAAGACTGAGACCAGTTCTTGTGGGACATTTTAAAGAAAAGCGTACGGGAAAATCCTTTGTTTCCCTGGGCGTTCACTTAAAGGCAGGAGGAAGATCCTCAAGCTATCGAACTCGCAGAGTTCAATATGAGATTCTAACCGACTTAGTAAAAGATCTTAATCGAGATGGGCATAAGGATGTCATTGTGATGGGAGACTTTAATACCACAGGATATATTTTAAATGATTCTGACTATCATAATTTTTCAGATATGCTAGGTGATCTAAGAATGAGTTCTGGGTCTTCTAGATTAAATTGTACTTCTTATTGGAGTGGATCTAATAGGTCTGATAATATCGAGGAAAGTTCCGTTTTAGATCATATTTTATATTCATCAACTTTTATGGGGATGAGGGCAAAGAGTATTGAAGTTCACTCACATTGTGCAAGGGCGGCTTGCGAGAATACTTCGGCAAGAAGTCTGGGAACTAGTTATCGAGAGGTAACTGATCATTGCCCAGTCTCGATTACATTTAATTAATGTTTACCAAAGAATATTGGGATCAAAATTATTCACAACCAAAAAGTATGGACTGCATTGGAAATGCTAAACAACATACTGTTTATCTCAGGTCATTTTTTGAACTTGAGTTAATTGATGTGAGCAGTATTATTGATTTAGGCTTTGGATATGGCTATCTCTTTCAAAGAATGCTTAAAACTTTTCTTCCTTACAGGGCCTGCGGGATTGAACCTTCAAAGTTCGCTTTTGATAAAGCTAAGTCACGTAAATTGAAGCCTGTGGATTCAACAACTCTGACTTTATATAACGAATCGTTGCAGCAATGGTGTCAACGCAAAGGATCTCCAAAGACTCGTTTTGATCTTGGAATTTGTACCTCGGTTCTTCAATATGTTCGAGATGAAGACATGGAAGAGATTCTTAAAACTATGAGTGAGAGAATCAAGTATCTTTACTTAACTGTGCCTACAGATAAAGAATTAGATCACCAAATTGAACAATTGGACTTTCACGATACATATGCATTGCGAAGGTCTAGAGCCTATTATAGAAATGTAATAGGAAAATATTTTACCAATATCTCTAGTAAGGTTTGGGAAAGCAAATATTATTTTGATGAAGAGAGTTCGTTATTCACGGACCTTCTTTATAGGAGCTAAGATGGAAATCATTGCAAATCGAATTTTAAACATGGAAGAGTCTGCAACGCTTAAAATGGCAAACCTGGCCTGGGACTTAAAAGACCAGGGAAAGGATGTTATCAGTTTAAGTCTTGGAGAGCCGGATTTTGATACTCCAGAGTTTGCTAAAGTGGCTGGGATCAAGGCCATTGAAGAAAACTTCACCCATTATCCACCAGTTCCTGGTTATAAAGACGTAAGACAGTCTATTTGTGAAAAGTTAAAAAGAGACAACAACCTCGATTGCACCCCGGACAATATAGTGATTTCCACTGGTGCAAAACACTCTTTGATGAATATTTGTCTAGCATTACTTAATCCTGGAGACGAAATTATACTCCCAGCTCCTTATTGGGTCAGCTATAAGGCGATGGCTGATTTTGCTGAAGCCAAAGTTGTAGAGATTAAAACTGATATTACAACAGACTTCAAACTGACTCCTGAAGTCCTTGATAAACATTTAAACAAGGACACCAAGTTATTTATGTTTAGTAATCCCTGCAATCCATCAGGCTCGGTATATACAGAGGGTGAGTTGAGAGAGCTGGCTTTAGTTTTTGATAACTATCCAAATTGCTTTATTGTCTCTGATGAAATTTATGAGCTTATAAACTTTCAAGGAAAAAACTTTAGTATAGGAACTATCGAGAGTCTTAAAGATAGAGTTATTACCGTCAACGGAGTGGCAAAGGGCTTCGCTATGACGGGCTGGAGAATAGGCTATATAGCAGCGCCCGTTAAGATTGCTAAAGCATGTGTGAAACTTCAAGGTCAATTTACTTCAGGAGCCAATACTATTGCCCAAAAGGCCACTCAAGCTGCTGTATTAAAAGATCCTGCAAGTTTGACCGACATGAAAAATATTTTTGAAAAAAGACGTGATCTGATGATTGAGCTTTTATGTGAAATACCAGGCTTAAAAATCAATAAACCCATGGGGGCATTTTATCTTTTTCCAGATGTCAGTCATTTTTATGGAAAATCAGTCGAGGGTGAGACAATCAATGATTCAGATGATCTATGTATGTATCTTCTAAGAGATGGTCTCGTCGCTTGCACAGCAGGAACTGCATTTGGATGTCCGGAGAATATTCGAATCAGCTACGCGAATTCAGATGATCAACTTAGAGAAGCAGTTAAAAGAATGAAAGCTTCATTTGCTAAGCTTGTTTAACTAATTTTCAGTTTATCGAAATTGCCTGCAAATACATCTGTAATGGGTTTTGTTAGTTCAAACTTAGAAAAGATTAGGCTCAAACTTGCAGTGATTGGGACACTCAAAAACATTCCAGCTACTCCCCATAGGAGACCCCAAAAGGTCAAGCTTAAGAGGATGGTGACAGGATGAAGGCCAGTACTCTCTCCCATGAGTTTAGGTTCTAAAACATTACCGATTGTAATTTGAATAAAACCTAATAAAGCTAGACAGCCAAAAAAACTAGCTCCAAATCCAAACTGTAATAGAAGAATTGGTAGAGGCAGGACGACTGCAACTATTGATCCAATAGTAGGGATGAAGTTGAATAAAAAGGTCAAAGTGGCAAACATAAAGGCCATTTCTACTTGGAAGATCTTTAAAACGATGAAGGTTAAGATTCCTGTTGCCCCTGAAACAAGAGTTTTGGTTCCAACATATTTTGCGACACTTGATTTTATCTCACTAATAATAGATTTACTTTCAGATTTTTCAATAGTCTGCCCTGACAAAAGAAAGATAGTAAAGATTATGACCAGAAAGGTATTACTAAAAAGAGAAATCACTCCGGTAGAGAGTGTTTTAATAATTTGAGGGAAAGGAATTTTCTTTATGGTTCCTTGTAGTGAATTTTCATCCACATCAAAACCTAATTGAGCTGCAGTCTTAGCTAGTGCAACGCCAATATTCTGGACTTGGTTTTTATATTGATCAGAATTGCTTGCAAAATTTTCTATAGAGTCCGCCGTGACAAAACTAACGAGTAAAAAGAGTATTGAGAAAAAACCTATCGTCAAAATAAGAACAACTGGTCGTGGAAGTTTAAGTTTAATCTGTAATGTTGCCATCAATGGTGAGAATACCAAGGCTAAAAATACGGCCATGATAAAGGGGATGAGAACAGTTTTAGTTACCGAGAGAACAAACGCAATGGCGATCATGGTAAGGATGAATAAACAAACGGTGCTAATTTTTTGATAAGTTTCCATAAGTTTATATTAGCTTTGCAGGCATGATAAAAGTAGTGTTTCTTGGTCAAAAATCATGATCTTTTGGGTGTTTAGAACATTTCTTACTATTAGATTTACTAATATCTGCCAGAGAACTTGTTTGAGCTGTGTAAAAAATTCATCAAGCTTGCTAGATCAAACCTCAAAAGATACTTCTCAAGCATTAGGAGAGATTATGAAAACACTATCATTAGTTATTCTATTGGGTTCAAGCCTGTCTGCCTTTGGGTTTCACGATTCAAGTAGTGAAATTGAGGTTGTAGATCATGGGCTTGAAGATGTCGAAAATATTCAGGTTATTGAACAAGAGTTGTTTGATTTTACAAGCGAGAAAAGTTTCCCTTCAAACAGAAGTGTGAGAGCTTACGATCCAGTTAATCGAGTTAGCTATGAAAATGTCATTGTTGGACCCTCAAAAAGAGCAGGATTTCTTAAAGATTATGACTTCTGGAGATATGTAACAGTTTATAATAAAGAAACGGTCAAAGAGAGGATTTCATACCTTCCTTATTTTTATGAAGAGTGCCACGATGATAGCTGGAGACTTGGTGGATGGGATGAGAGTCGCACTGTAAGTGTTACTATGAGCTCAGAGATTGGAATCAAAGATCTAGGACTTTCAATGTCTGTTGGAGTCAGTGTAACGGAGGGAATTACGTTTTCTTTCTCAAGAGCAGCAAAGGGCACAGCGGGAATTGAGGCAAAACATTTTCCTTACAAAATCTCAGAAACTTGGACAGGGGTAACCTATATTCAAACTTATAAGAGAAGTACAAATACATTCGGCTATCTAAGACCTTCTATAATGGACGGCTGGACTAATGGCTATCCGTATGACTTTGAATTGGATAACCAAAACGTTGGGTTTAGAGCTGAGCGTGAAGTCATCCGAACTTGCGAAGGATATGATCCATCTAAAGATGGAACAGTAGACTCTGATCTCTATTTTAATTAATCTAATTTTCTACCGGTCGCTTGAATCACTTTAAATGATTCAGGCGATCTAAGCCATAGGGCAATCCCTTTTCCACCAGCAGAACCAAGATTCGAAAAACTAAACTCACACTTCTTATTTTTCAAACTCGTTGTTTGTAATTCTTTAACGACAAATTCGTGTTTGAGAGTTTTTCCTGAGTTTTCGCCAGATTTTATCTTGGTTTTAAACCCCCCTTGAGTTACAGCTGCTTCACAAAGAAGACTATCGGTACGATTCACTTCTAATACTACTTTGCCCGAATTCTGATTGAGTTTAACTTTGAGATTAGGTGCTTTTTCATCTGACTCAATAGGATAGCTCGCTGTGTACTTCAAATCGAGAGAGCCATTTTGTAAAATCTGTGGTGTGAACACAGAAGTCTTTCTTTTCTGGGCAAATTGTCGCTGCCTACGAGTGTATTTGTTATCTGAGTGCTTGTCTTCCCAATTAAGATAGTTCCAGTAGTCCACATGGTATTCAACAGGAACAATAGATTGGTACAGAGAAGAACTTTCTTTAATTTTATTTAGCCACCTTTCTGCTGGTGGACAACTTGAACAAGATTCTGAAGTGTAGAGTTCAATTAAGTAAGATTTATCAGTTCCACTTTCCCATTCTAAGGCAAAGCTTTTAAATGATACTAGGATAAGAATTAAGAATAACAGCTTCATACTATCTCCTCTTTATATGAGTGGAGTAAGTTGAACGCATCTTACAGAAGGCAATGAATTTTTCTTACAATAAATCCTTTTTTAGGGTCATAACTTACTTTAATTTCGTGATTATTCACTTTAAAAGCATAATCTCTGATTTCTTCAATTTGATAACTCGGTTGAGGGGAAAGGCATAGGAGTTCTGTTAGCATGACCTTAATTTCCTCGTCTATTGCGGAGTCTAATTCAAAATGAACATTAATTTTAGTGGTTTTGTCTTCAATCCACCCCGAGTTGGCATTCGAAAAAATATCCCACTCAGGTATATAGGGTTTTAAGTCGAAGACGGGAGTTTGATCTAAAATATCGTGGTTTTTAAAATAAACCCTCCCGTTTTCAATTTTTTCTAACTCCACCACGGAATGACAAATAGGATTCGGCCTAAAGGGACTTCTTGTTGCAAAGACACCTATCCTTTTATTTCCTCCAAGTCTGGGAGGTCTTACTGTGAGTTTGTTGGATTCAGAAGCCTTGTGAGGCATCCAAAAGATGAATATATGCGAAAATTTTTCTAGTCCTTTCAGAGCCTCTTCTTTATTAAAAGGAGGATATAGTTCTAGCATTCCTTTTGTTGAAGGCGCTAAACCGGATTGTCTAGGGATGACAAATTTTTCATCAAAGCAGGTTCTACATATTCCTATAGGCTCCATATTTCTCCTTAAAACTTAACTCTAGATACTTTATACTTATCTCAGTGCTTTCGTTAGGATTATATATGAAAAAGATTCTTTATTTTGATGGTGTTTGCAATCTCTGTAATAGAGCTGTGGATTTTGTTATCAAACATGATAAGCATAATAAAATTTACTTTGCTTCTCTCCAGGGAGAGACCGCCAAAACACTTAATATAGATTATAAAAACTTAGATGAATCAGATCAGTCTGTAATATATCAAAATGAATTTGGTAGAGTATTTGATCGCTCTACAGCCGTGGTTTATTTAGGAATAGAAATATTTTCTTTTGGATTTTTACTTTATCCAATTCTCCTAATTCCGAAATTTATACGAGACTCTCTCTATCGATTAATAGCCTCTAGGCGCTACTCTTGGTTTGGTAAACGTGAGACCTGTAGACTTCCCTCTCCTGAGGAGAGAGACAAATTTCTTCCTTAATTAAATTTTAAGATTACGTGAAGTGATTTTTTTTGTTGCGCTGAAAATTCTTTTCGGTTAAGGTGGAAAGAGTTCAATCAAAAAGGAGACGAACATGACAAATTCAATGATTATGTTTTTAGAAGCTTCAGCTGCTAAAATTCTCGTCTCTGATCTTCAGATCGTGGCGGGACCGACCGGCACAGGCTGTAAAGTTACACCAAAGTCAAACGAGCGTCGTTATATATGCGACCATATTGACCAGTAACTTACTAGAAAATCTAAATCATTACATTTACTTAAAGGCACAAAGAACAGGGAAATTGTTTACTGGCGCCTAAGACATTTTCCACACCTTTGTGCCCTGAATGGGGAGAACACAATGGAAACTTTAAGACTTAAGCGGGTCTTGTATCGTCCGCGGTTTGAGCTAAAACTCAGGCCAAAAAAGATATTCGCAGCGGTGTACTACGTCTTTTTCGTAGCACCGAATTTAAAACGAGAACTTGAGCCTGGAAGGTTCGAGGAAATAAAACGGCTGGAGTATCCAGTTAAACTGTAAGGAGAATACCGTGAATACGCAGTATTTTGATCGCTATTTGAAACAGCATGCGACTCTACCAAAAAAAATCAAAGAGGTAGTAGAGATCAAGTGTGCAGATAGAGTGATCTTTTATGCGCTATCAGATCTAGATGAACATTTTGAAAAAAATGAGAAATGGATCGTTGTCGGATCAAAGGAACTTTATTTGTTCCAAGGCGAAGATTTTAAAGTCTACGCCTTGGACTCTATATCGGTGAGAGAAAATTTGGGAAAAGTTGTTAACAACTTAGCCTTGCTCGATAAATCGGGAAATGTTTTAGAAACATTATGGTTTGGTCAAAAGCAGAATATTTTATTTGCTCAGTTAAAATACCTTTTGGAAGAAGGAATTGAGAATATAAATGCAACTGCTGATGAACTTTATCAAGATGGACTTTTAAAACCTCTGCTTAAAAATCAAGCGAGTACTGAGATTAAAGAGAATCAGGTTGTATGGAGACTTTTAAGTTATCTAAAGCCTTATAAGAAAGAAGTCTTTCAAGGAAGTATTGGAGCTGTTGGACTTACGATTGTTTCTTTGTTTCCAGCTTATCTATCAGGGAAGGTTCTTGATAAAGTTATTGAACCTTTCCAGGATGGAAGACTGGATGGGAAAGAAGCTATGCAAATTGGTGTGCTTTTTATCTCAACACTTGGCTTGATTTATTTGGCAAAGCAATTTTTTATCTGGCTACGATTGAAAAAAATGTCCATTATGGGGGAGAAAGTCGCAAGAGATTTGAGGGCGGATTTGTTTAAGCATATTCAAACTTTGGATATGGATTTTTTTGCCAGTAAGCATACGGGAACTATCATTTCAAGAGTGAGCTCAGATACGGACCGAATTTGGGACTTTGTTGCTTTTGGTGTTGTCGAGGTATCAATTGCCTTTTTGACACTGATAGGACTTTCAGGAGTTTTGATCAGTCTAGACTGGAGATTAGGTTTGCTTATGACTGTGCCAGTACCGATTATCATTTTTGCCATTTATCGCCATGGTGAAAGAATGAAGCGAATGTTTCTTCGTTGTTGGCGTAGATGGTCTGAATTAACGGCTATTGTAGGAGACACAGTTCCAGGAATTCAGGTGGTAAAATCTTTTAATCAGGAGAAAAAAGAGATTAGAAGATTTTCTAATAAAAATGAAGCGGCATTGAATGAATTCAATGAAGTTCATGAGGCTTGGACAAAGTTTTGGCCTTCTATTTTCTTGGTGGTACATGGAATTATGATTCTTGTTTGGGTTATGGCCTTTCCAAGACTTCTAAGTCCAGCGAGTGAAGTGGGTCATATAAGTGCGGGAACATTTGTATCGTTTCTTCTTTATATGACGATGTTCACACAGCCAATTGAAATTATTGGTCAGATGGCAAGAATGCTCAATCGTGCAAGCAGTAGTGCTTATCGAGTTTTTGAAATTCTTGATACGAAACCTGTACTTGATACAGATGAGAGCGTGGTTAAAACTAAACTTAAAGGAGAGATCGAATTCCAAAACGTCATCTTTAGCTATGATGGAGTTCGCAATGTCTTAAAGGGTATCAATTTTAGAATTGAGCCTGGTGAGATGATTGGTTTAGTTGGACCTAGTGGGAGTGGTAAATCTACGATCACTAAACTTATGAATCGTTTCTATGATGTAACAAGTGGGGAGATCAAGCTCGATGGAATGAGTTTAAAGCGGCTTGAGATTGGAAATTTAAGATCTCAGATTGCAGTGGTTCATCAGGATCCTTATCTTTTTCACGGTACTATTTTAGATAATATTACCTATGGAAATGATAAGGCGACACTTAGTCAGGTAATCGAAGCATGTAAAGCAGCTAATGCTCATGAGTTTATCCTTAAGTTTAAGGAAGGCTACGATACGAAAGTGGGAGAAAGAGGACAAACTCTTTCTGGTGGAGAAAGACAGCGGATTTCAATAGCGCGAGCTATTTTAAATGATCCAAAGATCTTAATCCTCGATGAGGCCACAAGTGCCGTAGACACTGAGACTGAAAGAAAAATTCAAGATGCATTGGATAGACTTGTAGAGGGGAGGACTGTTATTGCGATAGCGCATAGACTATCAACTCTTCGAAAAGCAAATCGAATCCTTGTTGTTAAAGATGGGGAAATTGAAGAAGTAGGAACTCACCAAGAATTGATGAAAAATGATGGTGAGTACAAAAAATTACAGGATATGCAGACTGAGATGTTTAATCTTCTCCATGCATAATAAAGGAGCATTATATGGAATTTAAATTAGCTAAAGACCATAAATTATTTTGGCTCAAAAACAAATCTTGGCTTGAAGTTGAGTTGAAAGCTTGCTTTCCCACATCTCATCCGGACAAGTATTTTTCTATCCGAGATGATCAAGGGCAAGAGTTAGCGCTTTTAGAAGATTTAAATATTCTAGATGATCAGAATAAGCAGATTGTGGAGAGTTATTTGAGTTTTAAGAGTTTTGTTTTTGAAGTGATTGGGATTTATGAAATTGAAGAAGACTACGGTCTAAGACATTTTGAGGTTAAAACAAACAAAGGTGATCGATCGTTTCAGATGGCCTTGGAGATTTGGCCTCAGGTGTTCGAGGATGGAACTATTGTTTTTGAAGATCTACATGGAGAGCAATATCAAGCCAAAAATTTAGAGTTTGGGCATAAAACTTTAGAAGCATATCTCTAATATTAGCATCAGATGGGTTGGAGTACTGACCCATCTGGTGTACCTTTTTAATATGAGATATTTATTGATTTTTTTTCTGGCAGCTTGCCAGTTAAACCCTAAACCTAATTCTAAAAAAGTTGTCCTTATTTCTATTGATGGTTTTAGACCTGAGTTCTACCAAGATAAAAAATTTGATGCACCATTACTGAAGAAATTGGCCAGCAAAGGTGTTTCAAGTCAGGGAATGATTTCCATTTTTCCTTCAGTGACGTATCCAAATCATACGACCCTTATTACAGGTGTGAACTCTGAGGAACATGGAATTTATTCTAACAAAAAATTTAATTGGAAAACTGGTCCGACCACTGAGTGGTATTGGTATGAAAAAGATATCAAAACAAAAACTCTTTGGGACGAATTGAAGGAGAAGAAAAAAACAACAGCTTCTATCCACTGGCCTGTTACTGCAGGAGCTCCTATAGATTATAATGTCCCAGAAATTTTCACTCTTCCTCCTTGGAATACTGATGAGACATTCGTTTTAGTAAATAGGCATGGAACTAAAGATTTAGCTTATAAGATAAACAAAAAGAGAAAATTAAAGCCTTATACTAATATGAAAGAGGCTGATGTATGGGGCGTTGAAGCTCTTAAATATTTATATGAAGAATATAGTCCAGAGTTTTCCGCTCTTCATATTATTTATGCAGATAAAAATCAGCATGAGACAGGTCGAAACTCTGAGCAAACTAAAAAAGCGGTGAAATGGATTGATAGGTTAATTACGCCACTTGTGCAGACACTGGATGATAAAACTTGTCTGATGATTGTTGGGGATCATGGATTTATGGATTATCGAAAAGTCATTCACATTAATGCACTTTTTCTGAAAAAGGGATGGATAAAACTAGATGAAAATGGTGAACTTGCCTCTTTTCAAGTCATAGCTCAAATATCGGGTGGCCAGGCAGCCATTTATTTGAAGGATCAAAAAATAAAAGATCTTGTCACCCGCACTCTAAGGCAAAATCAAAAACTTGGGTATCAGATTGTTTCTAAAAAAGACTTGAGACGATTGGAAGCTTTTCCTGAAGCCATTGCAGCATTATCAGCAAAAGATGGTTTTAGTTTTGGTGGTCATATAAAAGGGCCAGTTATCAAAATTTTAGATAAAATCAAAGGACAACATGGACACCTTCCTCATCAAAAGAAAATGCAAACTGGCTTTATTGGACATAATTGCAATTTAAAACCTATAGACACAAGTTTTTCTAATCTGAGGATTGCTCCTACTATTAAAAAGTATCTCGGGGTTAAACTTTCAGCCAAGGAGATTCCCCTAGATTTTAAATCGATCCAGAAATTTCAATTATTAAAAAAACCTAAGGGAGATTCCACTAAAAAACCGGAGTAGAAACTTAACTTGCTTTTGCTTCAAAATATTGCAAATCAACAAATACTGAAGACGCCAGTATAACAAGTTTCATTTCATTGGAAAGTTCGGTCATTCCAAAATCAATCATAAAGGTATCTTTGTCTGTGAAAAACTCTGTTAAACCGCCTCCCCATTTCTTTTGAATTCTTGCGACTTCCGCTCCATTCTTGAGAAAGGGAAACGTCCAAAATTTAAAAAAACCTGATCTCATCTCCAAAACAGTTTTTCCATATTCATCTTCGAGATCGAACTTTTTTGTCAATAATCCAAATTTTTGTTGGAGAGCTCCAATCTTTTTTCCTTTATATTCTACTTCAAAGCGTTGAAAGAAAAATCGAAATGGATGAGTTGCTCTAAGAAACTCTTCTCGTTCTTTTGTGAAAAAGAGGATGGTAAAAATTCGCCAATGTCCTAGAAATTGGCGCAGTAGAAATCCCAAGATTCCTTTTTGTTGTTCAGCTGCGAAGGCGACTTGGTTACCTGATTCATCAAAAATAGTATATTTATTTCGTGTTTCGTATCCAAGTAGTTCAAACCCTTCAAATTTTTGTTTAACGATAAGTTTTGGAAATGATTTTAAATCCATGTTTTCTGCTCCTTGCTCCAAGATAGAGTATAAGTTTTATGGCATCCAGTTGACAATAAACTGACCTTCTTTTGACTTGGAAAAAAAGTTCAATAAAAGTTTAATAAGTTTATGAAAACACTGCTTGCTCCCATCATTTTACTTTTCATCTTTTGGCTTCAAAGTTGCGCTACGGTAAGCGAATTGTCAGACTCATCTGATCGAGCACTAGGCTATACTAAAAATAAAACAGCGGATGGAAAGACGATATATAAGAGAAAACGAGTCAAAGACCTGGTCAGAGACTCTGGTTCTTCAACTGTTTGGTTAGCTTCAAATCAAGCGACAATTCTTAATGATGAGATTAAAAGTGATTTCAACAACAGTAAGTTAGAAAAGAGTTTGGACCATAAAAAGTCTGATTATCAAAATATATTTTATACAGAAGCCGCATTTCAGGATGAGTTTACTCACCTCGGACTTGGGTTAGGTTTAAAAAATAGAAAGAATCCCTTCGAGTTTAAATTAGGTCTCTCAATTTTTGGGACACCTGAAAACACCTATGCTGGATTTGATATAGCATTGAGATGGTACACAAATCTTTACAGAGATATTCAGCCTTTTGTTGGAGGTGGACTTTACTTAGGAGATAATAAAACTTGTCAGGAGTCTTTTGAAAATGATTCTTATGGTAATACATACCTTGTTGAAGAATGCAGTAAAACCTATCTTTCTGCTAACTATGTCGAGTTAGGAGTGAGGTATAAGGACTTTAGTTTATTTGTAAGAGAATATGGAATAACGGATGCCGGTATCATTATTCCTGCTCGAAGATTCATTGGTATTGGGTACAGCTTTTAGTTTTTCAAATACCAAAGGATGGCCATTAAGATAAGTCCTGCAATTAAACTATGAACAGCATAATGACCAATAAGTCTCTTATTGCCAGTGTTAAGCTCATGTTGGACATGTTCTACTTCCCTGTCTTCAACAAATAAGTCTTGCGGCACTTCGTTTGTTATCCCCAACTCAAGTAGGGATTGTTTTAGATTTTCGCTCATAGAATCAAAAGCCAAGGGATCAAGTTCTAGGGCCAGTATATCGGTTGATATTGAAGGTGAATTTAAATGTCTAAGATTATTTTGAAGTGATTCTTCATTTACTTTGAGAATACTTTGGTCTGTTTTGATTGAATATTTAATATCTTCGGAGTCTAAAAGTTCGGAGATTGTCTTTAGTTCTTTTTCTGATAGTCCGCCTATTAACATAAGTTATTCCTCTTTCTTGATACTCCTCTATTTTAGGCAATTATTTCCTAATATTGAACCTAAACCTTTGAGTTTTGGCTCTATGCTGTATAATTAAGAGGATGGAGTTCTCACAACAGACAATTTACATTGAAGTTTTTGGTAAAGTGAATATTTATTTTGGTATAGGTGTTCAGATTCTTTCTGCTTTTTTACTGGGTGGTCTAGTCGGTTATGACCGCGAAATCAAAATGAAAACAGCGGGTCTTAAAACGAATATTATGATTTGTGTTGGATCGACTCTTTACACTACAATCTCTCTTTTAAGTTTAAGTGATTCTCCAGCTATGATTGATCCCAATCGAGTTTCAGCTCAAATAGTAAGCGGGATAGGATTTCTTGGTGCCGGGGCCATTATTCAAAGTAGAGGATCCGTTATTGGTTTAACTACTGCGGCAACGATTTGGGTTGTCGCTGCCATAGGATACACCATTGGTGTAGGTTATCCGCTAATCGCTGCTATCTTTACTTTGACTGCAATAGTTATCTTAAAGCTGATTAATCCATTTGTTCGTGTCATAGAAAATAGATCAGAACATCAGGAGTTCAATATCCAGGTTCTCTCTTCGGGGGACTGTAAAAGATTCGTGTCTCGGATTGTCATGAATGCAGATAATATTGAGCTTGATGAAATATATGAGGAAGAATCCACAGTAAAAAAAGGTAAATACATTATTAATATATTTCTCAAAGGTCATCCGCGTGCTGTGGAGCGCATCGTTCAAGAAATTACAGGTTTGGTGAAAGTAGAGAAATGCTCTCATCGCATCGTGTCAAGTATTGAATCAGATGAAATTGAAGAGCTTGTCACTAAAGCTGAGTAAGTCAAAACACACCATGCGTCGCATTAATTAAACCTTATTTTGGTATCAATCTAACTCCAGTGGCCTTCTTGGCACTTACCCCTAGATTTTCGTTTTCTTACATCTGAGTAATCCAATTTAGCTTAAGAGTAATTATTTTCATCAATTATAGTTAAGGTCAAGGTGTAAGAAAGTTTGGTCTCATTTTTGCGAGTAAAGGCGCATTAACACATGGATGGCGTTAATAGGAACCAAGTTAAGGGGGAGTTAACAAGTGCCAAAACTTATCACATTAATTACGTGTCTATTAATAGTAGGAGCCGCAAGTGCCCAGGACAGTTCTGATGGATTCAGCCTAGATGAGTTCTCTGAAGGTCTTGAGGTCAATAATGAAAATATCGCTCCCGCAAAAGAAGAAGCTAAACCTGAATCTAACTTAGTTGAAGCTGCACCTGAGGATGCAGAATATGAAAAATTGGACGTGACTGGCTCTCATATTAAAAGAGCTGGTGGTCAAAACGTTTCTCCTGTTATGGAAATCGATCGATCAATGATTGAGCAAGCTGGATACAATTCAATTTCAGATGTTCTACGAGATATTACCGCTAGTTCATTTGGTGGGGCACGAGAAGCATCAGGTTCTTCGGCTGCAGGTGTTTCATCTGTAAACTTAAGAGGACTTGGTTCAGATAAAACTCTTGTCTTATTAAATGGAAAAAGACTTCCGGTTGATGCCGTTACTGGTTCAGTCGATTTAAACCTGATTCCTATGGCTGCCGTAAAAAAAGTAGACGTACTTTTAGATGGAGCGAGTGCCACCTACGGTTCTGACGCTCTTGGTGGTGTTATTAATATTATCACTCATAAAGATTACAACGGAACGAGTGTTTCTTATCAACAGACTTTCATGAGTCAGTTTTCTGGTGGAGCAACGAAACAAGCGGAAATGATTACAGGTTCGGCTAATGCAAGAAGCTCTATTACAACAGTTCTTTCTTATAGAGAAAATGAAGTTATTTTTGATAGAACGAGACCTTGGAGCGAAGAGGCTTTTTCTATTTCTGGTAGTCCAGGTTCATATATTGATGACGGTGGAAAGTGGAAGCCGGATACCAATAATTGTCCTGCTGGTGATATAATCGATGGTGGGAGAGGAAATGAGTTTTGTGGATATAATTATGCTGCAGAAGCTTCTTCCGTGCCAGCACTTAAACAACTTAATCTTATGTCACTTTTTCAATACGAAGCTGATAACGGAATTACTTTTTACGGGAGAGTAAATGGTACGAAAAAAGATGTTAAGTGGAACTATGCTCCGGCCCCTGGTGTTTTTAGTATCCCAGCTGCTACAGCCGCCACGTTAGGAATTCCAGGCTATGCAGGTGGAGATGTTACCTTAAGATATAGAGCTGTAGAGTTAGGGAATCGTGAAACTGAAATCGACACTTATAATTTAGGTTTTCAAACTGGGATGAAAGGCTCTGTTACGGGAACTTGGGACTGGGACCTTACCTTCGATAGAAATACAGTTTATAAAAATGATCTTGGTGTTTCCGGTTACGGTCTTACTGAAGATATGCAGGCCCTTATTGAAAATGGTGACTTTAATCCTTTTGATTATGGTGCAGGTCGTGGTTCACTAAGTTCCGCGGCTTATCAGCCTTGGCAATTATCAAGATCTGAAAATAATTTTACGGAATTAAAATTTTCTGGGGAGCTCTTTTCGACTTCTCATGGAGCCGCAGGTGCAGCGATAGGTGCCACTCATACGGCTGAAAAGTTTAGTACACAAGTTGATGATCTCTCTGCGAACGGAAAAGTTTTTGGAAGCGCGGGAAGTAATGGAGCAGGGGAGAGAGAGACAAGATCATTCTATGTTGAAACAATTATTCCTCTTGCAAAAAGTATGGAAGTGCAATTAGCAGGTCGTTATGATGAATTTAGTGACTTTGGAAATACAACCAACCCTAAATTAGGTTTCAGCTGGAATATAACAAAATCTCTTATGGTGAGAGCTTCTGCTGGAACTGGATTTAAAGCTCCCCAGCTAAAAGATCTATATGCAGCCGAGAGTGACGGATTTCCAACTTTTATTGATGAAGTTGCCTGTAAAGCAGAACAAGATGCTGGTGGTACAACTCCAAGTTGTAATCCTAATCAGTGGAACGTTAGATCTGGCGGTAACGCAGGCCTTGAAGAAGAGACAGCAGAAACTTACAATATCGGGATTGTCTTTCAACCAAATCCTAGAAATATGATTGGAATTGATGTTTGGCAAAGTAAATTGAGTAATGTAGTTGATATTAATCTTCAACAGCTCACTCAATACGAGTTAGACAATGGAGCTTCCTCACTTCAAAGCAATTTTGGAATTACAGTTGAACGAGATGATGCAGGTTATATTGATTATATCGAAGCACCCCTCCTAAACCTAGGATCTTTGGATATCAGTGGTGTTGATCTAACCACAAGATTTGCATTAACTAATAGTTTTAGTATTCAGATCAATCACTCTCAGCTTTTCTACTACAAGAACGAAGGTTTTCCTGGAACTGGATTCGAAGACATCTTAGGACAAAATGGATATCCCTCTTGGAGAAATAACGTGACTCTTAATTATAGAAGAAAGAAACTCACGATATCTCTTAATAATGTAACGATCGGTGAGCATGAAAAAGCAGTCGCTGAAGAGGGCATGCTTGAATCATACACAGAGTCTCATCTGAATATTGGCTATGCGATATCAAGAGATACATCAGCGACTCTCGGGGTTCAAAATATTTTTAAAACGATTCCACCTCTCGATGATTCAAATGCTACCAATCAGTTGAATACTTCTTTGTACAATCCTAGAGGACAAAGTGTCTTTGTTGGATTCCAGCAGAGATTTTAAGGGAGAGACAATGAATAAAATAAAGCAAATAAAAAGGGGAAATAGAATGAATAAGAAACTTGCGACAGGACTTATGCTTTTACTCTCTTTTCAGATTCTTGCTAATGATAAAGCAAAACTTGGAAGAGATATTAAGGAACAATTAAATAGCGAAAAGATCACTCAAGATTCGCAAGCAAAAGTTGATACGCTTGATATTGAGACTCAAAAACTTTTAGATGAGTATAAAAGAACTCTGCAAAAAATTGAAAATACTCAGATCTACAATGCTCAGTTGGAGAAGTTAATCCAAAACCAAGTGGATGAGCAAGAGTCATTAAAAAATCAAATCGCAAGCATTAAGGAGACTAATGAAGGAGTTGTTCCTTTTATGCTAGAAATGCTCGCGACCCTGGATAAAATGGTTGAAAATGATACCCCCTTTCTTCCTATTGAGAGAAAAAAGCGTGTCGCAGACCTAAAAGAGATGATGAATAGAGCGGATGTTTCGACTTCCGAAAAATTCCGTCGAATTCTTGAGGCCTATCAAGTTGAAAATGAATATGGGCGTACCCTTGAAGCTTACAGAGGAAAACTCACTACTGGGAAAAAAGATATAACAGTTGATTTCTTGAGAGTGGGAAGACTTGCTCTTGCTTATCAAACTCTTGATCAGAAAAAACAAGGAGTTTGGGATAAAACTGCAAAGAAATGGGTTGAGCTTGATGACGACTATAGAAGATCAATCACAACAGGATTGAAAGTCGCTCGTAAACAAACAGCCCCAGAACTACTTACATTACCTCTTAAGAAGGAGACACTATAATGAAAAAACTATTGATTGTACCCGCTCTAATGCTTTCATTGAATGTTATGGCCAATCCAGTTTTGGATAATCTCCTGACTAAAATTAATGCAGAGAAAACTCAAGAAACGAAAATTGCTCAAAAAAGAGAAGCTGATTTTCTTTCTGATAAGAAGAAGCAAGCTGAACTACTTGCTAACGCGAAAGCAAAACTAGCTAGTCTTGAAGCGAAAACGGATCAATTGACTAGCTCCTTTGAGTCAAATGAGAAGACTCTTACGGCACTAGAAAATGATCTTAATATTGCCAGTGGAACTCTTGGTGAAATGTTCGGAGTTGTAAAACAAACTTCAGGAGACTTAAAGTCGGTATTTCAAACTTCAGTTGTTTCTGCTCAAATTCCTGGTCGTGAGCAATTTGTCGATAGCCTTGCTTCAAGAAAAGCTCTTCCTACATTAGGTGAGCTTAAAAGCCTTTGGTATGGAATACTTAATGAAATTAATGAATCAGGAAAAATTGTGACTTTCAAATCAAAAATTCTTGAGCCTTCAGGAGTTGCGGTTGAAAAAGATGTCACAAGAATTGGAAGTTTCAACCTAATCGCAGACGGTAAATATCTCGTTTACAGCGGTGAGACAAAGCAGATAATCGAACTTGAGCGTCAGCCTAGTGAAGTTCTTTCAATGGTAGAAGATTTTGAAGCGAGTAAAAAGGGAGTTCAAGCTTTAGCGGTGGATCCTTCTCGTGGATCATTGCTTTCAATGCTCGTCAATACTCCAAGTCTCAGAGAGAGAATTAATCAAGGGGGAGTTGTTGGGTACGTAATTCTAGCACTTCTTTTTGTTGGACTCATACTTGTAGGAGAGAGATTTGTAAGCTTAACT
Source organism: Halobacteriovoraceae bacterium (assembly GCA_002707495.1). Classification (GTDB taxonomy): domain Bacteria; phylum Bdellovibrionota; class Bacteriovoracia; order Bacteriovoracales; family Bacteriovoracaceae. The sequence continues at coordinate 106,368 of PAMZ01000022.1, read as the reverse complement.
CGAGAGAAAAAGAAAATGAGTGCTCAGCTTAATTCTTCAGAGACTCTTGAAGGAAACCTTCTGGGACAGCTTATGAAAGATTTTAATGAGTTTAAAGATAAAGATATTGAAACACTTGAGCTTAAAATGGATGCATCCATCACAAAAGCTGTTCCTAAGTTAGAGCGAGGAATTAGTACGATTAAGTTACTTGCTGCTGTTGCTCCTCTTCTAGGGCTGCTCGGAACTGTTACTGGTATGATCGGAACATTCCAATCTATTACGCTTTTTGGAACTGGAGATCCAAAGCTTATGGCTGGTGGTATCTCCACAGCTCTTGTGACAACTGTCCTTGGTCTTGTCTGTGCGATTCCTCTTTTACTTCTCCATAATCTAATCTCTGGGAAAAGTCAGGAGTTAGTACAAATACTTGAAGAACAAACAGCTGGACTTTTAGCTGAAAAAGCCGAACAGGGGATTAAAGCATGAATCAAGTCCTACAATTTGTAAGCGACTTTCTAAGTGCCGGAGGAGATGTCTTATGGGTCATCTTCTTCACCTCGATCTTACTTTGGAGTTTGATCTTAGAGAGATACCTTTTTATGTGGAAAGTATTTCCATCGATGAAAGGTAAAATCGTTGAAGCATGGCACGGGAGATCTGAGCATAAGTCTTGGACAGCTCATAGAGTTCGAGAAGCTCAGCTCTCTATAGTAAAGATGTCGCTTAAAAAGAATATTTCAAACATCAAAGTTCTAGTCGCTCTTTGTCCATTGTTGGGACTTTTAGGAACTGTGACTGGAATGATTTCAGTTTTTGATGTTATGGCCATGACGGGAACTGGAAACGCAAGACTTATGGCGAGTGGAATTTCTATGGCCACGATACCTACGATGGCCGGAATGGTGGCTGCACTTTCAGGATTATTTTTTGGAAGTTTTTTTGAAAACAAATCAAACACTTTATTTAACCACTTAAGTGATGAACTCACTTTTGAGGAGGAGGTATAATCATGAGAAGAAAAGCTTCTAGAACTGCTGGAGCCGATGAAGCAACAATCGATATGACTTCGATGCTTGATGTTGTCTTTATTATGCTTATCTTTTTTATCGTTACGACCTCTTTTGTTAAAGAAGCTGGAATTGACGTCAATCGACCGACAGCCGCAAGCTCTGATAATAAAGAAAAGGCTAGTATCTTAATTGCGATTAATGAGCTTGGCGATGTTTGGATGGATCGACGTAAAGTTGATGTCCGTTCTGTTCGCGCCAATATTGAGAGAATGAGAGCTGAGATGCCAGAGGGAAGTGTCGTTATTCAAGCCGATAAAGCCTCTAAAACAGGAATCTTAGTCCAGGTTATGGATCAAGTCAGACTTGGTGGAATCACAAATATTTCAGTTGCGGGTAAGGTCAATGATTAGAGTTGCGAGTCAAAGAAATTCAAGTGTTCAATTTTTAGGCTACCTATCTGTAGCCGTAATTGTCACAACTTTTCTTTTTTACTTTATGGCCTATCTAATAAGTGGCGGAAAAAGTTTAGGGAAATCCAGTGACTCTGAAAATGTGATTGAGTTTGTGAGAATTAAACGTCCAACACAAACAGAGCTTAGAAAAAGGAAGTTACCTAAAAAACCAGAGATTAAAGAACAACCTAAAGCTACTAAGTCAGTCAATATGAAACAAAAGTCTGTGACACCTAATCGTCCAGATATGAAATTTGATACGCCGAAACTAGATATTCCTCTTGCCCTTGGTAAAGGTGGTATGGGAGTCGCAGCCGGAGGCGGAGGTGCCTCTCAAGGTTCAGATGAAATGCCACTCGTTCGTGTTGAGCCTCAGTTTCCTAGAGAAGCTTTGAGTCAAGGTATCGAGCAAGGTTGGGTGAGAATTCAATTTGATCTAAACCCAGATGGGACTGTTTCGGACGCTAGAGTAGTAGATTCTAGTCCAAGAGATGTTTTTGATCTCGCAGCAAGACGCGCGGTCTTAAAATGGAAATATCGCCCTAAAATAGTCAAAGGCAAGGGTGTTAAAAGAACAGGATTAAAAGTCCAATTAGACTTTAAGATGGAGCAGTAAAAATGAAGTTTACAATAATTAGTTTTCTCATCCTATCATTTTCTCTTTCAGCTTTTGCTGCTATCAAGCCAACAATGTCTGCTAAAGAAAGACTCATGCAAAGAAAAGCGGGACTTACTTCAAAAATAACCCACAAAAGGCTTGAGCGAGCGTTTCGGTATTCTAGAAATAAAGAGGACAATAAAGCTGTTGCAGAACTATTACAGCTTTTAAAACAAACTGAAAAACGACGTTATGAGTATGCTCTGGTCTGGCAGAATCTTGGATTTACACTTGCTGGATCTGGAAATAATAAAAAGGCTATTAAAGCTCTGAAAAATGCACTTAAAGTAAATACTCTTCCTTATGCGCCTACGATGTCTACGCTATACACTCTTGCTCAGCTACAATTTGCAGAAGAGTCCTTTGAAGATGCTCATGCAACATTAACGGAATGGTTTTCACTTGCTGAAAAAAGAACGGCTCAGTCCTATATGTTAATGGGAATGATCCTTGGTCAAAAAGGTGAAAAAGCTAAGGCCTTAGACTATGTAAATCAAGCGATTAACTTGGAAGCAAAGCCACAAGAAAAATGGCTTCAGTACGCGTTATCCTTAAATCATAGCCTAGAGCGCTTTCAGAACGCTCTAAAAATATTGATCACTCTTACCAGTCAATATCCTGAAAAAGGGAGATACTGGAAACAATTATACCAGACTTATCTATCTCTTTTTGAAGACGAAAAAGCCTTAGCTATTATGGAAATGGCTTATAAAGAAGGACATATCACTGAAGAAAGTGAAATCAATAATATGGTAAGTCTTATGATTTTTCTTAAAATGCCTTATAAAGGAGCAGTCGTTCTAGATAAGGAAATCCAAGCAGGAAGAGTAAAAGAGACTAAAGAAAACTTAGAACTACTCTCTCAAGCATTTTATCAGGCTCGTGAATTAGATCTTGCCGTTGAAGTCTTAGAAAGAGCAGGTAATCTTTCAAATGATGGCGAAATCTTAGCAAAACGTGGCTATATGCTTCTTGAAGGCGACAAAGTAGCTGAGGCAATAAACTCTTTTGAGAAGTCTCTTGTAAAAGGAAAGCTTAAAGATACTGGAAAAGTTCACTATGCGATTGGATTGGCCCATTTTAGCAATAACGAGTTGGATTTAGCACTAGCGTCTTTGAAAAAAGCACAAAAGCATAAAAAAGATGACTCATCTGTAGCAAACCTCATTGATCAAATTAAGAATCAAAAGATGGCTTTAAGTGAGCAAAATGCGGGATTATAAATTTTTTTAGATTTGAAAAAAAGAACGACTAAGAGCATAGCAGCCTTAGCTTAGTCTTATCGAATCAGTAATGTGGCCTTCAATCAAGATATTGGAGGCTACATGAAAAATTTTATTCTTTTAATCTCGTTAGTTCAGTTTGTTAGTTGTGGAAAAAATCAGGACAACGAAAATAATTCTCAATGGAACTCTCTTTCGACTCAAGAAAATATTCAAATTTCTATGGATGAGGGACCTCTCAAATTTGTTAAAAAAATTAATCGTGTTAAAAACTTAGATCAAAACTCTATTTTATCCCATGAACACCTTTTTAATGAATATATCATTCAAGCAGATTTTAAGTCTCCCGCCTTTAGTGGAGAGAAGCTTATCTGCGAAAAGTCCAGGAATAGACTTGGGAAAGTAGAAATTCTCGAAGAGGCTTTTGAGGTAGGGGCTTCACGATTAAATATGGCGTTTAACTTAACGGATGATGACCCTTTGGAAGTTGTGGTTCAGTGTCGAGTTGAAGATCTAAATGACAGAGTAGTTTTTATGAATAAGCCTAAAAAAATTTATAAAGATATAATTATCGAAAATCAATTGTATATTTCTGAATTACGGCCTGACCTTAATGACTCTATTAAACTGGGAATCATTTTAATCAAAGATGAAAGTACATTGTTAATAAAAGACCAAAAAATTTCTCTTGTTGCTGAGCGCTTTTTTTCACTAGGTGGACAAGTGAAATCCTTTTCCGAAGAAGATCAAAAAGCCCCAAAAGGGCAAAATGGCAAAGATGGGGGAGAGCTAAGAATTATAACGGAAGAAATGGAAGGCGATTTAACAGTGGATTTAAGTGGACAAGATGGAGGTTCTTATATTCCAAGTTATCCATCAGGAAAAAGAGCTCAGAAAGGGAGTCCAGCAGATATTCTGGGTAGAGGAGTAAGAGGGAGTCGTGCAAGAAAATGTAGAGACATTGCACTGGCAAGTAGTAGGGCAACAAATGGTCATGATGGTGTGGACGGTGCTAAAGGACAAAGTGGAGGGGATATGGGAGTTTTCGTTTTTACTTCTAAAAATGAATCTAAGATTCAAATACATTTTGTTAGTGAACCTGGCAATGGAAGTTCCGGGCAAGTGGGACAACTTGGGGGAAAACCGGGAGGCTTTCTTCCTTCTGTGGCAAGAACTTCGCTTAAAGAATTTGATGAGCATGTAAGATCTATTAAAGCGCATCAATGTAGAGTTAAGCCAGACTATCAAGCCAATCCTGGAAGTTATGGTCGAAATGGTAATGATGGCAAACCTGGATTAATAGGCAAAAGAAAGCTATCAGTATTTAAAAACGGTAATCATTTAGAAGTCTTTCAATAAGGCTAAGAGATCTAAGTGTTTAAATTTATTTGATATTTTTAACTCCAATGGGGAAAGCAAAAAGTTCCCTCGGGTATCTAGGTTTAGAGTTTTCACCTCCAAATAGCCGATATATTAAGAGATGAAGAGTTTTGTTCTCAGTTTCTTATTCTTTTGCATTTGTTCTCCAAGCTTTAGTCTTAGCTGGCTTGAAGAAGTTGATCAAAGTTTTGGAACTGTTTTTGGTTCTTGTGATTGGCAAGAAAGCGATGTTGATGAATATTTTGGTTATCGTTGTACTTTGCCATTTTGGCATAGAGACGATCATACCTATCGCGCGACACCAGAAGTTCCCAGGGATTTTAATAGTCTCATAGATAATGTCGTCTTTAGTTCAGCTGCTCTTGAAATCTATAATTTTAATAAATGTCAGACTGATTTTTACGAACATTATATGACTAACGAGCTTCAAGAAGAGACTTCTATGGAGGAGTTGAGTGACGACAATCTCGTAAAACGAGCCTGGAATCAATTTCAAATTTCAAAATCGGATATCCGTCAAAATGATGAAGTGGTTCAAGAATCTCTTGAAAGACATCTCCTAGTATCTGATATGGTAAGTTGTACCAGTTATTTTCCAGGTGATTGCGCCATGAATTTCTTAGATAGTGAAAGAGCTCACCAAGAGAGAACGATAGAGAATCGGCGAAGTATTCAAGAGCTAGTTTCAGCCATTCCGATGGGGAACAGGCCTTCGATGAAATCAAAATTACTTGAGCTTTCAAATATGGTCCCTCCGCCTACAGCAGAAGAATTTAGATCTGAATACAATAAAGTCATAAAAAGACTTGCTACCGAGGCAAGTGACTCGTTTGCTGCAATTTCGGAAAAGTCTTATGAGTCACCTGTTGGATCGGGCAAAAGATATTTCCATATCAATCGAGATGAGGATGCTGCTTTTAGAAGATCACTGGTGACTAATGGCCTTGTTCATAATGCTCTAATCAATGCTGAAATGGATCCTGAATTTATCCAAAATGTAGTTTGTCGTCATAACTCGACTTATGTCGACGGTGCAAATTCACGAATGGTGGCGGAGATAGCTGCATCAATTTTAATTCCAACAGCGGGTGTTATGTTAAGGGCCAGAAGTGCTCTTATGCTCGGTCGTCTTGGATTAAGCTCTAGAGCTATGAATTTCTCTACCATTGAAAGAAGTTCTATTTCTTTAATGCTGTTTGGAGCGGGACTAACAACTGGTATGGAAGCCTATGGTGAAACTTACGCTCTAACAAGAGATATGATCGACTCTTGTATGCCCGAGGAATATCTCGCTTCAAAAGCCAGTAATGAATGTAATCCCGAAAAGCAAATGTATGAGATAAAATCTGAAGCAAGTATTGTGGCTTGCCTTTCCACTTGGCTCTTACCAGGGACAATGACGGCGGCTAGTGCAAGAAAAATGTTCAGAAATGCAGATGATGTTGCAAGAATGACTCCGGCACCTATATCTGCTGCTGATGAAATTGCCTCAGAAGCTGATGAGATTATAGTCAGGGCACCAGCAGACACTATAGCGCCAACCCCACCTAGATCTTCAGGTGTTTCTCCTCCCTCTTCGAGATTAAATACAGTTGCCCCAAATGAAATTTTAGATGAAGTCACTCAAGAACTCCCTCCCTCTACCAGTGAGCAATTACTCAGACAAAATTATGCCACGAGAAGTATTGCAGATGAAAATGCAAATGAAGCATTCTTGGAACTAGCAAGACAATCAGAGCCTCAGCCAGGCGTTGTTTTTATAGACTCTCAAAATCAAAGTCTAAAATGGTTAAATGATAATTTAGAAGATAAGGCCCTAGTGGATGCACTTACCAATCGTCACAATGCTATGATTCAAGAGGCGCTGATTCGCTTTCAAAGAGAAAATCCAAGTTTGAGCTTACTTCCTTACTCCGACTATAAGGGGGCAAGGTTTGCGATTCGAGGTCCCCCTGGAGCTGAAGATGAATTAATGAGCCAGCTTCGTAGAATCCTGGATGAAGTTGATGATAGGTTTATGCAAGAATTAAGAGATAATAACTACACAACAATAACTACTGAAGCTTTAGGTTCTGAATGGTTTGGTAGTGGGATTGGAAGGACGGGAGATCATGCTAATGTTCAAGCTAGATTTCCTCCTTTTAGCACTTGGTCTGATGTAACAGAGACGTTTCAACTCACTCAAGGCCAAATCAGCGGGCTTCGAATGAGATACGGAGATACTCCATTAATAAGTAGGCATGGAACGCCAACACCCGCAGTATTCGAGTTATTAAGAAAAAAATCTGACAATTCTGAAGTTGCTCGCATTTTGAATAATAGGCACGGTCTAAATCTTGGTGCAGAAAACATCCAACAATTTAGAGATTACTTTGAAAATATTGATCAATTTTCACCTGGTTTACTTTTAGCGAGAAGAGAGTCACATGATTTTTCAGCTGGTGTTAACGGGGGGATGACCATCGATTTCGCAGGAGTGGGGAGTCTCAATGCAGAAGCTACTGCGAGAGCTCTCGCTGAAAACTCTGACTTGAATGATGCGATTGCTGCGACTCGAATTAGGGAAGGAGGAGTCACTGATTTTTTAGATGGATTAAAAACTCGTTCTCGAGAAACTATTACTGAAGTATTAGGACGACATAATATTACTGTTGATATCACTGTTAGCGGTGATGACTTAGTTGCCATTCCCTCTGGTGTTATTACTCCTCAAATTCAGAGGGAATTGATTCTAGCCCAGGCTGAGGCAGGTGTACCTTCTAGTATGAGGGTGAGCTTTTTTCCTGCAGGAATGGCAGATGTAAATTCTCGAGCGGTCATTGCAGCTCAAGGGGAAGGGATCGAAAAAACCTTAAGGGCCAGACTTGAATCTAGATTCACCCAAGATGAATTGCGCAGCCTAATTTTTGCTACAAATATGCAAGGAACGAGTCCTGGTTCTGGAGCTGTCGAATTGATTACAAATGGGGGCTTAACAGGGACTCAGCAGAGAATTCTACAAGAAGAGTTCACTAACGCAGTCAGAATTTATAATCAAAGAAATAATTTAAATTTTGCGCCTTGAGTATCTGACAAAAAGATTTATACTGCGATAGCTAATAAAAATACAAAGGTACATTGTGAACGAATCAATTATATTTGAAAAAGAATATGAAGTTAGTCTGCCCATGATTAATATTAATGGAAAACTGGGTATTTTTGGTCTTCTCAATATTATTCAGGATCTTTCAAGCCAACATGCTGAAGTTCAAGGGTTTGGTTATGAAGCTCAAATTAAATTAAATAAATTCTGGGTTCTTGTTGGACAAAGAATTCAGGTGAAAAAGTGGCCTAAATGGAATGATAAGCTACGTTTCAAAACTTGGATTAGGCTTCTTTCTGGTAAAATCGTTTATCGAGACATTGAGTTCTATCTAGAAGACAATTTAATTGGTGAGTGTTCCGTTTCCTGGCTTTTAATGGATGGAGAAACGAGAAAGATGGCAAAACTTGAAGATTTCCCAGTCACTGTGAGAGCTAGAGAAGACTATTGTTTGCCATTTAAGGCTGAAAAATTAGTCAAGAGAGATGAGTTTCAGGATTCAGGTGAGCGAATAGTTAGGGTCACCGATTTAGATATCAATAATCATGTCAATAACACGAAATACACTCAATGGGTTTTAGATACAATTGAACTTCAATATCATAAGAAACTTTTTCTTTCTGAGTTTGAAATTAATTTTCTCTCTGAAGCAAAACTCGATGATCATATTAAAATTCTACGCTCAGAAAAAGGCGCTAGTGAAGTTGATACCCAGTTTGTTGGCTTAATTAAAGGAAGTGATAAACCAGTATTCGTTTCGAATTTTAAAGGAAAGTTTTAAAAGCTAAGATGACAATTTCAAAGCATATATTAAAGTTTGAAGTTTTTATGTTGAGCTTTGCTTTGACTCTCTTAAGTTGTGGTAGCTTAAAGGAAAAAGTTTCAAAATCTCAGCGACCTAATAAAGTTAAAATCACTATTAAAGAAAAAGCAAAAGACAAATGGATCGTTAAATATGATTTACCGGTCGCAGAAAGAGCCGTTGTCTTTCATAGGCAAATTAATCAATTTAGGCAAAAAGAGTGGAAAATTAAGACTCCAGGTCTTAAATTTAAATTGATTGATAATCAAGAATGTATATTTTCTGAAGATGAATCATTTGATCAATTCGAAGTAGAATTCGAGTCTTATTTTGATCATACTCCAAAAGACTATGAATTTTTCCGTAAGTTTTCAGATGGAGGACGACTTATATACACTGGTCATCTTTATGTACACCCTGTCCAAGTCAAACATCAAAATCTTTTTTACGTGGATGAAGAAGTTCAATGGAAACAGAGTCTATATGCCTCTACTCCATCCTCTCCTGTTATGAAGTGGGAAGACAAATCTTTAAAGGGAACCTATTTGTTTCTTGGCAAGACTAAACCAATAGATTCAAACAGGGTCAAAGCCTATATAGATCAAGAAATCCCAAGGTGGATAAAGAATCAATTGAATCATTTTTTCCCAAAATTGGTTCAATACTACAACCTTAAAACAGGTCATGACCTAAGCTTCAAACCTGTGCTTTATTTTGATTATTCGAAGATTAATCGTCCGGGAACAAGTTATTCAGGGGGAACTTTGCCAGGACTTGTGCAATTGTCGATTGAAGGCAGGGGATGGCATAGAAAAAACAATGAAAATACTGAGACGATAACGAAGTTTTTTGCCCATGAAGTAGCCCATTTTTGGAATGGTGGAATGTTTAATAATAATGATAGTCGAGCCGCTTGGCTTCATGAGGGAGGGGCAGATGCTTTTGCTTTCAAAGCATTACTCGACCTTGGATTAATCAGCAAATTGAGATTGAAACAAAATTTTGAAAGGTCTTATAATTTTTGTAGGTCTGACTTGAATTCAATCCCCCTTAATATGTCATCAAAACTTCGACGTTATAAGAATTATTATCATTGTGGTGCTTTTATATGGCTCACTTTAGATAAAGTTTTAAGAAATCAAAATAGTGATATGTATGCATTTTGGGAAAAGCTGCTTAATAAAGCCAAGACTCAAAATGGAAAATATAATAGTGAAGATTTTCACTCGATCTTAAAAAACGAATTTAAACAAAAAAGACTTTCTGAACTCATATTTGAATTAGAGTGGGAGGAACGTGGTCGCTCTGAATATTGGTTAGAACAAATTGCCAAATATGCAGGAATAAAACCTCTCTCAGACCCTGAAAACTTACCTCCTGAGTTTTCCAGCAAATTTTATCAAAACTTGATTTCAAGTATGATGCGAAAAGATTGCCAAGGTCGGGTAGATGTTTATGGACATGGATCTGTTTTTAAGGTTAGAGGAAATGAAACATGTTCAATCTTAAAGAAGGAGGAATACGTCTTCGTTGGTGCCCAAGGTAAAAGCTTTGGTAAAGGAGGGGGGCAATTGCTGAGAGAAATCGAGTCTATTTGCCAGGAGAAGGGAAGTCTTATACTAAATTATAACGATGGTCGAGAGTCAGTGAAGCTTGCATGTGATAGTGATGATTCGGAGAGTCCACAGTGGTATAGACTCTCAGGTATGTGAACGAAAGTGGGTAGTCATGACTACCCACTAATTTTGATTTCGTTATTGCCGTTTTATAAGTCAACCTTTAAGCCGGCAAGTAGACTTACGTGATTTACGAATTGATCATTGGCTTCATTATCAAAAGGTCTTGAATATCTTCCTTCTGCGAAAACACCCGTTTTATCATTAACTGCAAGATTAAAAGTTGCAGATGTTTCTAGACCGATCTCTTGGTCTTCTGAGGCTTTTGACTCGCTTGAAGCTATATTAATTCCTGCAAGGTTTACGTCTGTTCTTTCATCTCCAATCGAAAAAGAAGCGTAGGGACCTATACCGACAGAGAAAAAGTCCGCTAACCAGAATTTAGCTAAAACGGGTACAGTGAGCCTATCAACACTAGTTGTAATAGATCCGAATCTATTGGAAACTTCATATTGTCTTTTAATGATATAGGCACCAGTTTCAACACCAAAGTGGTCATTAAAATTACCTTCTACAAATAAACCGTAACCTTTGTCATATTCACTACGGTCGACTTCATTTCTGACTTCTTTTTCAGTTTCAGAGGCCACTCCGAATACAGAAAAAATTAGTGAATTTTCCATATCACTATTCGATTGGGTCATACTTGTGTTTTCCTGGGCAAAAACTATTGAACTGGATAGTAGACATAAACAGGCAATTTTTTTCATTTTTTATCTCCTCATTTTGAACGTGAATTCGTTTCAAATTCCAAAAGTAGAATATATTGGAGGGGAAAAACTTGATTCTAGAGTCTTTAAAGGAAATGATGAGATTTCAACACATAAAGTGCAAATATTAGGTTTGACCTAGTTCGCGGGCAAAAAAAAGATTTCCTCCGGAAATCTTGAAAATGGCGGGAGCGGGACTCCCCGAAATCAAACATTTCGTGTTTATTGATTTCTCGCCAGTTCATTGACCTTCCGCTCGCATCCGGCTCGCTCATCGCCTGATGGCGCGGTCAACTCACTTCTCGTCCCTTCACTCCATATTTTTTTCTTTTCAAATCCTAGAAAATTCTAGGCACAAGCTAGTGAATGAGTGAGGCGTACACACAAGTACTCCGCAGCAAATGAACTGGTGAGGTAACGACGAATTTTCTAGGATTTCAAAAGAAAATGGCGGGAGCGAAGGGACTCGAACCCTCGGCCTTCTGCGTGACAGGCAGACGTTATAACCAACTTAACTACGCCCCCGCTTGGGTAAGAAGTAATATAGAAAGTTAGGGCAGTTCCGTCAACTTCTTTGTTGGAAAATTATGCGGATAGGACAATTTTGCTGCATTGTGCTCAGACTTGAACTTATACCTTCAAGTCTCCGAGAAGGTATTTGATGAAGGTTGCGATTTTTTTAATTATATTTAGTACTTACACTTTAGCTGAGGAATGTGGTCAGAATACTCTTCCACCAGAGCAGTTGAGCCTTCAACAACTAAGTTGCGAAGAGGCAACTCAAGCGTTTTTCGACCAGGCTTGTGAAGCAGGACTGCCGGATGTTGAATTCGCAATGTCAGAAGAGCTAACTGCAATCAATAATGATATTGAAGCAATATCAAAAATAGAATCCATGGAGGATGCAAGAACTATTGAAGGCTCAGGCCCGATAGACTTAGCTATCTCAGATTTAGAGGTTGATCTTTGTAATTCAGGACCTCAACTACCAGCTGAAAATGCTCCGAGCCCTGAAGAACTCTGTCTAAGATATTGGAAATTGAATCGAGCGACAGAATTATTTAATTCAATTTTTGATACGCCAGACTATCAAGCAAGTGAAGAAAGGCTTCGTCAAAAGTTCAGAACCTACGGTGAGTCACTAGGAAGTGCGTTACAAAATCCATGGTATTTTGAACTCGCTCCTAATAGCGAGTCAAATTTGAATCAAATGAATCGAATCCTTAGGCGCCTTCCGGGAACACTTATGTCGGAGAGATCTTCTGAATTGGTTATGGAGAGTCTTTCAGACACAATGGTTCAAGGTCTCCAATTTACAGAATTGGATTTAGGTATTAATGCAGGCTTATTGATAAGTCCGACTAGTTTAAGAAGTATATTTGGAGTTGTTAATATTGTCCGTGATCAAACCACATCAATTCTAGCCAATCAAAATCTTGTTTTGGCCAATATGAACCCCGTGAATGATTATTTTGTTGATTTTGTCATGGCTCATGAAATGGCTCATCATTATACAGCACACGTAGATCGAATCGCTGCTATGAGACTATCCAGAGGCTCGAGAGAAGACATTAAAAAAAGACACCGGGCTTGTATGTATTCAGATCGATCCAATAAAAAAGAAATTGGTGAAGACCTGGCTGATTTGTTGGCTCACACGCTGGTAGAAAATACTCGTCCAAATGTTTCTCTAGAAGAGTTCCAAGCCCTAGCTTTTCAACTTTGCCAAGCTGGATCCACTGAGTCGGAAGCAGGCCACTCTTCAGGGATTGAACGATTACAAAATCTAGTGAAATACAACCCAACGCTTCAGAATCACCTAAATTGTCGAGAGGATCGGCTGTCCTGCACAATACGTACCACTCCACTTACTGGAGATGAGGAAACTTACTAATTTTACTTTGAGTCTCACCAATTTTAATCGTGAAACGACTAGCTTTATGTTAAGCTCGAGGTGGAGGCTCCATGACTTATTTAGATGTATTATGGTCATATTTATTGGTTTCAGCACCTTATCTTTTATTAGGATTTTTTGTCTCTGGGATCATTAATCAGTTTGTTCCCACATCAAAGCTTAAAAGCTGGCTTGGAGCGCACAGGTTCAGTAGTATATTCAAAGCCTCCCTTATTGGGGTCCCACTTCCACTTTGCTCTTGTTCAGTTATCCCTACGGCGGTTACATTGAAAAAAAATGGAGCTTCGAATGCGGCTACATCTGCCTTTTTAATTTCAACTCCAGAGTCGGGAATTGATTCTATTTCTATTACCTATGCTCTTATGGATTTACCGATGACTATTATTCGACCCATTGCTGCCTTTTGCTCGGCTTTTTTCGCAGGTACTTTGCAATTTTTCTTAAATAAGGAGAATGTGATGCCATTGGAAGAAGAAGCTTCGAGTGATGGACATTGCTGTCATTCGAAAAAAGAGGAAGTTAAAAAAATTGCTTTCTCAGATAGAATAAAACAGGTATTTCAATATGGATTTGGAAAGCTTAGTGACGATATTGCTGGATGGCTCACAATAGGAATTCTTCTTGGAGCAATGATTGATTATATTGTTCCAGAAAATTATTTTGCCAGCCTTTCTATGTTAGAGGATAGATTGATGATTCTGGTGATTGGAATTCCACTTTATATCTGCGCTTCAGCCTCTACTCCTATTGCGGCTTCTTTGATGTTAAAGGGTTTGTCTCCTGGTTCCGCACTACTACTTCTCTTAGTTGGGCCATCTACAAATATTTCCAATATAGCGGTTCTTCAAAAATATATTGGGAAAAGAGGAGTCATCCTTAACATCTTTTCTATTGTTATTGTGGCACTTGGATTTTCCTTTTTGGTCGATTACCTCTATAGCCGTTTTTTTACAGTTCAAATAAATGAAATACTTTTGGAGCATTCCCATAGTGGTTCTTGGTGGCAATCTTTAAGTGCTGCTATTCTCATTGTTCTTCTCATTAAAGGAATTTATTTGGAGGAGGTTAAACCAAGGTTTAAGTCCAAGCGAGAGGCTTCATGTCACTGAAAGTTTTTATTACTGGTGGTACCACAGGTATCGGACTCGCCCTTGCCAAAAAATTCTTAGCCGAAGGAGCGATAGTTGCAGTGACGGGGCGCTCGCAAGAAAAATATAATGCTATCAGAGATAAAAGAATAATTTTCTATCAATCAGACGTAGCAAAATCAGATCAAATGAAAGTTTGCGTTGAGCACTTCATAAAACATCAAGGGGGACTTGATATTATCATTGCGAACGCTGGTATTGGTTACTCTGAAAAAAGTGCTATTCCCAACTTTGCTGAGTCCAAGCGTATTTTTGAAGTTAATGTTTTTGGAGTGATGAACACAATTGAGCCTGCGTTGGAGTATTTTCATCAAAAAGGCTCAGGACACGTTGTCTGCATTAGTAGTATTGCAGGATTTAATGGACTTCCGGGCACATCTGCCTATGCGGCTTCAAAGTCAGCAGTATCGAAACTCTTTGAGAGCTATGCAATAGACTTTAAGCAATCAAATATTGATGTTACTTGTATCCATCCAGGATTTGTTGATACTCCTTTGACTCAAAGAAATAAACATCCGATGCCATTTATAGTTTCTGCTACTAGAGCAGGAGATAAGTTTTACTCCGCGATTATGAAGAAAAAATCTTATTACGCTTATCCCAGGTTTTTTTCTGGTTTAGTTAGATTCTTAAGTTTTCTACCTAGATCATTATATATCTCAATGATGAGATCAAAGTTTTTAAATTATTCAGTTAAATAAAATGAGGAAAAATGAAGGTTATTATTTTTACGCTCCTTATGGGAGTTAGTACGGTTCAAGCAAGTCTTGATGTTTCTTACGAACTCGTAAAAGAGGGTCTAGGGATTGTTTGGGGGATGGATTTTTCTGGAGACGATCTCTATTTCACTGAAAGAGAGGGAAAAATCAGAAAATTGAATTTAAACTCTAAAAAAGTTGAAACCTTTGAGGGAGCACCAAAAGTTGTAAAAAGAAATCAGGGAGGAATGCTAGATATCAAGCTTCACCCAGAATTTGAAAAGAATAATATCATTTATTTCACTTACTCTAAAAAAATGGGAGAGTATCAAACTACCGCTTTGGCCCAAGCAAAAATAGAGGGAAAAAAGTTGATCTCTTTTAAAGATATATTTATTGCTAAGGGAAAATCTGATAATCACCATCATTACGGCTCAAGAATAACTTTCGACAATGCGGGCCATCTTTTTTTGAGTGTAGGTGATCGGGGGCAGAGAGAGAAGGCGCAAAAGCTAGATAATCACCAAGGAAAAATTATAAGACTCAATTTGGATGGCACAGTCCCAAAAGATAATCCCTTTATCAGTAAAGTTGGAGCCTTAAATGAAATTTGGTCATATGGACATCGAAATCCCCAAGGCTTATTTTACGATACAGTTAGTAAAAAACTTTTTGAAATGGAACATGGCCCTCGCGGAGGAGACGAGATCAACGTAGTTGAGAAGGGAAAAAACTATGGATGGCCTGTCATCACTTATGGCAAAGAATATTGGGGACCATTTTCTATCGGAGAAGGAACCCATAAAGAGGGAATGGAGCAACCTTTAATTAAATATGTTCCTAGTATCGCTCCTAGTGGACTTACTGTTTATAACGGAGAAAAATTTCCAAAGCTCAAAGGAATGCTGATATCTGGAGCACTCAAATTACTTCATCTTAATATTGTGGATCAAAAAGGAAACGAGATTGCGCGACTATTTGAAAATCAAAATCTACGGATTAGATCTACTGTAACAGGTCCAAAAGGGGAAATTTACTTCAGTACAGATGGGGGAAAGATATTTCGGCTTATTCGAAAAAAATAAAAATGATGTGTATTAGGGTCAATGTGTTGCGAAAATTGGGTGTAAGATGACACCAGTAAGATTGTTGCTGCGCATCTAGTGGTTGAAATAATGTTATCTCCTTTGGCTGAAGTTTTGCAGCTAGGTATTTGGAGATGAATATGAAACTAATCTACTCAATATTCTTTTTTGGAATTTTTCTTTTAGATGCGAATGCTCAAAGCACGCTAAAAATCCCTATGAATCACGACATTCAACGAGGAGATATTTTACTAGTATCTGACCTTTTGATTTCATCTGATCCTTATTTAAATCTCCCGTCTATTACTGTTTTAGCAGTAGAGTTGGAAGTTGAAAAATTGGACGGCCAGGCGTCTGCGATTATCATTAATGGAGGGCTTTCCGGGGAGCTCGTTGAAATAAAAGAGGGGCTCACAGAGTTGATCCTTCCTATTCATTCCATAATTAAAAATTCTTTTGTCCAAG
The DNA here is from genome assembly GCA_002707495.1 of Halobacteriovoraceae bacterium. Classification (GTDB taxonomy): domain Bacteria; phylum Bdellovibrionota; class Bacteriovoracia; order Bacteriovoracales; family Bacteriovoracaceae. The sequence continues at coordinate 90,082 of PAMZ01000022.1, read as the reverse complement.
ACCTAGAAGTTGAAATTTCTGGTCAGGTGAAGATAAAAAGTATTCAGATCAGAATTAAAGATAAGGATAAATCTCCACCTGATAACGGCGGATTTGGCGGTGTAAAACCTCCCCAATAGATTTTCAAAAAATTCATATTAATCATGTCTTAAAATTTCAATGAATTTCAGCTAAAGTTTGGGGATACATTAAAAATCAAACTTTAATCAGCGATAATAATTCTATGGAATTTGCCACCTTTAAAAAAAATAAATCGATTGTACTATTAGCAGGAACTTTTCTGTATTCCTTGTACTCGACTATTATTTTTTTACGAGTAGATTTAAAAGATATTGAGGTCATTACTCTTTTTGCTCCCATAGCTTTAATTCCTTTATTTGTAATTTTCCTTTTGAAATACTCAGATGCCGAAAAAAACTATAACGACGATTTGGCCATGTTGGCTTCTTTTATGTCTACAAGTTCCGCGACAGTCCTTGCTTTAGTGAGTAAAGAGTATAAACCTGAGTTTTCGTTCTATATCGTTCTAATACTTTTGGCGAATACTGAGGTTAATTTCATCCGTTCTAAAAAAGTGGCCTGTCTTCAGGTGCTGTTTTGTACTTTGGTGACTTTAGTTTACTTTTACTTTTTGCCAAATGCAGTTGAGCTCAGGCTTCCGCTCATTGGTGCTGTAGGGCTTGTGGGAATTTGGAAACTGGTAAACGTGATGTTTTTTAGAGACTACGCTATGAAATTCGCCGAGGATCTTAAGAACCATACATACCGCTCAACTCTAGCAACCATAAGTCATGAACTTAATAATACATCAATGGTACTGTTAAATTACACGAACCGCTTTAAAGAGGATCAAAATCCTGAAGTTTTCGATAAAATTGAGCACTCCCTAAACCGAATGATGAGACAAGTTCAAGACCTTGAGGGCGTGGAAAGCATAAAATTCGAAAATTATGTTAGTAATAAAAGCCAAATGATCAAATTACGAAATTAGTCCATTTAAGTTGTGAAGTGTCATCTTTACGGAGTATGCTGTGCAGGGTAATATCTGGCATGCTTAATATTAGTGGACTCAGTAAAAATCAAGGTGGGGAACCTCTCTACTCAAACGTAAATTTTCAGATTAATCCTGGAGAAAAAGTGGGGTTAGTCGGGCCGAATGGTACAGGGAAAACAACCTTATTTAGAATGATCATAGGTGAAGAAAGACCGGAGTCAGGGCAGATTAGTTTTTCTGATAAACTGCGCATGGCCTATTTTTCTCAGTCCGTAGGTGAAATGAAAGGACAAACGGCAATACAAGTTGTTCTCTCAGGAGACGAGCAGATTGAAATACTGAATAAAAAACTAAGAAGCTTTGAAGAAGAGCTATCTGATCCGGATATAACTCCAGAAAGAATGGAGTCAGTCTTGGTAGAGATGGGAGAAGCTCAAACTGAATTTGAAAAACGTGGAGGTTACGACCTCGAGACTCGCGCTGAAGAAATTCTTACAGGTTTGGGTATTAGCCCAAGTGATCATCATAATATGATTGAATCTTTTAGTGGTGGTTGGAAAATGAGAATTGCTTTGGCAAGAGTTCTTGTCATTAGACCAGATCTTATCATAATGGACGAGCCAACGAACTATTTAGATCTCGAAACAATTTTATGGCTTGAAAATTGGTTAAAAAGCTTTGAGGGTGCGATTTTTATGACCACTCACGATCGTGACTTTATGAATAATGTCTGCAAAAAGATCGTGGAGGTTGCCCATAAAAAGGTAACTGTTTACTCTGGGAACTATGACTTTTATGAAAAAGAGAGAGAAATTAGACTGGATCAATTAAAGTCAGAGCAAAAAAAGCAACAAGATTCCATTCAAAAAGATCAAGAGTTTATAGCAAAATTTAAAGCGAGGGCCTCTCATGCGTCCCAAGTACAATCTCGAGTCAAGAAGCTTGAAAAACTTGATATGATTGAAATTCCTCCTGATGAACAAACGATTGACTTTGAATTTCCAACTCCTCCACGTGGTGGAGATGATGTTGTTGTCATTAAAGACCTTAAAAAAGTTTGGGGTGAAGACAAACTGATCTTTGAGAACTTTAATACAATTGTAAAACGACAAGACAAGCTTGCTGTCGTTGGTGTGAACGGTGCAGGGAAATCAACTCTTTTAAAGCTTATCACAGGGCACACGGAACCCACTGAAGGAGAAATTCAAGTCGGTCCCAGTGTGAAAGTTGGCTATTTTTCTCAATATTCTTTTGATGTTCTAGATCCTGAAAAATCTGTTTTGGAAGAAGTTCAAGGATACCTTAAAGAAGCAAGTGATGGTTATTTAAGAAATTTACTAGCGGCTTTTTTGTTTCGTGGTGATGATGTACATAAAAAAGTTAAATACCTTTCGGGAGGAGAAAAAAGTAGACTGATTTTAGCGGTACTTCTCTCTCAAAATAATAATTTTCTGGTTTTGGATGAACCAACAAACCACTTAGATATTAAGTCTAGAGAAGTATTACTGTCTGCTTTAAAGAGTTATCAAGGCACAATTATTTTTGTGAGCCACGATCGACATTTTTTAAAAGAGCTATCTGAAAAAGTCTATGAAGTCGATAAAAATAAAGTTCAAATTTATCCCGGAAATTACGATTATTATTTGAGCAAAACTGAAAATGTAGGTGCTTAGGATATGGATTCACTCTATATCTATGTTCCTATCGTTCTAGCTACAACCTTACATATGTTTCTTGTAAAATACGACGTTCTCTCAGCTTTAAAGATCCCTATCTCTAAAACAATGTTCGGAGAGAATAAAACCTGGCGGGGAGTCATTTTTGTTCCTCTATCAAATGCAATCTTAATGGGTTTATTAAACTTATTCATTGGACGTTTTGAGTTTCAATTTGCAGTTACTTTAGGAATTGTGCTGGGCTTCGGTTATATTTTATTTGAACTTCCTAACTCCTTTGTGAAAAGAAGGCTTGGGATTCCGGCAGGAAAAAAAGCCAAAAAAAATAAATGGCTTTTTATTCTTACGGATCGATTGGACTCTGCTTTTGGAGTTGTCATTTTTTATAAGTTTATGGTGGGAATTACCTGGTTGGAGTCTATTTTCTACATAGTTCTTGGGATGGTCATCCATTTCTCGTTCTCTCTGACTTTATACTTATTAAAAATAAAGAAGTCTTTATGAAGATAGATATATATGACAAATATCAAGGGAAGATTATTGAAGAAATTGTTCCAGCTCGTTCTATTCTCTCTTGGATTTACACGACTAAATTAGGAAACCTAATTCGTCCTTTTTTTATATCGAAAGGCTTTTCAAAGTTTTATGGATACATAAAAAGACGCAAAGGAAGATTAGCTATTGAAAATATGGTTTCAAGAACTGGTATTAAACTCGATGATTTTGAAAGTGTAAGTAGAGGTAGTTCTATTGAGAGCTATCGGGACTACCATGAGTTTTTCATCAGAAAATTTAGACCTGGGAAGAGAAATTTTGATCCACAGACTAGGTATCTTCCCGCTCCCTGTGAAGCTCGCTATCTTTTATATGAGAATATTAATCTTCAAGAGACGATGAAGGTTAAACTGCATGAAATTGATATTGTTCAACTGATAGGTGGGCAAGCCGTAGGAACAAAAGTAGATCTTGAAAAATATAGGGGAGGAGCGCTCCTAATCGCTAGGCTTGCTCCTCAGGATTATCATCGTTTTCATTTTCCTGGCGAGGGTGAGATTTTAGATGTCTTTGAAATTGATGGGAACTTAGACACAGTTACAGATTTTGGAATTAAATATAATCCAAAGGTTTTACTGAGGAATCATAGATTTGTCTCCGAACTGAAGCTAAAGAGTCTCGGGTATATTTTGTATATCGAAGTTGGAGCATTGAGTGTGGGAAAAATTAGGCATACTCATCAAAGAAAAGAGTTTAAAACATTAGAAGAAAAGGGTTTTTTTGAAGTGGGTGGCTCGACAGTCATTCTTGTCTTTCAAAAAAATAATATTCAATTTGATAAAAAATTAGTTGAGTACTCCCAAAAAGGAGTCGAATGTTTTTTTCAAGTGGGTGATAAGATCGGGGAGCTATGAAAAAGAGTTTTATAAATTTTTTGGTGGAAAGACCTAAAGTTGTCTTTGGAATTCTCATCGTACTATTATGTATAAGTCTACCTGGGATGGGGCTGATCAAAGAGGATTTCACTTATAGTATTTGGTACAATAAGCAGGATCGGCTCATGAAATTGTTTAAACAATTTCAAAAAAAATTCGGCAATGATGATCAGGCCTTAATTGGCATCTATAAAAAAGAAGGAATTACAGATCAAGAGCATCTGGATCTAATCTATGAGATGGTCAATAAGCTTCAAAAACTCAAAGACATAGTTCGTGTCCAAGCTGTTACCAATACTAATATTATTACCTCGGAAGATGAAGAAATCTTGATAGAACCATTTTTTGAGGGAGAATTTGAGTTATCTCGTGATGAATATGCTGCTAAGGCTATGTCTGAAGATAGTATTAAGGATGTGTATATTAGTCGAGATAACACTTTCGCAATAATTGCTCTGACTTCTAGACCAGACTTTATTTCTGTTCCCAATTATTTTGAAATGACCCTTGAGATAAATAAGGCCATTCAGGAGTTTGAGGACAGAGGTTATAAATTCTATCGATCAGGTTCAGTCATCCTTACTTATTGGTTTAAGCAAGTAACGATTGACGATATGCAAGTCATAGCTCCTTCAGCATTACTTATGTTTGTTATCTTATTAGCATTTTTCTATCGAAAAATAGTGGGAGTTTTAATTCCTTTTTTAATTATTATTTCCTCTGTCATTATTATGATGGGGCTTGCGGGGTATTTAGGGCATTCTCTTAATACGATTTCCTCTGCTGCTCCCACCATATTACTTACCGTTGCTCTCGCTGATGCTGTTCATTTATTGACCTATTATTTTTATGAGAAAAAACGAGGAGAAAATACCACTAGAGCTGTTGAAAAATCCTTAAATAAGAACTTTTATCCGACATTGATCACATCAATAACAACATTTCTCGGGTTTGTTTCTTTTGGAACTTCAAAAGTCGTTCCGGTAGCTGATCTTGGAGTTGAAGTCGGACTAGGTGTCATGGCGGCTTGGCTCGTGAGTTTTTTAATTTTCTCAAGCTTCCTTCTACTTTTTTCAAAAAATTCCTTGAGATCTACTGAGGAGACAAAAGAATACAAGAACCTTGAAACACCACCATTGGTCAAAAAAATTGTGGCAAATCTCATTGCAAAAAGAATGATTTATTTTGCAGCTACGCTGCTGATAGCTTTGGTTTGTCTCTTTTTTAGCTCCAAACTTTTTGTTTCTATGGATCCTATAAAACAATTTTCTTCGTCACATATTGTTCCTAAAGACTTTTATTTTATTGAAAAGAAGATGGGTTCAGCTTCAACATTAGAAGTGATGCTAGAGGTTCCCGAAGGCCAATCCGTCTATGATCCTGAGTTTTTGGGAAGAGTCGAAAAATTTAATCAATGGGTAAATGAAGAAAGATTTGTGCATAAGACTGCCTCGGTTTTAGACATTATTAAAAGTATGAATCAGAGTTTAAATCAAGATGATCTAAAGTTTTACAAACTCCCAGAGTCTAGGGAGAAAATTGCTCAAGTCATGCTTGTCTATGAGCTTGGTTTACCAGAAGGACAAAATATTGAGCATTGGGTTAGCTTAGAGAAGGATGCACTGAGAATGAGCATTTTTTGGGATGTCCATAATTCGAAGCAAGCTCTATCGATAATAAAGAAAATTAATGACTACGGTCTTAAAAATAAGCTCAAGCTTAGTGCCACCGGAAAAACTCCTCTTTTTCATAATCTGACTCCTTACGTGGTGAAAACATTTTTTGTCTCTTTTTTAACCGCGCTGGGACTCGTGACACTAATTATGGTGCTTTTATTGGGTTCCCTTAAGTTAGGGCTTCTTACCTTGATTCCAAACTTAATACCTCTTATGATAGGAGGCGCCTTAGTTCATTTTTTACAATGGCAGGTAGATATCGGAATAGTCATTGTTGCTAGTGTTTGTTTAGGTATTGCTGTGGATGACAGTATTCATATTCTCTTTGAATACCGTAGACTTCGAAAATCTGGGCAAACTCTCAATGAGGCTTTTGAAACGATTTTTCAAAATACACTTCCTGCTCTTTTCATCACAACGTTGATTATTTGTCTCGGTTTTGGAACATTTGTCATGGCCCAATATCTTCCGAACTCGAGGTTTGGTGTTTTAGTCGCCGTTATTCTTGCTTTTGCCTTTGTGGCAGATGCAATCTTGTTTCCCGTTATCATGAGTATTTTTGATAAAAAGTCGAAGAAAAATGAATTATAGTCTTAAATCTATTGATGAATACCAAAAGTCATTTTTTGAGCAAATGGTTTTTTTGAGTAATCAATTGAATAAGGGACACCCTTTATTTGTGCCTAAAAATATAGAAAGGGATTTTTTAGAGTTTAAAAGTGGCCATTCTTTTGACTTAAATAATCACTGGAGAGCATTTTTACTACTCGATGAGGTAGATGCCCCTGTCGCTTGTGCTATTGTCACAAGGTGCAAGGCTTCAGCTGAAAAAAAGTCTTTTCTTGGCTTCTTTGAGTCGGTTAAAGATTGTGATTTAACTCTTTTATTTAAGTCTTGCGAGGATTACGCCAGAACACTTGATTCAACTGAACTTATAGGACCAATTCAAGGCAGTATCTTCAACTCCTATAAGTTCAAACTAGATCAGAAAATTTTTATGGGAGGAGATCCTGTTCATCCAAGTTATTATCCTGAGCTTTGGAAAGATGCGGGGTACAGCCTCGTTGGAAGGTGGGAGAATATTCTTGTTTCAAGACTGGTATATCTTTTGAAAATATTTGTCTCTTTTCTTTTTTCTTATAGGGGAAAGAATCTGACGGCAAGACCTTATAATCCCTATAAGCGAGAGGAAGAGATAAAGCTTTTATATGATCTTGTGATAGATTCTTATTCAAATATGATGGCTTTCACTCCCATAAGTTTAGAGGAATTTAAACATTGGAATGAGATCATTTTGGATTCGAACTTTGAGCGATCATTTATTTTTATTCAACATAAAGAAGAACCAATAGGCTTCAATATCGACTTAGTTTTACCCTTTTTAAAAGATGGGGAAGAGCCTTCAATGCGTATGCAATTTGCCTACGTTGGAAAAAAACGTCACTTAGCTGAGAAGGCTAGAGGTGTCGCAGATATTGTGATGAGGTACCATATTTTGCACCGTGTTTTAAAACCTTTTGGGCCTATTCCTTTAGTGACGGGAGTTTATGAGAATTCTCCCTTTCGCCACTGGCTATTAAAGTCGGGTTATTCTGTTGTTGGGACATATGGTCTATATGGAAAAAAGCTCTGACATATTTATTTCTGTAAGAAATGAGAAGGGAAGTACACCTACCTATAATATCCACCACCAAATAGAGGAATCTTGTTGAAAACTTTCTTTATTCTTGCCATTCTCTTTCTTAACGACGACGTCAAAGCTGACTTTCTTGAAACTGAGAAGTTACAAGTCGCTGCCGGAATCCAGTATAGATCCTTACTCTACAAAAGAGGAATTATTACTTATGAAGGCTTTCAAGCTACCCCTATATATTCTGTAAATTATGAGAACTCGAGTTTTTTGCTTGCTGGTTCTTCATTGTTTTATAAACGAGGTTTTAATCGAAATTGGTCCTTTAGGACTAGATTAAATATTGATTCAACAGAAGATAATCCTCTCTATATAACTGAGGAAAAAGAAGAAGAACGTGTGAGACGAGATGAAACCTCGGAGTGGGACAGCTATTTTGAGTATCTCACAGAGAGGGGACATTATTTTAGATTTCAATTTAGTCAAGATCTGCAAGCACATAATGGTTCCTATATAGAGCTTAGAGGACGAATTGCACTGGCAGATTATTTAAAAAAGGGACAAGCTCAGCCGCTCATTCAACCAGCCGTGTTTGCAGCTTTGGGGGCAGGTTCTAAGGAACATAATGAATACTTCTATGGATCAGATTCAGCAGGATTAAATAATATTGAGTACGGCTTTCTCATCACAAGTCCCAAGGTGATAGATGTCTTTTGGCCGACACTCAAAATCACCCGCTTTGAAATCCTTGGTGAGGATAATAGAGCGGGTAATCTTGTTCAAGAAAAAGATGGTTTCAGTTTTGAAGCCTTAATGGCCTTTAGAGTTTGGTAGACTATTGTCTCTGATCGTCTCCAAAATCCAGTCTATTCCATGGCTAACTTTGGCATAGACCCCATATTTAAGTCTTCTCGCGCAGCCAATTCCCCAACTGACAACCCCAACAAGGACCTGGTCGCCTTGTTGACCGTATGTGATCATAGGTCCTCCGGAATCACCTTGGCAGGCATCTTTTCCACCTTTTCGAATTCCCGCAGCAATCATAGTTTCATCTATGTCTCCATTATAAGACTCGGGACTATTTGCTACTTCATTTGAAACGATTGGAACATCAACTTTTCTCAGATAACGAGCTAGATCTCCCCCTTCTGCTGTTGAACCCCAACCATAAATTGTAGCGACTACACCTGGAGCTTGAAATCCTCCGGTATCGTACAATGAATTTGCTAGCGCAATGCTTTTTAAATTTAGATTATTGAGTGGAATGGGATCTTTCAATTTTATTAACGCTAAGTCGTTAGAGAATTTTCGATTGGAATATTGAGGATGAATAAAATATTCCTCCACTTCTAGACGGTAATCATCGGCATAAGCATCCAGAGATCCGGCTGAAATTCCTTTGAGAAATATTTTCTCACAATGGGCCGCAGTGAGAATCCATCTTTCAGAAATTATGCTTCCGGCACATCCCCCTCTAAATTTAACGATAAATGGAGCTTCTGAGATATCGTTAACTTCAATACCTCCCACAATTTTATCATTGGCAAAAATTTGACTTGAAACAACAAGAAGACAAAAAAGCATCATCTTTGCTTGTGTCATGGAAATACCTCCCAGTATACGTGTGTGTGCTTAAATTTTACCCCTGAATGTAAAATTATGATGCGCAGGGAAGAAAATGCCACTTTTAACAAATCTACACATTTTCTAAACCATCTCTTTAGGTAAATCTTGAGCAGACTGGATAATCTGCTTCTGGATCTAACAAAGGAGGTCTTTAATGCTCTATTGGGCAGCCGTATTTTTTATAGTAGCCATAATTGCAGGCGTATTAGGTTTTGGAGGTATTGCCGCCGCTAGTGCGGGAATTGCTGAAATTCTCTTTTATGTCTTCGTGTTAGGCTTTTTAATTTCACTGATCCTGCACTTTGCTAGATCAGTAGATCGTAAAACAAAATCAATTCGATAAACTATTTTTTTGAAAGGAGAAAAAAATGTACACAAAACTATTACTTACAACAATGTTAACTCTTGCCACAGCACTTTCTTTTGCTTCTGTTGATATGAAAAAACAGTATAAAGAACTTAAGTATTCTACGGAAAAGAAAATGGAAAAAATCGATGAGAAACTTGAAAAAGTTGGGGATAAAATCTCTGATCTCTCTGGAGATGCTAAGGAAAAAATGAAAGAAGAATATGGAGATATGCTGGAGATGAAAGATGAACTAAGAGACCAGCTTGCTGATGCAGGAGATGCGACAGAAGATACCTGGGCCTCTGCTAAGGATCGCATCGAGGACTATGCAGATGATCTTGAAAGTCGCGTCGATAAAGCGATAAACTAGAATTTTATTTATTAGGGTGGACCATTCGGTCCTCCTATTCAAATTGTTTATATTTTAGACACCATGAAAAAATAAGAAATCTCTGTAACTTAAATTCATTGTAGTGCTATTCTCGGGCCATGGACAGAAGACCTTTAAAAACACGTGGAGCTCAATGGGCAAGTTACTCAGCGGCAGTTCTCGCCAAAAAGGGCGTTACACCCAATACAATTTCAGTATTAAGTATGGTGTTCGCAAGTTTGGTCCTAGTAACCGGATACTATTCTAGTGAAAGTAAATTTCTCCTTTTATTAAGTGCTCTTTTTATTCAGCTTAGACTCATCTGTAATCTTTTAGATGGTATGGTGGCAGTGGAACATAAAAAATCTAGTCCTAACGGAGAACTTTTTAACGACGTACCTGATAGGTTTGCAGATATTTTTATTATTCTGGGTGCTTATTTAGCCATTAATGATATCGATTTTCTTTTTTCTGCAGAGAAGCTGGCCTGGATTGGATCTTTGGCCGCAGTAATGACAGCTTATATAAGAGTATTAGGTAAATCGCTAGGAACTAAGTCCTACTTTATAGGGCCCATGGCGAAACCGCACCGAATGTTTTTTCTTACCATAGCATTTATAGGAGAGTTTTTTTTAGCTTCGACTAATTTCCAAGGGTACATTCTTTATTTTATTTTAATTTTGGTCGCATTGGGAAGTTTAGTAACCTGTTTAAGAAGGTTGCTCCTGATTTCTAACGAGCTAAAAGAAAAGGCTCGTGAATGATTTTTAAATTAGCTAAACTCAGTTCGCTTTCCGTACCCTTTATAGAAATTTTCTTAGGAATCACAGGACTTCTGATTCTCTTTACTCTTGTATTTGGGTTATGGAATAAAAAATCTCCTTCACCTGGGATGAAAGAAATTGTGGTTAGGATTTATTCTTGGTGGATCATTTTATTTCTTATTATATTTGTATTTTTATTACCGGGAGATTTTGCCACAATTGTAACGGCATTTTTCACATTCGTGGCGTTAAGAGAATTTTTAACAAAATTAGAAGTGACCAAGCATTTTAGAAAAACTATACTTTATGTCTATCTAACAATTCCCCTACAGTTTTACTTCGCAAAATATGGAAGTCAGCACATCTTTAATGCTTTTATTCCTATTTATATGTTTTTTCTCATTGCAATGAGAAATATAGTTTTAGGGAATTATAAAAATTACCTGGAGTTTAACGGAAAAGTTTTTTGGGTTTTAATGTTAATTGTTTTTGGCTTTTCACAAGTTAGTTTTCTTCGCCATCAGACGATAATAGGTGGATATGAGGGAGGCTCAGAGCTTTTGATCTTACTCATTCTGTTTTTAACTCAGTTTAATGATGTTCTTCAATTCTTATGGGGAAAAACCATGGGTAGAAATAAATTAAGTCCTAATATAAGTCCTAATAAAACTACCGAGGGATTCTTAGGAGCAGCCTTTACTCTTGCCGCAATAACGGCCGGGCTTGCAAGTTATCTACCTTTCGCTAGTCGATGGGAAGCTGCTTTGTTTGGACTTCTCTTGAGTACCTTTGGTCTATTTGGAGATTTGAATATGTCCGCTGTAAAAAGGGATCTTGGCGTAAAGGACATGGATGATCTCATTCCCGGGCATGGCGGAATTTTAGACCGTTTGGATTCAATTTCTTTTACACTTCCTTTTACGGTGCAATACTTAATCATAAGAGGTTATCTATGATGGAAGTCATAGGTTTTTTGATGAGAGTCCTTTTACTTAAGGGGTTTTTAAAGCCCTTTTTATGGCTTTTTTTAGGTGTGAAATTTAAGTATCAAGAAAAGCTAGATTTTGAGCATGGCAAAATTATCATTGCTAATCATAATAGCCATGTAGATGCCCTGGCGATTCTTTGTTGTGTTCCGATCAGGTTTCTTCATAAGGTTCATCCGGTTGTGGCAAGGGATTATTTTTATAAGACTAAAATGACAAGAATTCTTGCCAAACTTATATTGAATTCCGTTTCAGTTGCAAGAAATAAGGAATTTAAAAGTCCGCTAGCACAATGTGAAAAATTATTGAAAAAGAATCATTCCCTTATTATTTTTCCTGAAGGTACGAGAGGGAAAGCTGGAGAGTTACAAGAATTCAAACACGGAGTTTCCATTCTATTGAGTAAATATCCCGATGTATCTATTTTACCAGTTTACTGTGAGGGATTTGGTGATCTTATGCCCAAAGGTGAGTGGATGGTGTTGCCATTTAATTCTTCTCTTCAATTTGGAAGGTCGAGAATATTAGCTGAGAATATGAGTGTTCAGGAGAAAACAAATATAATGAAACAAGAGATACTAAGTTTGGCCCCGGAACAGAAAGGAGTTCAACATGTCTGATCAATTTGTACCGGCATTACTCTATCTAGTGGCTGCCTTTGTGGGCGCTATTGGGCAATACGCCTATAAGATCGGAGGTAATCAATTGGGCAAGGTTCCTTTGTATCTCAATTACCCACTCTTTTTAGGAATTCTGCTTTTTTGTTTGGTCATGGTTCTTTTCGTGGCTTCTTTTAAGATGGGAGGTCGAATTAGTGTCGTTTATCCCATTTATGCAACTACCTTTATTTGGGGAACGCTGTTAGGAGTTTTTATTGATAAAGAACAAGTTTCACCCGCTCAGATTGTTTGTACGTTATTGGTTGTACTAGGAGCTGGTGGGGTAGCATTCTTTGCTCCTCGTTAAAAGATGATATACTTGACTCCGTACCATAGTACGGAGTGTATAATATGTGCATGAAAGAATCACTAACAATTGGAAAGTTGGCGAACGCCTCAGATGTCAGTGTAGAAACAATCCGTTTCTATGAGCGAAAAGGTATTTTAAAACAGCCTAAAAAACAAGGTGCTTTTAGGTATTATCCCCTAGACTATATCACTCGAATCCGCTTTATTAAACGTTCCCAAGAATTAGGTTTTACGCTTAAAGAGACTAAAGACCTATTGGATTTAAAAATTAAAAATCAATCAAAATGTAGCGACGTACTTTCTAAGACAGAAGAAAAAATACAAGAAATTAAAAAGAAAATAAGCGACCTCAATAAGATGAAAAAATCTCTGGAGGGGTTGGCAAATTGTTGCGTTGATAGAGATCAGCCTTTAAGTGACTGTCCCATTTTAGACTGTTTTATGCCACCCAAGGATAAATAGATGAAAAAGAATATCTTATTTTTATGTACTGGAAACTCGTGTCGATCTCAGATGGCTGAAGGATGGGGAAAAGCTCTGAAAGGGGATTTATTTAACTTCTATTCAGCTGGGACTAAAAAACATGGTCTTAATCCTATCGCTGTTCAGGTTATGAATGAAGTAGGTGTGGATATCAGCTCTCATATATCTAACACCACAGATGAACTACCACAAGTTACAATGGATTTTGTTATTACAGTTTGCTCGGATGCTCATGAAACTTGTCCCTTTTTCCCTAACGGTACTATCATACATGTCGGCTTTGATGATCCTCCCAGACTAACCAAAGATATGGACAATGAGGATGAGGTACTTAATGTTTATCGCCGCGTTCGCGATCAAATAAAATCGATGGTAGCAAATATTGAGACTTACATAGAGGTAAAAGATGAGTAAAGAGTTTGAACAAATGAGTTTTTTTGAGCGTTATTTAAGTCTTTGGGTTACTCTTTGTATTATCTGCGGAATTATTCTTGGTAAAGTTTTGGGAACATCCATTGTTTTTCTAAGTGATATGAATATAGCAACCGTAAACATCCCAGTAGCGATTCTCGTTTGGCTTATGATATTTCCCATGATGGTTCAAATTGATTTTAACTCCATCAAAGATGTTAGTAAAAATCCTAAAGGTCTAGCTCTCACTCTTATTATAAACTGGCTGATAAAACCTTTTTCCATGGCCTTTTTTGCATGGATCTTCTTTGATAAACTCTTTAGTGCTTTCTTAGCACCTGATTTGGCCCAAGAATATATTGCAGGGGCGATACTTTTGGGAGCCGCTCCATGCACGGCTATGGTTTTTGTTTGGTCATACTTAACTAAAGGAGATCCAGAGTACACCCTTGTTCAGGTGGCAATAAATGACTTGGTATTACTTGTTGCATATATTCCCATAGTTAAGCTTCTCCTAGGAGTCTCTAACGTTTCTATCCCATACGAAGCATTAATTTCATCGGTCGTAATTTTCGTCGTCATTCCACTTGTCGCAGGTTTATTAGTTAATAAGGTTTTAATCAAAACTCGAGGGGAAGAATGGTTTAGAGCTGTTTTTATGGCAAAGTTAAAGCCTCTATCGATTATTGCACTTTTAACAACCCTTGTACTTCTTTTCGCTTTTCAGGGAGAAAAAATTCTCGCAAATCCGATTCATATTTTCTTAATTGCAGTCCCTTTGACTTTACAGACTTATTTTATTTTTTTTATTGCATGGGGAGTTGGTAAAAAGATGAAACTTCCTCATTGTATTCTGAGCCCTGGATCGATGATCGGGGCAAGTAACTTCTTTGAACTTGCTGTTGCTGTCGCAATAGCTCTTTTTGGTCTTAATTCAGGAGCCGCACTGGCAACAGTGGTAGGAGTTTTGATTGAGGTTCCTGTGATGTTGAGTCTGGTAAAACTTTCAAATAAATGGAGATATTGAGTTTTTCGTCTAAACAATGAATCTCGCAGGCTAACTACTGGCAGATTGGGAATCCATCTTTTCTATTAATTCTGTAAAAAAATACAATTGAGCTTTTTTTCTTTGCAGCAAGTTTATATTACCTATAGGTTCAAGCATTATTTAAATTTAAATTGGGGAGGCATGTGAAATACTTTCTAATATTATCTTTGATAACTTTTTTACTTCCAATTTTTTCTCCTGCTAATGCAGCAGGTAGCGGTTTTAATGATTGTTATAATATAGCTAAAAGTGTTTTTACATATAAAAGTGATGCGATAAAAACATGCGGAAATCCAGCTAGAGATTAAATTGTTGATAATTTTTTTCTAATAGAGTCTTTTAATAGGGCGAGACTTGGCTCCTACAGTTTCGGCATCATGCCTCAACTTGCGTAGCCTCACCTCGAAAATCCTTTCGGTCGCATCTAGCTCCCTCACCATGCTTTGGCATGGCGGATTTTCTCCCCTTCAAGTCTCGAAAACCAATTTGTTTTTCCAATATCTTTACCCAATGCTTTAGGAATCGACGATGAGAGAGTGAGACTTACATCAAGTACTTCGAACGTAACGAAGAGGAGATGACGACAATGATTGGGTAAAAATATTGAGAAAAATGGTGGCTCGGGCGAGACTTGAACTCGCACAGTATTGCTACCGGCGGATTTTGAATCCGCTTCCGCTACTGGAAAAAAATAGGTGAAATTGGGTGAGATCGCAAGAGAAATTAGGCTTATATGGCTCCTAATACCTTTAAATAGAGGAAATTCGCGCTAATCCCGAAAATTAGGCAAAAAAAATCCACCCGGCTTGAGTGGACAAATAAAAAACACCAAAAAGTGCTTTTTTCTATTGGTAGCTACAGTGGATTTTTAAGACTTATTCAGAGAATGAGATTTTTTTTTCAGAAATCACCGGAAAATTTTAATAAGGGGTACTTAATCTCCATAGGCGAAAATATGGAGGTGCTTATGGATAGAGATGAGTTAATTGATTACATCGAGGAGATGGAAGAAGAGATCGAAAATTTGGGGCGTTGGCTAGCAATATATAGTGAACTCTATGACCGTGAAGAGGTTGGAGAGCTTTATAGGAATCTAAAGATGGCCTTTAAGCAAATAAAAAAAGCGGCCAACTATTAAAATTGGCTGCTGAAATTGAAATTTTCCATTTAAAGAAAAAGGAGGATTTCGATGAATAAAAAAAGAATGTTAAAAAGGCTTGAAAGCATAGAGACATTAATTTTGCTCTTACAGATTCGCATCAACAAATACTCAGATGCCTTCAACAGTATGCAGGAGGACATTGTAGAGAGTGATTTTTTAAATATTTGTGGTGAGATTGAGGCATTTGAAAAAGAGATAAGGGAAAATAAGGAGCTACCCGATGAAGGATAGCTCCTTTAAAAAAGACTAAGCACTTTTCGGTTCTTTCTTTTTTGCCTCAAGCAAATCTAGAATTTTTTGAGTCTGGATGAGTAGGCTATTAGAGCCAACTTTCACAATCACGTACTCAAGAGACTTTGAAATGAAAAGACTGTCATATCTCATCACAGAGGAGTCTTGATACTTTTTTTCTTGGTTTGAATTATCCATTTTTTTCTCCTTTGTTTTTAAGAGCTTTCTGATGGCTCTTTTCACCCTAGATTGAAAGAGCATCCAAGAAAGATTTGCTAAGGAGATTGTTTAAATGGGCAGTCATAGAATTTTCTAAAAGCGGAAAGAGATGACCCTGGGAGATAAATCAGAGTTCTGAAAAGTAGGTCTCTTTTGATGTGATAGTCTGGGGCTGTTTCATCCAGATCTAAGAATTTAGAGATTTCACTGTAAATAACAGAGGTGTTTCCCTGCTTCCAATATCTTCTTAATTTTGCTCGGTAAGATTTTAAAGTCATAAAAACTAAATGGTGAAAACAGAAATAGGCCCTCAAAATCCCCAGGCGTGAGCGTCAAGCGGCAAGCCCTGGGGTAGATTTTGAAGGGCAGAGGGCCGGCACCGCCGGGCCGACGTGTCGGGTATAATAGTAATACCCGACACTTAAATAAAAAACTAAGGAATTAAAAATAGAATCTTCCATTTATTCTTCAGGATCAAAAAGATCCTAAAAAATAACAAATCCAAAGGAGGATAAAATGGAAGAAAAGAAAAAACAAAGAACAGTGGCAATTAAGCAGTTAAAAGAGATTGGTCTTGTAAGGATTGATGAAAAGCTGACTTTTAAATTCACGGAGGAAGAGAAAAAGAAGATTCTCGATGGTAGGAAGGAAAGGGCTATTAAGAATAATAGCACTATCCCTCAGAAAGTTGAAAGCTATTATTGTCTAGCTGACAAAGTTAAGCAACACAAGAAAGGCAATGAGCTTTTATCTAATATCGAGTTGAGGCTTTGTTCAAAAGTTCCAACTGGTGATTATATAGCCTATGGACATTGGTTTATGGAGGTCGATAGCAAAACAGGAAAGCCGCTAGAGAGCCCAATGGCTCTTGTTGCCTGTTTGATCCCAATGTCATCTGTGGTCGTTGATGAGGAAAGCTATGAAGTCTATAACAAGTAGATTTCAAGCTATCGACTTGGTTTTAGAGAATGACCCCCTGCTTTTGGTTTGTGCTGGCGGGGGCGTCTTTCTTTTTCTTGTGGTCATTGTTTTACTGCGAGTCATAAAAAAATCAAAACTGAAATTAAAAGACCTTAAGGCAAAAGGCTACTACCAAGAAACGCCAAAAGACGAAGTAAGGGGTAAAAAAGCTAGTTTTAAGATTGGGGTTCAGCTAAAGAGGAAAAAACTCATTTTTACAAAATACTCTAGGACAATGACTCTAGAGAATTTTTGGCAAGATAAAAACTTCTTAGAACATATTTATGGTCAAAAAATTGTGGATATGAAATCTATAAAGAGGTTTTTAAGACAACCTAAGATAATTATTTACTTTGAAGATTTTCCTGCAAACTATACCGAAGAAGATATTAAAACTCCTGAAAGGGGTGAGTTTCATGTTGGAATTACTGGGACTGGAGAGGAGCAGAATCAAGACATCAGAGACGAATCAGTTTTAGGAGTCTTCGGTCAAAAGAGCAGTGGAAAGTCAAATGCGATAAACAGTTGTATCACTTCGTTTTACAAAAATTCTTATCACACAAAGCATTTTGATCTTATCCTTTTTGATTTTAAGCTCAATGACTTTATTCACCACAAGAAGACAATTAAAAATTGCTCTATTTTTGATACCTCTGATTTAGAACAATTTAAAAGAGGGGTTGAATACCTTGAAAGAAAACTCCTTGAGTGGACTGAATACAAAAGAAGTGTTTTGGAAAAAGGGGTTCAGGTTCAAAACTTCCTCGACTTTGATGACCCAACTAACCCCAAACCTATGCACCTTTTTATTGTGATTGATGAGGCATCTCAATTTTTAAGCAACAGGTCCGTGAAAGCGCCCGGGAGCAAGGCCAGTCAAAAAGAAAAAGATAACTATGAACGGTTTTTAACTGAGAGACGGCTTGTGGGCCTTGTGGATTTTATTATGGACACTCAGAGATATATGGGGAATTTTTTGATTTTAGGATCTCAGAGCTCAAGAGCTGGTGATTATGCTATCCGCTTTACGAATATAAAATCTATTTTGCTCAGTAGAGATACGAAAGCTCAGAGTCTTAATTTAACTGGGGACTCAAATCTTTTGCTCGACCGAAGTCTTTACAAGGGGAAGTTTATTTATGTTGGGAACGGCAAGCTCACTAAAGTGATGACCCCATTTATTAAAACTCCATTTAAGCCTCCGGGGGAGGAATAAAGTGGAGATAATAAGAAAAAGGAGTGATTGGGCCACATTTGTTGTTTTAGAGCCGAGAGAGCTTGTCAGTGAACTGGAAGAGATTCATAGGACTCGAGACAGAAGGATTAAGAAAAGGTTGAAAATTGATGATGAGAAGCATTTAAAAAACTCCTACTGGGGCAAGGAGATTTACAGAAAACCCAATGGGCTAAATATTCTTTCAACACGGCAATGGATTAGGATTGATATGCCTGGAGAGGTTTTTCAGACCAAAGACCATACGCCGCAGAGAGGAATAGCCAATTTTTTGAGAAACAGTTTTGGGCGCATAAATATCAGTCGCTTCGACTATTGTTTTGATTTAGCAGTTTCAGATGAAACTCCATTTGATTTTATAGAAGTGGTGAAGGAAAGGGATGTTTCTTATGCAACGGCCACTTGGTCAGATGGATACAGGACAAACAATATCAGAGGGCGATCAAGTCCGGGAACGGCTTGGTGTGGTTTGAACTCAAAGCAATTTAAAGTTTATGACAAGTCTGTTGAAAATATGAGGCAAACTGTACCCAAAAAGAAAGCCTACTACGATAATATTTTTAAAGGCAGAAAGATTTTGAGGTTTGAGCTTTCAATTAGGAGTAAAGTTTATTTTCGAGATGAAGAGATCAAAGGTCTTATTCTAAGGGGAAAATTTGATGAGGCGGGAAAAAAGTTGATGTTAAACTTTCTGCGCAGGCATAAATACAAAGTTCCTGGCACGAATAAACTTTGCCCCAAGTATAAGAAACTCTTGAGGCTTGTAAAAAGCTTGTGATTGGAAAAGTCAAATCAAGTATTTGCTGTGAGCGTCCAGCCTAGTTTTTAATTATAGGACATTCTCGTAAGAAATTAGAGGACTCGGCACAGTCTAATAAAAATTGAGCAACACTTGCTCTAGTGATATTGTTAAACAATCCATAGTGGTCAGTGTGTTTTATCGGTTTTATCATTTCTAAAGAGCTTAGAGTCGTTGGTCTAACAATAGTCCAATTTAGATCAGAGTTTTTAACATTGGACTCCATTTTTCCTAGATCTTTGTAGCTAATTCCAACATTTGAATTAAAAAAGACAAATTTTAGTATTGGATTCATTATTTCTAAACTATCTCCAACTCCGGCTGCGCTTAGGAATACGAGTCTTTTGTCAGTTGTAATTATTGATTGAATCAAGGCGTTTGAAAATTTATCCATAAAATCATTTGGTGTTAATATTTCGGACCAAGGGTTTGAAGGGTTTGAGCGTTGAGGTCCAATACAACTGATGACGGCGTCCGAATTTTCACATATCTTTTGAAGCTTATCCACATCTTCAAAATTGTTTAGTCGCTGAAAGCTTACCCCATTATCAAAGGTCCCCTTCATCGGTTTTCGAACGACTGCCTGGACTGAATGGCCTCTGGATGCAGCTTGTTTGATTACTTGTTGTCCAACTTTTCCTGAGGCCCCAAATAGAGTTATTTTCATTTTTTTCTCCTGTATTTGATTAAAATGTAATTCCTAGCATCTGTATCCAATATATCACTTGAACTTACTAAAAGATAGTACTATACTTAAAGTAAGTTAGGAGAAAATTCTATGGCCAAGGAAAAACAGATACTTAGCAATATAGAAGAGAAGTTTATCAAGGGTGATATTTTCTCTGATAAGTGTCCCTCAAGAGAAGCCCTAAAGGTGCTTACAAGCAGGTGGGGGCTACTAATACTCTTGTCTCTTTATGGGAAAGAGAGCTTAAGATTTAGTCAGCTGCGAGAAAAAATTCAAGGTATCAGTGAAAAAATGCTCTCTCAGAATTTAAAAAAATTAGAAGCATATAAGCTAGTTAGTAGATTCTCACATGGAGTGGTTCCACCTGTTGTGGAGTATTCTCTTACTGACTATGGCATAGAGTTTTCTCAAAAGGCGATAGAATTGACGGATTGGATCGAAGAGAACATCACTAATATTTATAACAGATAAAAACAATCTACTGCAAAGTCTAAAATTGAAGAGTTGGTAATGCTTCGGTCCAGTTAATGAAAATTTCCATTTTTCTTTTTCTTCTTTAGGTCAAAGATATTCTCCTCATTATCTGTTTTTATTTTTTCTCGAATTTTTTGTGCAGAATAATCAAGAGCAATAAAGTCGATCTCTCTTTTGACCTTCACCTTTTCATTGGCCACAGACAGAAGCCAGTTTCTATATTTTATCTGGTCGGATTGAATCTTACTTTCGAGATCGATTAGTTTTTGCTTTAGATGAGTTTCCTGATGTTCAAGATTTGCTATATTTCTCTTAATTAGGCTTTCTTTTGACCCAAGTTTGTGAATTTCTATAAGAGCATCTTTTTTAGAGTGAATGATTGCACGGAAGATCTCTTTACATTTATGCAAATCTCTTTGGATGAAAAGAAGTAGTCCAGTTAGAATGAGGATGATTGTCTGTGGGAGGAACATTCCCAAAAAATTATAAAGCTCTAATTTTCCGGCGAGCACACCCATAAAAGAAAATGGTAGCATGGCCGTGAAAAGAATTATGAATCCAATGCAGAGTTTTTTAGAAACCATTAAAATAAAATCAGCTAAACAAATTGTGAAGTATATAAATCTTGTAATCATTTGAACCTCCAAAATAAAAA
The DNA here is from genome assembly GCA_002707495.1 of Halobacteriovoraceae bacterium. GTDB lineage: Bacteria > Bdellovibrionota > Bacteriovoracia > Bacteriovoracales > Bacteriovoracaceae. The sequence goes on along the minus strand of PAMZ01000022.1, from coordinate 69,249 downwards.
GCCCCTTCACCCTAAGGATCAGGGGCTTTTTGTGTGGATGTTAATTGCACCCAAGGTATTGATGAATTATTTGAGTACTCATATTCTCTGAGATAATTCCGTGGACGCAGTTTTTAGGATTCCCAAGTTGATCCTGTAGGCCGTCAACAAGGGTGAAGAATAGTTTCTCTCCGGTGATTCCTTCGTGTGAAATATAGACTCTACCACCAGAATCTCCAGAAATATTCTGAGAGAAGAAACCTTCGGTCGTGGTGTAATTTGATTCGATTGTTCCGTCTTTGGTGTAGTACATGGTTGTTGTTAAAGGTTCTTGCAGAGTTAGCATTTCTCTTCCAAAGCCCGTTAGAGGTTTATATTCCTCTCTGAAGTAAGTTTGGTAGGATTGAGTGAGACCAGAAATAGAGTTTCTAATTCTAGAGCTTGAGAATGCGATAAAACTGTAGGTGTCGAGTTTTCCAATGGCCACATCGTCATTTCGAGCTATAAAGCTATCTGCGTTTGCACTGCCAGAGTTAGGATCTCCAGGAGCATATAAGATGCCTTTTGTGCAGTCGTAAGTTGTATTACTGACTTCTGTAATCGTCGCATTTGCATTTAGTGGTGGAAATGTAATGCTTGTGTTTAACCTATGAACCACGACGTTGTTGGCGGTGATTCTGATAAGAATTACTGATAATTCTCCGTCATTAGATAGTTCATCGGAAAATCCATAGTAGTATGATTCTGTGAAGTCGTTGCAGTAGCTTCCATTGATGCTCATTGCCTGGGTGAAGGCATCTGATAAGTGCATTCCCGCAGCAAAAGAGTTTGGGATTTCTAAATATCTTTCATCTCTTGTTATCTCGCTTTCTGGAAACTCATCATACCAGAGGGTATTGAAAGTGTATGGAGTCGTGCGAGTGATTCTTTGACCCAATGGTGGAGTTTCGTTTTCATTACAATCTATGCAAGGTGGATGGCTCTCATCTAAGGGGATATCAGAATTTGAATTTTTACCATTGCAAGCTAAAAGAGCCAGCAAGGGTAGAATGGTTAATAAATTGATTAAGTTTTTTTGAATTTTCATTTTGTCCTCCTAAGAAAATTCCCTAAATTGTCTAGGGCTCACCAAAGGACACCCTAGAAATTTAGAGAATATTTTTGAGGACTAACTAACTGGTTTGAGCTGCTTCTTTCTCGCTTCTTCGATGTTAAATTTATTTTTGCTATACGCCTTTGTATGCCTGATGTACTTGTTTGTTGTTTCAATAGATTCATGGCCAAGTATTTCCATGCACTCTTTAAGACTGAATCCATCTCCTGTTTTGGAATTTATGATGACGGAGTTAACGATTGAGTAGGCAAAGCTATGTCGCATTTCGTGAATGATGTAATCCAGGTTTTTCTCATCTAAGAGCTCTCTCCATTTTTTGGTGGCTTCTGTAGGATGGATCGGCTCGGCTGAAGCGATCAAATCATAAATATCTTCTGGAGTCATTTTTGATTGTGAAGCTGTATAAGGGATGTGCCTTGCTTTCCCAGTTTTTGTTGGTTTAGTTATCGGCTCGTCGTACTTGCCATAGCCAAGTTCATCGAGCTGTCTATCAATATAAAGACTGTCTTCGAGCATTGAATCAACAGTGAGGGCTAAGGCTTCACTTCTTCGTAGACCAAATTCCCAACAGAGTTTAAGAATTTTTAACTGAGGGTCTTCATCAATAATTTTCACAATTTTTTTCCAGTGAAATTCGTTAATGGCTCGACGTTCACGATAATCTTTTTGATTCTTTCTCTTTTTTTCGAGCTGTCTAAATTGGCTTGCAGAGATTGGATCAAATTTGATTGCTGAATACCTGTGTGGGTATTCTTGGTGTAAGTGTTCCATAAATTTATTCATAAGCCATATGACTCTATCGATGGTGTTTTTTGATCGAAGAGTTCCTTCTTCAAAAATTCGTTCTTCTTCGGTAATGTTATCAGCCATATTGAGTAGGCAAACGCCCCATCTTTTTTGGAGCTTTGGCCACTCGTTGACTTTTGAAGTTTTTCCCTGAAACCAGTTAAGACCACACCTTACAAAGTTATTAAGACGATTGGTTATGTCCTTTTTTTGATCATTGGCAAATTCGCTTTTTGTACTTTCAATAAAATCGAGGACGACTCGGTTGGGCAGATAAGCAGTCATTACTTTGTATCTGATGCCGGCTCTATACTCGGCTGGGTCGAGTCCATTGAGATAAATACATAGATTTTCCAGCTCTCTTTTGCTGTGGAGATAGTCCTTGTAATATTTTTTTGGAAGTCGCTGCCATGTTTGCTTAGGCTGTCCTTTGGCTTCCTTCTTGATCTTGTATTTGAATTTGATGTTTCTTTTGATGACTTTTACAGGCTCCGAGTCCTTAGTCTGTATTTCATCATAAACATTCCAAGGGCAAACCGTGTCTCGTTCCTCATCCCAAACCCGTTTCTTGGCTTTTTCTCTGGCTTCAACTTGTTTTTTGATCCAGCGCTCAATGGCACTGATGTCTGACTTTTTGACCTTCTTATGACGGCCCATTTGATACCTCCGATGTTAAATTCATCGGAAGCAGGACTAAAAACCTTTAGAATTTACCTAGTAGATAGCTACCAATTCGCAAAACTAGCTACCAAAAATAAAAAAAGGAAAAATGATATAAAGAAAAAAATGGTGCCTCCGGGGAGACTCGAACTCCCACGCCCGTGAAGGCGGTGGATTTTGAATCCACTACGTCTCGATACCACTTCAGGTTTCCCTGACCAGCCCATTTAAAACTTGGCTGTTGTAGTCTGGACTATCCCATCATCCTCTGAAAATAAGCCTATTTCTAGTAGGATGGAGTGATTATAGTCTCTGAACCTTCCCTCGATTACTCTTGGGCTTGGCTGCGGATTACCCTCATCTTTCATGTTAGGGCTTCCCCGCAATTTACACTCTTCATTTCAGACATCTCTGTCTGAAGGGGCAAACATTTACCAATTCCGTCACAGAGGCACATAAAATATTGTTAATTTCTATATATCAAATTCTCCTTTTTCTGCCGATTTTGAATCCGCTGTGTCTACCATTCCACCACCGAGCCTAGTGACAGTCTGCCATCATAAACGGCGCGTTGATTATCGTCAATTTGAAAAAATTAAACAGTGCGATAATGAAAGGAAAGGGGGCGTATTTAAAAACACGCCCTTAAATTTCTTAAGCCTCAAGCTTACTCATATTCATAACAAAACGATGAGCGGGATTATCTGTTAAAAGAGTATCCCAAGCTTTATTTACATCCTGTGGATTGATAATCTCACATACAGGATGAATATTATGTTCTGCGCAGAAGTCTAATACTTCTTGAGTTTCTTTGATTCCCCCAATGAGGGATCCCGCCACCCTTCTTCTTCCAAAAACCAAAGGAGCAGTTATAGGTTCTTCGACCGGACCTATTTGGCCAACAATCGTTAACGTTCCATCGATATCTAGTAGTGGAGTATAAATATTTAGGTCATGTTTTACAGGAATAGTATCAATAATGAAGTCAAAACTATTGGCGGCTTTCTTCATAGCATCCAGATCTTGTGAGGCCAAGATTCCCGTCGCTCCTATAGCCTTAGCTTCCTCTTCTTTTTTGGTGGAGCGGCTGATAACTGTTACCTCGGCACCCATTGCGGCTGCAAGTTTCACGGCCATATGTCCGAGTCCACCCAGACCAATGACTCCGACTCGTGTCCCTTTTTTTACACCCCATTTTTTGAGTGGAGTGTAAGTTGTGATTCCAGCACAAAGAATAGGAGCCGCTTTGGAAAGATCAAGTTTATCTGAGACTTTAAGAACAAACTCTTCTCTCACAATAATATGTTTAGAGTATCCCCCTTGAGTGATCGTGCTATCAACCCTGTCCTTTGCGCCGTAGGTGGGTGTCATACCATCTCGACAAAATTGTTCTTCGTGGCTTTCACATTGATCACAGCTTTGGCAGCTGTCCACCATACATCCGACACCAACTTTATCATCGACTTTGAATTCTTTTACATCAGCTCCAACTTCGATAACTTTTCCAATAATCTCATGGCCAGGAATGAGAGGGTAAGGCTGGCTTCCCCAATCGCCTTTAATAGTATGTAAATCAGAATGGCAAATTCCAGCATAGAGAATTTCAATCGCAACATCGTTTGCACGAAGATCTCGTCTTTCAAAATGATAAGGAACGAGTTCTGCTCCCTCTTCATGTGCTGCGTATCCAATTGTTTTAATCATAAGTAGCTCCTTTTGAGCAGAAGTCTAACTCTTTTCGTTATTTATAAGAAGCTAAAAAAAAAGTAGTCATGTACTTTCAATAGACAGGTATTGCACTGCAAACTTAGGCAGTCTTAGCACAAACTTTACATCTCAATGGGATGAACTAGAATTTGGTTTTACCAAAGGAAATCGAATGACGAATTATACACCACCTAAAGTTTGGACAATGGAAGAAGGCAATGGAGGAGAGTTTGCAAGTATAAATAGACCAACTGCCGGAGCTAGGGAAAAAAAAGAACTTCCAAGGGGGGAACATAACTTTCAACTTTATTCCATGGCAACACCGAACGGAGTAAAAGTTACGACAATGTTTGAGGAACTCATTGAACTTGGAATTGAGGATGCGCAATATGATGCTTGGCTAATTCATATCGCTAAAGGCGATCAATTTGGAAGTGACTTTGTTGGCATTAATCCTAATTCTAAAATCCCTGCTCTCATGGATTATACTGGAGATAAACCAATCCGAATCTTTGAGTCAGGATCAATTCTAGTCCATCTTGCTGAAAAGTTTGGGAAGTTTCTTCCCAAAGACCCAGCCAATAGAGCTGAAACATTGAATTGGCTTTTTTGGCAAATGGGAAGCGCTCCTTATCTTGGAGGAGGATTTGGACATTTTTACTCTTACGCTCCCGAAAAATTTAAATACCCTATCGATAGATTTACTATGGAAACGAAAAGACAATTGGATGTACTTGATAGACATTTAGAAGATAATCAATTCCTGGCGGGAGAAGAATACACGATCGCTGATATGGCAGTATTTCCTTGGTACGGAGCACTTGTAAAAGGTAAGCTCTATGACGCAGGAGAGTTTTTATCGGTTCAGGAATATAAAAGTGTTACACGTTGGGCAGATGAACTTTTGAAAAGACCAGCTGTCTTAAGGGGCAGACTCGTAAACAGAGTTTGGGGAGATGAGGATCAGCAATTACCAGAGCGTCATTCAAACGCTGATTTTGAGAAACTAAATATATTCTTTAGATAGGTAGTGATTTTGCCAATTAATCTTCATTGATTTTTAGGATAATTTGGATCTCATCAAGAGTTTAAATTAAGTTTTAAAAGACCAAATTCATTAGCTATGATTATTCTTTACTACTTCATCGACATATGACACCATAAAGAGAAGGAATTCTAATGATTAAAGAGTTATACCCGACTAATGTATTTATCAAACAACTTGACATAAGTGATGAGAAACTACTCAAAATTGAAAATTATTTGTTGTCTCAACATCTAAAGTTCAAAAGTGACGTCAGGAACGATCATAAAGAATATAGAGATGGAAATGAGAATATTATCTTTGATGCAATTGTTGACGGGCATTGTCCGGAAATGGATGAATTGGTCAACAAAATTAAAGAAGGATTTATATCGCTGGCTTACTCAAATATAAAAGATTATGACGAAACAAATACTGAACGTCTCTATTTAGATACAGTAATAGATTCCTGTAAAATAAATTTGATGGAAAAGGGGTACAGGTTAGGTTGCCATACTCATTTTGGAGATGATGCTTTTGCTTGTTTTTATTTCAATGAAATTAAAGATGACGAGGGTGGAGAGCTAATGCTTTACGACCCTCGATGGCAGAAGAACTATTGGTTTGCAGGGTCAAAAGTGGAAAAAATTCGTCCTAAAAGAGGATTACTAGTTATTGCTCCTTCCTTTTTATGGCATGAAGTAACTCAATACCATGGAGACGAACAAAGGCTTTGTTTAGTTGTTAATGCTCAAGTAAAGAATCTTGCAAAAGATTTAGAAGCAAACAAGGTAGATCAATCCAACTATTCATTATAATTGAGAATAGTCTCAATTGTTAGTAGACTCGAGCCTACTAATTAAGCCTAATAAGATTTAAAGTCTCTTTTATATTAAAGCGAAAAGGATCTTCACCTAGATGATCCTTGAGTAGGCTATTATCAATCAAGCAAGAAAATTTCAGATAGTCGATCAGATACTCTGGAACTTCCATATTAGAAAGTTTTAAAATTTTATTTAACGCAGAAGCAATCGTTATGGGAAAAGGAATTCCTTTAGAGCCTATAGTATCCAAAGCCTTTCTAAGTGGGATAAACTCATCTGTTGCGACATTATAAATCCCCGTTGGAAGATCGTTAAGGGCTCTGAATAGTACCATCGCCATATCGAATTCATGAATAAATTGGAAAACAGGGTTGTAGTCGATTGGCCTTAAAGCAAATTGGCTCATGAGAAATTTAGAGGTCGTGTTCGCGATTTGACTCCCAATAATATTGCAAGGCCGTAAAAGTACAGAATCAACTTCATTTTGATATTTCCACATCCAATTGGAGCAAACTTGATCCATCTCTACCACATCTCTTAATTCTGGGTATTTAATTGAGGCTCGAAGGGGTGCATCCTCTTTGAGAAAAATTCCATTATCATCTAAAGCCCCATAAACGTGAAAAGTGGACAGTACGACGATCTTCTTCACATCAAAACGATAGCATAAATCCAAAATACGATTAGTACCCATCACGTTGAGCTCAAGTCTTTTTGTGAGATCTTTATATACGGTAGCACTTGAAATCCGGGCCAGATGATAAACATAATCGAAACTATGATCACGAAATAAATTTTCAAAGCTTCCCCTGGAAAAACGAATACGCAGTGAAGTCAGATTTTTATGCTTGAAGACATTAGATGTTGACCTAGAGTCCACTCCTATGACCTTCCAATGAGGCTTTTCTTTTAGTATTAGCTTGGCCAGTAGCTGAGCTAATCCTCCACTAATCCCAATGATTAATACGGTTTTTAGAACGTCTTGTTCATCAATATATTGATCGGATTTCGAACCCATTCAAAAAATTTCCTTCTACTCTGTAACCCATTGTGAATATTTCGTTTGATTATCTTTTCTATATTATATACATGCGGTCTTATCTCTTTATCGGGAGCTTCAGGCGAGAGGTCCTTTGAAACTTCAATAGGCTCACCGATATAAATATCAATAGGAGAGGGAAGAGGGACAAGATTCGCCGTAATAGGTAGAGAGGGGAGGCCAAACTTTTTACCAATACCACCCGCTTGAAAGACAAAGGGAAACATCTCCTCAGCTCCAATCACACTAATAGGTAAGATTTTAGTTTGAGATTGAAGAGCAATCCGATAAAAGCCATGTGAAAATCTTTGAAGTTTATAAAAGTCTTGAGTGCTTTTATTGATACCTCTCACTCCTTCGGGGAAAACTAAAATAGACTCACCTTTATTAAGAAGCCACTTACAATTTTCGCGATCGCCTAATATAGACCCCGCCCGAGCAGAAATATCTCCTAAAAAAGGTAGTCCCGCCATGAAGCGTTCAATCATAGAGTGGACCACTCTAGGTTTATCAAGTTCAGTTGCAAATGCTGTCGCTATTAGCATACCATCGATAGGAACTTGCCCAGTATGATTAGAGACCACCATATAAGGCTCTTCTGCCACATGCTCTAAACCGAAGACTCTGACTCTGAAATATCTCTTATAAAGAGGATAGACTACATCCATCGCCTGTTTGACGGTGTTAAGATTAAATCCCCAAGGATCAGAATAATCTTTATAGCGCTCTTCAAGCTGCTTAAATTTTAAATCTTTATGGGCCCTTTCCTTTTCAGAAAGAGTAAAACGCTCAAGCATGATATTATTCCTTTCATTTATTTATAATCTATTTCTAGATATACTTATAGCGGGAAAATAATGAGGTAAATAATGGAAAACAATAATGACTGGCGAGAGCGATTCAATGATTTACTCCAAACTTGCCAAGCTGAATTTAAAAAAACGACGAAAATTGGAATGAAGATGCTTTCTGCATCTCAGAGTAATACCCAGCTGCACGAGACTTACGAGGCTCTAGGTATGTGGCTTAAAGATGCCGTTGAAAAAGAAAAATTGAAAGTCGAAGATAAAGAAGTACTGGCCCTTATTTCAAAAATTTCCGAACTTGAAGAAGCGATGGAGAGTTTTGAAAGAGAAGTTCAAGAAATCAAAAAAGAAATTTAGACTTTTATAAACCTATCCATATACCCCGTAATAGCTTGCTCTAGAGGATCGAGCCCTTGTTTTTTATGAGCAGAAACAAAAAAGATTTGTTTCACGGTTTTATAATCAGCATAAATGTCAGGTTTAAGCTTGTTGAGAGCCGCTCTTTCTTTTTGTTTTTTCAATTTGTCTAGTTTATTAAAGATCAGAAAAATCTCGATTTCTTTTGGATTGATATAGTCATAAAACTGTTTATCAGTTACTTGGTTGGGGTGACGAGCATCTTGCAGATTAAAAATTAGTGTCTTGTCATTAAGACCTCGAAGATAGGCATCCATAATAACATTCCAATTGTCCCGCATCTGCTTTGGTACTTCTGCAAATCCGTATCCGGGGAGATCATAAAGGTAGAAATCATGCTCTTCAAGACCTGTAATCTTAAAAGTAAAAATATTAATTTTTTGCGTACGTCCAGGTGTTTTTGAGGTTTTGGCCGTTTTATTTCCAAAAAGCGAATTGATCAAAGTAGATTTTCCCACATTTGATCTACCCACCATGGCAATCCCTGGTGCACTAGGATTTTGTTCCCACCATTTCTCAATTTGAGTGAGTTTATCTAAGCCTAGAATGAATTTGGCTGAGCCTTTGATTATTTCCATGCACTGGATGTATCTTGTTTCGATTTATTCGGCAATGAAATTTTCTTTATTACACTCTTTGTTCTCTAGAAAAAGGCTTCGATTTGAGTCATTCATATTCTTTCTAAAAAGGAGATAAATTATGTTAGAAAGTAGCGAGTTTACCCAGAGATTCGATGAACAGGGGCTTATATTAGGAGATAAAATTTCTTTGCAGCCTATAAACGGAAGGAAAAAATCTGTTTCTCTTAAGCGGACGACCTTTTATTTCATATCGAGACATTATGAAAGTGAAATGATGTCAGGTTGTTATGCTCTTTTACCAGAAATGAAGAACGAAAAATTTAAAGTGAAATTATCTCTTGTAGATACGCTCTCTCAATCAAAAACTCGAAAACAAAGGTTTTTTCTTTGTGTTGAAGTTGGAGGAGCCTTTAAATTGAATGGAAGCTACCATTTAGGAAGTTATATTGAGAGAGGTGACTATCTCGAAATAGGCTTTAATCGAATACAATTTAAAGCAAACGATAAAAATAATGAATATTCTAAAAGTCTTTGGAGTGAAGAACAAAAATCCTTAGTTGGATCCAACTTGAGTATACTTTTGCAAGGAGAGACCGGGGTAGGAAAGTCAAATATGGCAAAAAAAATTCATGAATGCTCGGGGAGAAATGGTCGATTTGTTCAAATCAATTTAAGTGCTATAGCCCCAAATTTGATTGAGTCGGAACTTTTTGGCCATGTTAAAGGTTCATTTACAGGAGCTCATCAAGATAAAGTAGGTGTGTTGAAAAAGGCTGACTATGGGACTTTATTCCTAGATGAAATAGATTCCTTACCTAAAGACATACAGACTAAACTTCTTCTTTTTTTAGATGATAAATCTATTACTCCTGTAGGGGGAGGTGTTCCTATGAATTTAGATGTAAGACTTATTTTTGCCTCTGGAAGACCACTAAACGAAGTTGTGCAAAACGCAGAAATGCGCAGAGATTTTTACTATCGAATTTCCAATGGAATAACATTTAAACTCGACTCCCTTCGAAATGATCCGTTGAAAGTCTTGAATTTTTGCCAGGATTTTTCTTTAAAAAATGAAGTAAAGATAACTTCAAGACTAGTGGAGTTTTATCAAACACTCCCATGGCCTGGAAATTACCGTCAACTGAAAGGACATTTGGAAAGTAAGCTCGTCATGGCCGGAGGAAAAACACTTGATTTTGATAAGTTTGATGAAAGGTTGATAGAGCAAAGCTCTGAGCTTGGAGAGCTAGACTCTATGGATCAGCGTCCTACACTGTCGGAAATAAAAAACGCATACGCAAAAAAAGTTTATTATGAATGTGATAAAAACGCGAGCCAAGCGGCAAAGGTGTTGGATATCTCAAGCAAGTGCTTACGAGGAATGATTAAAACTTCTAAGAGCCAATTACGTACTGGAGGTTAACCTCTAGTACCTTACCTTCGACCTTCTCTTTATCTAGAAAATTTTGAATTTCAAATTGGATTTTCTCTTTAAGAACTTCTTTGCCATCTTCATCTAAGGCAAAATCCGAAACAATGGGTTCTACACTAGTAAAGAAGTAGTCTTTTAGACGGTGTTCATTCTCTTTGAGAAAATAGCTTGCGTAGCGAGTGGAGGTCCTAACACTAAAATCGATCGTAAGGCTATCCATTTGAGCTACACTACTAACTTGAAGGGGGACTTTAATATTCTGTACCATAGTTGTTTGTTGTTTATAGTAATAGTATTCGGGTTTAACATCATATTGCTGAACACTCGCAGGTTTTCTATTCGGATTCTCTGAGAGGTAAATAAACCTTGATTGCTGTGCAACAGCTATGATTCCTAAAGTTATCATTGTTACTGCTGATCCCGCTAAAACATAATAAGGAGCTTTTTCTTTAGTAAAGATCTTGGAAGCTTCCTTTTTGATTCTTTCCTTGATGGGATTAAGATTATTTATCGTAGTTTTTAGAGGTGAGTTAAGTAAAAAAGTTTTAAGACTATCAGTGAGTTGCTTTCTTTTTTGATTCCAAACAATAGCTTTCTCAGAAAGAACTTGCTTACTCTTTTTGAGTTGTAAAATGCTATCTTTTACAAAAAAGACCAAATTCGTAGTGAACTGAGTGTAGAAGGCTTTTATATTGTAGATTGATTTTCGAAATGCATGATTTATTTTCTTTATTCTTAAAAGAATTGCTTTAGGCATGAGCTTCAAATAAAGAGAAACGAGAATTTCTCCCATCTTTATGATGAGTTTATTTATCGCTTCTTCAATTTTCGCAAACTTTTCCAACATATAAATCCTTACTATTCTACTCGGATAAAATGCAAAGAAACTTTAGTTTTTTAGACCAGTTTAGAGCGGCAAATAATTCCTTATAAATCCAGATACTTACATTGTTAGTCCGAATGACCGATTGGGATTTGAGTCATATTGAGTCACACCAGGATGGAGGAGACATGAGACTACTAATTTTCCCAATAACTCTCGTAATTTTAAGTGGTTGTAGTATGTTCGAGCATAGAGATTTCTCAAGAGAAATGGGCTTTGGACAGCTTCAGTATGTGGATGAGCCAACATTTATGGCGAATCGAGATTTTATGGTCGTAGCGGGAGATGATGGCCGAGATTTTAGAAGTAACCAAGAAATAAACTCTCGAACTCCAGCGTCTGCGTTATCTCGAGAAGAGGCCATGTACCAACAAAGCCTTAAACGCGAACTATTTGCATTAGAAAATAGCCTTGATGATGCACAATACGCCGACTATGTGCGCTATAGAGGCTCACTTGGGAGCATAAGTGAGCATATTTACTTTCTTAAACTCAGTCCCGGAGCAAGGAGAGGTTATCTCCAGTCGAAAGGACTAACTAAAGGTTCTCATGTAATTTCAAATAATTACCCTTCACAACATCGTATTCCTGCCAATGTTACCTTGGGTATGGGCAAGGCTGATATCAGTCGATCTTGGGGACAGCCCCGGTTTAAGGAGTATGCAGGTGACCCTGATGAGCAAAATGAGCGTTGGATTTATTCTCATGGCGGCGTAACCCGCATGATTTATTTTGAAGGTGGACAAGTTGCCGGTTGGGAAACAGTGCAAAGATAAGGTTATCAAACAGACCTAAAAAGTGTACATTCCTATTTATATTTAATTTCAATAGGAACTTGTATATGGATTATGAATTAGATTTCGAAAAGCCTGTTCATGACCTTGAAAATCAAATCAAGGAGCTTAAAGAAGCAAACTCTAGATCAGGTCTTGATATCAATAAGGAGATATCTGCACTCCAAACTAAAGTTGATCATTTGCTCAAAGAGATTTACGACAACCTAAGTCCCTGGGAGAGGGTTCAACTATCTCGTCATCCAAAAAGACCCCATACGCTAGATTATATTGATTTCTTACTTGAGGATTTCCATGAAATACATGGGGATAGAAGGTTTAGTGAGGACCCTGCTATGATTGCGGGTTTTGGTTATCTGGATGGTCAAAAGCTTGCGGTGGTCGGCATTCAAAAAGGTCGAAAAACACAAGATAAGATTAAGCATAATTTCGGGATGGCAAGACCTGAGGGATATAGAAAAGCTATGCGTTTGATGAAGCTAGCTGAGCAATTTGATATTCCTGTTCTTTGTCTGGTGGATACCCCCGGTGCTTATCCTGGGATTGGTGCAGAAGAAAGGGGACAAGCTCAAGCTATTGCTGAAAACCTTCAAGAGATGTTTGATATAAAAGTCCCTATGGTTGCGATTGTTATCGGTGAAGGCGGATCTGGTGGAGCTCTTGGAATTGCGATTGCAGATAGAGTGCATATGCTTGAATATTCTGTGTACTCTGTTATCTCTCCAGAGTCATGCGCATCAATTCTTTGGTCGGATCCTAAGCGTGCCGAACAAGCCGCTAACTCTTTAAAACTCGATCCTAATAAAGCAAAAGAATTAAAGATTATTGACTCAATAATTAAGGAGCCTACAGGTGGTGCTCATAGAGATTTCGAGAATACAGCCCTCAATATGAAAAAGAGAATTCAAAAAGATTTTAAAGAACTTGGTAAGTTTTCATGTGAAGATCTCATGGAAGCTAGGTTTGAGAAATATAGAAAAATGGGTAATACAACGACAACCGAGGCTAACTCATGAGCCTACAGTCAATGACTGGCTTTGGTCGTACTGAAGTAGAAACTGATAATTACGCATTAACGATAGAGATCAAAACGGTAAATAACCGCTACAAAGATTTTCGCTTCAAAATGGGTTCAGTCTTTAATCCCTGTGAAATAGAATTAAAAAAACAATTAGAGGACAAGTTTTCTCGTGGAAGCTTTGACATCTATGTGAACTACAAAAAATCCGTTCAGCAGAAAGATTTTAATGATCTCGATACAGAAAAAATCAAAAGTTTTATTGCTAAAATTTCTGCGATCAGCTCTGAAGCTACAGTACAGGTCAATCCTACTGAATTCTTAAGAGGGGACTTTTTTGTCGAGGACGATAGTAAAGATGAAGAACTAAGGGATCTTTTATTAGAAAATTTTCCTAGTGCCCTTGCTTCTTTAGAAGTGAGTCGAAATGAAGAGGGTGAAAAACTGGTTGAAAAGTTAAAAGAACATAAGTCGAAGTATTCAGATCATCTCAAAAAAATTGTAGAACAAAAAAATAGTTATCAGGATCAAGTCAAAGAAAAGCTGATGAAGCGTTTTGAGTCGGTAGATAATCTCCAGGTAGATGAACCACGCTTTCTACAAGAAGTGATCTATTATTTAGAAAAGCTCGATATCGATGAAGAGTTAAATCGAATCGAAATTCATTTGAAAAAACTTGATAAACTTTTGAATTCAAAAGCTGAAGTGGGAAGGCAAATCGATTTTCTTATTCAAGAACTTAATCGAGAAACTAATACTATTGGATCAAAGTCTGGACATCATGCCATTTCTGAATCTGTTGTGCAGATGAAAGTCCAGCTAGAAAAAATTAGAGAACAGGCGCTAAATCTACAATGAGACAAAGTGGAGCAAAAGGGAAAATTGTTGTTATCGTTGCACCTTCTGGCACAGGGAAGTCAACTCTTTTGCAAAGACTCAAGGCTGAGATGCCGGAGCTGAGGTGGTCTGTTTCTTTAACGACAAGACCTCCTAGGCAAGGAGAAGTCGACGGAGTGGACTACCATTTTGTTGATGTTGAAAGCTTTGAGGAGTCTATTGAAGGCAATGAATTTATTGAGTGGGCTCAAGTTCATCAAAATTATTATGGTACTTTAAAGTCTGTCGTGGATAAAGGTTTGGCCGAAGGTTATAACCTTCTTTTTGACCTTGATATTCAGGGGTGTGACAGTATGAAAGAGATCTATGGGGATTTGGCAAAGGTTATTTTTATTGAGCCACCAAGTGTTGAAGATCTTGAATTAAGGCTTCGAAAGAGAAACACAGATAGCACTGGAGTTATCGAAATAAGACTGTCTAATGCTAAAAGGGAGCTCTCTAGAAAAGATGATTACGACTTTAATGTCGTAAATGATGATATTGAACGGGCTTATTTAAAGCTTAAACAAATTGTGCAATCAATCTTAAAAGGGAGCTAGATATTTTCTCAGGTTTAGATTTTTCCCATGAAGGTGACCTGACTATCGAGGAACTCACTCGTCGGGTGAAGTCTGCCATGCCAGATGAAGATCTTGATTTGTTTATCAAGGCTTATCATTTTGCGGAAAAACATCATCGTCCCCAAAAGAGAAGTTCAGGTGAACCCTATATTATTCACCCTATGAATGTAGCAGCAACGCTCATAAAACTTAAAATGGATCTTCAGTCAATCATTGGAGGTCTGCTTCACGATGTGGTTGAAGATTGTGATGTCAGTGAAGAAGAGATTCAGAAGTTGTTTGGAACTGAAGTCCTCGATATAGTTGTTGGTTGTACTAAAATTTCAAAAATTAAATTTAAGACTAAAGAAGAGTCTCAGGCAGAAAATTTTCGTAAAATGGTTGTTGCAATGGCGAAGGATATACGAGTTATCATCGTAAAGCTCGCCGATAGAATGCATAATATGTTGACGCTACAGTATGTTTCGAAAGAGAAACAAGTAAAAAAAGCCCAAGAGACACTTGATATTTACGTTCCTTTGGCAAGTCGCCTGGGGATAAACTCCGTTAAAAGTGAGCTAGAAGACCTTTGTTTGAGGTTTTTACATCCTGAAGTCTACTATCGACTGGCTGAAAAAGTCGCAATGAAAAAAACTGATCGAGAGTCTTATATTAAGGATACCGTTTCTGTTGTTCAGGAAAAACTTTCAGAGTACTCGGTCAATAGTGAGGTCTATGGAAGACCTAAGCATTTTTATTCCATCTATAAGAAGATGCAAAATAGAGGAGTCGATTTCGATCAGATTCAAGATCTTCTTGCGTTTAGAATTATGGTTGAAAATATAACCGATTGCTATAAATGCCTTGGTGTTATTCACTCTTCGTTTACACCTGTTCCTGGCCGATTTAAAGATTATATTGCGATTCCAAAAGTGAATAATTATCAAAGCTTGCATACCACGGTTATTGGTCCTAAGGCCGAGCGAATTGAAATTCAAATTCGTACCCACGAAATGCATGAAATTGCTGAGACTGGGGTCGCGGCACATTGGCTCTATAAGGAAGGAAAGTCTCCTCGAAATTTGAAATGGGTTGAAGAACTCATGGAGTATAATCGCGATATTAAAGGTTCTTCTGAGTTTATGGATGTCGTGAAAAATGACTTAGATATTGGAGGGATTTTTGTCTTTACTCCTACTGGAGATGTAAAAGAACTACGTCATGGAGCGACTCCACTTGATTTTGCCTTCGCTGTTCACACAGATGTAGGGACGAGATGCGTGGGAGCTAAGGTTAATGGTAAAATGGTTCCCTTGAAGTATAGATTGAAATCCGGTGATACGGTTGAAGTCCTTACGAGTAAAAATCAAACTCCTAGTAAAGACTGGTTAAAAATAGTAAAGACCTCTAGGGCGCGAACAAAAATCAAACAACATATTTTAAAGATCGAGCGTGAAAAAAACCGGGAGGTAGGTGAGGAGCTTTTGGAGAAAGCCCTCAAAGAGCACGGAACAAATGTAAAGTCACTTGAGAAGAAGAAAGAATTCCAAAAGATCTACGATCAGCATAATTTAAAAAATATTGAAGAACTTTATTTGCACTTAGGAGCTGGAAGGTTTAGTGTCGCTCAGATTTTAGATGCTATCCCCTCTATTGATTTTGACAAAGTCACCGAAGAAGAGAAAAAGCGCAAAGAGAAAAGACTTGAAAGTCTAACGAAAAAGATTCAAACGTCTGCTAAAAAATCGGCTCACCGAGATAACGCAGTCGTGGTTGATGGACTTGATGATATTATGGTTAGGATGGGGAAATGCTGTAATCCCATTCCAGGCGACCCCATTGTTGGATTTATTACAAGGGGAAGAGGAATAACGATTCACACTCATTCTTGTCAGAGAGTGCATGAAATTGAAGAAACGAGAAAGATTGAAGTTCATTGGAATCCAGCTTACGCTTTTAGGCATCCGGTGAATATAAGAGTCATCACTCATGATAAGCCTGGAATTTTGTCAAGGATTTCCAATAATATCCACTCCCACTCAATTAATATTAAATCAGCTATCGCAAAGTCTCTCCCAGATATGAAGGGTAGTTTTCTCTTTGAGATAGAAGTTAAAGATTACTCTGAATTTTTAAAAGTGGTCTCAATTATTGAGGCTATGGAAGAAGTCATATCTGTAACGAGGGCCTAAAATGAAAGGACTTATTTTTAGTTTAATGCTCTTGTTGGGAAATCAGAATAGAGCATCGGCAGGATTTTCTGACTTAGCTAATAAAACCTATAGAAAACATCATAATACTATTACCGTACAGATTATACGTTCAAGTTACCCGCTAGATTGGACAAGTTCGAGAAATCTTCTCATAAGTATTTTGAAGAATCGTTATTGGTTTCCCAAGACAAATAGTACATTAGGTCATGTTACGGTTGAAGCAAATTGCTCATTAGGTGAAAACCAAGTTCGAATCTTTTCTGGTCAGGGTGTAAAAAACTTGATGAATTTTAAAGAAAAAGTCCTAGCTGGATATGGATTAAGTTTAGTTAATTCTCCTAAAGATTACTCCGATCTCCCGCTAGTAACAGTTGAGGGAAAATTAAATACAATTGATGAGATGAGAGCTAAGTTTGATCTTCAAATGGAGCGAGATAATCTTTCATTATTAAGCTTTCAAGTAGAACAAGAGAACTGCCTCAATGCTTATCTCTTTATTCGTGAATATATAAGAAAGACAGATCAGACTCCCTTAGCTGGAAACAAATATGGGTTTGGAGCCGATCCCCTAAAGTTTGAAGGAGCTGGCTGTGCGCCATTTGTTCAGGCAGTCTTAAAAAAGGCTGGTTTAGATAAAGTTGCCATGGCTATGAATCAAACTTTGCAGGTTCCAAGTGAGCTTTTAGGAGACCCTAAAAATGGTAAAATCGTGAGTCTTTTCGATTTACTAAGCACTAATTTTACCTTGGATGGTAATGGCCCAGGAGAGACGAGGTCTTTTAGTTTTCCTGATCCTGAACGATTGTATCAATTCCTGCTAGAAAGCTACACTTCAAATATAGTATTGGAAAAACAATCACTTGAGGGTGATGAATCGTATTATCTCTTGTTAAATTTTCGTAAACCTGTCCTCGAGAATGTTGACAGTGACCCGTCTGTTTGAAAAGATTAATAAGTGAGAGCTCTTCTATTTTTTCTCCTTTTTTTTTCTTATGCTAAAGCTGCCGAAGAATTTCTAGAGTTTGGAGATAATAATTTTGCGAAAGAAAAAACAGAGAAGAGTAAGTGGACTATTCGTTCTGGTTTTCAGTTCATAGACTATCCTCTCGCACTCCCAGAGTTTAACGGACAACATAATAATACTTCCGAAGGTGATACAGCAGGTACTTACGGAATAACTATTGGAGTGGGACGAGAGTTCTATCTCGGTGCAGGTGTTTCATCGACACTACTTTTTACAGGCAGTTATTCTAAATCAATTGTTAAAGATATTGGGCAGGCTGCTCAAGATATTGATGTTGAAGTCTCAAACATGAGGCTCGATTCTCAGGTCGCTATGTATGAAGGATCGATTTCATTGAATTATCTCTTTGATAATAAGGTCGTTGATCTCCAGCCCTTTATAGATTTTGGAGCAGGTGCTGGAACGGCAAATATAGAAAAGGAATATACAAGAAAAGAACTCCCAGGTGAAACAAATGGATCTGAGTTATATTTTGCAAGAAGTGAAGAAGAGTTTATTTATACAAGATTAGGACTTGGACTTAATATTATCGCTTTTGACGGATTCGTTTCATTCCTTAAATTGGATGCTTATCAAATGGCAAAGCAATCAATAAGTATTTCTGGCGAGAGTAATGCTTTTGGCTCGTCAACAGTTGTGAGTTTAGATTCCGAAGATAAAGAATTTAACCAGTCTGAGCAAGTTTATTCTGCATCGCTGGGAATGGGGTATTTATTTTGAGGATTTTTCCAATATTGTTATCAGTTTTTTTTATGAGTCTTCTAAGCTGTGATCGAGTAGATGAGAAGTTTCTTTTTGATGAAGATGACCCTGAGTATGATTTGGCCAGACAACTTCAGCTTAATGAATGTATTTCAACAAATGCTATCTTTGGAGAGATGGATGAGTTGGAAGAGTTCGATGAATCTCCTTACGCTGTTGGAGATGTATTTAAAATCGTTCAGGATTCTAGTTTAAACACTACTATATATGTTTTGGTTCAGAGTATAAGTGCTACAGAGATGACGTTAGCTTATTCTTCGGATACTGAAAGGTACAATAAAATCGTTACATTCCAAGAGAGTGATCATGCTGACATCGTTAGTTTTTTCGAGCAGGCTTCTTGTGATACTGATTATGAAAGTTTTTTCACAGCTACTGGATTGAATAGCACCGCCGAAATGTCTTTTTCTTGGGATCTTGAAACCATTATTACTGCTGATGATGAAGATGATGACGAAGATGATGACGATGATGATCCTGAAGAGTATCGATACGTAACCTTAGATATGAAGGTCGATTTAGATTATCCGCTATTCTTTTATTTTTATAACGGAAAAAAGAGTCAAGACTTTGTGACAACGGCAGGAAACGATGAACAGACATTAGAAAGTAATATCACTATTACACTTTTAGAAGATGACGATGATTGTACTTCGGATCTTTGTGACTTTGATAGTTTAGATTTAACTGATACCGATAAGTTTCCACCTTGTGACTTGGAAGTCGATACAGATGCCATTGAAGCCAGACTTTATAATACTAATATGCTGTCATTAAGTAGTACTGATTGCCAATTTCTGGACTCAGCTGAAATTGATTATTAATCACGCTCCCAAAAAAGTAGGAAGGTGCTGGTTTTAAAGAATTTATAAACTTCTTTCATTAATTTTTGGATATTTGAAATTTTATTGTAATCGTTGGGGATGCTTTCAAAATAAAAGTCTATTTCAGAGCTGTCGTCCTGGAGAGCACGCATGATACGAGCAATCCTAAAAATATGATAGTCGCTAGAAATAATTAAAACTCTAGGGTGAAGTAGGTTTTGTTTACTGAGATAGTTAATTGTTGCAAGACCATTTTCTATGGTATTTCTCGCTAGGTATTCAATTTCTATGTGGTGACTTTCAGACTCAATATAATCTTCTACGGAGATATTTTTCCCCTGTTTTTTGAGGAGAATCTCTAAGTTGTTTTTAGCATAGACACCAGTGATAAAAATATTGGCAGAGGGATGAGCTTCTGCTTTTTTGAAAGTGTAATCCAATCTTCCCGTATCGCCGGTAAAAACGGCAATGACGTCAGGAGATCTCTGGTAGAAGACTTTCCTCGCTAGTTCGCTTTGCTCTTCAGCATAAATCGGAAGATAAATACAAAGAAGAACAAAGGAAACGATTCCAGTAAGACATAAAAACGCTGCTGTTTGAAAAATTCTCTTAGAGCGAGTTGTTCTTGTTTCAAAAATATACTTTTTGGTGAACAAAGTTTCTAGCCTTTAGCTGCAATGACTTCAATCTCAACCAAGGCACCCTTAGGAAGAGCTGGAACCTCTACACAGCTTCTTGCTGGATAAGGATCACTGAAATAGTTTATATAGGCTTCGTTAACTTTTGAAAACTGTCCTAAATCAGTGAGAAAAATTGTCGTTTTTAATATGTGTTCACGAGTAATTTTACAATGTTCAAGGAGTCCATCAATATTCTTCATGATTTGATCAAGCTGTTCTTGAAAGTCTTTAGACATTTCACTGGTCTCAGGATTAATACCAATTTGACCTGAAAAATAATAGACTCCATTATATTCAACTCCCTGGGAGTAAGTTCCAACGGCTTTTGGTGCTAGGTCTGTTGCAATAATATTCTTTTTCATCTTCTCTATTCCTTTTTATTTAAATCACTTAAAAGAGCAGTAATATGAGTCATATTTATAATCTCATCAACACTTGAAGTTCTCTGCACTATATTGGCAGAATAATTTGATGGCGCAATAATGGGTCCAATCGCCGTACAATCACTAAGTTGAGTGACAAGCTTATAGCCAATATTTGCTGACTGAAGATCTGGGAAAACTAAAATATCTGCAGCTTGGTCTAGATCTGAAAAACTAAAAAGATTTTTTAAAATCTCGTTGTTAACAGCAACATCGGCTTGCATTTCGCCATCCAGTTTCAAGGTGGGCATTCTTTCTCGGGCCAGCTTCACCGCTTTTTTCACCTTAACAGTGTCATCGTTCATATTTGAACCAAAATTTGAGTAACTTAGAAAGGCAATCCTTGGATCTTTTTGAAGGAGCTTTTGATAAAGCTGTGCTGTATTCTCTGCGATTTGAACTAGATCTTCAGCTGTAGGATTTATGGTTACAGTACAATCGGCTAAAAAGATAATTCTATTTTGAAAAACTAAAATAATAATCCCGCATGCCTTAGCATCAAGACTAGAGCCTAAAACTCTCATCATCGGTTTAAAACAGTCCGGGTAGTTCTGTGTGGCACCTGTAATCATTCCTTCTGCATGTCCTTGTCTTACCATCATAGAGGCAAAATAATTTCCTCGTTTAAGGAGGTCTTCAGATAGTGAAAGCGTGGCACCCTTTCTCTGTCTATCGGCATGGTAGTCAAAATAATAGTTCTCAAAATGATCTGAATCTGCAGGTTTAATAATTTCTACTATATCTTTCATGTGGGAAAGACCGAGTTTATCCATTTTTTGATGAATATTATCTTTGTAGCCTATTAAAATGGGAATCACTCTTCCTTCATCGATAAGAATATTAACGGCTCTTAAAATTCGAGTGTTTGATCCTTCTGTGAAGACGATTCGCTTTTTCGTTGTGGCAGATTTTAGCCTTGAACGAACCAATCGCATGAATTCTCCCGACTGACCTAATCTTGCTTCTAGATCCAGTGAGTACTGCTTAAAATCACTGATGACTTTTCTCGCCACTCCTGACTCACAAGCGGCTTTGGCGACGGCAGATGAAACTCTAGTAAGAACTCTTTTATCGAACGGCTTGGGGATAAGATAATTTTTTCCAAAGCTAAAGTTGGTATTCCCATAAGCCATTTTGACATTCTCAGGAACTTCTTCTTTAGCTAAGTTCGCAAGGGCGTAAACAGCGGCAATTTTCATCTCTTCATTAATTTTTCTGGCGCGTACGTCAAGGGCCCCTCTAAAAATAAAAGGAAAACCGAGTACGTTATTCACTTGGTTAGGGTAGTCTGTTCTACCTGTTGCCATAATGGCATCATCTCTGACTTCGGCAACTTCTTCAGGAGTAATTTCAGGGTCAGGGTTGGCCATAGCAAAAATAATAGGATTTTTCGCCATCGACGCCACCATCTCTTTATTTACAACTCCCTTGGCAGAGCATCCCATGAAGGCATCAGCACCTTTCATGGCATCCGCCAGAGTTCGATGAGAAGTTTTGACGGCAAATTGCTCTTTGTATTTATTCATTCCTTCTTTTCGACCCTCATAGATTACACCTTTCGAGTCGGTCATAAGAAGATTTTCAGGTTTTACACCCAATTGAAAAAAGAGTTTTGCAATGGCCATCGATGCGGCTCCAGCCCCACTGAAGACGACTTTAAGTTCACTAAATTTTCTATTCGTTAACTCAACTGCGTTGACAAAACCGGCACTCGCAATGATAGCCGTTCCGTGTTGGTCATCGTGAAAAACGGGAATATCCATAATTTCTTGTAGCTGTTGTTCAACTTCAAAACACTCTGGAGCTTTTATATCTTCTAGATTGATACCACCGAATGTTGGTTCTAAGGCTTTTACAGCTTGAACCATTTCTTCTACTGTGGTTGCGTTGAGTTCGATGTCAAAAACATCAACGTCGGCAAATCTTTTAAAGAGAACACCTTTTCCCTCCATCACGGGCTTGCCAGCAAGAGGACCTATATTCCCTAAGCCTAAAACAGCAGACCCATTACTCACGACGCCAACTAAGTTCCCTTTTGCTGTATACTTAAAAACATCATCCGGGTTGTCAGCTATCTCAAGACAAGGCTCAGCAACACCAGGTGAGTAGGCAAGGGAGAGTTCACGCGAAGTCACACATGGTTTTGTTGATCTAATTTCTATTTTTCCGGGGCGCCCTTTTGAGTGGTAATCCAACGCAGCTTGCTTCTTGCTTTTTTCCACTTTGATATCCTTTTTAAAAAAAATGTTTTGAATATTCTAACAGAGTGCGCAGTGTCAATTCTCGTGATAAGGCAAAAAAAAGGACTATTTTTTTAGAGAGAATCGAGAGCTTGGTTAAAATTTAGAATGGGAATGTTTTGCGTGGAGTAAGACGCACTGTCCTTTAGCACACTTAGTATTTCAAAAGGGTTTTTGCCTGTAAGAAGCATAAGCTCAGCTAAGGCTGATGTAACAATTGGCGCTGCAAAAGAGCTTCCACTTACAGGCTCGGGACTAAAGTCTTCCAGGTATATTCTTTCGCCCCTTGCAAAAAGATCTACAGAAGATTCTCCAAAATTGCTGAAACTGGCCCTTTCATTGTCTGAATTGCTCGCACCAATAATTAAAGTATTTTGAAGTGTAACCCCAAGGTAGGTCTTATTAGGATAGGAGGGTTTTTCATCAAGGTTTAGCTGATCATTTCCAGCCGCCATGACGATAACGACCCCCATTCTCTCTGCATATTGCATGGCAGACCAAACTTCGCCATGCCACTCAGAGAAATATTTTCCGAAACTTAGATTTATTATCTGCGCCCCATTATCTACGGCATAATAAATAGCATTCGCAACGTCCTTATCTCTTTCAGCACCGTTGGGGATAGCTCTTAGAGGCATAAATAGAATTTTTCCTTGAGATAAATTGAGGGAGTTAATGACCTGTAAGGAAACCATAGATCCGTGTTTTGGATTTGGCCCTTTTACGTCGTTATTTCCGTATCCTTTCTCAATGAAAAGAGAGGGGTTATCCCTCACTATTCCCGATCTTTGATCCAGATTGATATTGTAGTGAAAATCAATTTGGGTTTGAAAAAGCTTTATTTCATCTTGAATAAAGTGATAATCGATTCCACTGGCAAGAATCTGACGTAAAAAATTATAAGCTGATGTTTTGGCGGTTTCCCCCCGTTCTGGCTTCTCTCCCAGGGAGTTTTGATCTGTCAGTTCATAAGGATCAATCCCGAGAATATCACAAGAAGTTTCAAATACTTTTCTATTAAATTCATAATCTGACAAAAGTCTGTGGGCCCTGGCAAGTTTAGAACTTATCTGAAACTGCAATTGTTCTAATCTTGCGTTCGCTTCACCATGTGAGTTGGTGGTAAGCCTAAAGAGGCTATTGTATTCTCTTACTATCTCTGAAGTGTCGGCATAGATCTGTTTAGATAATTTTTGTTCGGCAATTAGTGGTTTTTCATTGTCTAGAATAAAATGAGCAGAGCCTTCCCGTGCACCGATGAAATTCCACCCCGCTATGTCATCTACATACCCATTATAGTCGTCATCCAATCCATTATTTGGAATTTCAGCTTGGTTAGTCCAGATATGGGAATTTAGACTTGGGTGGTTGATATCTACACCCGTATCAACAATCGCAATAATAATGGGTTTTGAATCTGAAGGAAAGTAGGCCCAAACAGAGGACGAGCAAATTGAAATGAGAGTTGCCATTATCACTTGAGCCTTCATAGGAAGGTATTATCATTTGTGCTTTAACGCGGCTAGGCTAGATGTAATAAATACTTGATATTATTGAGTTGTGAGTTTCTCGAAAAGAGTGTGTATTTTTCGGTTTAACCCTTCAATATCACTAGTGTTTTCTATACAAAACTGTGCCATTTCACGCTTTTTCTCAATAGAGATTTGCTGAGCCAAAATAGCCTCAACCTGCTCATCACTTTGATCATCACGCTTTTTTAAGCGCTCCTTTTGAACTGATGAAGGGGCGTAAATTAGAATATTTATATCGAGTTTTTGAGTAAGCTGCTTTTCAAAGAGGAGAGGAACATCATAAACCACATACTGAAAAGGTGAGCTTATCACTTCATCGAGGGTCTGGAGGAATTTTTGCGGCATTTTGTTATATAGAAAACCTTCAAGATTGGATTTAAGTTCTTTATCTCGAAAAAATCGATCTCTTAGGAGTGCAAAATTAATGCTGCCTGTCTTAACCACATCCGGGGCAATCTGGGAGACATATTCAAGGGTTTCGTCTTCAGCATATAGGGAGTGAATTAATTGATCTGCATCTATCAAAGGGATATCTAAACCACGCAAATACTTAGAAGCCGTAGATTTGCCGGTTGCAATACCACCTGTTAAACCTATGATAGGTAAATCGCAGCAATAGAGGCGTTCGTTTGAAGTAAGACTGATATAGTTGGATTTGAGCTTATGCATATCTAATTGTAAACTTTATGAAATTATAACCTGGAGTTTCTTTTTATGAAAGGTCACACTTATGTTTCTAACCCTGTTGATGAAAAAGGCTATGTAAATTGGTCTCAAACGGAGACTGAAACTTGGGGAACCTTGGTAAAAAGGCAAAGTGAGATTATTCCCGGTCGAGCCTGTGATGAGTTTATTGAGGGAATAGAAATCTTAGACTTTAATCCAAATAAAGTTCCTCAAATCCCTGAGATTAACTCAATTCTTGCTGATTATACTGGTTGGGGAGTTGAACCTGTTCCAGCTATCATACAACCCAAAGAATTTTTTAGTTTGCTCTCACGAAAAAGATTTCCCGCTGCAACTTTTATTCGGCTTCCAGAGGAGATGGACTATTTACAAGAACCAGATATTTTTCACGAAGTTTATGGTCACACGCCACTTTTGACTAATAAATCCTATGGAAACTTTATGGAGGAGTTTGGAAGACTTGCTCTTGAAGTTGACCCGAAAGATAGAAGACGACTCTTTCGTCTCTTTTGGTTTACGATAGAGTTTGGCTTGATTCAAACCGATAAAGGTGTAAGAGCTTATGGGGGAGGAATTCTTTCTTCAATTGGAGAAACTCAGTATTGTTTAACTGAAGAGCCGGAAGTGGTTCCATTTGATGCATTGGAGGTTTTGAGAACTCCGTATCGAATCGATATAATGCAGCCAATGTACTTTCTTATTCAGGATTTTTCGGATTTGTTTAAAATATTTGAAAAAGATATTCCAAAACTTCTTGAAGAGTCA
This sequence comes from Halobacteriovoraceae bacterium, assembly GCA_002707495.1. Classification (GTDB taxonomy): domain Bacteria; phylum Bdellovibrionota; class Bacteriovoracia; order Bacteriovoracales; family Bacteriovoracaceae. Next base: position 43,600 of record PAMZ01000022.1, on the reverse strand, counting down.
AAACGACTGGGAGATAGACCTCCCAAATACCCACCTAAAGAAACTCAAGAGTCTTTAGATGATGAAAGTATGGGGTCAATGAAATGTTAAATATTGAAGAGAAAATTAAGCAACTAGACTCTCAATGGGAAATTTTAGACGGAAGAAAACTGAGACGAACCTTTGAGTTTAAAGGCTTTTTGAAAACGATGTCTTTCGTTAATGCGGTCGCATGGCAAGCAAATAGTGTCATGCACCATCCCGATATGGAAGTTAGTTTCAATAAATGTGTTATCAATATTACGACCCATGATAATGACAACACTCTCAGTGAAAAAGATTTTGAACTTGCTAAAAGGATTGATCAACTTTTTGTATGAGAGTAATAGTTACAGATGATTCTGGTGAGAAATTTGATTATGAATTCGACCAAGAGAAGGTTCTATTGGGTCGAGGCAATAAATCTGATATTGTTATCCAAAGTGAGCATATCTCTAGAAAGCACTTAGAAATTAGATTCGAAGAGGGAATTTTTTATATAAAAGATCTGACTTTAGCTAATTGGGTTTCTTATAACGGTGAAAAACTAGTTAAGAATAATGAAATTCAATATTTCGATTTCGCACCTTTGATTCTCCCCGGAGGATTTAGCGTAAAAATTGAAGATGAAAATATTGCTGATAATATGGATGTTGATTTAGGAACTTCAACTTCATCGGTAAGAGAGGCCCTTGAAAGTAATTCTAAAAATAAAATAGATATTTATAACACAAGACTTTCTGGGGATGCTGCGATTTCCGGTTATAAAAAACAGCGAACGGATCAAAAGCGAAAGCGTAAATTAGAAAAAGAGACTCAAAAGACACAAGAAATGTCACGCTATCTTATTATCGCTGCGTCCATTTTTCTCTTAATGGGTTATTATTATTATTATTCAGAAGTTTATTTGGCGGAGCAATCGAGTGTCTCGACACCTCCTAAAATAGAGCCGATTAAAAAAGTTAAGCCGAAACCAAAACCAGTGCAAGCTGAAGCTAATAACACACAAACTGATGATAAAAATGAACTGAATTCTAAGCCGAAAGGAAAGAAAGAAGAAATACCAAAAGTCATTGAAAACTTCAGAGAAATATTGAATGACAATACGACATGTCCACCTGGTGAATTGAGAAATCTTTGTAAAGAAATTTTTGGATCTTTTGTAAAACCGGAAGGAATAAAAGTGATCAATGGAAAACTTTATGTCCTGAAAAATTTTAGAATCCGCTTGGAAAAAATCTATAAAAATAATTTTGAAAAGATCAATCGAGCCCTGCAGGTTCAAGGAATGCTTGGTTTTGTCGCAGCTTCAGGCCTATTTTCTGGCGACAATTTAAAAAAGGTTGAGAAACTCAATTTAAGTCGTATCCATGTGTTAGTTTATCAAGACGATGCAACTGGCAATAAACTTAGAAGGTCATTTGTTATTGATCCAACTATCTATCGAAGGTTTTCTCAAAGAGATTGGGATTTCGCTAAAAAAGAAGTTGAAGACAAAATGATTACAAATTTTTTCCAGAGTAAGTTCATGCCTTATTTAGAAATGGAGTATTCAGAGAAATGAAAAAATATGATGTTGTCATCATCGGAGCCGGTTCGGGAGGCTTGTCCGCTCGAAGAGAAGTCGCCAAGAAAACCGACAATTATTTAGTCGTCGATGGGGGAGTCCTAGGGACGACTTGTGCGAGAGTCGGATGTATGCCTTCCAAGGTTCTCATTCAGGTAGCTCAAGATTTTAACCGAAGACATAAATTTTCTGAACAAGGGATTCATGGACATGAGAGTTTGGAAGTAAACACAAAAGAAGTAATGCTTCATGTGAGAAAACTTAGAGATCGTTTTGTAAGAGGTGTCTTGGGTGGAATGCAAGATTGGAAAGAAACTCATTTTAAGTCTGCCATAGCTGAATTTGTAAATCCTCATACATTGAGAATAGGGGAAGAGACAATACAAGCAGATAAAATTATTGTCGCGACTGGATCGAAACCGAATTTACCACCTCCTTTGGAAGGGTGTGAAGAATTTTGTGTCAATACGGATCAATTTTTTGAATTAGAAGACTTGCCAAAACGCTGGGCAGTCTTGGGTCTTGGAGTGATAGGCTTAGAACTTGGTCAATCGTTACATCGTTTAGGGTTAGAAGTTACTGGAATTGCCAGAAGACAAAACATTGCTGGTATCACAGACCCTGAATTAAATACTTACGTGATAAAAAAATTCTCTGAAGAAATGAACCTTACTTTTAACGGTTTAAAAGGTGCTAGAAAATCTAGCTCTGGACTAGTCTTAGATCTTGGTGATAGAGAAATTGAAGTGGACAAGGTCTTAGTTACGGCAGGACGCTACCCATGCTGGGATTCTGTTCGGGGTGAAGTTTTGGGCTTTAAAGGGCAAGTTCCTGATCACGATCCTCATACCTTTCAATTAGTAGATCATGAACATATATTCATTGCAGGTGATAACACTGGAGAGTATCAAATTTTACATGAGGCTAGTGATGAAGGAAAAATCGCAGGATTTAATGCGGTCAATCCTCTTACTAAGTTTAGGCGACGAACCCCTCTTATGATTACTTTTAGTGATCCAAATATTGCTTTTTCAGGTAAAACTTATAAAGAGTTAATAGATTTGAAAATAGATTTTGCTATTGGAGAAGTTAGCTTCGAAGGTCAAGGTCGAAGCATAGTGAAGTTAAAAGAAAATGGACTCCTAAGAGTTTATGGTGATAAGAAGTCTGGAAAGCTCATAGGCGCTGAAATGATGGGGCCTAGTTGTGAACATATTGCGCATCTATTGAGCTGGGTCATTGATCAGGACCTTACTGTTAATCAAGTTCTAGCGCTTCCTTTCTATCATCCTGTGATTGAGGAAGGTCTTAGAACTGCCCTCAGAGATCTAAGAGATAAAGTAGAAGAGCCCTCTCCGGTTCTTGAAATCTTTCCTTGCGATTAGAGAAGAGACTTTAAAGCCTTTAATTCCTCTTTTACTTCTTGAGGAAGAAAAACTCCAGATGAACCAGTATGGCGGAACATGACTTCTTCTTCATAGGCTTGAAAGCATTCTTTTGCTGGTTTAGTCTTCTGATAAATTTCGATGCACTTTTTGAGATAGATGTCTCCCAGAGAATAAAAACTATTTTTCCCAACTCGATATTCAGTCATGGCCATCCAATAGAGTAGGTCATTTTGCTTGAGTTGAGCAGGATCTGTATAGTTTTTCTTACTCAGATTTCCACTTATCATGAGAAGGTCGATGTCATGATCTCCATCTAGCACGCTATCAGTCTTTAGAGATTTAATCTTTTTATTGATGTTTACTTCACCCGTCCATTTTCTCAATTGATCTTCCCATTTCTCTACCTCAGTTAGCACATACTTGGGAAGCTCGATTTCTCTCTCTATATTTTTTAAATATTTTAAAGCTTCTTTTGCGTCTCCATTAACCTTCGTTTTGATAAGTATTGAGTTGAAAACTGCTTGATATAGCTCCCTATCAAAGAGTTGTTTTTGTGGAAGCAAATACTGATCTGTTTTAGCATTCGACCTGTTTTTTTTGGCTCTTTTCTTTATAAATTTTTTATAACTGCTAAGCGCTTTTTGATAGTCTCTTAAAATAAACTCAATATTTGCTTTATTGAAGTCATCTTCTTTAAAGACTTTTTCGATCGCTTGATGATTTGTTATTTGGCTTTTCAGGCGATCTTCTGGAAATTGAGTATGACAAGAAATGCAAAGATGACTAATTTGGTTAAGCTTGATCCTGGCGTAGTGCTTATTACCAGCTGAAAAATGGACCTTGGCATCTTCGACTTGTTTAATGAGAGTCTGATAGCTAGGCTCTAAAGTAGGTCGTTTTATCTCTTTACTATGTTTTGCTTGTTGAAAGTTCACTGTCAGTTTTTCTAGCGCTTGATTAATTGATTTTTCATGATGTGGGTCACTAAACTTTAACTCTGAACTGGTATAAGGCAGTAGTTCAGTCAATGCAGATAAAGCTCCTCGCATAGCTTCTGGTGTATTTTTTGCAAATGTCGAAGTAGTAATTAAGAATATAAAAAAATATTTCACGAGAGACCCCTTTTATTCTATTGTAAGTCTAATAAGGTGTGATTCAATGATCTATATCAGGGAGTTTGAATGTTGTGGTTTCAAAACTATAATCTAGAGCAAATTAATCAGGGCAATGTGAAGACAATGGTTGAGAACTGTGGAATCGTGATCACAGAACTCAATGAAGACTCTCTTGTGGGGACTATGCCGGTAGATCATAGGAACAAACAGCCTTTTGGAATTCTTCACGGTGGCGCAAATTGCGTTTTCGCTGAAACCCTAGGGAGTATAGCAGCCAACTTGATTTGTGATCCAAGTACTCACCATGCAGTAGGATTGAGTATTACAACAAATCATCTTAAGGCAGTTCGAAATGGTATTTTAAAAGGTATTGCAACACCAGTTAAGATTGGAAGAACAACTCATGTTTGGGATATCAAAACCTATGATGAATTAGGAAATCTTACTTCATCTACTGATCTGACAATGATGATTGTGGAGCGTCTGAAGGAAAAATAATGTCTAAGACGTAGGCCCTGTGGTCAGAGGGAAATTCATTTTGAGAGTTTCTTTTAGCATCTAATAGAATATTTTTCACTTTCCAGTTATATTTTTTATCAATAAGAAAGTGCTCGACTCTACAGGTTGGAAATACTTTTCCCTTTTTCAAATAACAAATATCGAGATCGGATTGGTACTCACCTAGTACTTGAAAACTTTCTTTTCTCTCAAAGGCATCATGCCATTGAAGTGAGAATTTCTGATATAGTTTCATATTAACAGGAATATTAGTGTCTCCTGCGAAAAGTATAGGCCCTTTCAATTCTGATGCAATTTTATTAAGAGCATCGATTGAGCCTTTAAGGTTGGTCTTTAAATTATCAAAATGGGAACTTATGAAATGAAAATGAGTCCCCTGAAAGATGAACTCAGCTATTAATATTTGTCTTGGCAGGGCAGATCTCCATCCAAAGGAAAAATGACCATGATTGGGGCCAAGCCAGTAATTCTTAAAAGAGACGAGTTTAAATTTATTCTTATTATAGACGATTGCAGGATCGGCATAACTCATCAATAGACCTTCTGTCGCTATAATCCCATAACTGTCAGTATCTTTTAAAAGCTCTTTAACTTGAGAGCGCGTGCGGAGTTCCTGGAGGCTCATCAGATCTGGCTTGTGCCTTTGAATCAGCTCTCGAAGTTCTTTTTGACGTTTTGAGTAATCAAAAAAGTCTGAACCTTTACAAAAATCACACATTGTATTGAAGTTAAGAACTTTAATGACGTTAGCTTGAACATGATTTAATTGAAGACATATTGCAATGAGTATTAAATATATTTTCATTTAGACTTATCTAAAGACACATTAAAGTTAAAGTATGTTTTGGGAGTTGGCTCTGGCTTATAGGTAAAGTGCCACCATTCTTTTTTATAATTTTGAAACCCATATTTCTTCATGGACGTTAAGAGAGTTTTTCGATTTGATTTAGCCATATTCGATATTTCAGAATTTGCAGTGTGAGATTTTGGTCCAAAGAAATCAAAAGGAGTTCCCATATCAATAGGGTTTTTTTTAGGATCGCTTAATTTGTATATAGATAAGTCTACCGTGCTCCCCCTGGAGTGACCTGACTTTCTTGCAATATATCCCGATTCAAAGAGTACGGACTTCTCTAATTTAGGGTAGTAATTTTTTTTGGAAAGAGGTTGATCTGGTGCATGTGACCAACGAACGAAATGATCTACTCCTTTTTGAGGTCTATAGCAATCAAATAGATAAAGACCATATCCCTTTTGTTTTAAATCCTTGTGAACTTTTTTTAGGTTTTCTAAAACTTTCTTATGGAGAAAACAAGCATTAGCTTGATAGCCATCAACTTTCTCCAATGTGAAATTTCTTGTCGTAAAATACTTCATGTCGACAATAATTCCCAACGAGTTTTGAGAGCTAATTGAACTAAAACTAGACTGATCCAGTGAAATATCTTGATCTGATTTTTGACTGAAAGTCGAAAAACTTAGTAAAGCTAAGAGTAAAATTAAAGTTTTCATCACCCTATTATAGGATAAATACTCTTAATTATAAATCTTTACTTTTACAGTTCCATTAATTGCTTTTTGAATCAACTCGTAATAATTCTTAATTCTATCGACGTAGACCACTGGCTCTTTACCCCTTGCATAACCATGAGGTAATCTCTTGTAGTATCTTTTTTGAGAGAGAAGAGGCAGCACAGTTCGAACTCCAGCCCATGTGTTTGGGTTTCGCTCACGCCAGGCTGCTAAACCTCTTGCATCTCTTAGGTGCGAATAACCAACATTATAAGCAGCTAGTGTCATCCATAATCTTGAGTTCCCTTGAATGAATCGAGGAAGTCGATCGTGCATTTTTTTCAAATATTTTGCTCCTCCCTCAATACTTTGTTTCGGATCAATTCTATTTTTGACTCCCATGGCTTTTGCCGTGGAGCGCGTGAGCATCATCAAGCCTCTTACGCCTGTGGGAGAGAGAGCTTTTTCATTCCAATGTGATTCTTGATAACTAATTGCAGCTAAGAGCTTCCAGTCCCATCCAATTTTAGCGGCTTCACTTTGAAAGTACTCTTTATACTTGGGAAGTCTTGTTTTGACTCTCTCATTAAATTTGTTGATATCGTAGGGATCAAAGTCCTGAGTTGTAGCGTAGTATTTTTCTTTAAGTGCTTTAAGCCCAGATTTTCTAAATACGTTTTCAAACCACTTATTATAAATCGATTGAAGCTCGGTGTTTCCTTTGTTCATTGCCCAAGCTATTTTGTTCTCCTCGCCTAAAACAAAAGAAAATCTTAAATCAGGATAAAACATTTGATTTAGCTTTCTAATATTAGAGTCAATCACGGTACAGTCATAATTCTGTGCTTGTACTTGCTCAAAAGTATGATCTTGAGAGTCTTCATCATCCTCGACCCAAGTTAATTCAGGGACTTCTTTTTTCAGCGTTCTGAGAATTTCTGCGTAGCTCGTATTCTTTGCAACTATCACCTTGGCTTTAGCTAGGTCTTGTATATTTTCAATTCTCTTGGAGCGATGACAAATCACCTCCTGATTTACTTCCAAATAGGGCAACGTGAATAGGAATTCTTTCTTCCTAGCACTTGTGATAGTTAAACTTCCAATAGCTAGATCAGCTTTTTTGAACTCTAGATGTTCCAAAAGTTTTTCAGTACTATCAGTGGTCGTGATTTCAAGCTCTACTTTGAGCCACTTCGCAAACTCTTTTAACATCTCATACTCAAAACCAGCAGCTTTTCCATCTCTATCTTCGAAATACGTTGTGGGAGAGTTTCTTAAAACGACTCTTAGTTTATTTTCTTTTTTAATGTCATAAAGTGTTCGAACTTCTTCACTGCACGAACTAATGATCATGAGAGAGATGAGTAATAAAATGTTCATATCTCATTTTGTATGACTTAGCTCTAGAAATCAAATCTTGGGCTTTATGGTCTTTTTTTCTTCAATCAGCATGGTTGTAAACTGAAATAAAAAATCACTGAGAACTTTCTGGGTCGTGTTCAAGCTAACCTCTGTTGCCCTTCTAGCGTGAGATTTTTGCATAAATTGATGGTATTCATCTAGTTCATCGTAGCTCAGGTTGCTGTAAGTTAATTCAAATATTTTTTTTACACTTGGCATTTGAGCAGCAGTCATTTTTGAGGCAAGTTGAGAGGCCTCGGATCGAATTTCTGCAGCTGTTTTCTTCGTGTCTGATTGCATGGCGGCACTGTAGGTCACAGAAAAAAGGCTATTTAACACACTCTCTGTTTGCTCTAGACTATTGGTCTCATTCATTATCCCTTCAATTAAGACTTTTTTTTCAGGATCTAAACTAAAACTCTCTCCATTTTTTACCATCTTTGCAAATTGAACTTGTGATCCTTCTTCTAATGACTTTAATTTATCTGTCAGAGGATGTTCAAGTAACTCTAATAAGGCGTAGAGATCTTCTTGGTGTAGTTGGTTTAGTTCATCTTTGAATTTAGTATTAAAATTATAGTTTGAGACAAATTGCTTAATCCGATCAGACTTAATACCTTGTGCTTCTAGGGCGGGAATAAGAGATTGTTCAAACGATTGATTTAGTTCTCCCAACTCTTGAAGCTCCAAAATTTTTTGAGTGAGACGTTTTCGATTTTTTGATTGAATATCAATTTCTTTTTGAAGTTCTTTGGGAGATTTTAGTAGCGACAAGGTTTTTGAAGTTGGCTTTCCCTGCTTTAGAGGAGCCTTGCTAATCGAGCTCGATTTTAAACGGACCTTTTGTTCTAGCAAACCAGTCGGTTTATTATTTTGTACAGAATTAACAATTGTTTTATTTTGAAGCGTGAAGGAGAAAACAAGAACAAGCGCGAGTGATCCTAGAATGAGCCAGATTTTTCGAGTCATATTTTCTCCCTTGAGCACTTATAGCTAATGCAGGACAGTCTTTCAAAATTGAAGTGAAATTTTTATATGCATATTTGTCAACTTCTCTTAGCTCTAAAAGCGGCAAAGTTTTCAGTAGGTTAAATAGTCACTCGATTGGTGCAGGGGGGAGCCGATAATATAATCAAATAAAACATCTTTGAAGGAGTCATTTATGTTGACCAGGATCATTTGGAGCGTTGCCCTTTTGTGTTTATCGCTACCATCTTTTGCTAACCATCCAAAATTTCAAAACTTTAAACTAACGGATAAGTTTGAAGCACAGACGAGGAGTCAGCAAGGGCTACCACCAGTACTTCAAAAACTTTGGGATCGAGTCAAAAGTGAAGGATATAAATTAGTAAACTCTGCTTGGGAAGAGACCATGGATCAAAGACAAGACGTCCAATTGGGGAGAGTCAATTTTCCAGAGCTGAGTTGGTACACTGCTATAGATGGTCAAATCCAAGTTGGAGCGGTTAGGCGTTTAGAACCAATGCTAAACCAAGAGGGTTGGATTGTTTTAGACCGACTCGTTTTAGGCATAGGAGCAAAGCAGTACTTAAGTAAATTGAGAGATGCAGGACAAGTAGAAATATCTGATGAGCAGCTCAATGCTTTTGCAGGAATTTTTTACAAAAGAGAGTATTCATATCAGTATTTTGCTCGAACGTATGAAGAGGGATTAAAGAAAAATTTTGACCGGCTTCTTTTAAGCTTTAAAAATTTTGATGGAAATAAATTTTTAGATATTGAAAATAACGAGTTAATACAAAAAGAAGAGTTTTTAAGTTTAAAAATAGGAGCTAATGCCAGAACTCCTTCTATTTATGGTTTGCAATTAATGGCCGGGGCAACTGTCGCATTTAATAAGCTTTCAAATATTTCTTATCATAGACTTGAACAATCCAGGGAGGCTTTAGATGAACTAAGGGTGTCTCATAAAAAAATGAGAGTCCTAGGTTCCCGAGTGGAGGTCGCCCTTCAACTAGATTTCCTCAATCTTCTTAAAATTAGCCTTCTCGGAGGGGAATATCAAAATAGTTATTCAAGAACTAAAATCACTCATTTTACTTTTAACCATCAAGATCTAGTGACGTTACCTGCTCATGACCCCTTGATGGTCAATTTTGATGATTTCAACAATGGAAAAGATCCCAAGCATTTGGACGAATTCAAGCCTTTCGAGGATGGGACTCAAGACTCCAGAGTAGCTAGCGAAAACATGGCTTTGTATTTACTTATGTGGGGCAAATTGTGGGGAAGTTCAACTGAAGAGTTGGTTTTGAGATCGGATCAATGGGAGAGGTTTTTCTATAGATTTCAGCAAGAGAGAGTTGCGTTTGATAGCAGTCCTCTTGATACAGTTTTTAACTCTCGAAATTTTTCTAAATATAAAACTCGAGATGTGGAAAATCTTGTCTTTGAGTTTGAAGCGCCTAGCAAGCAGCCTGATATGAGCCAATTGCCGAGCGATATTCGATTCTCAGTTAGACTGAGTAAAGAGTTTTCGGCCAAAAAAAATAGGAGTAGTGATAAAAGAAAACTCATAGACTTAATGAAGTCATTCACTAAGTTAGAAGGGGGAATCATCACAGGAATTGATAACGGTAAAATCAAAGCTCCTTATTCGCTTGATTTGAATGCCCAAGTTGCAGAGGGAGGAATCATTTCGATGTTTAATCATTCTCAATATGAGTTGAATAAAATCTACGCTTATATATGTTCAGGAGGCATTTCTCAAAATATGAACCAACTCACTAAGCAAGTTAAAAGGTGTATGAGTAAATTTGATCAAACCTATAGAGCTCTTTATGTTCAGTATCATTATCATCAAAATTTTGCTCTCACTCAGTTCAAGGCTTTTATGGAGCACCTAGGACAAAATGCTCAAAACTTTTCAGGACTAAAGCTTCTTTTTGGGGAAGATAATGTTCAGCTTTATGGAAGATTTAATGGGAAAACTGAGTCCGCAGCGGGATTTAATACCTTCTTTAAAGAGGGCGAGTTTCAGGGCCATGGAATTATCAAAGATGCACTTATGGCGAGATAACATAACTATTCCGACCCAAACTTATGGCAGTGAGGCCTAGATATTAGTCCTCAGAGATCAAAGTTTGGGTTGTAAGCCTCTAAAAATACGTAAAATCTTAAAGGAATTGGTGTTTCAAGCCGATAGAATACTTGAGTCTATTACAATGGTAATAACGAGGATTCTATTGAAGCTAATTATTCACATGCTTATATTAACTATGCTTGTCTCATGTTTAGAGCCAGCTCCCGTGAAGGAAGTGCCTGCTGATGGAGCAGCTAACTCGCTAAATGATGATACGACCTCAGACTCAAGCAGTGGCGGATCCTCTAATGATTCTACAAGTTCAACAGCTGGAAGTGATCCACTGGTTGAATTCCAATGGCATTTGGATAATACGGGAACGAATCCTATCATCGATGCTGACGACGGAAATACCTTTAATGGAGTGGCAGGTGAAGACCTCAATATAAAAGAGCTCTATGATTCAGGAGCCAAAGGCGAGGGAGTCACTGTTGCCGTTGTGGATGATGGACTAGAAGTAGTTCATCCAGACTTGAATGCAAATATAAACCAATCATTAAGTTATAATTATCTAAATGGTTCTACTAATCCCAGTCCCGCTCAGAATAATGGTCATGGAACAGCTTGTGCTGGAATCATTGCAGCTAGAGATAGTAACGATGAGGGAATTAGAGGTATTTCACCTAGGTCTACTTTAGTTGGATATAATTTAATTGCAGGCTATCAAAGTTCCAGAGCATTTGATGCTATGACAAGAAACAAAAATACTGTTCAAGTTTCAAATAATAGTTGGGGGCCTGCAGATGGATACGGAACTTTTACTGACGCAGACTCCGTCTGGGCTGCGGGTATAAAAGATGGAACTTCAACTGGGAGAAACGGAAAAGGAATTGTCTATGTTTGGGCAGCTGGAAACGGAGGTAACTTGGCGGATATCTCTAACTACGATGGATTCGCTTCTCAAGAAGGCGTCATAGCAGTAGCTGCTATTGGAAATACAGGAAGCTTTGCGAGCTACTCAGAATATGGTTCAAATATCTGGCTGGCGGCTCCTTCTATGGGAGATAATGGGGAGGGAATTGTCACAACTGACCTTAGAGGAAACTCAAAGGGCTATAACACTTCATCCGATGGAAGCGGAGATTTCTCCAATCGAAATTATACAAATTCCTTTAATGGTACTTCTGCAGCGACACCTATGGTCTCTGGAGTTGCTGCACTAATGCTGGAAGCTAATCCACTTTTGAGCTATCGCGATGTAAAGGCTATCCTCGCGAAAACCGCTCGAAAAAATGATCCCACTAATATTAACTGGGATACTAATAGCGCTGGTAATGACTATAATTATAATTATGGGTTTGGAGCTGTTGATGCACAAAGGGCCGTTAGTGCCTCTGTTTCTTGGTCACTTCTACCCAGTCAGAAAATTGAATCATGGCCAACCTCAGGAGTTCAAAGTGTTGGCACTGTGATTGATGACGCAGGAACATTAGTCAGTTCAAATATTAATATTAGTGGTTCAGCGATTTCCTCGATTGAGTTTATTGAAGTTGAACTTAATATGGAACACAATGATTGGGGAAATATTGAAGTGATCTTGGAAAGAAATGGATCCACTACTACGAGTTCTATCCTGGCAGTTGCTCACCCTTGTATTAATAGTTCTTTGAGTGCCATTATAGATTGTACTAAATCAAATGATACTTTTACTTTTGGAGTCGCAAAACATTTTGAAGAAGATCCCGATGCGACCTGGACTTTAAAAGTTAGAGACGCTGAAGCAGCAAATGATATTGATAATTCGGACCCGACTGATGGAGAAGCGGGAACTCTTGTGAGTTGGAGGATGAAGATTTATGGCCATTAAGAAATTTAGGTTGGTTATTTTATTAGTAGGGTCATTGATTTTTGACTCTTATGCCTTAGAACAACTGGATGTCCAAGAGTCTGGCAAGATGATTAAGCTATATCCTTTAGAAAATGAGATCATGATATATTCTCAAACGGGAGAGCCTCCGCAGAGAATAAGAACGAACACGCGAAATACAAGACGAATAAGCCCTGGAGATAAAGTCTCTGAAATCTTCAGCGAAAGCCCTCAAGGCAGCGGAAGACTTAGATCTCTTCCAGGAGGAGTTATCGTAAGCTTTACTGAAGGAGTTGATCCTGAAAGTTGGGCTGTTCAAAATAATTTATCCTTAGAGAAAAAATTAAAACCGGGAGTCTATTTAATTTCATCTCCATCAGGGAGAGCCTCTCTTGCGAAGGCAAATGAAATTGCTGAATTGGACGGTGTCGAAACAGTGGAGCCAAATTGGTGGACAAATGTTGAATCAAAGTCAGGAACACCAAAAGGGAGACTACCAGCTTCATTGGAGAAATCTCTTCAAAATTATTTTCAACGTTAAAAATTGTGAAAAATACTTCTCAAGAGGTTGGACCAGAATGCTCGGACATTTATTGTTGACCCGCCTAACTATAGCTTAATGGTTTAGGTAACCATATCTAATTTATTGTAATGTCTATGAAATCAATTAAAATAGAGGAAAGGATTTTCTTATGACCGAACCGTATATTCATCCCACAGCAATTGTTGAAGACAGTGTGACTTTGGGAGAGGGAACTAAAATCTGGCATTTTGGACATGTGAGAGAGAATGCAAAGCTAGGAGAAAATGTCACTCTAGGAAAAGGAGTTTTCGTTGATAGCGGAGTTGAGATTGGAGCTAATTCAAGAGTTCAAAACGGAGTTTCGATTTATTTAGGTGTTGAAGTCAATCCTTTCGTCTTTATTGGACCACATGCCTGTTTTACAAATGATTTAAGACCTCGTGCAGGAATGAAAAAGTGGGATCTTGCTAGAACCCAGCTAGGAACAGGTTGCTCTATCGGAGCGGGGGCAGTGATAGTATCCGGAGTTCGAATTGGACGCTTTGCAATGGTCGCTGCGGGCGCAATTGTTACATCTGATGTTCCTGACTTTACCTTAGCTGTTGGTCAACCAGCACGAGTACACTCGCAAATTTGTGCATGCGGAGTCACAAACATTCAAAAACCAAAAATGAGAGAAGATTATATTCGCGATTGTTGCGAGGAGAGATTAAAACCAGATCTGCTTGAAGTTGCAGATAAAGTTTTAAGTAAAATCATATGTTAAGTATTGGTATTGTCATTCCATGTTTTAATGAAGAGGAGTCACTACCTCAGTTGCGTGATAAACTTAAGGAGTTTGACTCTGCAATAAAAGAAAAGTATCTGCCTTTTTATTATTTTGTAGATGATGGAAGTACGGATCAAACTTTTAAAATTTTAAAGAATTTCTTTCAAGAGCAAAATCAGTTTATATTAAAACATGAAGTGAATTCAAACTTGGGGGCTGCACTTAAAACCGGAATTACATCAGCAAGAAAACACGAACGTCTTTGCTTTTTAGATAGTGATTGCACTTATGATCCGATGATAATTTTACCCATGCTAGAGCAGGTTGAGGCAGGAGCCGATGTGGTTGTTGTCTCTCCATATCATCCTAATGGAGGAGTTGAAGGAGTTCCAAAGTGGAGACTTTCATTAAGTTTGGGCCTATCTAGAATATATCGTCTCGTATTAAGGGCCGATATCTATACTTTCACCGCCATGGTATGGGCTGCAAGAACCGATGCCCTTCCAGCAACTCTATCAGAGAAAAATGATTTTACCTTCTTGACCGAAAGTCTATTCGCAATACTAAGATCGGGGAAAAAAGTTGAAGAAAGGCCTACAATTCTCTCTCAAAGAAAATTCGGACAATCAAAAATGCGAGTTCTTTCTACCATCAAAAGTCATTTGGGAATTATTAGAAAAATTATTCTAGGACAGATATGAAAGTTGCAGTGGTGTTAGGGACGAGACCTGAGTTTATAAAGCTGAGTAGTTTTTTAAGAGAAGCTCCTCAAAGTTTTAATGTTGTATCGATACATACAGGACAGCACTACGATCTAAATATGTCTCAGAATATGATTAAAGAACTAAAACTTCCTAAGATGAATTATCAAATTAAATTACCTAAGTCTGGTTTTGAAAATCAATTGGCGAAGATGAGCCAGGAGTTGACCAAAATTTTCGTAAAGGAAAAACCTGATTATATTCTGGTTCAAGGGGATACAAACTCGGCCATGATGGGTGCTGTTATCGGAAGAAGACTTGGAATTGATATCATTCATGTTGAAGCTGGCTGTCGGTCCTTTGATATGAGATCTCCTGAGGAACAAAATAGGAAAATTATTGATAGTATTACGACGCTTTATTTTTGTGCCGATAAGAAGTCTATACAGCATCTAGCCCATGAGGGCGTGAAAAAGAAAGTTTACTTTTCAGGAAGTACCGTTTTTGATGCTGCTAAATGGGCCTCACTTTCTCAAGCAAAGATTCTGAAAGATCTTAAATTGAGTGAGGGAACCTATATCGTAGCAACTCTACATAGAGCTGAAAATATGGATGATCTGACAGAGTTCCTAAAAAAAATTGATTTGATAAATAAAGTTTCAGAGGAAATGCCAGTCGTTTTTCCCATTCATCCAAGAACAAAAAATTTTCTAAAAGACAAAGGCATAAGCTTGGCAAAAACGGTTAAAGTTATTTCGCCTCAAACTTATCTTCCCTTCATTTTACTTTTAAAAAATTGTCGATTGGTTCTTTCAGATAGTGGTGGGATACAAGAAGAAGCGGCGTTCTTTGACAGACCTTGCCTAATTCTAAGAGAGGCAACTGAGTGGACACGCTTGGTAGACATTAAGAAAAATTTTTTGGTTAAAAAGATCGATAAAAAGGCTGAGAAATTGGTCTTTAAGTTGATCCAAGATGAAGCTTTTTACCAGTCAAATAGAAAAATCAAAGCTCCGGAAATCAATTCAGGGGCAACTCAAAAAATTATTCAACGAATCTTAAAACAATAATATGAATGAAGATGAGCTTTTTAAAATTAAATTTATCATGAAGCTTGCTGGTATCTTGCATCGTTATGGTGCAAGCTCAGATAGAATTGAGGCTGCCATGTACCAGGTTTCTGAAAAATTTAATATTAAGTCTGAGTTTTTTTCGCTGCCGACTAGTTTTATGGGACATTTTGAGACACCTAAGGGTGATGAATGCACTCGCATGCTAAGACTTGATCCAGGAAAGATAAATCTGGAAAAACTTTATTACGCTGATCAAATGGTGGATAAAGTTCTTGATGAAAGTATGAGTGTGTCCGATGGAATAAAATCACTAGAATCACTTTTAGAGAAACAAAGTTTACATCCAGAGTGGCTGGTTAATATTTCTATCATGGTACTTTCCTCAGGGGTGGCCTTTATTTTAAAAGGTAATCTTCTAGATAGTATACTGGCTGGATTACTTGGGCTTTTGTCCGGATTTTTGAATTCTACTGTTAAGCTTGAAAGGCTTGATACGGTCAAGGAAGGGGTGATATGCTTTGTGATTGGCTTTTGTGCATTTTCTGGAGCCTTTTATTTTCCTGATTTGAATCCCCAAATCGTTATTCTTTCTGCAATCATCTATTATATTCCAGGACTAAATCTGACAATGGCCATGGGAGAGATCTCTTCTCAAAACTTAACTGCTGGTACAGCGAGGTTAGCAGGTGCAATTATTATTCTTTTAAAAATTGTCTTTGGGACATTTATTGGTTCAACTTTAGCACAAAAAATTTGGTCGATAACACTTAATACTGGTAATCATGAGATAGCTTGGTTGTTTATCCCTTCACTTTTGATTGTTTCTGGTACGTTTGTCGTTCTTTTCCAAGCACGCTGGCAAGAGAGTTTTTGGATGATATTTGCAGCAAGTTCAACTTATTTACTTCATATGTTTTTGAAAGTTCCAGTTGGTAATTTAGCGGCGACATTGATTGCTGGGACTTATATTGGGTCTTTATCAAATTTATATTCGAGACTACTTAACAGACCATCAATGATAGTGACTCTTCCCTCTATTATTCTCCTCGTTCCTGGTTCTGTGGGTTATAAGGGATTTGAGTTTCTTTTTATTAACGAAACGCTTTTTGGAATAAACACATTATTTACAACTTTTAATCTTGGACTCGCACTCGTGGCGGGTACCTATTTTGGAAGTTCATTGATTAAGCCCCGAAGGATGATCTAATCGCGTTTTCTTATAATCTGACTGACAATAATCGCTAAATATAAATAGGAGATAGTGATTAAGGCAGATGTAGGAAAGGATTCTAGTTTTATATTCAATACAAAACCCAATAGAACACAAATGGGAGAAAGAAGTACGACAACTAGATTTAACTGTTTAAGAGTGAATTTTCCAAATTGAAACACAAATATAGGAAGAATCATCATACTAAGTGTAAAAATAATTCCCAAAACATGTACACTACTTAACATCAGACCTAAAACAATTAAATTAAATATTATATTTTCTGAAGGTTTAGGAGAGTCAAGACTATGTCCAAATAGCGATTGGTCGAAGCTCTGAAGGAGAAAGACTTTTTTCTTTTTCCAAAAATAGACAAGAGAAAGGATGGTTAAGAGAAGAACAGAGGCAAGCTCAGGCCTAGAGGCGGTGACGATATCTCCTAGATAAGATTTGACCATATGAGATTCAACAAGGGGAGAGGCTGCTACGACAATATAGCTTCCCGCAATCAATGTGGCGTACAAAGCAACCAGAACCAGAGTTTTGGTATGCTCTTTTCTCGTTGTGAGTTTTTCATATAATGAATAGACAGCAAATGTAAAAAAAAGACTAATAATGATCTCTGGATGAAATGAGTGGTCGTCGTGGGTTTGGAATAAATAACTGATGACAACGACTCCAATTAGGATTCCGACTTGGATACTTTGACCTATGAGAACGACTTCTAGGGTTTTTCCTCTTGCAACAACATGAGCTCCAAACAGACCAAGCGCGATAGATAAAAGAGCACCCACAAAAATATTTAAGGCATAAAATTGTATTAACTCCATTGACTTGCATCCCAGCTAACCAATGACTCAATATTTGGTATTGTATGACTTACAATTAAAATAGATTTACCTTTAAATCTTAGCTCACTCAACGCTTGATTAATGAGCTTTATAGAGAAACTGTCTAGATGATTATAGGGTTCATCTAACACATAAAAATCTCTGTCTGCCTTCAAAACTCTTTCTAGGAGAGCTTTTTTTCTTTGTCCTCCGCTAGCTACATTCCAAGGAGTCTTTCTCTCCTCTGGACTGAGAAGGGGACCAGAGTCAGTTATGTCATTAATAGAAATGGGAAGTAAAAAATCTTTGTTTTCAATTTGAGGGAGGTAGGCATAGTTTTTAAAGAGTTGTTCTTTGTTACTTAGCCTATGTCCCAAATTAAGGACGGCCCGAATAAATGTGGTTTTTCCTATGCCATTAGGTCCTGAGAGGTAATGAGTACTGCCTTGAGTGATCTCGATATTTATATTATTGAAAAGTACTTTCCCGCTATCGGTAGAAAGTCGTCCATCTCTAATCTTTAACATTTTTAATTATTTCTGCGGCAAGCGCATCTTGATAGTCCCAGTAGCTTTTGTACTCAGAGGTTAAGTGCATAGGCATTTGAATAAAAGGAATTTTCGTCATGCTTCGAAACTTCTCCAGATACTTTCGAGGGTGAGTTATTGAGGCAAGAACTAATTTAACATTCTTCTCTTTTGCGAGTTTTGAGATTTTAAATAAGTGTGAAGAGGAGGGGAGAACGCCAGGGATTTTCTCTATAGTCCCCTTTGACTCGCCACTATAGTCTTTTAGATAATAGACAAACTCTAAATGATAAGTCATCAGAGCAGTCTCACTTAAAAAGGAGAGCTTTTCTTTTTGAGCTTTTAATTTTTGTGAAAAATCATTTTGTAATTTAGATAAGTTTTTTTGAATAAGCTCTTGGTAGGTTGGTGCAACCGAGGATAAACATTCCGCAATTTTTTTAGCTGCTAAACTCATTTGTGTTAATGAGAGTGTATAATGTGGATTGCCTTGAGGATGAATATCTCCCATAGATCTATTATAGTTAGGAGTTACTTGAGCTTTTTCAACATACTCAGAGGCATCGCAATAACCTTTAGCTTGAAATTGAATTTTACTATTACCTGCTTTTTCAATTGCAGAAGGGACCCATCCCATCTCGAGTTGAAGTCCATTGACGATGATAAGATCAGCGTTCTTGATTTTTAAGACAAATGAAGGAGAAGCATCAACAAAATGTGGATCTTCACTTCCCGAAAGAAGTGAAATGGTTTCAAGTTGTGGAACTTTCAGCTCTTGTGCAATCCATTTAAGCTCTGGCAACGTGGTGACAACTTTAGTTTCCGAAAAACTGTCAACCGGGATTAGTGTCAAGATAAAAATGAGAACGAGTGTATTAATAGACATGGGCTGGATGTGCTCCTATTGTAAAAACCATTTGAAGTAATAATTTTGTATTGTCTCTCCTTTTCTCGTCTATGGTGAGTCCATCACCGTGAGAAAGAGTCAGTCGAGTTCGCATGAATTCACTATTATAATAAGAATAGACCATTCCTACTTCAGTAAAATAATCCTCAACTTCAAAGCCATGAGAGTGTTCTTCCTCTTCTTCTTCGTCGTGAGCACCTTCGGGAGTGTACCAATCAACAAGAAAACCTAAGGCGTGATTTTGATCAAAGCCTTTTTCGTAGTAGAGATAACCACCAATATCGTTATGGATTTCCCCTTCCTCTTCAGTCGCCCGATTCCATACTTCAAGTTGAAGCAAATCTTTGTAAAACTTTGAGAATTTATTCTTATAAATGAAATCCAAGCCTATATACTGACTTTTCACTCCTGCATTATCTGTTCTGCCTACATAGTTAAGAGCGTACTCAATTCCTCTTTGAGTTGAGAACTCGGTAAATGATGCTAGCCTTAGGTAATGAGTTGGAACTTGCGGAGTCACAGTTTCATGATCTTCGTCCTCGTCTTCGGAATGAGACTCGCTATGCGAATGTACAAATTCTTTTCCTGAAGTTATACCCATAGTCAGATCGAGATAAAAGTCGGTAGCCAGTAGTTTAGAAATCTCTACTCCCTCATCTCTAACAGCTTCTTCTCCAAAAAACTCTTCATGATAGGTAGGTGCTTCGGAGAGGGCCCAATCGTGACGATGAAATCTATTGAGTCTTCCAAAACCTAAAAAGAAACGACCTATTTTTATATTGGTGTTATTGATAGCTTGATTACTAAAAAGAAAAGCTTCATGAACTTCAGCTGTAGGTTGGTCTATGGATCCAGCGTCTTTATGCATCGACATGGTAAGACTTCCTTGCCAAACATGGTCTATTTGAGAGAAGGCCGAAAGTTCAAATTCTCGCACAAAGAAGTCATTTGATAGTTCTTCTTGGGAGTTCCCCGTTCCGATTAAATCAGCTCCTGCAAACCATTGAATGAGCTGTGGATTTTGGGCAAACGCTATACTTGGCAAAAAGAATATAAAAAGAAATATTTTCATTCTGAAAGTTTTAAATCTATTTGCACAAAAATGCAAATAGATTGGCTTCTTTTTTTTTCTGTGGTTATATGCTGGCATGAATGAAAAAGCATTAACGCAAAGCACTAAAATTTTTAAAGTTCTTAGCCACCCCGTGCGTCTAAAGTTATTGGTTCATATGGCGAATTGCAAAGACAAGTCACATAAGCATAATATCAGTGAACTAGGATCTGATTGCAGTTTAGACTTCTCGGTTGTAAGTCGTCATTTAAAAGCTCTAAAAGAGGCAGGACTTATTAAAGCGACTCGTCATAAAAATGATGTGATCTATGAGATGGATCGCCCGTTTTTAAAAAAGTTCATCGCTAGCCTAAGCGAAACCTTCTAAAGTATAAATCTATTATCATAGATTTTATCTATGTCTCGATCTAAGTTTAATAATTATTTATTTTAGATTTGCATGGTATTATTGACAGAAATTATGGAGGTAATTAATGAGTTTAAAAACAGGAATTGAAGAGTCAAAGCGAGCTGAAATTGCCAAGTCACTAGCAAGGTTATTGGCTGAGAGCTACACTTTGTATTTAAAGACCCATAAGTACCATTGGAATGTCACGGGTCCTATGTTTCAAACTTTGCATTTAATGTTTGAGCAACACTATACAGACCTTGCCTTAGCAGTAGACGAGATTGCAGAAAGAGTAAGAGTGCTAGGGGAGAAAGCTCCTGGATCATATTCTGAATTCGCAGAACTTTCTCGCGTAAAGGAAGACCCTGCAGAAAGCTGTGAGGCAAATGCAATGGTGGAAAACCTTTTGCAAGATCACGAGCAAGTAGTAAGAACAGCAAAAGAGATTCTTCCCCTTTTAGACGGTGCAAACGATGAAGGAACCAATTCTTTACTGGGAGCGAGGATTGAGTATCACGAGAAAACGGCTTGGATGTTAAAAAGTTTATTAGGTTAATTGAGCTTATAGGGAGGGATTTACCTCCCTGTCATTAGACACAAAAGAAAATTAATGTTTTAATCGGTAAGTCACTTAAATCAAAAGGATGTCTTATGCAGCTCAACATTGGAGACTATATCTCCGGAAAAAGTATTTCTATTGGAAAGTATTTAGGTGAAAACACCATTAATGATACGCTGTTTCATAAGATATTTGATACTTCAAAAAACTTAGTCATTTATGTACCTGTAGGAAATGAAAGTGAACTTCGTAAACTTCCTAGTAAAGTTACAGTAGAAAAATATTTAAATATGTTTAAAGATCAAGAAGTAATTGATTGCCAAGAGATCGATGGAAGTCGTTATAAGTACCTAAAAGACAAAGTCTCAAGATCAAAGTTTAAAGCTAGTATTGAAGTTCTTCATGATCTCTGTGTTCTTAAAAAGAAAAGAGAAATCTCAGCATCCGAAAGAAAACTTTTAAATTCACTGGAAGAAAAACTTGTTCCAGAACTAAGCCATATTTCTGATTTAGGGCAAGCTGAAATTGAAAGTAGAATTCATTTCGTCGCTTAGTTCTTATTAAAAAAAAATTAACTTGAAGAAATAAAAAAGGCTCACAATGTGAGCCCTTTTTTTGACTTTATACCACTCTCTTAATTATTTAGAGAGAAAGAATTCTGCCACAGCTTCAGCCGCACAGAATCCAGCATCTAATACAAACTTACCAGCTTCACCGCATCCATTTCTAGGATCGACAGGAAAGCCATGTCTTACACCCTTTAAAGAAATTAACTCTACATTGTCTTCGGAGCCATGAACATTCTTCCATTGCTCATAAATGAACCCTGCATTTTTGTAGTTTACGAACTCATCAGAAGTACCATGAACAACCATAACTCTTGGCCACTTTCCATTGAAAGATCCAGCAGCACTTCTTATGGCATCACCTCTTTGTTGTGTCGTAGGAATGGGAAATTGAAAGCCTGACATACAAGACCAAGCATTTCCTAAATTGGTAGCGCATCCAACAGGAAGACCGGCCACGATCGCCCCCGCTTCAAAATACTCAGGGTAGGTTGCAAGCATTATATTACTCATGGCCCCACCTGCGCTCAATCCAGAGATAAAAACACGCTCAGAGCCTAAATCCATTTTTACGTGATCAATCATGGAAGCGATGGAAGCAACTTCTCCACGACCTCTTGAGATATCACCCATCTCAAACCAGTTAAAACATCTTCCCGTATTGTTAAGCTCTGTCTGTTGAGGCAGTAGCAATGCTAATCCATGCTTATCGGCCATCTTTGTCCAGCCAATTTCGTCATCAAAATCGGAAGCAGCTTGAGCACATCCATGCATGAGAACAACGATTCCTTTAATTTCTTTACTTGGCACGTAAGTGTACATCTTAAGGTTTCCAGGGTTTTCTCCAAACTCGTTCACTTGAGTGAGGGAAATTTGAGCGTGGGCCGTGCCCATCAGCATCATCATGATAGTCAAAGATAGAAGTTTCATACTTTCTCCAATAGGTTAGTAATGTTTTTTATTGTTTCATCTTTTGCTTGCTTAAGGGATTTATGTTGTGTTGTTACAGCATCCATAATTGATCCCGAAATCAAGTTTTGAATTTGTTTTGCTTTAAGTTCTAATTCAACCGGCATTAACTCAATTCTACATTCTTGGGTTAAGACTAAGAGGATTCTCTCAACACCACGTTTTCTTAAATCATCGTTTAAGGCACGATATTCTGGGTCAATGGTGCATAGATAATAAAAAAGTAACATAACAGAAAGCTCGTTTGGATTTTGTTCTGCCCAAACAAAAGGTGAACTAGCGTACTTGATAATGGTATCAATACCTGGCTGTGCTTCTTCGAGTTGTTCTGTGAGAATCCGTTGATAATTACCATTGATATATTGAATACTGGCTTTAAAAATATCTGACTTATCTTTGAAGTGATAAGCGATATGTGCCCGCCTCGTTCCAACTTTTTCAGCAATGGCCTGATAAGTAGTCTTTTCAAAACCAATACTAGATATACATTCAATTGCGGCTTGAATGATTTCTAGTTTTTTAAGATCACCTTTGGAAGGTTTTTGATCCAAGAAATTTTGATAACTCTGCATTTCCATAGATTTGTTTTTTGTAGCATGCGTTTTTTCAATAGACAAAATATTTTTACTATGTGTATAAAAAAAATTGTACGGAAGTATAAAAATGAAAAAAGAATATAACAAAAATTTATTTAATGCAGTTGTAAAGGGCGAAGGAGAGCCAGTTCTGTGTATCTCAGGCTTTGGTTGCGATCACTATAATTTTAGCTGGCTTGATTTCGGAGCTGAAATGACGCTGCTAGACAATAGAGGAATGGGGGAAAGTGAAAATAATCTTGAAGCCTATCCTTTAGAGTTACTTGCAACTGATGCACATGGATTTATGCAATCTATCGGACATGATTCCTATCACGTCGTTGGTATATCGATGGGAGGAATTATTGCGCAAGAATGTGCCCTGCAATTTCCAGCTCATGTAAAAAGTCTGAGTTTGATTTGTACAACTGGTGGCGGAGAGGATTTTCACCCTCTACCTAAATTGACTGAAAAAGATTTAAAGGATTTTTATTCTCTGCCGCCTGAAAGAGGTGCAAGACTTGCCGTTCAAGCTACTTGTAGCGACAAGAATAAAATGGAAGAGATTATAAATTTAAGGTTAAAACATCCTGCGAGAGTGGAAGAAGTTTTAAAGCAAAAACGAGCTGTAGATAATTATCTTAGACAGTCTAAAGACCTTTCTCAAATTAAATGCCCAACACTTATTATGACAGGTACAAACGATAGGTATGTTGCTCCTGTAAACTCAAAAATTTTGAAAGAAAAAATTCCTCATAGTTGGCTAATACCAATCGAAGGTGCTGATCACCTTTGTTTCCTTGAAAAACCTGAAATCGTTAGTGCTCATGTAGCACAATTTTTAAATGGAGAAGTTTGTTATGATCTCGCTCAGTAAATCTGCTGTATGGATTCCAAATCAGTACGAAGATGCAGCTTATATAGCTAAAGAGTCAGGACTGCCTGAAGTCGTTGTTCGCGAAAAAATGGGTATAGAGAAAAAATGTCGTGCGCCCAAAAAAATGAATACTAGCGAAATGGCGGTGAGAGCTGCAAAAGAAGTCTTGAAGGGCCTTGATCCTAGCTCGATTGATCTTGTGATCTGGACAGGGTCAGAATTTAAGGATCATCCTGTTTGGTCGGCGGGAATTTTTGTTCAAGAACAGCTGGGTTGTAAAAAGGCATGGGCCTTTGATCTAAGCTCTAGATGTTCATCAAATGTTGTAGGGATCAAAGTTGCAAAGTCTTTGATGCTGCAAGATTCAAGTCTCAAAAGAGTACTTCTTTGTGGAGGACATAAAACTGGTGAATTGGTAAACTACAAAGATTCTACTTCAAGATTTCTCTACAATTTAAGCGATGGTGGTGCTGCGATTCTGTTGGAGCGTGGAGAAAAAAATCCTATCCTAGAGTCTTCTGTCATAACAGACGGTGCGTTTAGTAAGGATGTTATTATTCCAGCTGGTGGAACCGCTATGCCTTGGTCAGAAAAATCTGAAGACTATTGTCTTACCTGTCCTGATATTGAAGGTATGAGACAAAGACTTGCCGAGCGTTCATTAGATAATTTTATGGCCGTTATTAAAGAAGCTGCTGAAGCGTCTCTTCCTCATCAACCAGTTGATTATTTAGCTCTTCTTCACATGAAAAGATCTGCTCATGATGAAATTCTAAACCGCTTAGAATTAAAACAGGAGCAAAGTATTTACTTGAATGAGTACGGGCATTTTGGGGCTCCTGATCAGGTCTTAAGCCTCGGTTTAGCTGAAGAATTCTTAAAGCCTGGCTCACATGTGGTGCTTGCTAGTGCTGGAATCGGATATACATGGTCTGCTTTAAGTTTAAGGTGGGATGAAAAAACATTTACGTTAGTTCAAGGGGAATAATATGACGAAAAGAGTATTTGTAACAGGTGGAGCAGCCGGGATCGGACTTGCAACAGTAAAGAAGTTTTGGAATGAGGGAGCTGAATTAGTCGTTATGGACATACCAGCTCAGGCAGATACTGAATTAGCTGGTATGGAGAGGCTTACTTATCTTCAAACAGATATCACTAGTGCTGACGGTCAGAAAATGATCGCAGAGGAAATGGCAAGAGGAATAGATGTACTCGTTAATAATGCCGGTATCACTCGTGATGCCAGTGTCTTAAAAATGACAGATGATATGTTTGATCAAGTCATCAATGTAAATCTCAAAGCGGTTTGGAAACTTTCACAAATGGCCATTAGTGAAATGAAAGCTAAAGGAACGAAAGGAGCTATCTTAAATGCAGCAAGTGTTGTCGCTCATTATGGAAATTTTGGGCAAACGAATTACGTCTCTTCAAAAGCTGGTGTTATTGGACTGACAAAAACTCTCGCTAAAGAAGTAGGTAAGTATGGGATCAGAGTCAATGCGATTGCACCTGGTTTTATTATGACTGAAATGGTGAAGAAAATGCCGGAAAATGTTATCGGTATGATGGAAGAAAAAACTCCATTGAAAACTCTTGGTCAACCTGAAGATATTGCTAATGGATATGCATTTCTAGCTAGTGATTCAGCTAGATTCATTACAGGAACTTGCTTAAATATTGATGGGGGAATCGTCATTGGATAAGATAATCTTTGAGTCCATTACTATTAATCAAGCGGATTGCGCCAATAGACCTTGGATCGTTCTTATAAACGGGTTATTTGCTGGACTAAATTCTTGGGATTTACATATCCCTTATCTCACGCCTTATTTTAATGTGGTTAGATACAATGGACCTGGACAAGGTAATGTTGACTCTCTTGATTCTGTTCCGACCTTATCTGATCAAGTCCAGCTTTTAGAAGAGATTTTAGATCAATTAGAAATAGAGAGTGCTTTTCTACTTGGCATTAGCAATGGTGCAAGAGTCGCCTTAAAATTTGCAGAAGTTTATCCCAGAAGGGTGGATAGAGTTTTTTCCCTTGATACTTACGATAAATTAGGGCCAGAGCTTAGAATGAAGCTTGAAAGTTGGCTAGATGCTTCGAGAGCAGGAGGAAACGATCTTCGTTTCAAAGTGAGTACTCCATGGATTTTTGGAGAGTCTTTTCTAAAAAATGAGATTGAAAAAGTCGAGTTTTTTAAGGAGCTTAATCGCTCTAAGCCCTCTCAGGTTGGTGAGCGCTTAATCGAGTCTGCGCTTTTGGATGAAGAAGTTGACTTAACCAAAGTTGAGGTTCCGGTAGATTTTTTCGTTGGAGAAGAAGATATCTTAACAACGAGAGAATTACACCTAGAGATGGCCACAAGGTGTAAACAATCGAGCTTAGGCTATTTAAGAGGTGGACATGCTTCTGTTCTGGAATATCCTCAAAATATATCAAGGATATTGGAGGTCCTATGAGTTGGATGAGTTTTCTGCATAATACTTCTGGTGATGCCATTCTTGATCAAAAGAATGAACGCTGGGTTAGTTATCCAGAACTCTATCAACAAACTTGTGCTTGGGTTGATTACCTAAAAGATAATAATATTGGACCTGATGATCGGGTCGCCTATCTTGCGCAAAACTCACTAGAGCACCTATTGCTACTATTTGCCTGTGCAAAAATAGGCGCTATCTTTGTTCCCCTAAATTTTCGCGCACCCGAAGAGGAGAATAACCGCCTACTCAAACGAGTAGAGCCAAAAATTTTCATTACTGATATTCCCAATGTAGAGAAGAGAAACGATTACGACTTCCGTGTAGTTAATGAAGAGCTTCCTCACTTAATGCTATTTACTAGTGGAAGTACTGGAACTCCTAAAGGAGTGCTTCTATCCGGTAAAATGCTTAAATCAAATCAGCGGGGCACTGTCGAAAACTGGGGGCTTAAATCTGATGATGTCAGCGTGATTGAGACTCCATTTTTTCATACAGGTGCTTACAATGTTTTATGCCTTCCGCTCCTCTCGATTGGAGCGAAAATTATTCTAGCTCCAAAATTTTCCGTCGATAATTTTTTTGAGATAAGTGACATTTTAACTGTTTATTTTGGAGTTCCAACGATGTTTGAGATGATCCAAGCAGATCAACGCTTTTCGAAGCTCGCAGCATCTCCCTTAAGATTTTTAATCAGTGGAGGAGCACCTTGTTCAGTCAAACTTATCAAAGCTTACCAATCTCTAGGACTCAATTTTAAACAAGGTTACGGTCTAACTGAAGTCGGCCCGAATTGCTTTCTACTAGACGAAGAGTTCTCTGTTTCAAAAGTGGGAAGTATTGGGAAGCCTATGCCTCATTCTGAAGTTCTCCTAATTAATGATAAAGGTGAAGTTGTTACTAGTATGGGAGAAGTCGGAGAGATAGTCTTGAAAGGAGACCATCTTTGTTCTGGTTTTTATAGGGATCCTGAGAAGTTCGAGAGTTGTCTTATCAATGGTTATTATAAAACTGGAGACCTTGCTTATTTTGATGATGATGGATTCTACTTTATCAAAGGCCGCAAAAAAGAAATGTATATAAGCGGTGGAGAAAATGTCTATCCTCGTGAAGTAGAAGAATTGCTTAATAGCTTTGAAGAAATTGAATCGACTCAGATCGTCGCAGTTCCAGATGATAAATGGGGTGAAGTCGGTTTCGCCTTTTTAAGAATGAGAAATGAACTTACTAAAGAAGATATTGAAAATAGGTTAAAAACGAATCTCGCTAGATATAAACATCCTAAGTATATGGACTTTATTGATGATTTTCCCTTGCTGGCGAATGGAAAAATCGATAAGAAGGCTTTGCAATCCAAGGCTATAAGGAGCTTAAATGCTATTTAAATTGACATTGGTAGGGCTTTTCGTTGCTGTGACTTATTACCTAAGTTTTAAAGGAATGAAGAAGACAAAAGATCTTAAAAGTTTTGCTATAGGAAATAAGGACATGAATCCGATACTCGTCGGCCTAACAATGGCTGCGAGCATCAGCTCAACAGCGACTTTTGTCATCAATCCTGGTTTTGTCTATAACCACGGATTGTCTGCTTATATTCATTACGGCATCGCCGCAAGTTTGGGAATTTTGACGGCATTTGTGTTAATGACCAAAAAGTTTTTAAAGCAAGGAGAGGTTAATGGAGCTCTTACTCTTCCCGATTGGATTTATCACCGATTCAACTCAAGAGCGATGAGTCTGTTTTTTGCTGTGATTAACCTATTATCCATTACTTTTATTGTATTGATTCTTTTAGGTTGTAGTTTTTTATTGATGAGTCTTTTTGGTGTTACACAAACGACTGGATTGGTTTTAGTTCTTTTGTTCGTTTTTAGTTACGTCTTAATAGGAGGAACTTACTCTCATGCCTATACGAATGCTTTTCAAGGTTTGATGATGGTATTCATTACTATGATTGTTTTCGTCTCTGGGCTGAAATACTTTGATGGAGGATTCATAACCTCTCTACAAAGTGTGGGTGAAAACTACGCTTTAGTGTTTAATCCTGACAGTAATCTGTATTTTAGCTTTTTTAGTGTCTTCGTTTCAGGTTTCGTTATTACTTTTGCTCTCATGTTTCAGCCGCATATATTTACAAAGGTCCTCTATCTTAAGAATGAGGGCGATGTGAATAAATTTATCGCCACGACTTTTGTAAGTGGTTTGATTTTTAGTTTAATGCTTTTTGTTGGGTTCTATGCAAAACTTTCTGGGCTTGAAGGAGTGGCCCAAGATAAGGTTGTCGCTGCTTTTATTTCTCAAGAATTTGGGGTAGAAGCCGGAACTGTTATAGCTCTGACTATGCTAGCCGCGGGATTATCGACCTTGGATGGTATTCTTGTGGCCATTTCTAGTATGGTCGTTAGGGACTTGTATCTTCCTTTTGCAAAGGATAAAGAAGAGGGACAAAGATCTGCACTTTCTCTCTCTCGGTACACATTGGTTGGTATTGGAGTGATATCTCTTTTAATTTCTCTAAACCCACCTGAACTCATAGGTCTTTTCGCTCAAAAAGGTGTTTATGGATTAGCAGCAGCATCTTTTGTTCCTATGCTTTTTGGAACTATTTTCACTAAAAAACTTAATGCTAAATTAGTGTTTGCTTGTGCTATTACCGGACTCGTTGCACATTTGTATCTTAACATTTTTGGTGGAGTGGCAAATCCCGCTGTGAGTGCAACGTACAGTATCTTTTTAAGCACTGGAATTTTTCTTACTGGATTGGTTGTTGAAAAGGTCTTGAAACCTCAAAAAACTTCGGAGCACCAGTTACAAAAAGACGAAAAGGTTTATTCATAAAATGCAGAGAGCTTAGGAGTTTCACTTTAACTGTGATGCTTGTCCCAGCTTCTGCTTTTATGTTTATAGCGTTGGTCAGACTATGAAGATGTGACTTTAGGTTCGTCTGACTAACACTAATCCCAAAACGATCTAGGTCGTATTCGTTGAGTATTAAAATATTAATCCATTGTGTTTTATGGGACTTAAAAGTAACTTCAATTTCGTCATTCGTTTCGGAGAAATAGGCAAAACTTGAGTCTAGTTTTTCAGGAAGTTTAGTGTAGAGTTCATAAAGTTCAAATTCACCCGCAGGTGTTTTTATCTTTTCTACAATCCTGGAGGCTTCATTTTTGTAATGGCCATCTTCATCTCTTGAAAAACCATGGGCACCATGAGGGCCTAGTGGACCCGCAATGCCTAGCGGTCCTAAAGCTCCAGCATTGCCTAGGCTATGAAGAACTCCACCGGCAACTAATTTATCGTATCCTATTTGCAGGGGAGTTAGGCTTTGGGAAAACTCGCTTGCTAAAAATAGAGGTCCCATTTCACTTAATGGTCCTTGGGCCTCTGTGAGAGATTCAGAAAATTCACTCCAATTTCCTAATGATTGGAAAAACTGAGTAAGAACTCCACCAAATGGTCCTAAGGAACCAAGAGGGCCCCTAGATCCAGTCACACCTACTACTGGGTTTAAAGGACCAGTAGGGTTAAGCCAAAATCTTTCTTCCGCGTTAAGTAGATTAGAGTTCAACGCAGACTCATGGGAAAAACCAACAATAATTTTCGCCCATGAAGCTTGGATCGTGAGAAGACCAATGAAACTGAAGAGGATAGTTTTCATAAATTAACTATAGGTTCACAATCTTGATTTGGGGATTGTACTTGTAATAATTACTAATGTTTAGCACCTCTAAAATCTTAGTATTTTGCCACTTATTTTAGGCAATTGTATTCACATATCCACTGGAAAACCCAATAATATCAAGGAATTAACTAAAGAATTAAAAATGAAACAGCAGTCATTGCTAGAATGGTATTATGTTCTGGCGCCTATTTTTTTGCCTTTTTCTCATGTCTCAATTTTGCTTTGCAAGTGAGCAGAATCTAAGTTTAGAGAAAACAAAGTCTTCACTGATTGTAAAACAAAGAGCCACAAGTGCGTTGATACTTCTGCAAGTTGACCCTAAAGACTGTCAAATTCCACGAGAGATCTCGAAGCGAAAAGAAATTCTCAACGAAAATAATAAGAACTATCAGGAGAGTGGAATTCTTCCTTCATGTGAGATCGAGAATATTAAGTCCATTGGAAAGACAGATGTCGAAGACTTAAAAGATGAAAATGAAAAATTAGAAAAAGAAATTTCAATTGTTGATAATCTTCTGGGAGATATCCAAGATAGTCCAGAGCAGAAAAAAGAAAGACTCCCTAGCTGTATTCTCTCCTCAAGTGGAGATAAGGATCTTAATAAAAAAGAGAACATCTCTAATCAAGCTGCCTGTCAGAGATTTTGCGAGGAGAAGATAAAAAGTTTAGACCAAACAGAAAACTATTATGCAACTTGTAGTTTTGAGGGAAATTTGATTTTTGATGAAGTAAAAGGCGATACAAAGAAAACAGCTCCTCAAAAAACTAAAATTGGGATTTGTGAGATTAATGTTGAAGGTAGCGGATTTTATCGCTACGTAAAACCAGGACATCCTGCATACTACCAACCTAAGTCTGAAGTAGAGAAGAAATCATCTTTTCCTATTTTTTCTATGGGAGAATGTGCACGAAGTTGTCAAAAATTTGAAAGAAGTTTTATGTCCAAGCTTGGTGGGAGAGCAGAGCAAGACTACCAAGTTACCTGTACGGAATCAGTCGCAGGCACAGTTATTACATCTAAAAAAATATCAATTAAAGCTACAACTTTGCATCGGTTAAGTGAGTATCCCACTCAATCTTGTTCTGCCTATCTCATTGGTGTGGACCGAGCAGGCAAACCCTATAGTAATGTGAAAACGAATAGCTCTGTCCAAGGCGAGGACTGTGCAAATTTTTGTGAAGACGTTTACTCGGAGAATCTAGAGGGGCCAATGAGGGACATGCAATTAGAGATGCGCTGTAAGGAGCAAGATAAAATGATTCTTACTTGTAATGATGGGTATGGGTGTTCGTAGTTTTAGTTACAATCACCTGCAGCCTGTCTAGCTAATGCTTCTCTCAGTTCAGCCGTGAGTCTCTCTTTTTCTGCAGCAGGTTTTCGGGCTAACTCATCCAACTTATTGATAAGGTCAGGTTCATCTCTTAAGATTTGTGCTAGAAATCTTTGAGTTTGACTATTGGGAGCTAAGTTTTCAATCATTTCTGGTGATAAGCTACTAAGCTCTTGTAAGTTTTGATACTCTCTGGAAAAGCCACTTAAACTTTCATCAATATGTTGGCCGTGACCTGTGGAAGCGAGCCTTTGTCTTGCTGTGCTTAAAGGGTCTTCACCATTTAAAATCGACTCAATGAGTGCTCTTCTTTGGCTTATTGGTGTCGAGGCAAGAAGTGAAGCTATTTGCTCACTATTGTTATTTCGTACGAACTCTCTAAATGCTCTCCTCTTTGCATTCGTATTTAATCCGAGGACCAATTGAGCCATAAGCTCTTCATTAATTCTTAAAGTGTCTGGATCAATAATCATCCGAAGTGCGACTGAAGCATTCGGTTCTCTTTTTAATATATTGTAAACACCAGTTTTCGTGGAAGCCTCCATCAACTCTCTCACGTATTGTCTTGAAAGAGCCTGAAGAGCTTCTTGTGTGACCTCTTGGCCAGATTCTCTGAGAGTTCGATAAGCTAGTTGACCACCAAGTGTTTTAAGCCCAAAACGGCCTCCTGAAAATAGACCACCTAATGGAGCTGTTCCAGCTGCGAAATACAAATCTAAAAGCGACTCATCCCAAAACTCTTGCATTTGATTAAAGTCAACAAGCTCTGAAGATCCTAATACAGAAGTACTAGCTTGAGCTCTTCTATTTCGACTCATATCCCAGGCTGTAAAAGCACCAGCAACGGTTGAAGCACAGACCCCACCGGCAACGAAACCAGCTCCAGCAGTCTGAAAACCAGCAATAGTTCCGGAAAATGCACAGACAAATTCTCCTCCGATTGACGTCCACTTAAGCCAATCTCTTAGATCATCAGCTCCTGCTAGAAATGAATTGGCAGAATGGCAAAGATTGTCTCGACAATTTGGTTGGCTCAATAAAGTCTCGATCGCATCGTTGAGTACAAGCATCTCTCTATCATTTAGATTTCCGTTTTGGAAGCGAAGTTGTTTTTCACGAAGTTCTGTTACGGTATTATTAAGGCTCTCAGCCATTTGTTCATTTGATGGTGGGACTAGATGACAGGGTCTTGCTACGTCAAATATATTAGAGCCTTCTAATTCTGAAACCTCTTGTGGGCAATCTCTTGAGTCTAGATTAAGATGATGAATTGCGGGAAAATTAGTTTTTTGTGCAATATAGTCCATTTCAGCGATGTCTCTTCTCTCATTCATGTGACTTTGGATTGCATCGAGAAGAGAAACTTCTCTATTTCTTGAATCTTTAGGAATAATTGTGCGACATTTTACAGCATTAATAAATTGAAATCTTTCACCTACAAACTCTCGTTCTTCTTGAGCTCTAGCTAACTGAGTCGTTTCTGTATAATTGCCTCTTTCCTCTGGTATAATTTCCGGAAGACCGATAATCTCTCTAAAGCGATGATAGTTTCCAGTTTCATGTACATTAGGAATAGAGTTACATGTATTGATCTCTCTGATTAATGTTCTCGCATTATTCCTACCTTCATCAGTGTTTAAATCAAAATTAGATTGTTGTAGGTTAGTCGA
The DNA here is from genome assembly GCA_002707495.1 of Halobacteriovoraceae bacterium. Classification (GTDB taxonomy): domain Bacteria; phylum Bdellovibrionota; class Bacteriovoracia; order Bacteriovoracales; family Bacteriovoracaceae. The sequence continues at coordinate 10,457 of PAMZ01000022.1, read as the reverse complement.
AAAACGTTGATAAAAATCGTTTATCTCTGGATTTGTAGACGAACCGCCATTTACTTCACTATTAATAAAATTGGCTATTTTTCTTAGGTTTTCTGATGCAATAGCTCTTCTATGAGAAGCCGTACTAAAATCTCTGAACTCAGTATCTCTTCCTTGAAAATTTTTTAAAGCAACGCCATCAGGACTTAGATCTCTTAGAATAGTATCGATACTTGCTTCTTGATTTGTTCCATTTAACTCCAAGTCAAAATCCAAAGTTGTTCCAGTTTTTCTGGTAGCCCCTTTAGATTGATAATTTCTACGAGCATTAAAAAGTGAAAGGTTCTGAGTCATTTGGTCATATTGATTAAGATAAGTTGTGATACTTAGATCTCTCGATTCATCATTACATCTGTCATTGTCTTCAACTTCACCAGCAAAGCAGTCCCTTTCAAACTCATGTGCTTGTATATTAGTTTCTATAAGCGAAGCTAAATACCTACCAGCTCTTTTCTTAAAGGATTCACCTGGCTCAAGTGGAGTACAAAAATCTTGGCCTAAACTAACTGCAGCACTTAGATTTTGAATTTCACCCTCAGTACTATTTGGTAGTGGAAGAACATATTGATTTGTCGGGCAGCCGACTTCATCGACTCTTTCATGATAACAAGCTTTATATTGCTCATTACCAGAGGCTGCATGTCTAAATTCATTCGAAGCATTCTCAAGACTTTTAAGATTATTGAGTTCCCGACAAAGATCTTGATCACCACCACAACCTTCTCTCATCCAGTATTCTGCACATTCCAGTGCTTCTCGAACTCTTCTCACTTCTTCAAAATTAGGATTGTCTTGCATAAGGTTTTGGTAAGATGCGAAATTCACCTCGCCAGTTGGCGTAAAAACAATGCTTTGTAGATCCGAGATTGCCATGCGATCAGTTGGTTCTACGTGGTTATCCCAAGTAAACCTTCCAGGAACCACATCACAAAGAAGTGCATTGAAATTATCATATCCAAAAAAAGTCGTCATATGCTCGACTTTGCCAGTACAAATAATTTCACCAGGGTAGGGATCTACACCACAATTACCTTCAGCGCGTAGGTGTTGAGACCACAGTAGAAATATAAATAACCAAGCATTTTTCACGGATATAATTCTTCCTCTAATTATAAGATCGGTAATTCGCGCTTAATAGTTAAATTTTCAAAGAAATATTTCCGATAAAAAGAGGAGAAATTTATGAATTTAAAATTTGAAGCTTTTCCATTTTCATCTGATAAAAATCGAAACTCTCAGCTTTTGAGGCTCGTTTTCGTTTTATTCATCGTTTTTTCGGCTAGCCTATCGTTTGCGGATGAGCCAACAACACCTCCTAGAAGTGCTTTTGATATATGGCTAGATATGACTGAAGCGGGAATCAATTTTGAAGAAAGACCCATAGTTGTTGAGGGAGCGACTGAACTTGAAGCTGTTGATGGGGTGAGTGGCCCTCGCGGGAATATCGTCATGTTTGGAGCCGAGAAGGAAGGTTCTTCCGCGCTGATCACAAGGGTTATGGGACCAGGAAGACAAGAATTTACAACAATGCTTAATGAGCAGACCCCTGAGAATCGAGAAATATTTTTAAGACAGTTCCTGGAGGACTTACAGTCAGGAAGGTCTCGAGTTCGTGAAGTTAGATCTGCGGCAGGCGAGCTGCAAACGATCGATTATAATCGCATTCAGCAGTTAGATATTGCAAATGCATCTGTCGAGGACTTAAGAGGAGCTTTTGATGATTGGCTCGAGCAGGCGGGGGATCGAAGTTTTTCTTTTTTAAAGCGAATTTACAGACAAAGAATTTTTAATGGACGATATCCTGGTATTGAACCGGCTTTGAGTATGAAAAAAAGAAATACAGGATTTAGTTCTAGGATGTATGGAGGTGATGGTTTTGGAAACTGGAATCGGACTTTTTATCCTTTGTACGGAGAACCTGAACTTTATATTCAAGACATACACGGAACTAGCGTTGGCTGGGAAATAAATTTTGTTCCTCAAAGAAATTATGGCGATTTTGAGAGGATGATCTCCTATTTTAGATCAGAGCTTTCAAATATGGGACAGAGGTTTCAAGCCCCAGGTCACCAATGGATTGTTATGCCTAAACCTGATGAGGTGGCTTCAGGTAGGGTTGCTTCTGAAACAATCGAGAAGCTTGCAGAAATGTATAAAATGAATCAAGCCTATACGGTATTAAGAGGTATTGCAGGAAGATCAGGAATAGAAAACTCCAACTACAAACAGGTGCAGACTCAATCTCACTTAGGAGATGGAAGGCATAGCACAAATAGAGGAGTACTAAGAATTGAAAATAATAGGTTTCAGGTCGATGGTGAAGCTGCTTATAATATTGAAATGCGTGCTGGAACGAAAAACGATTCGATCAGAAGGTTTATTCAGCAATCAATTGTCAGTCGTTATGCCTCGGGGGATTTTTCAGGGATTGCAGATGTAAACTCATGGACGCTAAACCCCGCAGGAGACCCGGATTTAAGTATGAGAACCTTAATGAGAAGGTTTGATTTAAGCCCAACTGAAGCAACACAGTTTAGAGATCTCATTATTGCAAATTATAGTACTGGTACCGCTACTAATGGGGATGCTATTTTTGGCCCAAATCTTCGTTATGTCGTTCCTTTGTGGAACTGGGAGGATGCACCTTTTCTTTCTGCAAATAAAAAAAGAGACATTCGAAATCTTACCACTTCCTTTATAAAAACTTTAGTCAATATGGACCCTCCCGCTAATAGAGAAGTTATTGGTGTTGCAATGGAAAACTGGACTAGGGCCTCAAGGCTTAGCTTTGATATTGAAGAGTATTTAAGACCAAGACCTAGTTATGCTGGGACAACCGCTGATTTAATGAGGTATGAGTCTCCACATAGAGCGAGGGCTCCCGCAGGATTCGTAGATGTCAATCAAGTGGACTATGGAATTGAATATTCAGCAAGATTTCCAATTAGAACGAGTGCAGATTTAATGCCCTTGGATGATGGATCTCAGCATGTTGAATGGCTCAGAACAAACTTCGATTATACAATGGAGGAACGAGAGAGAACCTTACGAGACACAGCTGCAGCTATCTCTCGAGAGCTTAATAATGGTGATGGAAGTTATATAGTTAAAAACGTTGAAGATGGACATGGTCATGGTCTAGACCTTGCTTTTGAAATTGAAGATACTCAAAAAAATCGAACCTGGAGAGTGGAGTGGGATGGAGTAGGAAGAAGTTATTCTTCCGAAGGTGATTTATTAGATAACTCTGTTCGTGGCGGGCATATCGAGCTTGTCACTCCGAAATTTAATCCAGATCCAGAAGATATGGAAAGACTGTTTCGAGCGATAGAATCACAAGGAGTCGTTCCTTCTCAAAGATTTGGAGGAGGGCATATTAATATTGACCTGGCTCCTTTTGATGGCAAGCCCGAAAAGATGGCAAGGTTTATAGGCGTTTATCTCGAAAACAGAAATATGATGAGCCTACTTTTTCAAGACCCTAAAAGACAGCTGGGTGCTGAAGCAATTGATGTTTCTCGCGAATTTATTGACCAACTTAAAAATTTTTCAGGTACAGAAGAGGAATTAAAACAAATTCTGTATGACAATAGGTTTTTTGGACAAAGGGTGGGACGAAAAACCAAAAATACACAATTAAATCTTATCGCCTACTTCCAAGATGTGATTCCGGAAAATCTAATCCATGAAGATTTTGATATGAAAAATGATTATTGGAGAAGAACTTTTGATGTCAATCCAAAAATTAGAAAGCTTGAGTTTAGGCTCTTTAATGCTCCTAGAAATGCAGCTGAATCTGCCTTGCAAATAAAATTCACAAGGGCCCTCATGGATCGAGCACTCAATGGGGATGAAAACGTCTTTAATTATTTAAACGAAGTCGATTATCAACGTTTTGCCAATGACCCCCAATATGCTCGTCAGGAGTTTGAGCGAGTTATGCAAAGACTTAATCTTGATCCTGAAGAATATCGAATGTTCTTTTTAGAAGGAATGGAAAAAGCCACTCGAATGAATAATAATGGTGGATTTGATAGGATGGCCGCAAAATTTCTAACTTATCCTGTGGTTGAAGGATGGGGGGAAGGTGTTCCGGCTAGACCTGCCAATAGAGCAGTTGGTTCGAGTGGAAGAATTTGGGATGGAAGAAATATTATACCTGAGGCAAGAACCTATAGGGCGATGTTGCAGGATCGAGCTAGAATCAGAGAGGCAGCTCAAATTGATCAACCCGCAAGACCTGGGACTATCACTAGGAGCTACGATCGTGTGAGTTTAAATCACAATGTGACCTTGGCTGAAATGCAGGAGATGCGACCTGAAAACAGATTGATGTCTTTATATGTAGCCTTAAGAGATAAGCCAAATCCTTCGTCAGAAGAAAGGGCTCTCCTTAGAACAACAATGAGAGAGGTCAGGGAGCTCGGAACACTTAGAAATGTTTTTACCAATAGTACTGATTTTTCAGATTCCTATACCCGATGGTTAAGCCAACAACTTCCTGAACAATTTTCGCGAATCAATAGGCCTGTGACTCTAGAGGTATATAGAGACTTACTAACTTCTAATGATCCACAAGTTAGAGAAAGAGCAAGAGGGTTTTTTAGAAACCATCCTGATCGAGTTGATATTTATCTTAGTGCTTTGGATGAAGTTGATGCATCTCAAAGGACTATTGCACTTGAACTTCTTGGAGAACTGGATAGAGCAGATATTGCGGCAAGAAATAATCCAGGAATCATAGGGGCTGTTGTTCAACGATTTTCAAACCGAGTAGAAAGAACCTTTAATCGCCCCCTACTAAGAAGTGAGGATTTGACTCGAGGCTTGGCTTCTACGACCGCTACTTATCAAGAGGACGTGAGAGTTTTTAGACAAGCCTGGGATCTAGCAAGAGGCTTAGATACTGAAGATCAATGGAGAATTCTCATTCAGACTCTTGATAGCCCAAATGAAGGCATCAGAAATTTTGCAAGAGAGCGCTCTCGGGCAGATTTTAGACGAGAGTTATATTGGCATTCCTTTGAGAGGACTCAGTCTGCTCCAAGGTCTTTCAATATGACTCCAGAGGATAGAGCCTTTTATATGAGAGCTCTCAATGAGGGAGACGCTCTGATTCGTCAAATGTCGATTGATCAAATTAAAAACTTGCCGCCCCAGCAGCGACTAAGAGCGCTTTATGTTAAACAACAAAGTGATGCTCTCGACACTGTTTCCAGAGTAAGAATTAGTAGATTATTGGCTGAGCCCGAGTTACTAGCTGAAATGGAAAGGTCAGTTCGATCTTTTGAGTTCAATCCAGATTATCAGTTATGGCAATTGAATCAACTTTCCAGAGGAAACCGGTTAAATGGGCTTTCTGAAGTAGATGCTTCTCGTTTTAGAATAAGAGCATTATTTGATCTTGCTCTCTCTGATGATCCAAGGGTTAGAGCGAAAGCGATAGAGATGAGTCGTGGACTTCCTAATCACGAGAGATTTATGGTTGATATTTTAAGCGAGTTTTACACGCAGGGTGATAGAGTTGCTTTTGAAATAATAGGGGAGACTTTGTCTGAAATTCAAACTTTTAATAGCGAAAATATCGGAAGACTAACAAATACTGAATCTGACCGATTGTTTCAGTATTTGACTCGAACTTTAGAAGAGGGAAGAGTTGATTCTACCGCAAGATTAAATATCGCAAGATCATTGGTGAATAGTAGAACAAATCCTGATGTTAGAGCTTATCTTCAACGGATGGCCACGAATCCAGATGCTCGACTAAGAGATATTGGTATCATTGCATTGTCAGGCTTTGAAGGCGAGGAACTTGATCGTGCTCTCCAGCAGATTGTTGATGAAAGTGCTCCATTGAGTGAAAGAAATCAAGTTGTTTTAGATAGAGGGATACAAAGAAGTCGAGATGCAATGAACCAATTAGATAATAGGGCCTTGAGGAATATGCCTTCAAGAGAGGCCATCTATTCGTCCTTTAAGTTGGGGACCGATTCAGGAGTAACAAATCCACTCTTAGACTTCTTTAATGTCTATCGAAGAAATCCGGGTGTCCTTGATCAGTTTATGAGTATACTTCAAGGAAATGAGCGAGAAGAATTGAAAAGATGGGTTTTACAACAATTCTCTGACCCTAGATTTAAAAGTATTTACAACGCGAATAAATCAAGACTAAGTCCAATATTGGCAGAGCTTCTGATCGACTCGAGTCCAGAGTTAAGAGCTGGAGCTTTGGCTAGTTTAGTCAATGTCGAAGATCAACCCTTAAGATTTATCGCTCAATATGAAAATCTTCTACTTTCGAATCAGGACTTTGTTAGTACTACTTTTAAGCAATTAAATATCACTTCCGAAAGTGTTTCTAGAGCAGCTCTTGGAGAAGATTTTTACATGCGAGTCTTTGGACATCTTCGATCAGCTCCCAACCAAGATTATGCTAATGGATTGACTAGAGTTTTAGAGCTACTTCCTTCACCTGAACTAGATCGTTATACTCATCGAATTGTTTTATCAGAGGGAACTGAGATTCCCTCAGTACTTGCTACTAATATCGCCCAGTTAAATAATAGTCGAAGAACGATTGAGTCCTTTGAAACAGTTGAAGCACTTTCAAGAATTGATAACGCTGAAATTAGGGCGGCGGCACAATCTGTGCTAGATACAAAAATTCAAAGGGCCATCTCTTTTTCTCCTGAGCAAGTGACGCGATCGACTCCTATAGGAGAGCTTCTCACTGAACTTTTTATAAGAGAACGAAATGGTGTATCAAGCCCAACGACAGCGAGCTTTTTAAACTCTGTCAGGTTTTATGGTCGATTTAAGGATTATTTTTTCGAGCATTTTGAAAGAATGTCACCCGATTTTCAAAGATGGATACTAGGAGTTGCCTCAGATGAGTCATTGGCTAGAAAATTATCATTGAGTCAAAGTGATATGACTCGAATGATCACTCTTGCTATGAATAATGAAAATCCACAGATTAGATCTTTAGCATTTGAGATTGCTTCAGATAATCAGAGAGTTAGACCAGGAATGGTGGGAAGGTTTTTATTAAGTGACTACCGACATCCTATAAATGATGATGTGCTTAACTTGGTAGAACGTAATGTTAGGGCGAATCCAAGCAGTCCTTTCTATGCGAATTTCGTTGGTCGAGCTCTTGGTTCTCCAGATACGGCAGCGACTTTAACTCCTCAGCAATTAGGAAGAATCAGTGAGATTACAGAGCTTATGCCCGAGTCAAGTGCTGGAACAGTTCTTCAACTTGCGAGGGAAAATACTGCACTTCCATCTGCAGTAGTAGAGTCTATTGAACAAGTGGAAAGGCCTCAGCCGCAAAGAGGACCAGCAGCTATTCCAAGAATGATTGGAAATGGTTGTCAGTCATTTTCGCTTTTACTTAGGTCGATATAAGTCGAGATTAATGCTATGAATTTACATCCTCAACTTGAAAAAGATAGTTTACTTCTGGGAGATCTAGAACTTTCTCAATTAAGAATAATCCCCGATGGGGAACTAACTTGGTTTTTGTTGATTCCCAGAAAAGATGATCTCATCGACTGGGATGACTTGAGTTTGGAGGATCAAAAGATTCTCTGTGAGGAAATAAGTTTTGTAAGTTTAAAAATGAAAGAATTCAAAAGTCCCGATAAAATCAACGTGGCCAGTCTTGGTAATATGGTTTCGCAATTACACATTCATGTTATTGCAAGATATAAGTCAGACAGAGCTTGGCCTAAGCCAGTTTGGGGAACAACCTCTGAAGTTTCATTTAAAAGTGAAGAGGTGCAGTTTTGGCAGAACCTTCTAGGGTTAAATTAATCTTTTATATTTTTATATCTTAGCGGAATATAACCATCTCTTTTCATGTCATAGGTTCGAAAGCTTCTCTCGCAAATTCCCTCGCAAGTCACAGACGATTCAATTCCCCAAATATAATTTTTGTCTTTTGAGTAGCGAACAAACATAATCACATGACTTCCAGCTCGGTTCATTACATCTCCTGGCTTCAACTCATTCCAGCTGATGGGATCAGTGATTTTATGCATGGTTGAAGTGATATGATAAGCGGACTTCCAAGCAAAACTTACAAACCCCGAGCAATCAAGCCCAATCGTTTCTTGATTGATACACCAACCTCTTGAACTATCTGAGCAAGTGCAGACATCGCCGGCTAGTTTATTTTCGCTTAGTCCTTCTGTAAATGAATCTAGGCTTAAAAAATACCCGCCCCACTTATAGGGAATTGATTTCAGTGTTTTTCCTTCCTGATTATAAAGGCGATAAGGTTTAAGCCAAGTATGGCTTCCATAACAGCTATTAGTTTGAGTTGAAGATTGAGTATTTTCATTTTCAATTTTAAAACTATAGTTAAGCGCAGAATAGGCACGTTGAAGAACCTCTGTACGAGTCATAATTTTAGGAGCGATATATTGCTCGTGTTCCTCGTTGTAAAGACTTCGAACTTTATTTTCGAACTCTTGACCCACGAATGGAGTCTCTTCAGCAAATGCAGTTAGGCTTAGTAGCATGACTAATAATATGCGCATATTTCCTCTTTTTCTTTTATGCTAGAGGAAGTGAAGAGGCATAGTAAATGAAATTTTGTTTTTTAGGCTTGGTGCACCTAAGGGGATTCGGTCTCCAATTTCTCACATACTGTTCGAAATCTACGACCCTGTGGCTTCACTCATCAAAACTTCCTGTTTTGATTCCCTTGTCAAATGCTTTCGCATCTGACTTCGGTCGCTCAGCCCTTCGAATCCTCGTTGAAAACTACAATTTTATCCATAAAAAAAGCCAACCTTACGGCTGGCTTTCTTTAAGTATAAAATGGTACTCCCAAGGGGATAAGAACGTATTTCTCAAAAAACTAATAATAACAAACAGTTAAAGTCTAAACTTCGAATTCATGAATTTTCCCAGTTACATTTATTTTAATCATTTATAACTATCTATAATCGACCATCACGTTCAAATCACGTTCAAATCACGTTCAAATCACGTCTGAAAAGGAGGAATTAATGAACTTAATAATTACGTCTATTAGGCTTTTTAAGAGCTACATTTTGTTTTGTATTGGATTAAAGTTATTCAGAGTAATTTTAAGCTTTTTAAACTAGGTAGTATTAGTCTAATAACTATTTTAAAAACTAAACTTTAAAATAGTTCAACCTAGGAGGGAAAAAATGGAAAAGCTATTTGAAAAAAAGATCTGGCTTATTGATGATGTTGCGAGTGCGCTAGGCGTTACAAAAGGTTATATTTATAACCTAACATATAAAGATAAAATACCTCACCACAAAAAGAGTCGAAAGGGAAAGCTTTACTTTTTCCCAGAAGAAATCATAGCTTGGATTAAAAATGGCTATTAGAAGATATATTAAACACCCAACCTATAAGAATATTAGAATTGAAACTAAAACAGGAAAGTTACTGGTAAACATTAGAAAAGGGGGGACTGATTTTAGTAAAGTATTTGGCCCTAATCAAACTTTAGAAGCTCTTTCGTGGTTAGAAGATATTAGGGGGGAAGTAAAAAAACACTTAAACTTAGAAAAATATCCATTTTTACTAGAGTTAGATAATAAATATACTCCATTTAAAGTGGTATTAGATAGATACTACTCTGAGCATGTTGCTAATTTAGCAACTGCAACTAGGCAATGTAGAGAGTTAATAAAACCTTTTTTCAATGACCTGTGCGATTATAATATAAATCAAATCACTCCATTAGTAATTTCAAATCATATTATTAATCAAAAACAAAGATCTTATATTTTGAATAAAAATGGAAGATATTCTTACGATCAGGAGCTTAAAGTTTTAAAGGCTATTTTCAATTGGTGGAGGGAAGAGGATTACAAGTTTCATAATCCTATCTTGAAAAAACACTTCAAGCTTGGAAAGATTAGAGAAAAAGAGAAGAAACAATTAAAAATGAGTAAGGAAGAAATCTTATTGTTTTTTAAAGCAATTGAAGAAGATAACTTTTGGTATTTATTCTCTCTAATACATTTTTTTATGGCAGCAAGAGTTTCTGAAGTCGCTGGACTACAATTAGATAATATTGACTTAAAAAATAGAATTATACACATAAGAACTATTTCTGTTTGGGATAGGAAGTCTAAGAGATTTATGGAGTTAAAAGATAGGCCAAAAAATGAAGAAGAGAGAGTTGTGTACATAAATGATTTATTATTTAAAAAGCTTAGTGATTTTATAAAAAGTAGAAAAAGAGGTTTTTTATTTGAATTCGAAAGGCAACCACTTAGTTATAGACAGATTCAGAATAAATATGAGTATTATTTGAAAAAGTCAGGTGCAGTAGTCACGACTTGAGTTTACAAAACGCTCTCAGTCAAAATAGATTTTTACTGTAAAACCTTTTTGTCTTCTTTTTTATCGTAAACCATACTTTT
>PAMZ01000021.1 GCA_002707495.1 Halobacteriovoraceae bacterium | reverse complement strand
TTGCTCTTCTTTGTAGCGAACCATTCCCATAAATTGACTCCTTTAGTTGGTATTATAGTACCAATTATTATGTGAGTAAATTTGGGGGGCAGGTCAGTAATTCATAAACCCCGCGCCCAATACAATTCACAAAAGTAGGATTTTTCGGATCTTGAATATTCGAAATATGTAAACCGCCATCACATGTTGAAGTTCCCACACTATAGGCATAACCAGTTTCTTCATTAATAAAAATATTATGAGCATTACCATATTTATTATAATGAACATCTGGCTTTAAAGTGACAGGCATTTTACCGCTAGTAATATTTCTAAGACGTGTAAGATCAAAAACTTGCATTCCATGCCTAAATGCTTCAGATACGATATAGGCATGATCCTTGTAGACTTTCATATCACGCCAAGTTGATGACCAAGTTTGAGTTTTTATATCCGCCACATGAATGAGATCACTAGGATTAGTAATATCTACAATAGAGGATTTATTATTCAATCCCATAATTGCATATTCTTTTCCAGTTTGAGGATCTGTCCAACCCCAGATGTCATTACCTCTTCTAGATCTCACTCCTGAAGAAGTTAAATCAATGCTACCTGTAAATTGAACGTTGACCGCTGCTGGAACTCCATATTCCGCTAGCGCTACAGAACTTGCGACCATAAGACCGGCCATCAAAATTGCTTTCACGTGCACTCCTTTGCATAAGCTATATGTATTCATATTTTCTCTAATATTGAGAAATGTTTCAATAAAACCAATGACCTGTAAGAGTATGTTAGGAACAGTGAACTTGTCATAACTCACACACTCTCTCTACAATCATTATGTTAGGAGAATTTATATGAAGTACATGATTGTTTCACTCTTGTTTAGTGTAAGTATTTTTACTCAAACCGCTCTCGCGCAGATGTATGATGACGTAACCCCACATTTCAGAATCAACTCCAAAGAAACAAAAATGGTTATGCCTGGCCAACCCACTACCATTGAAGTTTGGTTTACAGATACTCACTCTGGTGAAGTCATTAAAGAGTACAAAGAACTTCACGGAAAACTTATGCATATGGTTCTCATTAAAACGGATCTATCCAGTTTTAAGCATATCCACCCCTATTATGAACCAGTGTCTGGTCGCTTTATGATTACTCTCAATATGCCTTTGAACGACCCCGATAATTTTCATACAAATAGCAGTCTTACCGAACCAGGAATGTATATGCTTATGGCCGATGTTTGGCCTCGAGGGATTGGAATGCGTATGGGACATATCCATGTTCACGCCCATGGACAACATAATATGCAAAGACTTGAACTTGATCCTGTCGTAAATAATAAATCGATTAAAGAATTCACCCAATATGGTCGCGACTATAAACTAGAACTTGAGTACTGGAGTACTGCCGGTTGTAACGGTCATTTAGTTGAGTTCATGTCGACTCTTTATGAGAAAAACTCTCAAGGTGTCTACGAGCCAGCAACTGATATTGATCCCTGGCTTGGGGCAGGAGCTCACTCCGTCTGGGTTAGCCAAGGCATGATGGGAGGGCCTGCAGGTATGCATTATGCTCATATGCATTCAAAGATTCCCGAAGAAGGATCAAGCCATTTTTTTAATTTTCACGACCTAGGGATTATGAAGGCTGGACCACAAAAGATTTGGATTCAAATAAAACAAAAATCAAAAGTCCTCACTATTCCCGTGGCTTTTGATTATAAACTTCCCTCGAGTCCTTCAACTTGTAAGTAAGGATGCGAAAAGCAATACTTCTTACGATGGGAAGATCTGGCTCAAGCTGGGTCTGTGACTTGTTAAATTCACACCCCGAGGTTAGATGTCACTATGAAGTTTTAAAAGACCATGAAGAGCTTACCCAGTCTGAAAAGAAAAATCTCCTTCATCAAAAACTTAATAATAATAAGGCTAATATTAAATATAGTATCGCCAAGCTTTTACTTTACCAACTCGACGAAGAAAATTTAAAAAGTTTAATTCTTGATTCTGACTATGAATTCATACTAATGAAAAGGGATCCCCTGGAAAGATTTATTTCTTTAAAGCTTGCCGAGCAAACTGGAACTTGGCATTTAGATAATATGCTCGACGAGGAGGTTCTAAGCCTTGGTATAAAGGATATTCTTAAAGGAGAATACAATATAAGAGATTTAATCAATCGAATTATTGAGGGTATAAAATCTTATTGGTCTAAATGGACTTATAAACCACACAAAATACAAATTGATCCTAAAGAGCTCCATGAAGCGATCGAGTATGAAAAAAAGATGGATTTACTTTTAATCGATTGGCTTAATTCAAAAGGTCAAAAACTTTCTCTCTTAAATTACGAAGATCTTCCTCTCGATAATGACGAGAAAAGAGATGTATTAATTTGTGAGACATTTAAAATTTCTAAAAATTCACTAAGATCCAGCAGACAAAAAATTGATTGGCACACAAAAGAAGAGAGAGTGTCTAACCTAGAAGAGATCAAAACTTATCTAGCGTCGTTCTAATAAATAAGCTTTCCAGGCCAGAGGGTTCTTCTCACTTGCTGGCTCCTCTTTCAGTTTTTTAATTGAATACTGAGTCTCATCAATTTGTGGGAAGTAGACATCACCCGGCTCATCAAAGTCTACTTCTGTTAAATAAATCTTTTTAGCTTTTAGAAGTGCTTGGCGATATATCTCCCCGCCTCCAGTAATAAAGAGCTCTTTCTCATCATGGGTTTTAGCATAATCTATCGCAGCTTCCAGAGAGTTAACAATTATCGCTCCTTCTACGTGGTAATCTTTATTTCTAGTGACAATTATATTAGTCCGATTGGGAAGGAGCCTTCCAATCGACTCATAGTTTTTGCGACCAAGAACGATACAATGCCCCGTGGTTAACTCCTTAAAGTGTTTAAACTCTAAAGGCAGATGCCACATCATTTTATTATCTTTACCGATGACACGATTTTTCCCCATCGCAGCGATTAAAGATATGTTCATACCGCAACTGCACCTTTAATATGTGGATGAGCCTCGTATCCAATAAGCTCAATATCTTCGAAACTAAATTGATCTATATTTTTAATTTCAGGGTTAAGCTTGATCTGAGGCAGCTTCATAGGCTCCCTTGTCATCTGAAGTTTACACTGCTCCATATGATTAGAATAGATATGAGCGTCTCCCAAAGTGTGAACGAAGTCTCCGACATCGAGCCCACACACTTGTGCCATCATATGAGTCAAAAGAGCATAACTTGCTATATTAAAAGGAACCCCTAGAAAGATATCTGCTGAGCGCTGATAGAGCTGACATGATAGTTTTCCATCCGCTACATAAAATTGAAAAAACATATGACATGGAGGTAGCGCCATTTTATCTAACTCACCCACATTCCAAGCATTAACTATAAGTCGTCTGGAATTCGGGTTTGACTTAATTTGCTCTATGACATTTTTAATCTGGTCATGAGTTCTCCCGTCTGCACCTTGCCAAGATCTCCATTGCACACCATAAACAGGACCAAGATCACCATTTTCATCTGCCCATTCATTCCATATTCGAACACCGTTTTCTTGTAAGTATTGAACATTGCCAGTGCCTTTTAGAAACCATAAAAGCTCATAGACAATTGATTTAAAATGAAGCTTTTTAGTTGTGACCATGGGAAAACCATCTTGAAGATTAAATCTCATTTGATGACCGAATACTGATCTAATTCCAGTTCCAGTTCTATCTTCCTTGTGAACACCAGAGTCGTAGGCTCTTTTCATAAGATCTAAATATTCTTGCATCTGTCCCTCCGTGTCATGAGTGTGGTGTTGTGTAATTATAATATCAAGATAAAATAAGTCTGTAACGGGAAAGGAAGCTTACATGCCATCAAAAATACTTACAGGTTTAATGCGACTTAAATCTGACCAAGCTCTACAAAAACAATTTAGCGGAAACATAGGTCTTCTATGCCACAGTGCAAGTATTGATGAGAATTACCAGCATGCTGCGGAAATATTTATTGATCTATTTGGCGAACGTTTCAAAAAAATTTATGGCCCACAACATGGCTTTGTAACGGATGTACAAGATAATATGATTGAGACAGAAAATTTTGTTCATCCCTATTTTAAACGACCTGTTTATTCCCTCTATTCGGAGACCAGAATACCAACTGATGAAATGTTAGAAGATATTGATCATTTGTTTGTGGATCTGCAAGATGTAGGAACAAGAATCTATACCTATATCTATACACTCACACTTCTATTAGAAAAATGTGCAGATAAAGATATCGAAGTTATTGTCCTCGATAGACCCAATCCAATTGGGTGTGATCTTATCGAGGGAAATATTCTTGAGCCAGACTTTGCAAGTTTTGTAGGACGACACCCTATTCCGGTAAGACATGGGCTCACCATCGGCGAAGTGGCAAGAATGCATCAAAAGTTTTGGACATCTAAAACGACTCACTTAAAAGTTTTAGAAATGAGCGGTTATAAACGTAATATGTTTTTTACAGAGACAGCTCTTCCCTATGTAAATCCGTCTCCTAATTTACCTACTATTGAGGGATGCTTAACTTTTGTAGGTACAGTGCTCTTAGAAGGAACATCCCTATCAGAAGGCCGAGGTACCACCAGACCTTTGGAAGTTATAGGGCATCCAAAATTTGAACCTTGGAAATGGCAGAAACATTTTAAGCAAGTTTTTAACCAGCTTAATCTAACTGGATTCATTTTAAGACCAGTGGCCTTTCACCCCATGTTTCAAAAACATAAAGATAAAACATGCGGAGGATATTTTATACAGATTACTGATAGAAATATCTTTCAACCTTGGCGTGTGACCCAGGTTCTTATTAAAGAATTCAAAAGACTCCTAGGTGGTGATTTTGAATACAAAACCGATGCCTATGAGTATGAATTCGAAAAACTTGCTATCGACCTTATTAATGGTACCGACAAAATTCGAAGCTGGTATGAGAACGATACATCTATAGATCTTGAATTTCTGGATCGTATTGAGCAAAAGAATATGGATCAATATTTGGAAAAGAGAAGCCAGATTTTAATCTATAAGTAGCTATTTTTACTTGCAACCCTCCCCGACTTTATCGCTCAAGTAAATCCTTTAACTTGCCGATAAAACTATTGTTAAGGGAGGAGCATTATCAAGTTAGGGATATGTATAACGCTTATATTGTTTAGTGCTATGGCAAGTGCACAAACTTGGCATACGATTACGCCTCTTCCCCATTGTCCTACACTGACTTTAGATTACCAGCAAAGTAATGGATATTTTTATGTTCGCTATCGGCCATCCCCCCAAGACTTGCTTTACACCCTAGTAGATAGGCCACTTTCAGATATCAATGATCTCTCTTCATTAACTGACGATTTAATAGAAGCCGCCTATGAGTATTGTCCTCTAGAGATGAATATCGATGAAATAGAAAGATTCTGTTCTGAAGAAAATGATGCAAGTCCTTTTGACCAAAACTATGTCGACTTCCTTAGACAATTTGTGATTCACGTTGACCGGTCTGGTGATAATTGTCGCGATGTCATCCCCTACATGGAACTTCAAAATACCGTTCGTGCACTTCGTGAAGAAGAACTTATTCAATTTGATCGTTCTCGAAATATCTTGAATATCTTCACTGGAAATGAGTCTGATTTATTGATGGACCATATTCGAGAATGTGGGGGAAGCTTAGAAGGTACACGACAATTTTTACAAAATATGATTTTACTAGAGGCTCGTAATGCCTGCATGACACCAAAGCCTCCAGGGCTATTGGACTTTGAAAAAGCAAAAGAGATTGCTGCCACCGTGGCCAGTCGTTATCCTGCTATGGGTGTTCTTGGTATAAATAATCGAAGACATGAAATTACAAGAGATACGATTCAGAGCTTTATAGGTCCTATTTTAGAGGATCAAGTTTCAGCAATTGCAGGAGATGGTATTGATATTGAGGCTTTAAAACAAAGACTTCCCTCGGTACAGGGGCTCACTCGGGTTAGTGATAAACGCTTAATGGATTATACCAATCATGTCATGGGGCCGGATCTAGTTTTAGAGGTTGTAGATGAAATTCTTCCTACAATGATTGAAAATAATTTTAGTCCAATGCTTGGAACACTATCACCCTCGGAGAGAAGATTATTTTTACAAGATGAGCTTATTGATCCCATTACTGAAGCCTATCGTACTTGTATGGAGCCGATGAAACAGCGGATTCGTTTTCATGATAATACAATCTCACCCAGAAATATGATCTTGTATCGTCAATCCCTAAGAGATCAGTTCTGTCAGCGAAATCCTCAATCTTGTGAGCAAGTTGGTTGCGATTCGAAAGTAAATTACTTCTCACTTAGAGAAGATATAAATGATATGAATCTTATACAGTCCTGTATTTATCAGGCTATTAATCAGGACTTAGCGAGCATCGTTGACCTTCAACTCTCCCAACAACTCCAGGCCCAGGAAAATCTTCCTGGAGAGGCCAGTGATATTCAAGCGTCCCTTTCACCGAGGGCCTCTGAGGTACTACAAGCATGCTTCGAAAGAAAAACATCTGAAATAACTCAAAAACCTTATCATCAACTTCATACAAATGGACACCCTGAATCTCTTTTGTTTCTAGATCCAAATTCTTACCAAAACAGTTTATTAGAATGCGCTAAGGAAGTTGAGAGATCGATGACCCTAGAGATTGGCTCATTAATGGTTGCTGGAGAGCCTGCTTTTGCCGCTCTTTTCAATGGGCAAACTCGAACTCAAATTAATGGAGCTACCTTAAATCCAGAAGCGTTTCAGACGGCGAGAAACTTAGTTGAAAATACATTGAACCGTTGTTATGAGGCACAGCTTTCTTTAACAGATATAACTCAAACTAATAGCTCACTATGTATTCCATTAATTACTATGAAAGCTGGCCAAACAGTGATTTCCTCCGAAATTAACCGTATGCTAGAAACGTTTAATATTTCGCAAAATGATATAGATCGAGTGACTTTTGACTTTCAAATATGCGCTAATGATGTTTTTAATCAAAGCCTCGAGGACGTACTTAATCCACAAGGCTCACCACCTCTTGCCACAAACGAAGACGCAATAAACTATATTAACCAAACACCCGAATATTTGGAATGTACAAAATCTTCTATCCTAGATTCAGTTGATGAAGTCTCTCTAGCAGCTTTTGAAGATATTATCGGTCAACAAGGACATGCCATAGATCAGACCTATGCCCTTTCACTTAGTAGAGAAATTCAAACTAGAGTAAGACAATGCTATGAATCAGGGTTGGGTCAAATAGAAAGTTGGGATGAATTCTTAGAATTTAATTCTCAAAGTGGATTGGACCAACTCCAAACGACTTGTACCGCGATTGCAGAGGAGTATGCACTGCCAAGACTTATAGAAAATGAGCTCGATAGACAATTATTAATGCTAAGGGAAACCAACACACTCTCACTTACGACAGAAGAAATCATTGGAAGAATTGCCGCTCAAGAAAATGACACCGAAGACTCATATGAACTTTTACTGGGAGTTTTTCGAGATTATAGATCTACAAATCCAGAGGCGACGATAGATGACTTTGTAGCAAGCTTTACTGGTCAAGCTCAATACCAAACGATAAACGCGATATATGAGCATATTGTGGAAGAAGTCCTAGATCGAACTCAAATTGGTTTTCCTATGTATCAGGAAATCACTGAAATTCTTACTCCTGAATGCCTTAATGATTTTTATAATATACATAAAGATGATCTTACAAATATGATAAATACCCTTAATGCTTCAAATCCCCCTCAATCTGATGTTTTAGATCTTCGTGAAGTATTCGTGACTATTATTACTGACGGGCTCTACCAATCCCTAGCGACTAGTGAATACAGAGGGCTATTGGATCAAGTTGAATTGATGTGCTCAAATCCACAAGAATATAACACTTTGGATTCCCTTATTGACTCAGAAGTAGCAGACAATTTTATTGCCGCTACCATAAGAAGTCAGCTGCTTCAGTCGTTTAAGCTCACGGCACAAAACCAATGCGTTGAAGACTTAGTGAAACTAGGAATTAGACCTACTGTTTATACCAGCACAGACCGTGGACTTATATCACAAGAACTTGCTGAACAATTCTGCTCACCCGAGATTATTTATGATTCAGAAATGAGCGGAATATATAATCAAATAAGAGACCAACTGAATGATCCAAGACTCATTAATGCACTCGACTTTATCTGGAATCGTAAAAAGAAAACCATTCGCATGGTAAATTCAAAATTTACACCAGAGACCATTCGTGAACTTATGATCGAGGATCGAGAAATCCTAAATTATATCTATCAAAATTTTGTTTCTGTAGTGGGGCAAAATCAAGAGATTATGAATGAACTTACCGGTATGGTAGTTTCAAAAATATTTGAAGAGAGAAGCCAAGATTCTTTTGCCTCAGACTTTATCGAGATGCAATTAACAAGTGCAATCGGAATTGAAGGTTATCAGATTGCCAGAGACCAATTAGATACTCGACTTTCTCAAATGGAAGGATTCATACAAGGACGTGATTTTGCCCGCGAAAGAGCACAAGAATTTGGACCTGGTATCTTTAATAGGTACTGGAGATTTGCATCTATTGAGAGGCATTTAAATTGGGATAATATGTCTCAAAGCCAAAGAGAAAATTTAATGGCCGCAGTTATAGATCTTAATATAATGCCAAGGTATGATCTTGAACTCACTCCCAGTCAAAGAGAGGCACAGAACGAGGAATTGGCTCAATTAGTAACTGATACCCTAGAAAACACTAGAGTAACACCTAATCCAGACTATCGCCCGTCGTCCCCATCTCGTGGACCTCGAAATTTTAATTTTAGTGAGAATATTTCCAGAGAATTAACTCGCCTCATAACAAACGAGGTAGAGTCCGATGTTTGGTCAGATATAGGATCATTTTTCAATCCCTTTGATTAAAATTTAAAGACTGGTGCTCGTTTTATTTCCTCATTTGCTTCATTTTTCGTTTTATATTCTTCTGCTCTATCTATTAATTCAAACTCGCCTCTTTGGCCTATCCTACCCAAGCCAATGACTTTTGCATTACGAGTGTTTTTATCAAAAAGGACAACCTTTTCACCTTCTATAATCGGATAAATTGGACTTTCAAATTCTAAATAAGCCGAAGCATTATTTTTAAAAAATATCATGCAGGCAACATATTGGTGTGAATACTTGTTTTTTATAAAACAATTCATTGGTTTTGATCGATCCAATCCTGAACTCAAACTTAGTTCCACAAGTTGACATCCTTTGAAAGTAAGATGCTTATCACTACCAATTTCAATAGTGCTCTTTTCAAATTGATAGTTCACAACTTGAATGTTTTGGTCTGCTTGATTGACACCGTTAAATTTTAGATTTTTTTCAGTGATAAAGTGGTGCAATATCCCCTTGTGTTCACCTTGAATCATATCATTGTCAACATTATGCACTTGCCCTTCTTTTATCAGAGACTTGGGAACTCTATTCTTTAAGATCGACTCATATTCAGCAGGCTCTCTATAACAAAATTTACCATCGGAAAGAGATGGTTTTAGCGGAAGATTAAACTTTTTCGCAATGGTGTCTACCTCATTAGCTCTAAGCTCGCCTAGAGGCAAAATTAAATGCTTGAGATAAATTTCAGGAATACCTGCCAATAAGAATGACTGATCGGAATCTACGTCGTTATTGGCATGGACTGAAAAATTATCAGAGTTTAAATTCTTATGAACTTTACAGAAGTGGCCTGTAGAAATAAAGTCGGCATTGAGCTTTTTCATCTTTTCGTATAAAACTTGAATTCTTAAACTCGTACAATTAAAGCAAGTTGTATTGGCCCTTGCAGTAAGTCTATTGGCGGTAAAAGGATCTAAGACCTTATCTTCAAACTCAGATTTTCCATCAGTAGCATAGAAAGGGATTCCTAAAAATTTACAAAAATTTTCTATTTCTCCTAACTTTGAAATATAGCATTTTGGCGGAGTCGAAGAATTCTTAAAGGTATCCATCGAATGGTTGATAATACTGACGCCAATTACTTGAAAACCCTGTTTTTTAAGAAGAAAAGCGGTGACCCCGGATCCAATCCTACCTGTAAGTCCAACAATGACCTTTTTACCCGAGCTTTCCATTCCAGTACTCCACAAATTTACCTACCTACAGTATAGCAGTTTAATTTAATCTTCCCACTACCCGATATTAATAATATGAATATTTATTTGTTTGATTCAAAAAATGGCCAAAGAAATAGTTTAAAAGACTTTCTTTATTATCTACGTTTCTCGGGTAAAAGAGGAGTCATTGACTTTAGCTATGCCAATGAAACTGACTCTCTTCATCATAACATGACGATAAAAGAGAACTTAATTCTAGACTCAATTCCCACTTCACTAATTAAAGAAAACGAAGTGAATTTATCAGATTTTTTAAAAGAGATTAAAAATCCAGAATTGATTGCTATGATAGCTAAAGTATCTAATATGGAAAGATCAATCGCAAGCTTAGATAAAAGAACATTAAAGCTAACATCTCTTGTAAAAGCACTTCTCGCACAAAGAGAAATGGTTTTCTTAGTAGATCCACACAGTGACCTTAATGCTGAAGATATCAGCCTACTCAAAAAATGCTTAAATTATGAGTCTCTTCACAATAATAGAAAGATATTTATCCAAACGAGTGATCAGGACTGCTGGTTAGATACGGCTAATATTATTATCGGTCGTGATGCAAAAAACAAATTCTCTGAGAAATCTAATCCTTTCATGGTCGAAGAGAGCTTTGCGAAATTAAAACTTGTTGCCTAAACGAATCGATCAAACCCGTAGATAAAATCAATCAGCAAACTCAATAGAAGCGTTTACTTTATAAGCCTTGCTTGTAAAAAGATTCATAGGTTTAATCCTAAGAAGGACTGTTAACCTATCGAATTGAAAAACAACAGAACTCTTGTTTTGCTTGCAAGTGAAACGACCTTCAAAGCTGAGTTCTTCTTTCACAGACACCCCTGCAAGCAAATAATCATCGATATAAAAGCAGGTTACTTGCACTATATCTGGATGACTAAATCCCGACAATCGAGCTAGTCCCGACTTAAGTTTATCCACATCAATTTCTTTTGTAAGCTCATAAAGCTTTTTAGCTAAACTTTGGTAGTAGAGCTTGAGCCTTTCAGAAGATTCCCTATTCAGTTGACCAGGAAGTTCTGGAAGTTCATTATCTTTCCAATTTTTAAAATTTTCTCTATATTCAATTCCTTCGATGGTATGAAGGTCTCTGGACATATGTTCAAATTCAATATCAATAAAATCATTGAACTGAGCTTGCAGCTGAAGGCTATCAAAATAGCGTTTTAAAATTGATAGGATACCGCTACTTTTAGTATTGGTAGCTAATCCTTTTTTCGCCAGCTTTAATGAAATTTTTTTTACTCCAGAATCTTTAAGAAAAATACCAATATCCTCTTCTGAGAAATGTTCGGGAGTTAAAGATGTATTTTGTTTGCCTGAGAGAAGAATATTTTCAACTTTTTTATCACTATAATATTCCCAAATTCTGTTCGCCGTTTCTTTTGCCAATACAGGAAGCTGCTTAATCAAGCTAGGATAATTATTTCTGACAAAACTTTCTTGCTGAGACAGCATAGTAAATTGATTTTCATTCAATACGGTTTCAATAGGTGTGAGTAAAAAATAATTGCGCAATTCTTTACAGACTAAGAATTCAAATAGGTAACCTTTATACTCATTTAGAAGCGCTCCCGAAGATTTTTGGATCACTACTTACTCCAATAGCCATCTTCCAATGAGTCTTCTCTCTCTGGGAGCCCTTTAAATAACCGTGGAGAATTTTGGGAGAGAACTTCAAAGCTGACTCGATTACAATATTTACTAATCTGAGAAATTGAGGAGTAAGTTAAATACTGAGCATCATGCTTTGGTGAATTTGGAATTTGCATTCGATGATGATCATTAGCAGATATATCGTGCAACAAAGCGGCAAGAGCAGCATCACCAGCTCCATTAGTATTTTTGATTCTTAAAGGTCCACCATTAAATGGATTTATATGGGTGTATATTTTTAAGGGAGTTTCACAATCTCGTTTTCTCATCCCTCTTGAATATTCAAATTCATTATAGTTGACAATGGATTTAGTCACTAGCGGCTCATTAGTGCTTCGCTTGAGTTTTTCATCCGTATAGGAGGCTAAATACAAGCCTTTTTTCCCAACAGTTACCAAGGCTAGGTCTACTAAATCAAGTGCCTCTTCTGCGGCCAAAAGAGCGTCTTCTTTTTTTGTTAGCTCAAAAGCCTCTTCAGCATTCATCGCTAAAACAGTTACATAATTTTTAGTAAACTCCCTTAGAAAATCCCTTTTTTGTGAAACGAGGTGACTCGTGCCAAGTGAAAGAACGACAGGTACGCCCACCTCTTTTGCCAACTCACAGGCCCTTAAACTCGCTTTAAAAACGGGTTCATTTTCATCCCTTAGGGTATAGGCAGAAATAAGAAATGCTGAAGCTTTTTTGAGAACCTCGATAGGGATGCTGTCTTCATGATATTCGTTCATACAACCTTTGGAGATGGCAAAGGTACGCTCAAGATCAGGTGAAATAAAACATAAGGCCCTACCCATGGGTCTTTGTGCTGGTTGCAGGTAACTCATATCGACCAAACCAGAGGTTTTACAAAGATAACGATAGGCATAATCCCCTACTTCAATCTCCTTTTTAATGGCCCCTAGGGCAAAACAAGAGTTTTCAGAAAGAACACTATAATTATGTAGGGTATTACCAATCGCCCCGCCAGGAAACTCCCCTCTAACGAGGTTTTTTTCTCGAGCATCTTGATATATTTTTTCACACAAATCATCGTCAATTATAAAAGATTGACCCTTTTTAAAACTATGCTTTTCTAAAAACTCGTCAGTAGTTTCTATTTCGATATCAACCAATAATTGATCCAGACCAACAATAAATACATCTGAGGTTTGATTGATAGTTTCCCCTATAGCCGATCTGCCCTTTTCGGTAACGGGAAAATAATGTTTTGTCTTTCTTCTACCTGGAAATTTCATAGGACAATACTTTAACGGCCTAAAGATGGTTTTTACATTAAACTAGAATGTATGTTAAATTTTACATACTTATGAAACTTGATCCGAACCCAATTTTAAATTATTTTGCACCCAAGAACCGATTTATTGGAGTTTTATCCATCCCACACTCAGGGGAAACTATCCCAAAGGATATAGCCCCTTATTTAATTGAAGATTTCAATCACTTAGCTCAAGATGCGGACTGGAGAGTTCATGAACTTGTAGATATTGAGGCTCTCACAGAAGCTGGGATTGCCGTCGTATATTCTAATATCATTAGAACCGCGATCGATTTAAATAGATCCAGAGATATGGCCCTCCTAAATTGGAAAGAAAACTCCAAAGGAGTTAAAGTCGTCAAGGACATTCCATCCTCTGAGCTAGCTCATACCCTCCTTGGAAAGTATTATGATCCTTATTTTGAAGTCATTAGAACTCTTATGGAAGAGTTGAAGAATTTTACAGAGCAACCCAATTTTATTGACTTACATAGTATGCCTTCACGCGCTGAAGAATATCATCTCAAGAAAAATCCAAACCAAAAAATTGAAAGACCAGATTTTTGTTTGAGCGACCAAAAAGGCATAACCTGTAATGAGAAGTTTATTGAGTTCTACCAACAAAAACTCAAGGAAAATTATCCGGAAGTCACCATAAACGATCCTTACGTCGGTGGTCATATCACTCAATATGTTGACCAAACTTATCCAACTGGGGACAATATTCAAATTGAAATCTCTAGGGCGATCTATATGGATGAGCTTACTAAGGAGATGAAAAGACCGCTCACAGATAAGCTAAAGCCAATCCTCACTCAATGTCTCATCGAAGGGTTTGAAAAGTTTTTCCGTCCTAAGTACTAATCAATTCGAATCGTTTTTTCTCGAGACTTAGTTTGATCTTTCGTCTTTTCGATGAGCCTATCAAATTCCTCTTGAACCGAGAGATCCTTTGTTCGCACTTTAATCTGCCGAGACTCTCGGTACTCTTCTAGCTCTTTTTTTCTCTTTTCTTGAGAAACATTTTTTATCAGCATCATATTTTGACTTAAATCCAACCCTGGAACATCTATGTTTGAGTAAAACTTTCCAAAGCGATGATAATAAAACATATAAAGAGGCTTTAGTTGAAGTATATTTGGTGCCTTATAATTTGGCTCTGGCTTCGAGGAGTTTTTATTTTTTTGCCATTGAGAGAAGGCGCCTCTTTCTAAATGGAGAATGGCCCTTTCAAAGACTTCAACTCTAGACTTATTATGACTCCAAGCTGAAATGAGATAAAGCATTCCCGTTGGCCCTGTCTGTTTGATATAATCTAGATTTTTGAACTCACTATATATAATATCCGTCAATGTTGGAGTTGATTCCAGATATTCGGTATTCTGGACAATATGATCTCTAATTCTATCAGCACCCTTATCAGTAATCCTAGATTGAATCATATACGAGAAAAGACGACTGCCCCTCTTTTCAAAAATAATTTCTGTTTTATAATCTTTATCCTCAGTTTCAACTTCCATAATCACTTTAAGAGTATCTTTGACTAAGAAGAATGATTTTACCTTTGGTCCTATGAATCTTGATCTAAAATTTAGTAAATAGAGGTTATAGGCCATCTCCTCCAAGGGTATGTCCCATTTTGAAATGGACTTGGTGAAAACGTCTTTCCATATTTGATCACTTTTATTTTTCGTCACCGCAGATCTTACAACAGGAAGATCAAAAAGTTTTTGATCTGTGAGATAGTCTGGAAAAGGACCATAAGGAAGTGAGTATATCCTCGTGTATTCATTTCCACTTATGCTGCTGATCGCCAAGCTAAATTGAGTGGACTTATTTTTTTTATCGTAAGTAAGGTTAGGAACAATTGTATAAAATGGACTTTTGCTAGGATTAGGTAATGGAATTAACAAGTCCCCAAAATGAAATTTTTGCCAAGTTTCAGGGTTCTTAATTTTTTGATAATTAATGTCTTGAGGTCTACTGGGTGAAATATAATCAGAGCTATATTTATTGAGGTAGAACCAGCTCATTTTATAGTTCGAATTAACAATTTTATTATAGGTATAATAAGGATAGGCAATAATATAAAGAGCACCTCCCACAACAAAAATCGCCATCGTTAATAACGCAATTAAAATACCTTTCATAGCAATCTTATCGTGATTTTAGGAAGTTAACTTAATAATAAGAAAAATGTTTAAGGAAATGGAAAACCTTACCGATAATATCAACATGAAAAGTTTAATCTTTGCATCGATATTGATATTTACCCAGGCTTGTGACCAACCTACTAGGACACGTATTCCGAGTAACCAAACAGGAACTAGTGGTAACACCCAAAATTTTACTGATCCAGCGATCGGCGATGAAGACGGTGGCGGCGGCGACAATGTAACCCCCGTCAACCCTGATGACGGTGGCGATCAGATGCCAGGATTTGAGAATTGCATTTTAGATTATCAGTACTTTGTATCAAATATAGGAAGCTTTGCCCTTTGCCAAAACCAAAATCAAGAAAACAGATTTAAGCTAAAAATGCAAAATTCAGATCTTCAACATGGTACTTGCTTTGTTCCAGTTCATGTCCAAAGCAATAATCAGTCGTTTAAACTCGGTATTGCTGAGTGTGTAAAAAATCAAGCAGGTCGAGAGTACAATATGATACTAACCAAAGAGAGAGGCGAGGCCATCAATGGTGTCATGGTTGTTAAGGCCACTGCCATCAACGCTTATATGCAATGTATGTCAGCAAAGGTAGATTTTATCTCAGCCTACCCCGGCTGCCAGTATGATGCCCAATGTATGCAAGCTGCCGACAATTATGCGAACTCAGTTTGTACTCAATTTGTTCAAGTGTATTCTAACGACTATAAACAAGTCTATCCTCTAGACTAGTTGCGAAGTTTGTTTATTACTTTTTGACCTTGAGCATATTGCGGATACATCTTTTTATCAACCGAAGGAAAAGATATTATCGGAATAATCATGGGGTCTTCGCTCTCATAGAGCAGTCCAACCACTACGTAAAAAAAAGACTCATCACCCAACTTGAAAGATTTAATATAGGTGTGAATTGTGTCTGATTCATCATCTAGTTTCTCAAAGACTTCGTCTGGATCTTCCAAAGTTTGTTGAAAAAATTGTTCGTAATTAACAAAGTCCTCTAGCGCAATATCATGGGGACTTCGGTCAGTGAGCATTTCAGCTAATAACTTAGACTTTTTAAACTCAACTGATTCAAATACTTCCGAAGGAACTCTAGCACTTACTGACTGTTGACTAGATTCACCCTTATAAACATCGTCTCTTCTGTATTTCTCAACAAGTTCAATATGCTGAGTGGCCATACGATAAAAGACAAATGCTGGGTCTCCCTCTACATAAGAGCATATTAATATGAAATACAAGCTCTGTTGTTTATGCTGAATCTTTAAGATATGAGTATAAAAGCTCTGATCCAAGTCATTTGTGACGACCCAAATTTCTTGAGGTCTCTTTAAGGCTTGTTGCAAATAGTTTTGAGATGAAGTGACTTCTAGAAAAGGATCTTCTTGTTCAATATCAAGAAGCTTTCGGAACTCTGCCTCTTCTTTTTCCAGGACCTGCAAAAATGGCCTATAAAAGTCCATAATACACTTGTCCGAGCAAAATCCTCGGTCTGAATTTTCCTCAACATAATGAATTTCAGATACATCTGGTAGCTGTTTTCTACAAGCCTCACAAAAATACAAGGATTTAAGCACGCAAACCTCCAAGACTAGTATAGCACTATGCGTTCCCGGTGCACGATCTAGCAGGAAAAATCTGTCATCTACCGAATATTTGATAGGAATTATAAAATTAAGAAGTGCGGAGGTAATATGTGCGAGAAAATTATTGAAAAATCCACCCCTTCAACTCCTCTAGAATCTACACCAAAGGTTGAGTATAGAAATTATCTAGAGATGGCAAAGTATGGACATTATCCCCTGTTTTTTGAGGAGTGGCTAAATGAAACTCTCCCGGTGGAAAGCTCTATGCCCACAAGAAAAGCGACACATAATGTTCGCCACGTTTTTAACTTACTGGCCAGACACAATACCGTTGAAAGAAAAAGAACCGCCCTAATATCGATGGATAAAGTTTCACGACAAGAATTTATCAGAGCTTTCTTTAGAGTGGTTGAAGAAGACATTCTTAAGGAGACTAAAACATTACAGTAAGATTTTTACTCCTCATTTTTACACTACTACTCCCAAGCTTAGCGCTTGGAGAATATCGCGTGTATCAATATCTTGTAAAAAATAAAATATCCGATCCGCAAGACCAAAAACCTGGAACCATCAAAACGAGTACTTTTGATCCTGTCAGCTATATTGCTTTTCATGGGGGCGCAAGTTTAATATCAGTTGATCTTCTGAGAACATGGCAATGCCCCGGTCATACGGGAGGAAAGTCATTTTGCGATAGCCCTTATACGAAGCTTAACAAGGAAGCACTAGAATGAGTGATTCTATAAAAAGCTCCCTTAAAACCGAACAGATCAGACATAAAAATGAGCTTAAAAATCTCATTACCTCAAATAACAATGAGGTGGCTAAAATTAAAAATGAACACGAAAAGAGAAAAGCCGATTTAAAAGTTCAAAACAATGTAGAGATTAATAGCGTCTTAAGCGAGAATGAAAAAAAGCTTATGCAGGCGACGGATAAAAATGAAAAGACATTACGAAACCTACAGGAAAGTATTGAGCTTTCAAAAGAACGAGCTAAAAAAGAAAAAGAGAGAATAAAACATCAATTAGAATCAAGCAAAAAAAATCAAAAACTCGCTCATGAAATCCATCTTTCTAAAGCTAAAGAAAATTTTGATTATAAGCTTGGCGACATACAGCATCAAGCAGAAATAGAAATCTCTAGAATCAATAATAAAATCAAAAATAAAAAATCGGAGTTGCAGGAAACCTCAAGAAATGAGCTCGCCTCACTAAAAGATCAAACTCTGGCAAAAAAACAAATGACAAAAGATCTTTATCACAAGAAGAGACTATCAGAAGAAGATAAATATGGACGGGCACTAAGCTCTCTCAAGAAGCATCACAAAACCATTCTCACAAAAGAAGAAAGAAACCATCAAGGCCAACTCAAAAACAAACAATCGGCAATCAAACAGGAGCTAACTCGAGTCAGTGAAGATGGGAAAAACAGAATGTCAGAGCTTCAAAAGAATCATCAAAAAAACTATCGAGCAAGCTTTGAAAAAACTCAAAACGAAACCAGTAGGCTCATGAGGCGTAAAGAAAATATCATTCAAAATTTCAAACAAAGTATTAGAAAGGAGAATGATTTACAAATGGTAAAAAATGAAGATCCTTTTTATCAATATAAAGAAATTCCAGCAAAAATAAGTAAGCTTCCAGAAAAAGAAGGCTATCTAGTTCAAGTTAATATCCCTAGACACGAAGTAAAGAACATTAGGTTAACGGCTGAGAATAAACAAATATCTCTATTTTTAGATCGTAAAATTAAAGAAGAAAAAAACTATCAAGATGGTTCTCAAACACTTCTCAATAAGGTGGAGACTTTGACATCTAAGGTCAATACCGAAGACTTTATAGACCCTAAAAAAATTCAACAAAGTTATGAAAATGGAATTCTTTCTTACCAGATAGGATTAGCCTAAAATTTAATCTCAAAACCATCATAGGAATACTCTTCAATATTCTGAATAACTTCTTCGATTTCTCTGACCATACATTTATCACTTCCTTGTGACGCAAATCTTCTCACATCTTTAAGGGCTTCTATATCCCCTTGCGCTACAATTTCTACGGAACCATTGGGCATATTATAAACATACCCTTTTACTTGGGTTTGATTAGATTCAATATGTTCAATGATGCTGTAGCGATACCCTACGCCTTGTACTCTCCCATGAACCACAAGTTTCATTTCTAACATAACAATCCTATTCACAGTCTCTAGTTTGAGATAGAATCTTAACATGATACGACCCTTTCTTGCTAGTTTTTCCGCCATCATCAGTAATAACCAGCTATCCATAAGGGCCTTAGTGACAAACACTTATAAAGAGTCTCAAGAGAGTCTTAAACTGCCCATAAACCATATGAGCCTACTGAATAAAAACAACTTTAGGTTAAGAATTAGAGGCTATGGCAAAAACCAGGCTGAGATTCTCTCTCGCGAATATGATTCCGACAATTTTGGAAATTTCGAACTAAGAATTCCGGCTTTAATCGACGTAGCTGACATAGAAAAACTTTCAATCTTTGAAACTTCAATAGTTAATGGACTTGAAATGCACTTAGGGTCCTTCTATCCCATAAGAATCAAGGAGCCTAAAAAGATCATTATTTCTGATTTCGACAAAACACTTGTAGATACGAAATACTCGACTCCAAAAGAGATGTACTATTCTCTTAATCGGCCTCTAAGCTATTTCCCATCTGTCGAGCCAAG
Organism: Halobacteriovoraceae bacterium; assembly: GCA_002707495.1. Lineage (GTDB taxonomy): Bacteria > Bdellovibrionota > Bacteriovoracia > Bacteriovoracales > Bacteriovoracaceae. The sequence continues at coordinate 271,779 of PAMZ01000021.1, read as the reverse complement.
TATTGAACTCTTAAAATCCTATATTGAAAAAGATTTCCAGCCTTTTATATTGTCAGCTTCACCCCATTTTTATGAACGCCCTATTCGAGACTGGCTTTATCAACATGAACTTTATGTCAGTGATATTTTTCTCAAAGACTATCGGGATTTTTTCTCACTCTTTGATGGAAGACTTGCCACAAAGGACCTTAAAAAACAGGGTTTCTATAAACTAAATCAACTAATCGATATCCTTTTGATGACTGGAATCCCTGATGAACTTGTACTGGTCGGTGATGGGTTTGAATCCGATCCCTTTATTTATCTCGTTCTCAAAAGATTATTAATAGAAAATCGCGATCCTTGGAAAAACTGGAAAGCAATAAAAGATCATTCTATTTTCAACCTTACAAGCAAACAAGATTCCTATTTCTTGACAAAATTTTACCAACTCTCTGAGCTTGCTAGAAAAAAAGATCATATCAATATCCATATTCATATAAGGTCTAAGCAGTCCAATATTGAAGGTCTAAAAAACAAGAATTTTGATAGAGTTGGCTTCGAAGAGCTTAATAAGACTGTAGATTATTACTTAGCTGAGTAAAACTTCAGGAGCAAAGAGAATTATATAGCCTAGACTCATATAAAGACCAAATCGATGGATCGCCTGTGCCCTTACGGGTAGCTTTTTTGCCATTGGAAACTGAGAAAAGTCTACACCGGCAACTTCTAGATATATCCTGATACTGGCTAACACCATACAGACGAGAATAAGAGTCTCATTTTCTAAAAACGATTGTGTCACTACCCCGCTCCTTCTATAATAAGAGTATGTCTGATTCCCACTCTCATATTCATCTTTTCGGAAATCCTGAAGAAAACTTCTATGCCCTGGGTAAAAAGGATCAAATTTCCTATGATGAGATTTACCAACAAATTTCTATGCTTTGTGCGAGAAACAACTTTTTTGCTCAAGTACTAAAACTTGCGACCGAGTATCTTTCTCGTCAAAAAAAATCGGATAATACAGAGTTCTTAAAAAATATAAAGGCCTATGCAGACGGCCTTGAGCGAAACCAGGAAAATGTCATTTTTGCCATGCTCATTCCAGAATTAGTAGCCGCTTTTAATAAATGGTCACCACAATTAATTCAATATGTCCCAGGCTGCTCATCGCTTTTGTATCTCGATCAACAAAATGAGTGTCCCACTCACGCAAGGATTCTGGACTATGCCTTAGCCGGTCCTTATGAGAAATATGAAAGAACGCTTACCTATGACTTTAAAGGACAAAAAAAGATATGCTCTTTTTCTACCTCTGGAATGCCTTTTCCTTCTTTAACAGGGTTTAATGAATCGGGTCTCTCATTGGCGCTTCACTATAAACATGGAAATTATTTTAATTTTGAAGGAGAGAGTATTTTTTTCATCACTCAAGAGGTTTTGCAAAAATGCTCTGATATTAGAAGTGCCATAAAATTATTAAAAACAAAAAGTTCCATGAGCTATTGGGGTATCATCCTAGGTGATAGAAACGGCGAAGTCGCTAGTGTAGATCTTCATGGTAGCGATTATTATCAAGAAAAATTTGATCTCGCTGACCATGATTTTTTATACTTTAATAATAGGCCTCTTCTTTACAAAAAACCAATGGAGCACCTTCAGCCCTATGGGAATCCTAGGCATTGCCAAACGAGAAGAGAAAATGCCTTAAAACTTCTTAAAAAGGAAAAACAATTTGATGCAATGACCGGCTTGAAAGTTCTGGGACAAATAAGTGTCTCTCAAAGCTCTAAAAACTATAGTCATGGACCGCTTACACCTTCAAGTATACAATTAGTATCAATGCAGCCCTCAAGGTCAGAAGCTATGTTCGTCGATGGACCAGCCCCCAAATTTTTTAATGGACAATACACGCACCTCAAAGAAGTCTTTAAAAATTTTTCAACTGAATGTGTCAAATCGAGAAAAAAAGAAAATTTGGTTCATGAACATTACAGACGCTGGACGAGGTATCAAACAAGTATTGATTTAGGAAATATCAGTCAGGCTTATCATGAAATCCAGATGTCCTTGATTGAATTGAAAGATACAACTGAAGAAAGCATCTCTCAATTTTATTTTTTAGTCACCCAATATATATTTGAAAATGATAAACGGGATTATACTTATTTATTGCAGGAGTTTGAGTCTCTAGAGAATAAACTCCCTGACTATCTTAATGATCACCGCCAATTATTTATTTTAAGGTTAACCAAACTTTTGGGGTTAAATTCAGACCAAATCAATGCAAAGATAAAACACCCGAAACTTAATGAATTATATGGAAGAGAAAAAAATCTCAACCAAATGGCCCTTAGAGGATTTAAAAAGCTCATTTTCCCTCGAATAGATATATTCGATATCATTTATGCCTATTAATTTAGTATTCGTAGGTAAAACCAACTGTGGTTCTGATTCCATTAATCAAAGGATTGAGTTCTTTTCCATAGAAAGCGTTATCAGGTAAATTTAAATCAAATGTTTTCATTAAAAAGTAGGATCCATCTACATTTAATGACCAGTTCCCCGGTAACTCAAAGCTCATGTCTATTCCACTATGAGCACCTAGACCATAGCCTGTAATATCAAAGAGACTATCAACTTCATACTCAACATAGGGAGAAACGAGTCCACCTGCAAAAAAAAGCATATCATAGAAGCGAGTGCTTATAAGAGGCAAAGTATAATCAATGTGAATATAAAATGAAGATAACTTTTCTTCCTCTCTTTCTCCTTGAGTATAAACAAAGCCTGATCTTAGACCAGAAACCTCTCCGAGGTTTCTATAATAACCTCGAATACCCAGGTCATAAAAAGCAAGGTTATAACTAGCTTCATTTCTTTCCGTATCGTCAAAGGCTACATTTGCATACATTAGGCCCCCTACTAAACTTATTTTTTTTACATCAGACTTTTCATTCATTTTTGATTGTATTCTTTTGGTGGCACTAAAGATCGCCTCTTTACTAGTGGAGATCGCTATATCGTCCACTTGAATATAAGCAATTTTTTTATTAACAATAATAGGAAGCACTCTACCTTTATTTTTTGGAACTTCACCTACTCGCAATCGCTTTCCTTGGCCTATAAAACCTATTACCGATGACATTTGAACATCGGAAAAGACAGGAGCTTTCTTGGCGGTAACCACGGCCCATTGGGCGGCCATAACTGAGCTATTCAGACATAAAAAACTGGCAAAAAAGAAAATAAATTTAATTTTTAAGGATGCCATATGGATATTGTACCTATATTTCACATTAAAAAAACAAATAAAATCAATGTCTTATGAGATACTCTTTTTCAAGTTATTAAAATCACGTACATGCTTGATGATATAATACCGGTTAAATATTCCCCATTATACGCCGATAGGAAACTAGGAAGATTTAGATAATAGGGTAAATTATGAAGTACGTATTATTATTTGCACTTTTTGCCATGATCAGTTGTACCGAGGAGATCAGTAATGAGGTAAAGAACTCATCAAGCTCTGACAATCGGACTCTCACCGAAGTAGAAAAATTTCGTAATAAATCAATTCGCCTAGTGCATAAAATGGATGAAGACCTAAGCTTCGTAATGCATAAATATGGAAATATAAATCAGCCCTGTGAAATTGAAGCACCGACTTTAGGCTTCAGCGCTGAAGACTATACTAAGACAGACGCAAAAAGGGCCATCGATTGTGTCCTTGATGCCGAAGAGCTAGATATCTACCAAAATGGTGCCACCGTAGAGCTTCAAGTGGATGAATTTCTTTGCGAGTATATAGAATATGAACCCTACTCTTTTGTTAATGATTTATATGGAGCATCTTTCAACACCTATTATACCGTTCAATGTGAAGGTGTTTGTAGTGATGTATTAGGTATCTGTGGAAATAGTTTTGATAGTTACGATGGATCAGGTTCAGGGGGATTTTCAACCGAGTATGAAGAGCCAGGTGACGCTTGTGAGTTTAATTATCAAGATCGCGATTGTGATATTGGTTGGTCTCAAGAAGTTCAGGTCACCTTTACAACATATGATGACGATGGCGACGAAGAAACTCCAGAAATTTGTCAGACCGCTTCACATAGTAAAATTGATACCCAAGATCGTGTGGCTTGTGGTGGTGAAATTTCCGCTTGTCTAGAAGGCCCTGGAAAAGATTTTACGAGAACAATTTCTCACCCCACTTATGATGCCTTTAGTTACGGACGTGAAGTGGTGACTATTTATAATAATGAAGACCTAGAAGAATTTACTCAAGAGTTTACTTATGATCCTCCCATGGAGACTCATGGTGATAACACAAATATGAGTATCGTTAATTATTCTAGGATGTGTGCAAACTTAAATAATATGGCAAAAACTGGTGTCTACAATAATTTCTCTACCGTAAACCTCAATGGAAGTGAAGTTGAAATTCTTAATAAAAAGAGAATCGTTTTAGATGGTTCGGGAAATAGCGTCGTATTAGATCCATTTGAGCATGGATTCACTAATGAATCAGGTGATGATATCGGAGACCTTTATACTTCTTACAATCAAACGATTGATGCCACTAACCAACCAGGCTTTAAAGCAGCTGTTAACACTGGGACTCTTAGTTCATTTATCACCATTACCCCCGGTGAGGATAAATTTGGCTGGTATTCATTCACACGAGATCCTGATAATACAAATCGTATCCAAGCTCTTCAAATGGCACATCACCCATTGCATGCGGCATATGGTGTGAGACCCTATTACAGTTTTAAATGCCAGGACAAAGCGAGAGATACCAAAGCGCAAATTAGGCTTTGGATTAGAGAGTGGGATAGAAGGTTCCAACCTAATAATACTTACCTCTCACAATCAAGTGACTTCGATGTCTCTTCTACCAGTGACAAGTATATGGATCTACATTTAGATGCCCAAGACGGAACGGAGTTTTGGAATGACTACACAGATTTAGACGACTACTTTTTAAGAAATGGTGTTTTCACTAATAATAATGAACAATGCTTAATCTCAGATAAATCTGATGACGGTGACGAGATTTTTGATCCTCTCAATGGAGATAAGCACTTAAGATCATCTTTTCCTAAAATTCAATAATAATTGAAAGGGAGCTTAGGCTCCCTTTTCCATATAGTCGCGCATTTTATAATTCTTAGCTATCCACGCAAACACTAACCCAAACACTGCCATTAATACCGCGAAAAACATAAAAAAGTTTCCACCTTCAAACACATTGATCTTTGCAATATAGGCTGTGATCATATTTCCAAAAAAGACAGTGAGAAGCCACATACTCATAATGGTAGATTTCATAGAGCGAGGGGCTTGTGTATAAGCAAACTCTAATCCAGTTATGGAAATCATAACCTCTGCCATAGTTATCACCAAAAAGGGAATAACTTGCCATAAAACGGAAATTTTATTTCCTCCGTCAAGTGCATATTGAAAAGCTGCGACAAAGACAAAAGAAGCTGCTGCAACAAACATCCCAATTCCCATTCGTCTAAGTGGCGTCATCTCATAGCCAGTTACTTTCTCTACTCCCGGATAAACTACGAAAGTAAAAAAGGGAATTAAAATCATTACCATAATGGGATTGAGTGCCGGTATTTGAGAAGGCAATAGAGCTTCGATTCCGAAATAGCCAAAGCTTAGATCCATCTCTTTTGCCTGAAGCACCCAGCTTGATCCGTGTTGATCGAATAAGGCCCAAAAAATAGTCACAGCAATAAAGATCTTCCCTACATTAAAAGCAGCTTTTACATCTTCAACAGACTGTTCAGGATGATCGAGTGAAGCACCTCCAAAAAAACCTTTTCCTTTACCCATGTTCTTTATTGCTGACAGGAGAACTCTACCGGTCCCATGTGGATTCTTTCCCGTTGGTGGTACGTGTACATAATGATTTCTTCCCATCCAAAATACAATAGTTGCAATAAACATTAAAATACCAGGAACACCAAAAGCCACCGCCGGTCCATAAGCCTCTAAAGTCCAAGGAGTTATCATCGTCGAGAAAAAAGAGCCAAAATTAATCATAAAATAGAATAAATCGAAGACCTTCTTTAATTCTTTCTTCTGATCCGGTTTAAATTGATCACCTACGTGAGCTGAAACACAAGGTTTAATCCCACCAGAACCAAGTGCAATTAATCCAAGCCCCCAGTAAAAGCCTGTTTGGCTATCCTCAAATAGGGCAAGAAAAAGGTGTCCCAGACAGTAAACAAGTGAGAGAGTGATAATCGTTTTATATTTTCCCCAAAATCGATCCGAAATATATGCTCCCAAGAGTGGGAATAAATAACATGCTCCTGCAAAAACATGGTAATCAGCAGTAGCCTGAGTTTTAGAAAGCATTAGATATTGAACTAAAAAAATGACGAGAATTGATCTCATCCCATAATAAGAGTACCGCTCGCAAGCCTCATTCCAGACAATATATTGAATTTGGCGAGGGAAGCCTTTTGACTTTGCTGAACTCTCCCCCACTGAAGCTGTCGTTGTGGTACTCATTATTACTCCTCTGTCTTAAAAGCCTTTGGTCGCCTGAAGCCACCCTGTTTAGGCTCCAGCACTTTTGCTTCTTCTTTTAACTCTTTTTCTTCTTTAATTTGCTCTCTAGATTTTCTTATCGTTTTTGAAGTCTTAGCCTCTTGATGGGCTGAAAGATCAATTGTGATATCTCCCATCACAATTGTTTGGCAACTTAGTCTTTCTTTAGTGATATGAAACACATTTCCTAAAAGCTGTCTTTCTTCAAAACTAAATTCATTAAGGAACTCTTCACCAGACTCAATCACCGCGACACAAAGCCCACAGCTTGCGACACCCCCACAAGTTGTTTTTATATATATATCATTTCTGACCAATTCTTCTCTTAGGTTTGAGCCCTCAGGTACTTCTATTGTTTTATTATGTGGATTGATTTTTATCTTAGGCATAATTTATATATATTTTTTCAAATTCCGTTCAAGACTTCCAAGAATTTGCCCTTTTAAAGGTTTTAAAAGAAATGAAAGCTTCATATCTACTACGCATTTATCATCTAAAGTCTTTAATGTTAGATCGAACCCTTTACCAGTAGCTTTGATTTCATCTTGAAGATATTCAAGCTCTGCTTTTACTTGAAACTTCTCTAACATTGGACCAACTTCTTGCTTAATTTTTTCATAAACCTCTTCTTTTGAAGAAAGATTATTGTAATGAACCTCTAAATCCACTGGGTCTCCTTATCGTTTATTTTCTACCGGTCGAGCCAAATCCACCGGCTCCTCTTTGGGTTTCATCCAGCTCCTCAACAACTACAAATTGAGCCTGGATAATTGGTGCCAAGACTAATTGTGCAATCCTGTCACCATGGTTGATAACTTCATCAGCTTCGCCAAAGTTTCCTAAAATAACTTTTATTTCTCCGCGATAATCTGCATCTACAGTCCCAGGGGAGTTTACTACTAATAATTGAGTCTTTAATGAGAGACCTGACCTTGGTCTTACTTGTACCTCAAATCCCGCAGGAATTTGAAAAGAAAGCCCTGTAGGTACTAAGCAGCGAGTTCCAGGTTTAATTATCAATTGATCTCGATTTTCTAAACAGGCCCTGATATCCGCTCCCGCAGCAAGATCAGTCTCATAAGTAGGAAGCTCTAAATCATTATCGAAATGTTGTAATTTTAATACTTTAACTTGATAGTTAGCGCTTTCGTTGATCACTTTGTCCCTTAGGTTGAAGCTTCATGTGTGTGTAAGGTTCGGTATATAACTTTTTACAGAGTTTTTGAACTGTTTTTACAGTTACTTGATCCAATTTCTTTTGCATTGAAGCAAAATTATAGTCCTCTAACTGATAAATTTCATTGTCCTGAAGAAGCTCGACCCTATCATCAAGTCCGTCTAAACCCAGATGCCAACCATCCTGATATTTGTCTTTTGATTGTTGCAGGCGATCTCCATCGATACCAAAACGTGCCACTCTTTCTAAAACTTCAAAGACTCCTTGAAAAATCTCATCAAGGTATTTTTTCTGAGTATTAAAAACCATGATATAACTTCCTGTATTTGAAAAAGGGTTTAAACTTGACCCTAATCCATATACATAGGCATTTTCCTCTCTAAACTTTTTGAAAAATTCAGAAGAGAGTCCTTCAAATAATAAATCATCTAACAGAACGTACTCGTAATAATTTCCAGAGTTAATGGAAGGTCCATTAAAAGCGAGAAAAAGAATAGATGATTCAACATTTTTTGAAAGTGTTTTTTTAAAATGATTCAAAGGTTTAGATTTACGACTCGCTTTTAATCGAAATGGTTTTCTAGGTTTATCACCGATCAGCTCAGAAACCTTATCATTAATTTTTTGTTCAATATCTAAATCCTCTTCACCGCTTACAATTGTTACAATCATCCTTGAAGGAGAGAAATACTTTTTGTGATATTTAAAAATATCACTACTTTTGAGTGTGCTAACAGATTTAATGGTTCCTGCAACGGGATGTCCTAAATCATCTGGAAAGTTTTTTTCAAACAAGTATTCAAGCCCCATTGATTCATGATCATCAAGGTCTTCACGTAACTCTTGGAGAACGACTTGTTTTTCTTTTCTAAATTGATCTTCATTAAATTCCAGAGTGCATACCAGCTCAATAAACTCATCAATTACTCGAGAAAGTTTTTTTGCAAGGACAGACATTTCAAAACAGATATTTTCTTTAAAGGTGTAAGCATTAATTCCAGCACCCATAGACTCGATATAAGCTAGTTTATGAGAGTCTAACTCTTTAAAAACTAAATGCTCAAGGAGGTGTGCTAGACCATACTGCTCTTGCCTTTCAAACATAGAACCGGCCATAAAATTCACATTAACCCGGGAGCCTGAAAAGCCTTTGGCATGATGATGGATTATGGTTAGCCCATTACTAAAAAGAGACCTACGAGTAGGTCCCTTTTCAAAGTCATTTAAATTTTTTGTATACAAAGCCTTAGGCATTTTTCTTTGGTACAGGTTTTACCGCCTTTGCAGAAAGCTTGATTTTACCAAATCTATCAACGTCCACAACTTTTACATCAACAGAATCACCAACAGATAAGTAGTCATTAACGTCTTTTACTCTTTCATCCGCAAGCTCTGAAACATGGACAAGTCCAGATACGCCATCAACAAGATCAACAAATGCTCCGTACTCTTTAATGGTCACAACTTTTGCATTGTAAACAGAGTCAATTTTTGGTCCATTAATTTGTAGATCAATCAATGCAATAACCGTTTTTAAAATTTCTTGATCAGTTCCAAGAACTTTCACAAGACCTTCTTCTGTAATCTCAATTGATACATCAAATTTCTCTTGGATAGCTTTGATATTCTTTCCACCAGGGCCGATTAGGGCACCGATTTTATCCGGTTTAATATTTGTCGTCTCAATTGTTGGAACTCCATCTTTGAATGAAGGTCTCGGTGCAGAGATGGTTTTACTCATCTCTCCTAAGATATGCATTCTTCCTTCTTTAGCTTGGGTCATCGCTTTTTGGAAAATTTCATTGGTAATACCAGTGATTTTAATATCCATCTGAATCGCTGTGATACCATCCGTTGTCCCGGCCACTTTAAAGTCCATATCACCTAGGTGATCTTCATCTCCTAAGATATCTGTTAGGATTTTAAAATCATCACCCTCTTTAATTAACCCCATAGCAACACCAGCAACCGGTTTTTTAAGAGGAATACCAGCGTCCATTAACGCCATTGAACCTGAACAAACAGACCCCATAGAACTTGAACCATTGGATTCAGTTACCTCACAGGTTACTCGAACTGTGTATGGGAAATCTGTAGGCATCATCTTTCTTAGCGCGCGCTCAGCGAGGTTTCCGTGACCAACTTCACGTCTACCGACACCTCTATAACCTCTTGCCTCACCAACCGAATAAGGAGCAAAAGTATAGTGAAGATAAAAATTATCAAACTCTACTCCATAGATAGAATCTTTCATTTGCTCACCATCTTTTCCACCGATAGTAGCAGTCGCAAGAACCTGAGTCTCACCTCTAGTAAAAAGTGAAGATCCGTGTGGAGCTTTAAGAACTGATGTTTCGGTTTCAATTTCACGAACCTCAGTCATTCCTCTTCCTGCAATTCTTTTATCCTCTTTCATGATGTCATTTCTCATCATTTTATAGAGCAATTCATCAACACCTTGGTAGGCATCTTTCCCTGCTTCATCAGCAGAATCTAAACCAAAACTTGCATGATCAGACTTAATATCTTCTTTAACTTTTTTCGTAAGTGCACTGATCGCACGACTTCTTTCTTGCTTATCATTGATATTCAAAACAGATCTAGCGTCTGAGCTATAGTCTTCCATTTTTTTCATAAGAGCTTCATTGGCTGCAGCGGTTTTCCACTCTCTTTTAGTTTTTCCTACTTCAGTTCTCATCTTAGTAAGAACTTCACAGAATTCTTTGATGCTATTGTGACCAAACTGAAGAGCTTCGAGCATAACTTCTTCAGAAACTTCACTTGCTTCACCTTCAACCATCATAATCGCTTCTGGAGAAGCCGCTAATACGAGCTCAAGCTCAGACTCTTCCCATTGACCACGATGTGGGTTTAAAACGAATTCTCCATTGATTCGCCCCACCTTACAGAACCCTAGCGGTCCAGCAAATGGGATATCTGAGATCTCAAGAGCCGCGCATGTCCCAAGACCAGCTAAAACTTCAGGGTCAACTTCAGGATCAAAAGAAATCACTTGTGCCATAACAATTGTTTCGGCCATATACCCTTCTGGAAATAATGGTCTAAGTGGTCTATCGATCATTCTCATAAGAAGAATTTCAGAGTTAGAAGGTCTCCCCTCTCTTTTCATAAATCCACCAAGAAACTTCCCTGCAGCGGTGAATTTTTCTTTGTAATCGACCATTAACGGAAAGAAATCCTGTCCATCTTTAACTTCGTGAGCAGATACAACTGTCACCAAAACTTGCGTGTTACCAGAGGTAACTAAAACAGCTCCATCTGCTTGCTTTGCCAGACGACCAGTTTCGATAGTGACTTCTTTACCACCGTAATTAAATGTAAATTCTTTTTTGTTGTTCAACATTTGAACTCCTTAAATGCTTTTATACCCCTCAAATTATAACTTTGATCGGGGGTCGTATGTTTATCTAAGAAATTCTGGGATGGGTTTAAAGAATAAATCAAAAAACAAAAACTTTGTCTTCTCATTTATCCTCTAAAACAAATCCGAGAATTTCAACTTAGTTAATAATAATAAAACTCTTATATTATTGAAATAAAAAAGGGAGCTAATGCTCCCTCTTAAATTACTTTCTTAATCCTAATTCCTTGATCACTGTCTGATATCTCTCAGGTGATTTCGCGTTTAGATATTTTAATAAACGACGTCTCTTCCCAATTAATTTCATCAAACCTCTTTTAGAGTGATGATCAAGTTTGTGGTCGGCAAAGTGCTTTGTAAGCTCATTGATTCGACTTGTCATGATGGCAACCTGAACTTCTGTAGATCCAGAATTCTTGTCATTTCCACCAAATTTAGTAACCAGTTCGGCTTTTGCTTGCTTGGATAACATTTTTACTCCTTTCGATCTCAACCAAGTAGGAATCTTCCATTCAAACCTAGTATAAGATTAATTTAAGTGGGATTTTTATCTAATAAAATCGGACATGTAAACTTTTAATTTTTCAAGCAAACGAGCCTCAATTTGGCGAATTCTCTCTCGACTTACACCATAATCATCTGCAATACTTTGAAGTGAGGGTGGGACTTCACTAAGGAGTCTTTTTCTAAAAATTTCCTTATCCCTTGGCTTGAGGTCAGCGATGAATTTATCTAGATGTTGCTCAAGAATTTCAAGACCTTGTTGATGCCCAAGGAGCTCCTCCATACCTTCATCATCATTACTGAGAAGGTCATAGGCTGAACCACCCCCATCTTCACCTGTTAGCGGGGCATCGAGCGATAACGCAGCGCCTCTAGAGGAAAGCCTTAAATCCATTTCTTTTACGGCTTCTTCAGAAACACCTAGGTTTTGGGAAATAAGCTTAGCTTCCGGCTCAATACCTTGATTCATCAAACGTTCTTTTTCACGCATTAGATTGTAAAAAAGCTTCTTTTGTTCAGCTGTAGTCCCTACTTTCACTAAACGAAAATTATCTAAAATGAATTTTAAAATATAGGATTTTATCCACCAACTAGCGTAATACGAGAGCTTGGCCCCCTTTTCTGGATTATACTTTGATACAGCCTTCATAAGGCCAATATTACCTTCTTGAATAAGGTCCATTACATTTTTGTAGGCGGAACGATACTCCATAGCAATTTTAACGACTAATCGTAAATTTGCTACAACCAAGGCCTTAGCTGCTTCGATATCGCCAGTCTCTTGCAGCTCTTGCACTAAGGATTGCTCTTCTTCTTGAGAAAGAAGTTTATAGCGCGAAATATCCTTAATATATTGCTTAAGGGGGTCAAGATCTGAATCCTTTGTGGGCACGAGTGAGGTTCCGGCCTTAACCACGGGAAGAAGCTCTTTTAAGATTTCAATCTCTTCATCTACGGTATTTGAAATTGAAACATCAACAATATCGTCCTTTAGAGTCTTTTTGGCGGACTCGTTTCCAGACTTCTTAGTCGAATTCTCATCATTTATGACCTCAGCATCGAGGACTTCTACTTTTGAATCTTTGTTTTTATTAGTCACACGTATAAAATGGACTCTATTATTTAAAAGTCAAGACTTCTTGGGATTTCTGCTCGTAAATAAATTTTTGATGAATGTATTGCAATGCAAACAAACCATAACTAAATCTGACTGGAATTGTGATTTTTTCTCTCGATAATTTTTTTAACTCCCTGCCTCGGTAGTTATTTAACTGACCTAATAATTCTTCAGCAAGGAGTTTGGAGAAGTCTTCGCGACTTAGCTTGATATTAAAGTATTTCTCTTTATCCTTAATCATCTCAAAAATTCTTTTTTCAAAGCTCTCTTTAACTTGACTAGAATTAATGAAATCACCTCTATTATAGAAGAATGTTAATCTTTCACGGGTTGATGCAAGATAACGACTTTCAAATTCAAGCGAAAAATAGGCATCAATTTTGTCCACGTCTTCCAAAACTTCATCAATTTCACTCAGACCTATATTAAATTTAATGGCGAAATCCCCTCTTCGTGTTTCGGGGGAATCGATCGCACTTACAAGCTCAATTTCTAATGGCTCTTCGTAAAGTTGAGAAGCTTGAACTCTTTTGACTTGGCGATTTGACCACTTATTCCATCGCTCTAGTACACCATTTTTCATGACAACTGCGATGTCTTGAAACTCCTCTAATCCCATAATCGGATCAGGAATTCCACTCATCAAGGATTTAAAATTAATAACTTCTAACTGCCTTTGATAAGGCGTCATCTCTGATGCCCACTTTTTTATTTTTGGATGAGCATTATTGGTGTTAATCCGAAGTCTAGAATAACGTTCACAATAGAGACCATATAAATCATCTTGTAGCCTCGTGCTGCCAATCATGCGTGGAAAAATTCGCTTAAAAACCTCATTTGTCCTTTTACGGCATATCAAATCTTCACAAGCAATCTTTGAAGCTTCAGGATCGACTGCTATATCAACCCGTTTTTCTTCCAAATTAACACTTAACTTTTGTCCTATTAGATTATTAAAAACATAAGACATAATCATAGGGTCTTTTAGGTAAGGAACTAGCAATCTATAATCTGACTCGTCTCCATTCCATGAGCAAAGCGCTCTAAAATTTAGAATTGAGTAATGAAATTGTTTTTTAGTCGCATCAAGTGTCCCAAGTCTTCTTTTAATTGATTCTGGAAAGTATTTAGACTCACTAAAGCTTGGAAGATCAAATTTAGCATCTGTTTTAAAGTTATTTATTAAATTGTCCTCTATCGTTTTATGGGAGTATACAGTGAAATTTGGACTGCAATAATTTTGGACAATATTTTTAGAAAGCGTCTCAAATTCATTTTGAGGCATCTCCAATTTCCTAGCAAACTTTGCTATCGCTTTGGAAAGAATATCTATGCCTAGAAATTGTAAGGTTCCAATTGTAGATCTTGAAGCCGATTGCTTTTGCCATTCGTTGGTATAGGTAATCTGGGGAAAATCTTCACAAAACTGACCGAGATTTAGGCCCTGTTGATTAATGGCCCTATAGGTTAAGAGCTTTGCTAGCTCTTTTCCTCCTTGATCTGTTTCTTCATAACGATAGCTTAAAAGCCCCTGAAATTTTGAGTCTTCGGTGTTTCCTGAGACATCTCCATAAATGATCCCCTCAAGTGGAGTCATGGCCTGAATATCAAGCACTCCCGCAAGGCAAAAAATGACCCATAAAACTTTCATATTTAGTTTTTCGACATATCATTACGATAGGTTAAACATGCGGATTAAATACGTCATATTTTGCCTGTTAGCCTTAGGAATCACCAACACGATTTGGGCAGATGAATTTAACCGTAAGACTATGGTATTCCCAAATTCCCAATACAAATTAGCTGAAGAAACTCTACAAACAAAACAATTCGAAGCAAGTAAAAAACTTGAAATACTCAGTAAAATAAAATACCTGATTATAAGAGGGAACCTAGATTACGCTAAAGTTCTTTTGAAAGAAGCCAGTATATCAACGGACTTCTCCAAGCCTATCCAACTTCGCTATCTTGCCATGATCTATTTTATAGAGGGAAAGTATCAATTGGCACTTGATATACTCAACAGAAAGGAGCTAGCCACTTTTCAAGCTGAGCCTAGAGTGTGCTTTATCAGAACTCTTTCACTAGTCATTTTAGATAAAGAAAATCGGGCCAAAAAAGCCTGGGAGAAATGTTTTGATTCAACCCTTAGCTACTCCTCTACTGACTTATTATGGATGAGAACTTTGGTTAGTTTAAAGATAAATGAAAATAAGAGTACAATCGAAAATATTTTTAAAGATATCTCGGTAGAAAATCTTGATAAAGAATCTTTAAGAATCTATCTCAAATTGGCGCTCTATCTCAACCAACAAGATAAAGTTATACCAAGATTCAAGTTCTTTTCAGAAGAAGTTCTATCAGATACGACATTAAGAGAGCTTATTGGATTCAATTACTACAGAGCTGGTCAAGTAGAGAAAGCTTATTCAGTTATCGAGAGTTTAAATACCGCCAATAGTGAAATTTTTAAGGGAAATCTCTACAGTTTTCAAGAGCGTTATGACTTAGCCTATGCCCAATATAAACTAGCATTAAACTTAAAAAATAATTCACTTAATGCTATTGATCGCTTAATCCCACTTTCTTGGAAGCTAGGTCAATACAGAGAAGGACTAAAATTCTTACAAAAAAATCCAGTTACCCCGAAAAACAGAGTAGAACATTATACTTTGATGGCCGCATTCTTAACCTTAGATGACAAGACGCAATCATCAGAGCAAGTCTTAGATCAAGTAATCGAATTTACCAACAGAGGAGAGCCTCTAGAGGTCTCACAATTAATTAGTTATAATAGTGTTAAACAGCATAAAACCGACAAAGCAAGTTTGTTTTCTGGAAGCAGCTGTCAAAAATATGATGGAATTAACTGTTGGATTAACGCCATGGTAGGAATTTGGCCGGAAGCTTTTGAAAAAGAAAAATCTAAACAAAAAATCCACGGAAAAGACTTTAAATATATTCCCGACGAATTAACTCTACTTGTTAAAGATGAATCTTTTGAAGAGGTAAATCCATTAGATCAAAAGAAAATCGAAGAGATGGACAATAATCTTATCAATCTCCTCCCAGAAAACAATTAGTCTTTTTTACCCCTATCAGCATTTAAGTCACTAAATTTGGTAGTATAAGATGTGGAAAAAGAACAAGACTTTTCTCGATATCTGCAAGAAACAACCGTCTTTATCAATGGTGAAAACTTCCCAGCCAAAGAGGCCAGAATCTCAGTTTTTGATCGAGGATTTCTCTTTGGTGACTCTATCTACGAAGCTTGCTATGGAGAGGATGGTTTTATACTTTTTTTCGATGATCATATTAACAGATTAAAACATTCGGCTAAACTGCTTAAATTTACTCTGTATACCTCTGTTGAAGAGATTAAAAAGCAGGCCATTCAAACACTTTCTAAAAGTGGCCTTAAATCAGCTTACCTAAGAATTATTCTCACCCGGGGGGAGTCAAAAATTTCGCTAGATCCAAACCAAGCTTTTAAAAACAACCTGGTAACTATAGCTCGCCCCAAACCTGTCTACCCAAAGGAATATTACCTAAACGGGGTTTATCTATCCTTAGTAAATACAATCCGAAATGATATCCGAGCTGTTGATCCTAATGCGAAGTCTGGAAACTATCTGAATAACGTCATGGCAATTGAAGAAGCAAAGGCCCAGGGTGCCTATGATGCCATTATGTTAAATAGTGAAGGTAAAGTGACTGAAGGCACTACCTTTAACCTATGGATAGTAAAAAATGGAAAAATTATAACCCCTCCGATTGAAAGTGGTCTTTTAGCCGGTATAACTAGAAAAAATTTATTAATATTAATAAAAACCTTAGGATTGAATCACGCCATAGAAGAAATTCATCCCGCTGATCTATTTAGTGCACAAGAAGTATTTATCACCTCCAGCACAAGAAAAATTATTCCCGTAGCTCGGATAGATGATAAAATATACGGAGACAATACTTCGCATTGGCCAACTATCGCAAATCTTATGCATAGGTTTGATGAACTTATACAGACCCAGCCAGCAGAGTATAAATACTTATGAAAAAGATAATATTATCATTTATTTTAACTTCTTTTAATGCTCAGGCTATAACGTATTCAATTGGAACGCATGTTCCTTTTTTTAATCAAGTCCAAACAAGCACAAGTGGTGGCTCTCAGGTTTTTGCGATCAATCCCTATTTAGGGATCGGCACTCAATTTCATCTCGCTGGCGGCAACTACTTTATGCCGGAGTTAGGCTATTCCTATTATACAGATACTGGTTCTAACTATAACCGAGACACAATTTTTCTTCACTATAACTTTGCTTATGTGATCACCAATAAATTTATTGCGAGATATGGCATTACAAGTCATACTTACCGGTTGATTGGGGGCGGTGGCTCTCAAACTCTGAGTAATGGAAATGGCAGTACTCGCTTTCCCTCGCCTAACAAAACTGTCTCTAGCAGTTTCACAACACTCAATGCAGGAATGGAATACTTTCTCTCAAGCAAAAACTATTCTGTAAGATTTGACTTTAATATCATGAATACCAATGACCTCGATAATAGGGCCTATAACTATCTTTTAACGGTGAATATATACAGATGAAATTATTATTTTTTACTCTTATTCTCTTTACGAAAACAGCTCATGGATTCACCCTTAATCCTAATACAGGCAAGGGATTTAAAAATAACGAAATCAACCTTCATATTGCCAATACTGACTGCTCAGGAGCAGGATTCACCACCACTCAATATGTGACATTGGTAAAGCAGGCTGTAAACAAATTTTGGAACTCAGTCCCTACATCATCCCTGAGAATCGACGTAAAAGGAGTCAATAGCGGTATTGATATTACTGGAGATACACATACATCCGCACTGTCTAAAGTCCCTGCCAATACTATTCTTGCGGGCTGTAATACCTCTGCAGATGATTTTGATGATCCAAGTATCCTAGGATCCGCGGTGATGGGTTGTACCGGTGGAAACTGTAGGGCCGTTCTCATTTTAAATGCACATCCCAACTCAGAGCTTCCCAATAAATCAAACGCAACGGTTGAAGCTATCATTGCGCACGAAATTGGGCATGCGTTTGGCCTTGGACACTCAGAGTTTAAACACAATTTAATGTATTTTAGTATCTCAGGTAAATTCCAAGAATGGCTGGGGCAAGACGATATCGATGGCGTCACCTACCTATACCCCCTTGACTCAGAAGCTGAAATATTAGGAATATCAGCACTTGGAAGCTGTGGAACCGTTGCTATAAAAAAAGAAAAAGATTATGAACCCTTCTTAAAATCACTGTTCAGCGGAATCTTTTTCATAATATGCTTGATCGCTATCAGAAGATCAGTTTTTAAGTATTATTAACCTTCATCTCATTGCCATCAAAATTTATGATAACTTTTTTATCTTCATAAGCAGTTGCTAGGTTTATCGGCCTCTTCCAAATAGCATACAGATTTGACATGGTTTCACTGGCGAATTGCATATCAAGATCTACACCATAGTGAATATGTTTTAAAAGTAGTTCTTTTCGGTTCTTATAGTTAGCGTCTTCTACTTCTATTATGGGTGAACCAAAATTAGTTAATTGAGACAATAACTTTTGCTTAATTGCTTGAAAGTCCCTTGTATCGATCTCCATTCTCTGAGTTCTAGGATTATATTTATAAGTAAAAATTTGCTGGCGATTACAAAACTCTGGAGTGAGAAATTCATTAATAAAACTAATATCATTATGTGAGCGTCTTATCTCAAATATTTTTTCACGACCGAGCCCAGCTTTGGTATTCCAATTCTCTTTTGCATTCATATCTGTGCAAGAATTGTATTCTTTACCAAATCTTCCGGTATTCCATCTAAACTCTATATCTCTAAAAAGTTCAATTCCTATTTTATAAGGATTAATATTCTTTTTACTCATCGCCATAACACCTGCGTGTTTTTTAGCAAACTCAATGAACTCTGATGGATCCATGACTTTTTGGTTCATCATAGTGGAGTGCCAATAACTTGCCCAGCCTTCATTCATTATTTTAGTGACTCTTTGAGGAAGAAAGTAATAAGCCTCATTTCGAAGACAAGCGATGATATCAGCCTGCCATTCTTCAATAGGAGCATTTTCTATCAAAAACAACAGAATATCTCTCATGCCTTTGGTCGTATTTTTTTCGGCCATTAAATCAGAGGCTTCGTCATCCTCTACAAGTTTTTGAAGAGACTCTTTTCTATCCGCTGCTCGCATATAAGATTTAAGAGCTGAAGATCTATCATCAACAACGTAGCCGCCATGTTCTTGTTCTTCTCTAAAAGCTAATTCCTTTTCAAAACGACTCTTTTTAACATCTTGGGTTTCAAAAAGCATATTCATATCAAGTAAATTTTCTAGAGACAGCACCCTATCTATAAAGCGCTCAACCTTATTCACTCCGTGACGTTCCATATAACGACGAATTTTAGAACCATTATTGGCCATAACATCCATCATTTTTCTATTAGTATTAGAAAACCACATATTATTTTTGAAAAAGTCATTGTGTCCATAAACATGACACATAACTAATTTCTGATCGAGCCAGTTATTGACCTCTAAGAGGTATGCATAACAAGGGTCGGTGTTGATGACCATCTCATAAATTTTTTGCATCCCATACCGATAGCCCTTCGAGAGTTGGTCATAATCCATCCCAAACTTCCAATGGGGGTATCTTATGGGAAAACCACCTTGAGCTGCTAATATATTGATCGTATCATAATCACACATCTCAAAGACTTGGGGAAAGTAGTCTAGGCCAAAATCATCCGCATGCCCCTGCACCTTTTTTTGTAAGGCCAGTAACTCTTTACTTATGGGTTTGGTTCTTAACATTATTTTCCTTTGCCTAAAAATTCTTTTATTGAATCCAGTATGGCATCTTTATTTTTTATTTTACTTAACACGACGGAATCATGTTCCGTACCATACCTCTGTGATAAATCTTTATAAAATTGCCCTGAACCGTAACGACTCTCCACTTGTCCGTAACAAAACATATTTGAGTTGGGTAAAATAAACTCATCTAATAACTGCAAACAGACTTTCGTATCGTCAGCAGACCAATTGTCACCATCTGAAAAATGGAAAGGATAAATATTCCATTCAGCGGGGTTATAGTCCTCTTCAATAATATTTTTACAAAGCTTAAAAGCAGAAGAAATAAGCGTACCACCACTTTCTCTAGTTCTAAAAAATACGTCTTCTTCAACCTCTTTTGCAGTAGCATCGTGAATGATATAGCGAATTTCGATATCTTTGTATTGAGATTTAAGCCATAAATTAATCCAAAACGACTCAGTTCGAACAATTTCTTTTTGCTCCTCACCCATAGACCCAGAAACATCCATCATATAGATTACGACTGCCGAGTTCTCCATTTCTATTTTTGTGTCCGCTGCCCTAAAGCGAAAATCCTTTCGAATAGGTACAACTTTTGGATTCATGGGATCATAAACTCCCATGGAGATCTGTCTTTTTAAGGCTTCTTTATAAGTTCTTTTTACATGTTTAAGAGAGTCTGGCCCCGTGGTTCCAACTGAAGTGTATTTATCCACCGTACTCGACAATTGCTGTTTACCTTTTGGCTCGATATTAGGGAGTTCTAGCTCTTCTCCTAATATCTTTGCTAGGTCATCCACAGACATCTCGACTTCTAACTCTTTAGCTCCCTCACCTTCACCAGCTTCACCTTGTCCTGGTTCACCTTCTCCTGGCTGACCATCTACTGGATCTCCATTTTGTCCATCACCTTGTCCGGTGCCACCCTCTGATTTGTCTCCAAATTTAAAGCGTGGAATATCAATACTTGGCATGGGAACCTTAAAGGCGTCACTTCCCTTTGGGATTATCTGCTGCCCTTGGGAAATATACTTCCTTAAATTGTCGCGGATCTTTCCTTTAACAATTCTTCGAAATCGCGCATGGTCTCTTTTTATAGGATGATCCAAGCTTTTCTCCTATGATTTAACTGAATCACCTTTAGCAAAAATGCTAGAGACATAATTCAGCGTATCTGTTGCACAAATATCGCAATAACCAAAATTTTTAATCAATCTAGTTTTAACGACATCAATTTTTTCTTGGGTCTGCTTATCAACAACATTTGAAATAATGGTCGTAAGCTTAATACTATCTTTTTGATCTTCAAAAAGTTTTAGCTCTAATGCTTTTTGTAGAGTTTCATTCATTCTGTAATCGAATTGTTTCCCTTCAATGGCAAGTGCTCCGATAAAGTTCATAATTTCGCGCCTGAAATCGTCTTTAATACTTTCAGCGATATCAACCTTCTCTTCTATTGAGCGCATAAACCTTTCATCTGCATCTTCCAGTTTCCCGGAATACTTATTTCTAAGTTTTTCTTTTTGAGTATAGGCTTTGATATTATCAATATAATTAGCGCAAAGAGTTTCAATCGCTTGCTCATCGACGCTAATCGCTTTTTGTACATCGTTTTTGATAATGTCTTCATACTCTTGTCTTGCAGCAGCCAGCATTTCTCTAAAATGCTCAAGTTGATCTTGCGAGCTAATTAAGCCGTGATGCTTTAGCCCTGATTCAAGTTCATTGAAAACCATAAATGGATTTAAACAACCAGCATGAGCATTTTTTACAAGTGAGTTAGAGATTTTATCTTGAATATAACGAGGTGAAATTCCATCGAGACCTTCTCTATTAGCTTCTTTTCGAAGCTCTTTAACATTGTCTTCATTATATCCAGGAAGTGTTTTTCCATTATAAAGCTTAAGTTTTTGAAGACGCGTTAAATCAGCTTTTTTAGGCTCTTCTAGCCGTGTAAGAATCGCCCATAAACTTGCCATATCAAGTGTATGAGGAGCGATATGCATATGGGGAATTGTGTTCTCATTAAAATCTTTTTTATAAATTCTAATTTCTTGATCAAGCCTAGTAATATAAGGAACATCTATCTTAACTGTTCTATCTCTTAGGGCCTCCATAAATTCATTAGATTGAAGTTTTCTAAACTCAGGCTCGTTTGTATGTCCTAAAATAACTTCATCTATATCTGTTTGGGCGAATTTCTTAGGTTTAATTGACTGCTCTTGAGAAGCACCTAATAAGTCATACAAGAACGCCACATCAAGCTTAAGCATTTCGATGAACTCAACAATCCCCCTGTTAGCGATATTAAATTCACCGTCAAAATTAAAGGCCCTCGGATCTGAGTCCGAACCATACAAAGCAATTTTCCTGTAATTGATATCACCAGTAAGTTCTGTTGAATCTTGATTTTTCTCATCTTTTGGTTGGAAAGTTCCAATTCCAATCCTATCTTTTTCTGAAAGGATAAGTCTTTTTACTCTTATATGGTTCATAACTGTACGCCAATCACCATCGAATTTTTTCATGAACTCAGACATGATGAAACGACAGGCCGGATTCACCTCCCCTTTAATCTTTATCTTTCTATCTGAATCAATTCTTCCATTTAAATCTTCTAAGAACTGAACTCTAACTTCCTGAGGTATTAGCTTTAAAGGCTCTTCATGCATTGGGCTTGGAAAAATTTTTGCCCCACCTAAGATTTCTTCTTCTTCCGGGGTATGCCATTCATAAGTGTAGAGTGCACCTTCATCGGTTCTAGAGTAATGCTCTAATCCCTTTTTTAATAATCTTGAAATAGATGACTTTGCCGACCCGACTGGACCGTGTAGAAGAAGAACCCTCTTTTCTGTTCCATATCCTTTAGCTGCGGACTTAAAAAAGTTCACAAGCTTCATAAGGTGTACATCTATACCGAAGATCGCATCTTTTCCGTTCTCTATGGGATCATCAAAAAAATGGTAGCGAGTAATTTCTTTTTTATATTCTGTATAAGTCGAAGTTCCATAGGATAAAATCATGTCATGTACTCGTTGAAATGAATTACGAGCAACATGCGGATTTTTTACCACAAGGTTTATATAGTCTTGAAAAGATCCTTCCCAATGCAAATGTGAGAAATCCTTTTTTGAATAATTTTTTTCCATAAACTCATTAATATCTATACTCATACAGTTCCTCCCGAGGCACATATTAATTTTAACATAAAAACACCTTTAATTTCAGCAATTTGAAACTCTTTTTCAACCAAGTAAACAACTCAACTATGAAATTATTTGAACATATCAATCACTTAGTTATAATAGAATTAGATTTCAAAGACTTGGAGGGAAGTTTGCCGGTTATATCATTCGGTGGATCTGATATAGGCATGAAGAGAAAAACAAATCAAGACTCGATTTGTTTGCTGCCTGAATATCATTTTTTTGCCGTTGCCGATGGAATGGGTGGACATAATGGTGGGGATATTGCCTCGCAGATGTCAGTACGTTTATTCCCAAAATTTTTTGCTCAGCATTCTCAAAAAATGGAAGTTCCTGAGCTTTTAGAAAGTGCAGTTAAACATATTAATAGATCTATCTATGAGCATGGACAAAAAAATGCTGATCTTAGAGGAATGGGAACTACCATCAGTTGTATTCTTCTTGATGACAAGCATATGAATATTGCCAATATTGGCGATTCAAGAATTTATTTGGTGAACCAGAGAAAATTATATCAACTCTCAAAAGATCACTCTTTGGTACAAGAAAAACTAAATCTAGGAATCTATAATAGAGAAGAAGCTAAACAAGACCCTCAAAAAAATGTTTTGATAAGAACTGTAGGTTTTGAAGCCGAAGTAGAAGTTGATACGTATAAGTATAAAATCTCTAAAAATGATCTTTTTCTTATTTGTAGTGACGGACTGCATGGGAAAGTAGCAGATGCTGACATTATTAATATCATCAATAGTAAAATCCCAAACCCCTCTCAGGCAACAGATGAGAACCTGAATGATGCGGTGAAAAATCTGATTAACCAAGCAAATCTCAATGGTGGTCAGGACAATATCTCTGTCATTTTAGTTTTGGCCAAGTAGCTTGAAACTAACTGGCTGGAATCGTTGCCTTTTAGGTCAAACACACCTAAAATACTCCTAACTTGATGGAGTAAGTTAATTGGATAAACACTACACAATAATGATCGTGCCCGAGCAAGAAAAAGGTGTGCGATCAATTAGAATTCCCGGAATATTTGTTCGCTCATTGCCAGTGGTCTTCGTTATATTCTCGATTGTTTTTGGAATTTTCGTCTATGATTATCGTCGGATTAATTTACAGATTTCCGAAAACAAACATTTAAGTCTAGAAAATAGACAGTTACGAGAGCAAATTCAATTATTTCAAATGAAGGTAAACGCAGTCGCCGATGACCTTCAAAGAATAAAAACTTTTGAGCAAAAACTTCGCATCATTACTGGACTAGAGGATGTCACAAAGGCTGCCCCCGTAAAACCTGCAAATAGTGAATCCAGAGAAATGATGATGGATGATCACCCTCCTCAAAATCGCCAAGCTGGACAACAGCAACAGCAGCAGACTTTTCTTGATGATGTTAACTTGGAAGAAGAACTTAATAATTTCAAAAATGATCCAACCTATCTTGAACTCAAAGATCTCTACGACGAAAAGATTGCTTCAAATTTTGGTTTGACTCAAAAATATAAAATCACCCGAAAGTTTTCTGACCTTGTGAAAAAAAGCTTTGAACTCTCTCAAGAGTATGCATCTTTTGATTTTAAATTTAAAAAGATTAGGGACCTTGCCAGTGAACTCGAAGTGAAAGTTCATGGACTAGATCAGCACCTTCTAGATAAGGAAAGTATTCTTCGCTCTACTCCAAGTATTCTTCCCACAAATGGCTGGATAACTAGTTATTTTGGACACAGAATTTCTCCTACAGCTGGTGTGAGAAAAATGCATGAAGGACTAGATGTCGGTGCAAGCTTTGGCACACCTATTTACGCCCCGGCTGATGGAATAGTTACCTATGCAGGGAATAAAGCAGGCTTTGGACTTTTTGTTCAAATTGATCATGGTTATGGAATAGAAACAATATATGCTCACTCACAAAAGATAATGACTAAAAATGGTAAAAGAGTCCAACGTGGTGATCTGATAGCTAAAGTAGGTTCATCAGGTTATTCGACGGGGCCACATTTGCATTATGAAGTTAGGGTTAACGGTATCGCCGTTGATCCCTTATATTTTATTTTAGAGTAGTGATTTAGGCTGCGGAGAATTAAATGTTAAACGATGTACTTAAAAAAGTTTTTGGGACGAAACAATCAAGAGATATGAAAGCGTTAAAACCTCTTTTAAAAGAGATAAATGCTTTAGAAGAACAAATGAAAAAATTGAGTGACGATGAACTTAAAGCCCAGACTCCTAAATTTCGAGAGCTTTTAGCAAATGGATCGACTCTAACTGATATCTTACCTGAAGCGTTTGCCACCGTACGAGAAGCCTCAGTTAGAGTTTTAAAGATGAGACCATTCGATGTGCAAATTATGGGCGGAATCGTTTTAAGCGAAGGTAAAATTGCCGAAATGAAAACAGGTGAAGGTAAAACGCTGACTGCAGCCCTACCTATGTATATCCACGGTTTAACTCAAAAAGGCGCCCACTTAGTTACTGTTAACGATTATCTTGCCGCTAGAGATGCAAAAGATATGGGTGAGCTTTACGAATGGTTAGGCTTAACCGTTGGATGCATTGTTCATGATATGGATGATGACAAAAGGCAAGAAGCTTATAATTGCGACATCACTTATGGAACTAATAATGAATTTGCATTTGACTATCTAAGAGACAATATGAAGTTTGATTTAGGAGACTACGTCCAAAGAGATCATAATTTCTGCATTGTTGATGAGGTTGACTCCATCTTAATCGATGAAGCTAGAACTCCCCTACTTATTTCAGGACCCAGCGAAGGCAATAGCGAGCTCTATGTTCAAATGAATAGAGTTATTCCAAAACTTGAGGCCGAAAAAGATTATACAGTCGAAGAAAAAACTCATACCGCAGTTCTGACAGATGATGGTGTTGTTAAAGTTCAAGAAATCATAGGAGTTGATAATTTATTTGATGTAGCCAATATGGATAAGCTTCACCATATCAACCAAGCACTAAGAGCCCACACTTTATTTGAAATAGATAAGCAATATGTTGTTAAAGAAGGTAAAGTCATCATCGTTGATGAATTTACCGGAAGACTTAAAGAAGGGTCTCGTTGGTCAGATGGACTTCACCAAGCCATTGAAGCCAAAGAAGGTGTTCCCATTAAATCAGAGAACCAAACTTTGGCCAGTATTACCTTCCAAAACTATTTTAAAATGTATAATAAACTGGCAGGAATGACCGGAACTGCCGATACTGAAGCAGAAGAATTCGGTAAAATTTATAATCTAGAAGTCGTCGTAATCCCCACCAATGTCCCTATTGCACGACAAGATAATCCTGATGTTATTTATGCTAATAAAAAAGGAAAATACAAAGCTGTTGCAGAATTGATTCGAGATTGCAATCAGAAGAAACAACCGGTACTGGTAGGAACAATTACCATTGACGAGTCAGAGATTATTTCTAACTACCTCAATAAAATGGGTGTCAAACACGAAGTCCTAAACGCAAAACAACACCAGAGAGAAGCCGACATTGTCGCTAACGCTGGTCAACCAGGAGCCGTTACAATTGCCACCAATATGGCTGGACGTGGAACTGATATTAAATTAACTGAAGAAACCAAAGCTGCTGGTGGTCTTTATATCATTGGTACAGAAAGACACGAATCAAGAAGAATTGATAACCAACTACGAGGTCGTTCAGGAAGACAAGGTGACCCAGGCGCATCTAAGTTTTTTCTCTCTCTTGAAGATGATCTTATGCGAATTTTTGGTTCTGATCGAGCCAAAGGTCTGATGGAGAAAATGGGTCTTAAAGAGGACGAACCCATAGAAGCCAAAATTCTGAGCAATCAAATTGCAAAAGCTCAAAAAAGAGTTGAAGGCCATAACTTTGATATAAGAAAAAGACTACTTGATTTTGACAATGTCATGAACGAACAAAGAAAGGTCATTTATCGACTTAGACGTGAAATTCTCAATGACGAAGGAAACCGCGAACTAATCGAAGAGATGATTGAAGACGTGTCCTATCATATTATTGAAGGTCTAAAGCCAGAAGATAAAAAAGCTCCTCTTAACGAATGGGATTGGGAGGCTATCAATAATGGAACCTCAGCCGTCTTTGCGACAGACTTAAATTTAAGTGTGGCGGAATGTTCTAAGGATTACGCCTCAAATTTAGAAAAATATATTATTAGCAAAGCAAAAGGTGCCATAGAAGAAAAATTTGCCAAATATGATCGCGAACAAGTCGTCATCACTATGAGAGAAGTTCTTCTATCAACTTTTGATCAATTTTGGAAAGATCATCTTCTCAACATGGATCATTTAAAGGAGGGAATCTACCTAAGGCAACACGCTCAAAAAGATCCATTAGTGGAATATAAAAGAGAGGCCTTTCACTTATTTGAGGCTATGAAAGAGCAAGTGAGAAGAGCTGTCGTTGAGAGAATCTACAGCGTTCGACTCTACACACAGGAAGAAATTGAAGAGATAAAAAAAGAGCAACAAAAACGCCTAGAGGAACAACTCGAGGCCCACAAACGAGCACAAGCTGCAGCTGAAGCGGCAGCCAAGCCAATACAACGAAAGCAGGTAAAAGTAGGACGTAATGATCCTTGTCCTTGTGGATCAGGAAAAAAGTTTAAGCATTGCCATGGAGCTTAAGTGAGTTCAAATGACGACGAAGACATAACAAGAATTGATGATCTTCCAAATTTCAATCCAGACGAAGAAGATGAAGATGATTTACCTTCCCTTGAGTCTATGGCAGCTGAACTTGGGTTGGAAGACTTAGAGGAAGCGACTTCAAGTTCAATCAACATCCCACTTCCGAATGAGGAAGAAGACACTCAAGAAGAAAATGGCTTGGATTCTGAAGCCGAATTTGACTCTGAAACTAGTTTCGATTCCGAAACCGACTTTGATTCCGAAACCGACTTTGATTCCGAAGCCGACTTTGATTCCGAAGCCGACTTTGATTCGGAAACCGACTTTGATTCGGAAACCGACTTTGATTCCCAAGATGATATTGATTCAGAATTGCCCCTGGACGCAGATAAACAACCAATTGAACAGCCACTTGAGCAACCAACTGAACGACCAAGTCTCGAGGATGAATCTATATCTAGTTTAGAAGAAGTGCCAGAGTTTGAGCCTAAGTTAACTTCAGTAGAAGAATTAAATTCACCTCCAGATACGTCTCCTGAACTGTCAGCTGCACCGGAAAAGACTCCTATTCCCGCAGTTGAAGAAGAAGATTGGAGCCCTGCCGAAGATCTAAATGAAGTTAAAGATTTCGCGCAAAACCAAGTTAACCTCGATTATTCGAGCGAAGGAAACCCTCCCTTTAGTATTATTGTTAAAAATATTCAATATTATGAAGACATAGACTCCATTATTGAGATTCTAAATGAGTTTCAATTAGTTAGTGATGAATCGAGCTTAAGAAGAAACTTGGAACATGGACAAACTCTCATACCAAGACTTAGCGAATATGTGGCCATTCTTATCTGCCACAAGCTAAGGCAGGTAAATTGCGAAATTTTGATGGGCCTTACTGAAGAGGTTCATCCACCACGGAGTTATGACTCTCAAGATCGCGGCCTTATGACAAAGAGAACCCTCGTTCAAAATAGAAAGCATCATTTCCAAACCAAAGACTTAGCAGATAGCTCCCAAATACTTGCCACAACTCTAAACTCGATCGAAGGCCATCAAGTCATGAGACACCTTGGAATTGTCACTGAGACAATGAGCCTAGACACAAGTGCTATGCAAAAACTAAATATCGAAGATGAAATTGCTGAAATACTACCCCATGATGTAAATGATGAACTCAAAAGCTTACGACTAAAGCGAGAAAACCAACTAGCAGTTCAATCAAAAAGACCAAGTCTAGCGAAAATCAGGGCCTCATCCCCTAGTCGCAACCATCAAACTAATTTAGACTCACTCTACAAGGAAATGATTGAGACATTAAAAGAAAAGGCAATGGACCAAAGAGCAAATGGCGTCATTGGAATTAATTTCGCTATCACGCCTGTTTCGCTGGATAACTACTTGACTCAAGGTCCACAATATCAAATTCTTTGTACTGGGAACTTAGTGTGGCTAGAGAGGAATTAGAAAAATTTGATTGCGTCATCATTGGCGGAGGAATTGTTGGTGCGGGAATATTTCGCGAACAATCTTTGCATGGGATGAAAAGTCTTCTACTTGATCAAGCTGACTTTAATTCTCAAACCAGCCAAGGAAGCTCTAAAATGCTTCATGGGGGAATCCGCTATCTTGAAAACTTTGACTTCGGGCTTGTTTTTGAAGCTCTTAAAGAAAAAAATCTTTGGCTCAGACTAACTCCTCATATTAGTAAGGAAGTTCCATTTTATCTTCCAATATATAAACATAGTAAATGGCCTTTATTCTTTATGAGAATTGGTCTCTTTTTATACGATGTACTCTCGTTATTTAAAAATTCACCTCATAAAATTCTATCAAAGAAAAAGGTACTCCAACAATTGCCGGGTCTAAACCCATCGGGACTCACAGGAGCAGGAATGTACTACGATGGAATTGTTGACGACTCAAAACTAGGACTTGAGTGTATTTATGATGCTCTAAAGTCTCCCGCCTGTCTTGCCATGAACTATAAAAAAGTCATTCAAATTAATGGCACAGATGGAGATTTTACTGTCGTTTATGAGGATATGATGACAAAAGAGCAAAGTAGCGTTTACGCGAAAAAAATTATTTTTGCTACTGGACCTTTTACCGACAAAGCGCTTAAAGATTTGGCCATTCCTTGGGAGCCAGTCCTACTCCCATCCAAGGGAACGCATCTTTGGCTCGAAAAAAACGCTCTCCCTATAAAAGATGCCATGGTTTTGCAAACTAACGATGGAAGAATCATCTTTGTGATACCTCAACGTGAATCCATTTTAGTGGGAACGACGGAAGTTAAGCTTAAACAAGGTGAGGAAATTCTTAATATAAAACCAAGCCAAGAGGAAATAGATTACTTACTTGAAACCCTATTAGAGTACTTCCCAAAAAACCCAGTTGAAGAGGATCAAATTCTCGGCAAATTTGCAGCTGTTAGGCCTCTCGTAAAAGCTGGAGTTTCTTCTTCAAAGACCTCAAGGCACCATAAAACTTATCTACCTCAAAAAGGTATTCATGTCATAGTAGGTGGCAAATATACAACTTTCAGAAAAATGGCAGAAGATATTAATAAAAAAGTCCTCAAGGAATTGGGAATAAAACATAATCCTAAATTAACCCTAAGGCCTCTTAAAGCTTCATCAGTCGTTAAAGATCCCTTTATAAAAAAAATAACTCAAGAAGATTTGGACGAAATCATGAAAAACGAATTTGTGCGCACTAAAGAGGACTTGATTTCTAGAAGACTCTCTTTGCACTCGTTAAGACAAATCGATAACGAAGAGTTAAAAGAGGCACTGGAAAAAATTAAACTAGAATCTTTTCGAAATCCCCATTAAGACTCGAGGGCCGATCGTGGTTCTTATCCAATTTGTATTGGCAGAATCAGCTGCAAATTCATCACCTCTTAAATAATAAGACAATTCTATTCTTGCACCATATCCACGTCGAGTATAATAGCGCATACCGTAGCCAAAGGAGTTGGCCAAAACAGAACCATCTACCACATCGGAGGCATCACTTCCAACTGAAGCCTCTGAGCCAGTCTGGTAGGCAGATGAACTGGTTCCTAGACTAAATGTATAATTAAAATAATGGATTATTTCGTGAGTCTTAGAGGGCCTTGTAAAAGGGAATATATTAACTCCAAAACCGAATTCATTATTAGTCTCTTCTATATTTGCACCTTGATAGGATTGAATGGATTTTCTCTCTAGAGTAAAAGTAAATGCAAAAGAAAGCCTCGTATACCATTTCTCCTCTTCTTTAAAATATAATTCCCCGCCCACTCGAAGTAATAAATTATTTACGTCTTTTACATAATCATCCAAATTATTATCTGGAGAAACCTTTTCAGACATGGCCCCATATTGAAATAAACCAAAGACCTCCCTATTCATGGGAAGAAGACTGACTATCTCATCTTCAAGTTTGGTATCTCTAGCGACTCTAGCATTTTGTTCAAAGGTTAAATCATTTGCACCTTCGGCTAAAGGTATACCTAGATCTCTAGGATCCTTGACCGTTGACGAACTTGTATCGTCTTCTACCAGCATTCGAGATTCATCTTTAGTAATTTTAACCGCAGGAGTAATTTTAAGCTTCATGACCTGATCGTTTCTAATAAAGTCTGCATTCACTAACCGATAAACGGACCATACTGATCTCGTTGGCGATAATTTTATACAAACACCTCTGGCTACGACTCCTGTGGAAATATAAAACTTAGCATGATCATTTTGTGCAAGACCATCTTCAATACCTCGATTTATAAGAACAGTTTTTTTAGTCTCAGATGTATTAACAATTCTCAAAGTTAATTTTTCATCAATTTCTAATGCAAAAGCATTAGCTGTTGCAAACATTAAAAACATACTTATAATTTTTCTCATACTACCATCCTAGAAAAATTTACTTAGTCCGATTCCAATCCGTCCATCATAATACCTGGCCCTATCAGGAAGCGTTCCTATATCATTATCTCTCACGATCCTTTCAGATCGTAATTCTTCTATACTAGCTGTTAGGCGTATTCCATACTTAGAAGTAAAATTATATTTCACTCCACCACGAATACCCGGGAAACCAAATATTTGATAGTTTCCTGTTTCATTATTTGTCTCATTGGAAAGAGAGGCAAACCCATACCTAAAGACCGCCCCAATATAAACAATATTTGCATCAATGGTTGAAGGTCTTCTAAAGGGATACCAATTCAAATGAGCGGCAACACTATACTCTAAGGATTTAGCATTAAGCTCCCCCCCAAAATAGGCATCTCTAGCAAACCGACCTGACAATTCGATGGTAAAAGTTTTTAAATCCCTGAACTGCTTTAAAAAATAAGATTCAGCTGCCACTTCAATATTGTATTTTGACTGCTCTGTCGTCTCGAAGTCATTTACGTTTTCATTATTTATCAGGTTAAATCCCATTGAGACAAAACCTTGGTAATTAAAATTATAGGCAAGAAGAGTTTTTCTTCGCTCTATTTCATATTCCGTGTCCATCGTCTCCAAGATGTCACTGAGCTCTTCATCAGTATAATCTTTGGACCACCTCGCCCCTTTCTTTCTCAAATTATCGTAAAGCTTTTTGCGCTTATTATAAGTATTAAGTCTGGAGTTATTTTTTTGATCATAAGTGTTTTGAGTTACTTTATCTGAACTATTCTGTAGCTCCAAGACTCCTGCAGGATCAAAGGTAACACTATTGGCTTTTTTAAAATAGGCTACAACCATTTTTTCAAAAGCGTGCACTCGCTTTCTTCTTTGAAACTCCTGCGCCCTAGGACTCTTATATATTCCTTCTATAAAGAGTCTTCCGTCACCATATCTATCTTCAAATTCATTCACATCCACCAAGTCGACAATTTTATCTTGATGAGCTTCTTTAGGTTTAACTTTTTGAACAATTTTGTAATTTGACTTCTTTTTAGCCAGTGAATCTCCCTCAAGGAGAAAGTCTTTCACTTCTTTTGCTGGATCATTACGAGTCACAAGGTTAGTTCTTTTGGAAGTAAATTCAGCGCGGCCTTTTAGCAAACTAGATTCGGACAGTAGCGTTAACTTAGCACCTTTTACTAGGCCCCTATTTTCAAAAACTTGGTAGGCAACCCATACAGATTCATCTGACAAAGCTTTTACGGAACGAATTTTTGCAACTGGTCTAACCGTAAAGCGCCCAAGCGAGGTTTCTTCCTTGAGCATTAAAACGCCGTACTCTTCCTCTTTAATACCATCTACAGTACCTCGATCGAGATAGATTGTTCTTCCACTGGAAGATACTTCTAGCAAATTTACCATTCCATCGTCGAAAGCATATGCGGAGGATACCACAAGGCATAAAAGAGATAATAAGCTAATACTCTGGGTCATCCGTAACCTTAAAACGTAACTAGTTATAATTATATTGTTATACTTTGAGCGTCATTTGAAAAGAAAATGCTCTAGTTTTTTATCTAAATTTCTCAGATTCTGTGAAATGAAGTGACCTAAATGCTTGAGTTTTATAGTTTTATGCTTTATAAAGTTATTCATGGCTAGAAGAAAAAAAGAAAAAATCACTTACAAATACGAATGCTCTCTTTCAGGTGAAAAATATTATCTCACCCGTAAAGTAGATAATGCAGAAGAGCTCCTCTCTGTATCAGCTTGGTATGAAATGAATCCAGAAAAAGATGATAGACCTGATACGATTAAAAAACGTCTCGGTGTAGACGCGGAATCTTAATAAAGTATTGAACTGATTTAAATTAACATCGATTATTGAAGAGGTATATGAATGGAAACTCGTGATGTAGTTATTATTGGCTCAGGTCCTGCTGGTTATACAGCCGCTCTTTATGCATCTAGAGCAAACTTAAAGCCACTTGTAATTATGGGGCACGAACCTGGTGGCCAGTTAACTACTACTACGGATGTTGAAAATTTCCCTGGTTTTCCGGAAGGAGTCATGGGTCCCGATTTAATGCAAAAAATGAAAGCTCAAGCAGAGAGGTTTGGAACAGAGTATCTCACCTCTCATGTAAGTGACGTTGACCTCTCTAAACGTCCGTTCACTTTAAAAACTGAGTCAGGAGATACCTTCCAAACTCAAACTTTAATCATCTCAACAGGTGCTAGTGCGAAATACCTAGGTCTTCCCAATGAAAAAGAGCTTATCGGTAAAGGTGTAAGCGCTTGTGCGACTTGCGATGGTTTCTTTTTTAGAGACCAAATTGTTCATGTCGTCGGTGGTGGCGATACGGCAATGGAAGAAGCCATGTTTTTGTCTAAATTTGCTAGTAAAGTTTCAATCCTCCATAGAAGAGATTCACTCCGTGCCTCAAAACCTATGCAGCAAAGAGTGTTTGATAATCCAAAAATTGAAATTGTTTGGAACACCGAGGTTCAGGAGATTCTTGCCAATGATCAAGGTGTCTACGCCATAAAAGTTTTGAATAACCAAACTAACGAAGTCATGGAAAGACCAACTAATGGTCTTTTTATGGGAATTGGTCACACTCCAAATACAGGATTCTTAAATAATCAAATCAAGCTTGATGACCATGGATTCATCATCACTCAAGGCAAGCATCCTGACACCAACGTTCCTGGAGTATTTGCCTGTGGAGATGTTCAAGACTCCTATTATCGTCAAGCGATATCTGCTGCTGGAAGCGGTTGTGAAGCTGCTATGCGAGCAGAACGCTACTTAGAAGAAAACGGTCACGCATAAGCCTCTAGCATATCCAAAAACGTGTGAGATAGAGAGAATAATTTACCGATTAAAGCGGTAAGTTATTAGTATCTTATTTTTTCTCTCATCGGTTTGACTTTCACTTCCAAAAAAGAAAAAATTTAATCAGGCAAGGATGCCTAATCGAACAAGTTCACCAAGGAAGGCATATGAGTTCAATTTTTAATTATCAAACTTTTGACGTTCGCTTAGACAAAACAACCCGTACCCTATGGGTAGAACTCAATCGACCACCTCAGCAGTATATCAACTGGGAATTTCTATTTGAATTTGAAACTTTGATGGCCTGGTGTTCAGGGAAAGTTGAGATACACTCGATAGTTTTATTCTCGAGGGCAAAAAAGCTTTCAGCGGGAATAGACCCAGATATATTAAAAACATTGACGGTAAATAAGTTAGAAAACTACACTCAAAAACTCCAAAAAATCACCTTCAGCTTGATGCACTTACCTCAAATCATTATTGCCGATCTTGGACATGGGACAAATAATGTGGCCAGTGAGCTTGCGACGGCATGTGATATCAGAGTGTCTCACAAATCTTGTCAGATCACATTTGAACACTCCAAGCTCGGTCTTATGCCTTCCTCTGGAGGCATTTCACAATTGGGAGCTATTGCAGGTCAAGCGAATGCAAGAAATTGGCTTTTAAGCGGATCTAATATTAATACTCATAAACTTGAAGCTAGTGGATTTGTCTTTTTTAGCTATGATGAAAATGAACGTTTTGACCGACTCGGTAAATTATTAACAGATATTCATGCACAGGCTCCAGTTCAAAGAATTCAAACAAAAATGGGAGTCACTGAGCATATAAGAGAAAGTGTTGAACAGCTAAATCAACTAGAAAGAAAGTTAGCAAAAGCCGCCATGATTTCTGAAGACTGGAAAGTAGAGACTCGTGAGCGTATGCCTGCAAAACATATGAAAGAAGCCGTAAAGTTAAGCTTAGTTAAAGATTCCGAAGATATTAACTAAGGCCCATTTGCTTTGCTATGAGAGTAAATAACTTTGATTTCCGATTAAACTTTATCCCTATAATGGAATGTCCCTTAGACCATTTATGGGGGGACTTCTGTATATAAACGATACTTCCCCCAATTGCCTTAGGTAAATTGACACCATGAACTGATAACAGATTTATTGGTTGTGTTACCTTAAAATGCTCTGCGATTTTATGCTTTAATTCAATGGAGTAGCCTAAGTCACTAACGTCTTTGAGTTTAAATTCGTATGTCTTTTTTTGATATTCTAACTCAATTTTTACATCACTATAATGAAATCCGAATCTAGGTGATTTCCTTTTTTCTTTTAAAAATACTTTTTCATCAATTATCAATTTCAAATTTTGGTTTACATAATAACTATACTCACCTTTAAAAAGTATTCCATTCACCTCTTCATAAAGATAAATTGGGGAGTCTTTATCAAAACTATGGTTTTTTTCCAGATGTATGTTTACAACTGTTTTGTCTTTTTCTTTCTTATGACTAGAGTAGCTTCCTTTGAGAACCTTTTTTTTACCTTTAACAGTTTGCCAAACCATCAAAGATCCTTCGTTAACTTTTGAAGACTTTAAATCTGTTAAAAATTGAGAGAGTGTTCCCGCCGGTCTAAAATTTTCCATTTATAATGCTATTAATCCAGGTTCATTTAAATTACTTGTAGAATATACCAGAAAGAAGCCTCCGCCACCAGCACCACAAAACTTAGTATAATACTCACCTGAAGCAAGTCCCTTTTGCCAAAAATCTTTAGCATTAGGAGGAATCATATCAGAGAGAAGATCTCCTTGAAGCTCTGAAAGCTTTTTAAAATGGTCCTTTAAAGCCTCTGTGTCTAGATTAAGTAAATCCCGAATTAGTAAATCATTAAGCTTCGTAAACTCTTTGAAACTTAACTGAAAACTTTGTTCTTTATCAAAGCGAGTGAGAAATTGATGAACTAAAGGCGAAGTTTTTCGCTGCTGGTCAGAATCAAAGAGATAGAAGTTACCAAGCTCTAGAAAACGAGGAGCCTTAATCGCAACGACATCTTTTCGATCTTTGATATGAACAGGCTTATCAATCAGACTGATCAAGCAGTCAAGTCCACTAGAGGTCCCATGATAAAATGATTCCATCAATGCCATATAATCTTGAAGTTCTTTTAAATCTTTTGAATTTTCAACTGGAGGAAGTCCCCCGATAATGTACTCACTATAAATAGCCGCACACAATGCACCTGAGCTTCCAATGCCATAACCTTGAGGAATATTAGAATCAAAACAAAGACCCAGATCCAAGTCTTCTCGAAATCGTTTAAGATCCAACCTCTTGGCGAGAAGTGGAGATTTTTTTAAATAATCATAGAGCTCAAAGAATTTAGCATCAGTCTCTAGATCACCAATTTTTAAGCATCCTTTAAATTTAGGAAAGGGAATTGCTAGACCTTGGCCGCCTTTCACAATCGCATACTCACCAAAAAGGAGCAGCTTTGAATGGAAATAATCACATGATCTATTTAGGCTCAATACGAGGTCCTTTTCCAATACCATCATGAATTACGGTGAGTTTATGCTTATGGCAAAAATTATCTATAAAATTTCTGGCCTCATTTTTAGCCTGATCTGGGTATATTAAATGTATATTAGGACCCGCATCGATAGTAAAATAAAGTGGCGTATTAGTCATCTCTCTCATATTTTTTACCTCTTCGATTAACTGAAGGCTTAAAGGCTTTAATAAAATATAAGATGGATCTGAACTGAGCATCAGAGCATGTAGGCTTAATGCCTCATTTTCAATAACTCTACCAAATTTTTCCAAATCTCCGGTTCTCATGGCTTCAATAATGCTATTAAAATTTGTATTCGCTTGAACCACCCTCTTTTCTCTATAAGGATGGTTGGACATAAGCCCATGACCTGCACTACTTGAAACTGACTTTTCACCAGAATCAACAATGACAATAGAATCGTTCATATTATTAAAAATTGAGTGAGCTTCATTAAATACGATAGCATGTTCTTGTGAGGAATTGTCTATACATTGAGACTCTCCCCAAATAGCATAATCAGGATAGACACTTCGACAAGCAGAGCCCGAACAAAGCCTAGCAAGCTCACTGACAAACTCCAAATCATTTTGCCTTTGAGAAACGACTCCAAGAGTCAGCGCAAAAGCAGACATCGCAGAAGCAGACGAAGCAATACCGGCGGAATGAGGAAAAGTGTTTCGAGATTTTATTTTAAAATGATAACCATCAAGGATGGGAAAATTCGAAATGAGTTTTTGATAAAGCTTTGTGAGTTTTGTCTCAAAGTCTTGGTTTCTCGTGCCTTCAAAAATAAGCTCAACTGAATTTTGCCCTTCACTATAATCAACATCAAATTCTGTTCGACATTTATCAAGTGTCATAGAAATAGATGGGTTCATTGGCATCTGATTGCCATACTTTCCCCAATATTTAATAAAAGCAATATTTGAAGGAGTTGAAACTTTTATTTTCCCACTAGAGGGCCTTGAGCCCATGATCCAACTCTCTTTTAAGATTAATTTCAGGTTCGCTAAATCGAGGAAAAGTTTGAAGAATCATTTCATCATATGAAAGCAGCTCTTTGTATCCACGGTGATAAAAATAATCTCTTATATCTTCCCAAGAATTTTTGCTAGCAATAAGAGCAAAGTCCCCACCCCATGCGCCAAGAGATTTTACGACTCCATCAAAGTCTCCAAATAGCTCACTTTGAATAGGTCTTTTATCGATACACTCAGCTATAATACTTTCATGCTCTGCCATTAGATTTTGAAATTCCCCCATATCAACGACTTCCAAACAGGCCTCTGTAACTTTATTCACTCTCTCTATTAGTTTATCCTTATTAGAAGGAGCTAATTCCCGATAACGCTGGATCTCGTCACGACTGTTTTGCTTTCGGTTCAGGTGTACAAAATAAATTCTATCTTTAAAACTGGGATAAAAGTTTGCAGTCTCCCATTGAGGACCTCGTTTTAGATTCTGATAAACAACGGGACCAAAGGACTGGGCACAAGCAATATCGTATCCCGAGCCTCCAAAAGTTTTTTCTAGAAGTTCAAAAGGACTCACGTAGGCCCATTGTGCCACATTGTAAATTAGGGTTGAGCTAGAACCAAGTCCCCAATCAAGTGGGAATTCAAGTCTGGTTGAAACATGAAAATCAACTTGCTCCCTTAGAAAATGGATATTTTGTTTTCTCGCTTGCCGAAGAATTCCTTGCAAGGCCAGAACCTGAGCTTCATCAACCAGCGTCTCATCAAATTTTAGTATATCAAAATGCCATAGTTCGAAGACCGCATCAAACCAGACTTTATTGTCTTTATCGTAACTCTTCCAAAACAACTTTGGTTCGGAGGTGGGTCGATACTCGACATGCATTTGTTGGCCTAATTTACTAGGAAGCGCCAAAGATTTACAGCCATCCATAACCAAGTACTCACCGGTCAAAAGCAGCTTTCCATGCCCGTAATAATAATTCTTACTCATCTAGTCTCTCTTGATCTCTTAGGTGGACACATCCTAATGCAGGGTGTCTGTTTTGGCAAGGAAATCCCTCACCCCGGAAAACGATACTGTTCTTTCATTAAAGTATTCTTTGGCCCGCTTAATTTCTTCTTTTGAAGCGTTTAACTGATTTAAGATATTTAAAAGGTGCATTTTCATATGGCCTTGCTGAATTCCAGTAGTTACCAAAGAGCGCAGAGCGCCAAAGTTTTGAGCAAGTCCAGCTGCTGCTACAATTTTCATTAACGTTTGAGCATTCGGATTACCCAGCATTTCAAGTGAAACCTTTGCCATTGGATGCAATGTTGTTAGTCCTCCCACCGTTCCTAAAGCTAGAGGAATATCAATTTTAAAACTAAACTCTCCCTCACTGATATCACATGTGGTGAGTCCCCTATAACTTCCATCTCTGGCCGCATATGCATGCCCACAGGCTTCAATGGCCCTAAAATCGTTTCCAGTGGCCAAAATAACAGCATCTATTCCATTAAAGATTCCTTTATTATGAGTCACTGCACGCCGTATATCAGCCTGAGCTATATCAACTGCTTGTTTAAATTTGTAAGCAAAATCTTTAGCTTCAACGTTTTTTGCTACACCTTTAAGGGAGTCTATTGGACAACTCACTTCCACTTCGACTTTGCACTCCGGGGTAAAATTAGAAAGAATGCACATATTAACTTCGGTATGATCCCAATGACTTATTTGGTTCCCTAGCTCTTCTAAAATCGAGTTTATGAAATTTGCCCCCATTGCATCACAAGTCTCAAAAGTGGCATAGAGCTGAAAATAATTGGGAAGTTCAGCGGTCATATCCTTGAGCTCAATCGATTTAATTCCTCCGCCTCGTTTTTCCATATTGTTTGAAAGCTCAGCCACAGAGTTGAATAAACTCTCTTTATTATTGAGAAACTGTTCTTCAAGCTCGCTTTTATCACCATGATAGAAAAAGTGTACTTGGCCGTTCTTTAAAGTCGTTAGTTTTTTCGTTTTAAAACCACCTCGACTCAACCAAAACTTTGCACTTTTTGCACTAGCTGCAACGACTGAACTCTCTTCTATAACGAATGGTACAGCAAACATTTCTCCATCCAATAAAAAATTAGGTGCTACACCATAGGGAAGAATAAAGTTTCCAATCGTATTTTCACTAAATTCCTCAATGAGTTTTTGAGTCGCTCGATCTGCCAACCAATAGTCTTGTAAGACATTTAATGTATAGGCATGAGGGAGTTGTGTTTTAAGCCAATCTATTTTTTCTAGTTTAGAGAGTTTTGAGAAACCTGAAACCTGCTTCATTCTATCTATCCTTTTAATACTTGGTCACAAACCAAATAAACTTCAATAAGATCTTCTGCGTATGCCTGCAATTGCTCGTAATCTCCCATGGCAAACTTGAGAAATTGCGATGCCATTCCAACAGCACTAGGGTAATGAAGAGAATCGTTCAAAACCTTTGCCCTGATAGGATCATAAACTCCTCCAGAGATAATAAATTGCTGACATTCGAGCTCAAACTCAAAAGCATTTATCCAGCCAATCATTTCTTCCGGTGTATGTCCTATTGTAGCAAGTCCAGCCAGTAACTCATTTTTTGAGCTATCTGTCTTTTGATGTCTGCTCTGTTCAAGCATTGTAAAATTAGTTCCACCAAAAGCAGCAAACTCAATGGCTTCAATCGGTAAAGAAACTAAGCCGGCCAGACTTCTAGGACCCATCCCCTGTCCTACTTCTTTTACAATAATGGGAAAGTCCATTAACTCCAAAAGACGTTTTATCGTTTCTAACGGAGCTACTTTGTATCGATCACCTTCAGGCTGAGCAAATTCTTGCAATGGGTTCACATGCACTATAACCCCATTGGCTTCCAACCTCTTGGTGATCTCGATAATTTTATCGATTTTATTTTGAGCGATAAGCTCCTCAATCTGAGCTATTCCAAAATTGCTATACAAAGGGGCATCAGGACCCATTAAGTTTCGGACTTCAAAGTCTTCCCAACGCTTATCATCTAAAAGAGGTCTGCAGGAGCCAAGTCCCATACCTAGCCCATATTCACCACATAATTTAGCTAAATTTTGGTTTATTCCTCTCGCTTTTTCTGTCCCACCTGTCATGCTAGAAACCCATAGTGGAAGCTTCATCTTAGCCTTTGCGAAGCTAAACTCACTTGGCTCAATTGGACTTAAATGACCAAGCATTGGTTCATAAGTTAAATCACCTAACTCAAACCTAGATCTAGGTCTTGATCTAAAAGCTAGATCAATATGGTCTTGTTTCCTATCGTCCGTCATATGGCCCTAATACTAGCACAAATTCCCGTTTGTTCACGTTGTTCAAGTCTTTGACTACCTGCTCAATAGTACCTCTAACTAGCATTTCTGAGTCACAATTTAAATCAATTCCTACAAATACCTGCCTTTTAACCCCAATTTGCTTCAATTCCTCAAGCACCTTAGACAAACGATAAGGTGTGTCCATTAAGATCACGGTCTCTCTTCTTTGGTCCAATTGCTTAAGACCTTTAAGCCTATTTTCCCTAGGTATAAATCCACCAAAAAAGAAGGTATCCGATTTAAACCCACTGAGCGACAGTGCTAAAATAACAGAATTTGGAAAACTTAACGCCGTTACTTTGATTCTTTCGTTATGACATATATCGACTAACTCCTGGCCCGGATCACAAAAAGCTGGAAGACCGCAATCACTCATTAAATAGGTATCTACACCTGATTTTAGAAGACTGAGAACCTGTTGATTCGTATCTACCTTGGTATGCTCATTTAAGCAGATAAATTTATCAATTGCCTCTCTCGGAAGACCATTGGCAATCCATTTTCTTCTCGCAATTTTATGCTCCTCAACGACAATGGCACTCCCACCAATAAATGCTTTCCTGAGTGTCTCTATGGTCTCTGCATCCCAAGGCTTGTGGTCTGAAATTGGTGTCGGAACAAGTGTTAGCTTAGCCATTAAACTCGCCTAGTTTTATAAAAAGTTCCGGCCTATGAAAATCAGGTACATCTTCTTTGTTTATTTCGGTGCCTAAATAGCAACGGCTTGGAGCTTTGTGTATACAAGAATGAAGATTCCCATGAATAATGGAATCACTTCCGGGAATATCCGTAGCTTTAATCGTGCATTTAAACTTCCATCCCTGATCATCTATTGTATTTTCTAATTTAAAAGTCTTTGGCACGTAAAAATCAAAGTCCTCTCGAGGTCTTTTGATCAATAACGCCAACTTCTGGCCTAGAGGAGAGAATTGAATCTCTAGATAATGACCTTGGGGATGCCCTCTTGTAAGAAAAAGCTCAAAGACATCAAACTCCCAAAGAAGCCAGTTATCAAACCCTTCTACTTTAAAGTCATCAGAGACATAAAGCTTTCCTTCATAGCTTCCAGAGACCTTAAATTCATCTCCTACAATACCGTATTCTACCTTGAATTCAGGGTTTTCTGGGTTCTTGTGGTGCCCCTTAAGTTTTTGCATCTGCTCCTTATAAAGGTTGCCTACAAGGATGACAAGGGCCTGGTATTTATCTATATGAAGTCATGGAATTTACTTTTTTTATTGTCTGTCCGCCTGGTCTTGAATCGCTTGCAAAATCAGAATTGGTTGGGAAATTAAGCTCTCGTCTTGCCTATAAAGCTTTCCCTCCTATAACGCTCATTCAAGGAGGACTTGAAATTGAGCTTCCCCTCATGCATGGGCTTGAGCTGAATTATTGGCTTCGAATTCCTTCGAGAATTCTTATAAGACTCAAAACGCAAACATGTAGAGATCTCCCCAAGCTCTATTCCCTCTTAAGTAAAATTCCCTGGAGAGATTATTTGCAACAAAATAATGTTAAATTTAAAGTCTCTTCATCAAATTCTCGCCTCATCCACACCAAGAGAATTGAACAGACGTCAATTGAAGCTTTTGAAAAGTATTGTCAGAATCATAAACTCG
The DNA here is from genome assembly GCA_002707495.1 of Halobacteriovoraceae bacterium. Classification (GTDB taxonomy): domain Bacteria; phylum Bdellovibrionota; class Bacteriovoracia; order Bacteriovoracales; family Bacteriovoracaceae. The sequence goes on along the minus strand of PAMZ01000021.1, from coordinate 229,105 downwards.
CTCTTTACCATCAGAAAAAAAATTATCCACAACAAACAATTTATCTACGCTTTGATAATGATCAACTGACTATTTCATTAGATACGACGGGAGACCACCTTCATAAAAGAGGGTGGAGTTCGCATAGAGGTCATGCAGGAATCCGTGAAAATTTTGCCTTTGCTTGTTTAGAATTCTTAAGAAATGAACGTGAGACTATGCTGTCTCTCTATGACCCCATGTGTGGAAGCGCTACTTTTCTAAGTGAGTTTTTAAATCAAAATAAGCCATTATTGAACAGAAAATTTAGCTTTCACTATTGGAAAAACATCCCTTCAATTGAAATTGCAGTAAAGCCTACGGTAAAACTTAAAGCCTTTGGGAATGACTGGAATAAAGATGTTCTTATACCACATGAGAAAGGAGATTTTAGCTTAACTAATCTTGATTTTTTTAAAATCGAAAAAACGCCAAGCGACTTTATCATTATGAACCCTCCCTACGGCAAGAGGATCAAGATCCCAGTGGAACCTCAACGATATTTTAAAAACATTTATCAGAAGCTAGAGTCCCTTTCGCCTAGAGCTTGCGGTATTATTATACCTGAGACTTTCGCCAAATCACTTCCGGCCACAAGACAATTAAGCTTCAATCAAAACGGCATTCGCGTAAAATTTTTAGTCTTTGAGTTTTAAAACGGTCTTTATAGTCCAAAGAGGTCCTATTAATAAAAATTGAAGGTCTTTAAAAAAAGAAGGTTTTTTTCCTTCAACTTTATGTCCATAAAATTGACCGATCCATGCTACGACAAAAATACCAAGGCTTAACTGCCATAACACCCCTAAGCCTTGCAAGTAGAAAGCTACTGCTAAGAAGACAAACAAAACTGGAAAAAACAAAATTAAATATTTTAGAGAAAGACTCGCATAGTAGAGGGCCACTGCAGCTAAAATATACAGTACAGGTGGCACACCATAGATATTGAAAGGAATCGAGGCCAATAGTCCCACGACAGAAAAAGTGATCGCGGGAACACAAATCTTATGAATATTAATATTCACGCTATTCTGATGACTTTCAGCATATTCTGCTAATAACTTAGATAATCTATTCATTTCTCTATTATAACCCATATTTATCAAGCAGAACTGTCTAAGAGTTAGACGCTATAAAAAAAGTATACACAATTTCATGCTTCTAAATACCTAGAAAGAGGTAAAATATATTGGCACGCTGCTTGTATATGTATAGGTAGAGATTTTTACAGGAGAGAGATATGAAAGAGATCGCAAAAATTGCAGCTCTGACCTTTTTATCAGCTATGCTACTTGTTAGCTGTGGTGGAGAGCAAAACAAATCAGGAGGGGGAAGTAGCAGTAACCCTTATGGAAACTATCCCGGAGGTGCCACTTTCGGAGGTAACGGAACTCAATTACCAGGCGACTGGGTTCAAAGAGTTATTAATGAAAATCCTTGTTATGACTACAACACAGGACAACTTAATAACGCGAGAACAAATCTGATTATTCCTCTGCAGGGAATGAACGTAAACGCAAACTCCATGTACGCCGGTGTAACGTATGAAGGTGATATGGGAGTTGTGACTAATAGAAATGGTCAAGCCGTCATAGAAGTCTTTGCCTGTCGAAGACCAGACCTTGCACCTAATTCACGTGGCTATATTGTGAGCCAGTCAGGAATTGCACCTGTTCTTAATGTAAGTAGAAACTGCGGAGTTGGCGAAATTACCGCGATGGATATCGCAGTAGAAACGGCCCAAGGTGGATATATCTTTAAATTCTATCCTATCTACTTAGGCTCTGGAAATTCACAAGCAAGTTCAAGTATTTGCCAATATTAAACTAAAAGGGAGGATTCTAAACCATCCTCCCCATCTTAAAACATTAGAAAAAATTTATGAATTTGACTCACTAAGTGAGACTCTCTCTCAAAAATCTAGCGCGCGGGATTTTAGAAATTCTGCGCGCTTTTTTGATACAATTGAGCCTTAACCCAAACCCCACTTAAGTATTTGGTTAACACCAGTCCCATCTTCTTTTCCTCCAGACTATTGCCTGAAAAATCTTTTAATATTTCTATTCGAACATCCTTTATTTTCCCGTCCGGGTTATAGATAGTGATTTCATCACCGACTTTTAAATCAGCACTCCCTTTTAATTCAATCGCAAGATAATTGTCTTTTGAGGCATCAATCACTTCACCTAGATAGTGCGAATCTTTTCGTTGGATGCGGTAATTTTTTAATTTTTTAAAGAGGACATCTGATTTATTGGTTAGAAAATAACCACGAATACTCTTTGGTGCTATTTTCTTTTTTAACTCAGGGCCGGTAAGGCCTAATTTAATATTATTAACAAACAATTCTAAAAGTTTTCCATCTCTATGTCTTAAATCTACTCTTACAGAAAAGAGTCCTGACTCTATTAATAAGTCCATTTTATCAAACAAAAAAAGTTCTTTAATATGATACATAAATGTTCCATGCTTATTTTCAAGCACAGGAAAACCTTTGTGAGGGGACTCTTCACTTGATGCTGAAACCTCTATCTGCTCATTTATCCACTCAAAACGATCATAATGAGACACCAATTTTCTTGGGGTATAAAAAATTAAGAGTCTTCCAAACCCTAACGCCTCCAAAGGAGTATTGAGCTCTTGAGAATAGGATTTAAGCAATTCATAATTGAGCTCACTAGAAACAACAAACCTGGTAACTCGTTTCCCAAAATAACTCTCATAAGCTTTTAAGCCGATAAGATTATGATTCCCTGTTTCTGTAATGAGATGAAGATCTAGATCCGTCGTGCTTTTTATAAATTCAGCTATTCCTAGATCTTGCACTCTAATCGCTGTGATAAACTGAAAAGGTAGTTTTAGAAATTCGTTTGTCAAAAATTTAAAATCACTCTCAGTTGAAAGGACATCAAAGTCAAAAAACACGTTAAATCCCGAGTCTTTGGCAATTTTTATCAATTGCGATGCTTCTTCTAAATTGAGATGAGAAAATCGAGAGAGTTCCTTACAAGCGATTATTACTTCATCTACTTTTGGATTAAGTAATTTTAGTTGTTCTTCATTTTCAATAGCGTATGAAAGTCTCACTTGAATCCCCGAATAAGATAATTTGCTTCAACCACCCTCTCTCTAGGTAAGGGAATCTTTACCAGAGTCGAAGGTTTCGTTCTTTCGATTGGCTCGTTGGTTAAAGAAGACATATTTTGGATGTCTAGTTTAATTGGAGACCCTTTAAAAGGTAAAATTTCAAGTGAATGACCTACTTCAAAAGCATGCCTCACCTGCATAACGAAGTACTCATCTTTTACTTCAAGGACTCTTCCCAGCATGCCGTAGTTATTTTCGTTTTCTCTTTCAAAGTAGACGGTATCAGCACCAGCTTTTTCTATGAGATTAACCTCAGCATATTCACGATGAGTAAATTTCTTAAGTTCATTTTGCCAAAAAGAGATTCTTTGGGCCTCTAACTTACCTGTATTTTTAAATTCATTTAAGGCTTCAGAATAAACCTTGGCTACGGTACCTGCATAAAGGTGACTTTTCATTCTCCCCTCTACTTTAACGCTATCGACTCCTGCCTTAGAAAATTCTTCAATGAGACTTAATCCATTTAGATCTTTAGAGCTCATAAAAAAGGAACTTAGTTTTTGGTCATTCTGTTCCAATGAATATTGAAATCTACATGAATGGGCGCAACCGCCTCGGTTACTATCTCTTCCTTGGGTATAATTCGAGATAGTACAATTGCCTGAGTAGGCCATGCACATTGAACCATGAATAAACATTTCAATTTCAATATCAACTTTTGCCTTGATATCTTTTACCTCTGACAGGGATACTTCTCGGCCCACGACTATTCTGGTGACTCCAAAATTTTTCCAAAATTTCGCAGATTGTGCATTTAAACAGCTGGCCTGAGTTGAAAGATGTATCTCAAGATTACTATGATTTTTAACAGTTTCAATGACACCTAGATCTGAAACGATTACAGCATCGACGCCAATTTTTTCGATATATTTTAAAAAGTCCGGGAGCTCACTTAAATCTTTATCATGAAGAAACCCATTTAAAACTAAGTAAACTTTTACTTCTCGTTCATGGGCATAACGAATACCTTCATCTAATTCAGTTTCTGTGAAATTATCTGCCGCGGCTCGTAGCCCAAACTTGAGTCCTGCCAGATAAATAGCATCTGCACCGTAATCTACAGCAACCTTCAGTTTTTCTAAGCTCCCAGCGGGAACGAGAAGCTCTGGTACCTTTAATGGCTTTTCTAACACTATGCATCCTTCACTGCTATTGGAACCTATGAGATAATAGATTAAACGTTAAGTGACAAGGGATTGATGGCTTTGTGAAGAAAGTATTGATAATAGGCTTAAGTCTTCCTCTATTAGCAGGGATTCTTTTTTTCGTAAACCGTTACCAAAATAATCGTGCCACCGTGATCCCCTATCCCTTTATCTTCCCCCCCTCTCAGGAAAAGATAGAGCTAGAGGCACCCATTTTAATCATAGGCGATAGAATGGCAGCTAGACTAGACACTTTTAAAGACCAATTAGCTAAAAAAATTTCTAACAATATTTCCGGACAAATCAAGATTCAAACTCTTGCAGGCGAAGGTCAGAACATCCACCGAAGCCTTAAGAAGTTGAAGTCATTGGAAAGACTACCGTTAGTCATTATTTTTCTTAGCAATACAGATGAAAACTATGAATCTCTTTTCGCCCCTAGAAATTACCAACAAATAGTAAATAACTTAGACCTTTATCAGGATATTAATTTGCAGTCCCTATTAATGTTGTTCCCCTGGCTCTCAAAGCTTGTCTACTCTCCCGTAAATTATAAAGAGTTGGGACCCACCATTAAACCTCGTCAAACAGCTGTTCCCGAACGCCTCGTTTATAAACATAATGAAATTCTTTTTCGTCTCTATGAGGCTAGTTTTGGAGAGATACTTCAATATGCCAAAAAGAGTACCAGTTATGTCATTCCCGTTACGACTCCTATAAATTTAAGCATACCTCCTAAAAGTGCCTGTTATGGATCGATAGATCGAAGTTATTTTGAAGAATTTAAAGAAGCAAAAGCCTTGTTTAGTAAAAGTGATTTTAAAGGAGCTTTCAATATTACCAAAGAACTAGCGCTTTTAAATCCCTACTCCGCAGAGATTCTCTATTTGCATTCAAGGATTTTATATAAACTAAATGAATTTTCTAAAGCACACGACTATGGTGAACTAGCTGTTAGTTATGATTGTGGAAGAACTGGTGCAAACCCTATACTCAATGAGATTATGAAAAAGACTGCTCAGAAATATAATTTTCCCACTTTTGACTACCATACTTACTTAGCGGATGAGTCCACCAGAAATTCAGTGTTTATTGATGACATATATCCCCAAGATTATTATTTAGGTAAGCTCACAGATATTCTTGCCTTAAAAATCCAAAAACTGTTAAAATTAGAATAATGAAAGCTAAAAAAATCACTCTTAAAGAAAATACTGTTCTTTGTCGCGAAGGTGACCTTGAAAAAGATATATATCTCGTTATCAGCGGAAGGCTTTTAATATGCTCTCGCTCGGGCAAAAGGGTCACTCCTATCGCCTATATTGGCGAGAATGAGTATTTTGGAGAAATGTCTTTTTTAGATAACAAACCTCGTTCTGCAGATGTTGTGGCGATCGAGTCCACAGAGCTCCTTCAAATACCGCCAGAAGCACTGAAAGAGCAGCTTCCAAAATGGCTTCTATTTACGATGCGACAGATGACTCAACGAATAAGATCTATGGATGAAGTGATTCGAGACCGGGGTATAAAAAGACAAAATGTCGACACCATTAAACCTCTTTCTATCGATGAACAAAGAGTACTTTTTGATATTATAGATCAAGGCTAAAAACTGATTGGCAAAACTTTCTTGATTCACTATCATGCGCGGCATGACAAAAAAGAAATTAAAAAAATGGTCACTTAAAGACTCAACAGAGCTGTATCAAATTTCTAAATGGGGTGAAGGCTATTTTGGTTTGAATGCTGAAGGTGATCTTTGTGTTATTCCACAAAAAAATATCGAAGGCCCAAAAATCAATATTAGAGAAGTTATCGAGGAGGCAAAAAAAGAAAACTTAGGTTTTCCCCTCGTCATGCGTTTTCATGATATCTTAAGAGATAGAATACGCGACTTAAACCAGTCGTTTCTCAACATCATTAAAGAAGCTGAATATAAGGGTGATTATTATGGAGTCTACCCGATTAAAGTTAATCAACTTAGAGAAGTTGTTGAGGAGATAGTTGAAGCAGGAAGTGATTATAATTATGGTCTTGAAGCAGGTTCAAAACCAGAACTTATGGCAGTACTCGCTTATAATACGAACCCAACTGCGCTGACAATTCTCAATGGCTATAAAGACTACCAGTATATGAAGCTTGCGATGCTAGGAACAAAGCTTGGCAGAAAAATGATCATTGTTATTGAAAAATTCAGTGAACTGCAACAGGTCTTAGAAATCTCAGAAGATCTCGATGTTGAGCCGATGATTGGGGTGAGAGCGAAACTTAGTTCGAAAGCTTCAGGAAAATGGGCAGAATCATCCGGAGATTTTGCTAAGTTCGGTCTTTCTATTCCTCAAATTGTACAAATGGTGGAAGTCCTTAAAAAGCATAATAAACTTCATATGCTTAAACTTTTTCATTTTCATGTGGGCTCACAGATTCCAGATATCAGAACCCTAAAAGAGTGCTTGATTGAAGGTGCCCATATATTTGTTCATTTGAAAAAACTGGGAGCTCCTATTGAGTATTTTGATGCTGGCGGAGGTGTTGGAATTAGCTATGACGGAAGTCTTTCTTCAGAAGGATCTTCAACAAATTATACATTAAAAGAATATATCGCTGACGTTGTTTACAATCTCAAAGAGATCTGCGACATCAATAATGTCGATCATCCCAATATCGTCACTGAAACCGGAAGGGCCATGGCGGCTCACCATTCCTTTGTGGTAACCAATGTCTTTGGTGAAATCAGCCTACAGGCTCAAGACAATTTAGATATAGCTGAAAATCCAAAAGATCATAGAATTCTAAAGAATATGAAAGCACTTTTGCGGGATCTTGATTTTGGAAATTATTACGATACTTATCACGATGCGAGTCTCTTTAAAGCGGAAAGTACCTCAGCCTTTAAATTGGGTGTTTTAGACCTTTTAGAGCGATCTCAAATTGAGAATATTTACTGGGCCATTTGTCAAAAAATAATCAATCTCACTTTAAATACGGACAATGTACCAGATGTAGTAAAAAGCTTAAAAAAGGAGCTTGCCAGTAAATATCTTTGCAATTTTTCTCTCTTCCAATCTCTTCCGGATTCATGGGCCATTGACCAGGTTTTTCCCATTGTTCCCATCAGTCACCATAATCAAAAACCTGATATTCATTGCACGCTTGCAGATATTACCTGTGACTCCGATGGAAAAGTTACGCATTTCATCGGTAAGGATCAAGATGAATCCAGTTTACTTCTTCATTCAAGGCCTCTCAATCAAGACTATTATTTAGGAATCTTTCTCACCGGTGCCTACCAAGATGTTATGGGAGATATGCATAATCTTTTTGGAAGACTCAATGAGGTCCATGTTTATTGCGATGATGAAGACCCAAATGATTTCTATATTGAAGAAATTATTCGAGGTCATTCAGCTGGTGAAGTATTAGAGATCATGCAATACGATAAAACTGAAATGAATCGACTGATTAAACAGCAAGTAGACAAAAAAATAAAGTCAGGCGATATCAAGCCAAGAATTGGAGTGAAATTAACTGATTTTTATGAGGAATCTCTTAATTCCTATACTTACTTAGACAGTAAACGATGAGTACTCTCATCTTGATAAACCTCAGTCAATTGTAAATAGCTCTTATAATGATCATGAAAAGTTGATTTTTCCTCATCGTTGAGCTCTCTCAGTCTTTTTGCTGGAGATCCTAAAATAAAACTATTAGGAGGATAAACCTTATGAGGAGGAACTATGGATCCAGCTGCTACTAAACTTCCTGCTCCAATGACGGCACCATCTAGAATTTTTGCCCCCATCCCAATTAAACAGTGATCTTCAATTGTACAGGCATGAAGGATAGCTGAGTGGCCAACGGTCACATTTTTGCCAACTTTTAGAGCATTTTCGCTCGTTACGTGCAAAATTGCCAAATCTTGGATGTTGGTATTCTCACCGATAAAAATTTTATTCACATCTGCTCTGACCACCGAATTGAACCAAATATTAACACCTTTCTCGATTTTCGCTTGCCCAATGACATGAGAGCCAGGTGCCAAAAAACAATCTTCTGAAATTTCGGGGGTATAATTTGAAAAAGAATAAGTTTGCATAGCAGACATCCGTGAGTTAGTTAGAAATGATGAAGAAACTGATTTTAGCAAGCAAATCTCCTTATCGTAAAGCACTCCTAGAGCGTCTTGGGGTCGAGTTCGAGACCAGGGCTTCTGGCTTTGATGAAGCTCCCTTAAAAGAGCTAATCTCTGATCCCATAGAACTCACTCAGAAACTGTCATTAGAAAAGGCGAAGGCCAGCTACACTGGCACAGATGAACTATTGATTGGATCTGACCAGGTTTGTGTTTTTAAGGGCGAAATTTTAGGTAAACCCGGAAACTTTGAAAATGCCACCAGACAATTAGAATTACTGAGTGGGGATAAACATCAACTTATAACAAGTTACGTCATTTGGGGAAACGATACGTCTATAACAAGAACGAATATTACAACCTTAAAAATGCGCCGACTCAGTCCAGTGCAGATTAAGAATTACTTAAATGCCGATAATCCTGTTGACTGTGCCGGAGCCTATAAATTAGAACTAAAAGGTATTAGTTTAATGGAAAGTATTGAAACTACTGACCATACCGCCATAACTGGTCTTCCATTGATGGAGCTTGCCGGTGATTTGGTAAAACTGGGATATTCAGTGCCGTCTCAGTGAGCGGGGGAAATTATGAGTTCAAAAAGCCTTTGGATAATTGAAGATGTTGTTGATTTACAGCCGATTTATCACAATATTTTCCCCGAAGATCTTTTCAATCTAAGTTTTTTTGTCTCCTTTGAGGATTTCAAAAAAGCTTATACTAAAGATGGAAATCATCCTCAGCTTATTATCGCCGATATAATGCTAAGTGATGGACATTTTTTCAAATTATTAAATGAATCTGATCTAACTCTCAATACACCCTACCTTGTTATCTCATCTAGCGATGATAGGTCTACCATCAGTAATGCTTATGCAGCAGGAGCGGTAGATTATTTATTAAAACCTTTTAATCAAAATGAAATACGGGCCAAAGTTGAACATCATTTGCAAGTTATAGAAGAACGAATTTACGAATCAACAAAATCCCTAGAAGCACTTAATTTAAACTTGAGTGATTTTACCAACAAAGAAATAAAAATTATTGAAAGTTTTAATCATAATGAAGATAAAACACTGCATAGAAATGAAATCGTAAAGCTTATTTGGAAAAATATCGCTATTCACCCTAATACCTTAGACGTCCATATTTACAATTTGCGTAAAAAATTAAAAAATTATGGACACACAATAAAGGCTATAGGTAATGGTTTATTCAAATTTATACAAGCTGATTCTGAAGATGAGAGTGTTGATGCTCTCAATACTGATCTTCACTAACCAAGCCGTTGCCGCTACTGAAACAGAAACGATTAATCTTGTAAAATCGCTAATCCCAAGTTTAGGACAACCAAGTGATATTAAAACTGCAGGCTGTGCCTTCAAAAAGGAAGCTTGGACCAATAGTCTTTTGACTCAAAAAAGCTTTCAAGAAAAAATTGTCTTTAATAAAAACTGTGATCTTCAAGGAAGTTATCAGGTCGCACCCCATAAGTTTTTTCCGTTAAATTACAAGATTCAAGGCCATAAAAACTTTAATTCAATAAGTTCTACTTTTAAATATGGTGTCGTTTTCGAAGACAAGCCAACTCTGAGAATCGAAATGAAAAATGCTGTGCTAAAAGGCAAGAAATTAGTGAAGTTTACATTCCTTTATGAGATTTATGTTAATCCTATTGATAAAGATCCTTTAGCTCAACATAAAGGCGGAAAGATTTATATAGACCAAATCGATCAAAAAAAGATTGGAAAATCTATCCCCGTAAAGTTTAACTAATCATTCACCCAAAAGAGTCTTTAAAGCATCCTTTCTCTCATCAGTCAGTGAGTTAGACTTAGTGTCTTTTGGTTCAGGAACAAAGTCACCCGTCTTAGAGCGCACAAGAACTCTCCCATAATTTCTCTTATAGGCCTTTGAAACGATAGTAAATAAACTATCAGAGTCTTTAATATCCTTAAGACTTTCATCTCGCTCCATCTCTTTTACTAAGGCCCGAGCCTGATAACTAGAGAGCCCTTGATCATTACTAACCGCATTTGAACCCGTTTGAGAATTAGACCCGCTTACACTTGGAACTCCGTATTTCGGCATCGTAAATGGATTGGAAGCAACTGAACCTCCACCCTGAGCGGGTTTAAAACTATTACGTCTATTGAAAGCTTTAATACTTTTATTTAATTTACCTAGCTCCTTATTAAGTTTTTTAGTGCCCATTTCAAATGGGCCACCGAGCTTATTCATTCCAAAACTACTCAAGGGTTGGTTAATCCTTGCAATCTGATTTGCCTGTCTACCCTGCAGACTTGCCTGTCCCGTTATGTCTTTTGTATCAGATATAAACTTCTTTTGTTTTTCTAAATCTTTATTCGCTCTGATGGCCTTATTTCTAACAGCATTGACAGCGTTAAGTTCTGCGGATGACAATGAACTTCCCTTCGTTTGAGCATTCGCGATTTTTTGATCTAGCTCTGGAATATTATCTAAGCCATTAAATTGAAACTCTCCAATAATTTCAAATAAAGTATCTGAATAAGTAATATTTCGAGAATTAAGTCCTGAAGTACCCTCTCCTAAAGACTTATACTCGCCGACTCTATCTTCCCAATCGGCCACATAGAGATCATAGGCTTCAGCGTAGCGATTAGTTCTGGCAGCTGCAATTGATCCAACAAGCTTCATATTATAAGCGACGAGAGAGAAATATGCATCTGCACCTAAAAGAGGATAGGCCATCTCCTTATCCCGACTAAGAGAGGAATACATATAATGAAATTCTAGTGCATACTCACTAAAAGCTTCGGCTTCTTTTCTCGTCTCAAAAAGGTTTCCAAAGCCCATATCATTTTCCCCCATGCCTTCAACTCCACAATTATCCGCGAGATTAATACCTGTTGGGTTCTGTGGCCCTCCAGGCTGAAGACTATAACAAAGGGCATATTTTTGAGCGGCTTGTTTAATGGCGTCTTGAAGTGCATCAGTAAACTCAACTGGGCCTGAAAACCCACCTTTAGCAGGTTGAAAATGACCAGCTTCTACTGACTCGACTAAAATATCTCTTTTACCATAACTTTTACTAGAGCTTTTTGGATTATAACAACCTCTTGAGCCCTTATCCTTATGGCAAGCATCATCTTTTCCAGAAAGCATCTTAAAACTATTTGGCGTTCTCGTTTTTAAATCCGCGACTCCGGCTTCAACAGTGTCATTAATAATCTGAACCCAATTTTTAGAATGGGCAGGCATTTTTTCTAATGAAAAGGCATCGGGATCGACAAACAAGGGAAGTTTAGGATCAATAATATAATGAGTCATCCCATTTAAATTATCCAGGTACTTCATATTCTCAAGTTTGATAAGATAACCAGATTTTAAACATGCCGCTGCCCGGCCTTTAATATTACATCGACTCTCAGAGTTCGGTGAATTATTATCGTATTGAGGACCAATATAATATTTCGTAAAACCATCCCACTCATGAAAAAGACCCCAGCCTTTACCATCAACATATTTTATATCATGGACACTTGGTGATCCTTTACCGCCAAAAGCTCCTATAACAAAAGAAAGTGCCAAACCAACTGCCAATCCAGCAGCAGCACCACCTAACGCTCCCCCGAGTGCTGCAATAATTCCAAAACCACCTAAAGCTGCTCCTACCGCAACCGCAAGAATAATGATAGCAATCGCAACCCAACCTTTTAATTTCTTTATCCCCCAATTAAAAAGAGGTCTGGTATCCCCTGGAGGCTGTCCAGTTACAATCATATTTCCATCATCTGAAACTTCATCAATCCATACTTCTTCAAAATCTTCAGCAGAAATATATTCGGAAAGCTCATTTAAACTGGCTTCAAGTTCTGAATTATCAACGAATCTCTCTAACTGAGCGTCACGTCTAAGCCCAAGCCATTCAATAAGAAGTCTTTCATGGCTAATTCCAATAGCACCCTTATCCATCTCTTCAATTTTCTTTTCTTCCGTCTCTTCGTCAGATTGGATGTTTTGAAGATTAGTACCTGTTTGCACGACGGTATCACCGTCGCTATTTATATCTTTTCCTGAGTCTGTATTTAGGTTTGTTGATAGTAGGGCTTTTTCTTCCTCACATTGCTCATTAAAAAAAGACTGCTTTTTAGCATCGAATTTATCCGGCCCGTAGATAGCAATACATTTACAAGACATTTTTCGATCAACCTCAGCAAGTCGATTGATCATTTTCCCTCGATTTTCTCTGAATTTTTTGGCCACATCATTGGCCCTCGTAAAAATATTTTGAAAATTACTATTGGAATCCACCCAAAAATCCTGGGTCCCTTTGTTTGAAAAAGTAAATTCAAAAGCTCTTAGAAAAACTTCGGCATTTTTTTCAACTCGAGAGGCATCTTTCCAGTTATCGTTATAAGAATGAAACTCACATTGATCAATATTTGAATAAGTTTTAGCATCGATCTCAGGTGCTTGTTTATTTCGGATGAGATCCGCATCACTAACATCACCGAACATCGTGTTTTTCTCAGTTTCTGATTCAGTGAAAGTAAAATCTATTTGAGAGCAATCAACATTTTGCTGCCCCTCTCTTCTCCCTCTAAAACAGCGTTCAGCACGATTAACCTTCTCCTCCATACATTCAGAGTGAGCCTCACTGCCTGAACTATGAGTAGAAGTACACACTTGTCTTAGTCTATCTAGTTCTTCTCTTTCATTAAGAGAGAGCTTAAAATTATCGTTTTCCTCAAAGTTTTGAGTGGCATTAGTTTTCAACGAATCTAAACAGTTTTGTCTTTTATCGGCATCTCTAGAAAACTCTGAATTACAACGGCTGGTCTCTCTTTGAATATATTCTTGTTCCGCTTCAGTAATATTAGGACTATTTTCTTGAGCATAAGCTGATGGGAATATAAAATTCACAATAGTTTCAAGAGAACTTTGAAGTATTGGCATTAATGGCTGAAGATTCGTTTTACACTTACCACTACTAGAATCAAGATAATAACCAGGACAGCAACTTTCGCCATTTTTAGGTTTGGCTCCTGATTTTACACAATTTAAACACTCATAATTTTCTACACATGTTTTTGTATTGGCAGCACACCTACCTGAACAACATTCGGCATTACCAGCAGCTGTCGCACCACTGCAAGCTTGTCCTTCTGCCTGACACATATTAAGTCCGGTAGAGTCAGCGTTCATTTTGGTACAAGTACTTCTATCACAAAGAGGACTATTAACAGGATCGCAAGACTCACCTACCTGATTAACTGGATAGCAAGCTTTCCAAGTCACACAATATCCACCCGTTTCAGAAATTCCTGATTGATTGGAAGCATTTAGTCCTAGCGGATCTCTAAGGACACAGGCACCAGAGGCACAGTCTTCCTGCTTTGTACAAGATTCCCCTGAAAGTTTTCCTTGACCAGTTTTTGATCCTCTATAGCTTGCTTTTACTAAGCCCTCACAGCAAACTTTTGTCGTGGCATTTACGCCTTGGCCAACACAGACTTGGTTAGGTGTATTTAAAACACTTTGAAAAAAATCATCAAGTAGAACTGAATATTTTTGAGTCCAAAACGTCACCGGAGCAGGTCCAGTTGTGAGAGGGTTACCATTGACGTCTAAATCTTGGACCCCATCATTATCTGCATCCAACGGGACTTGAGTTGTGTTATATTCCTCAACTGCTGCTTCCAAAATTAAATTTTTATAATTCGTTTCAAACTGAACAAAAGATCCTTTGGGGATCATTCCATTTAAATATAAGTTTGTTACTTCAACATAAAATATATCAAACATTTTATGCGGCCCATAAGCAGCCTTTTCAGGATCAATCGGAGTGGGTGGAATATAATCAGGATCTTCATCTGGTTTTAATCCTTCTTCTTTAAAAGCTGCATATAACTCTTTATTAATGAATCCATCTTTAATGACTTCTACTTCCTCAGAAGTTAGCTTCGTTTTCGGTGAGCTCGTCAAAAGATTCATCAGCCCAGGAAAAGCATAAAGGTTTTGGACCAATAAAAGTGAACAAAGACAATAAAGAACTTTAAACAACATACATACCTCTAAATAATATTGTATGGATTTCTTATCGGCGCTTCAGTAAAACCACTTAAGTTATTGATTTTTTGAAATAAAGAGAATATCCTTTGCCAATAATTGTAGACGCTTTTTCACGTAGCTAGGGAGCTTTTAATCATGGAACAATGTCCTTGTGGAACCGGTAAAACATACGAGCAATGCTGTGAACCCTATCACACGGCCGATCAGCACCCAGCGAGCGCTCAGGATCTTATGCGGGCCAGATATAGTGCTTTTGTTAAAAATCAAATAAAATTTATTGCTGAGACTCATGTACCTGGTACAAAGGATTTTGACGTAAATGAAGCGCAAGAGTGGGCCACCACCTCTACTTGGAAAGGATTAGAGGTTATATCCTCAAAACAAGGCCAGCCAGGACATAAACAGGGAACTGTAGAATTTAAGGCCCTTTACGCAGACCAAAAGGGCAATGATTATCTTCATCACGAGATAGCTAGGTTCAAAAACATAGATGACAAATGGTATTATGAAGATGGTCAAATCGTTGGTACAGGCCCTATCACTAGAAGTGCACCCAAGGTTGGAAGAAACGAGCCATGTCCATGTGGATCTGGGAAAAAATTTAAAAAATGTTGCGGAGCCTAGGTCTTAATGAGCTCAAGTGTATGGGGAAATGAGAAAACTAAGTTTTTCGACGAACTCACACCTGATCAAGTTCTAAAAAGTATTGAGGGCCTAGGTCATATCGTGACTGGCCGCCTAACCCCCATGGCCTCTATGGAAAATCGGGTCTATGAAATTGAAATAGAAAACGATAAAGCCGCCCATATCTCACAGACTTTTTTAATGGCAAAATTCTACAGACCTGGTCGCTGGAGCCAAGCACAGATTCAAGATGAGCATGATTTTCTTTTCGATCTGTTAGATCAAGAAATACAAGTGATAGCTCCCATTAGATATTCTCATGAAAGTATTTTTGAAACTGAAAACGGACTTTATTTTGCCGTATTTCCTAAGATGGGTGGGCGTGCCTGTGATGAGTGGACCGATGACCTCCTTGAGCAAATGGGAAGGCTTCTAGGAAGACTCCATGCAATTGGGAGAACAAGAACCGCCAGTCATAGACTAAGGCTAGATATAAAAACTTTCGGGGAAGCTAATCTGGATCTCATTCTTAAATCCACTTATCTACCTTTGGAATTTGAAAAAACCTATCACAGCTTAGCTCAGAATATATTCCAGGCAAGTAAAGACTCTTTTTCCCAAATCAACTACCAAAGAGTTCATGGTGATTGCCATCATGGAAACATCTTATTAAACCAAGGAAGACCATTTCTTATAGATTTTGATGATATGAGCCAAGGCCCCTGTGTTCAAGACATCTGGATGACCATTCCAGGAAGAGACCAGGAGTCCGTCATTCAAAGAGAATTAATGCTCGAGGCTTACCAGCAAATGAATGAATTCGATAGACGAGAACTAAAACTTATTGAACCGCTTAGAGCTTTAAGGATCATTCATTTTTCGGCTTGGATTTCACATCGATATGAGGACAGTTCTTTTCAACGTGCCTTTCCAAGTTTTGGTAGCCACCAATACTGGGAGCAAGAAATAGCTCAACTCAGAGAGCAGTTAAGAATCATTGAGGATCGTTCGTGGAGTCCTTAGGCTTAATTGATTTTATCGTATTTTGGCTCGTTTTTGCTTTAACCGTTATAGCGGTTGTGTATGGTAACTTAAAAAAAGACACTGATAATCTTCTCGATCACCTTTTAATGGGCCGAAAACTAACTCTTCCCATGTTCACAGCCACTTTAGTTGCCACCTGGTATGGGGGTATATTTGGAGTGGCAGAAATCGCTTTTAATGAAGGTATTTACAATTTTCTCACTCAAGGTCTTTTTTGGTATGCTTGTTATATTATTTTTGCGATCTTCATCTTACCTAAACTGCAAACCAATAAACACATGACTTTTGCAAATCTCGTTTACTCGGAGATTGGACCACGTGCCGGCAAATGGACCGCTCTTTTAAATATTGGAAACCTTCTTCCCATTGCTTATATATTGTCACTTGGGAAATTTTTAGAGCTCACCTTTGGGCTTGATCTGATTACCTCTATGTCGTTAGGGGTATTAATTGTTTTATGTTACTCCTTGATAGGAGGTTTTCGCTCGGTTGTTTATTCAGACCTCATCCAATTTTTTGTCATGTTCACTAGTGTTGTATTAGTCTTTGTCTTTTGCTTTTTTAAATTTGGATTGACCCCTCTAGAAAGTCTTCCCGATCATTACTTTAGCTTTACGGGAAAAGGTGGTGTAGGAGAAACTCTTATGTGGGGACTCATTGCCTTTGGAACTCTCGTTGATCCAAACTTCTACCAAAGAAGTTTTGCAGCAGGATCTAGAAAAATTGCGAGAAAGGGAATCTTTGCTGCGACTATCATTTGGATGATTTTCGATCTCTCACTTACTTTTGGTGCTATGTATGCAGCTTCACTACAAGGCTCAGACTATTTCAACTTTTCATTAATGACTCTGCCATTTGGACTTAAAGGCTTTTTTCTAGCAGGGATATTGGCCACAATCCTTTCGACACTTGATTCTTATCTTTTTTTAGCGGGCGCCACCTTTGCCCATGATGTTTTAAACAGAAAAAGTATTGATGCACAAAGAGCCTCAGTAGTTATTATCGCCTTTGTCGCCTTAGTTTGTTCTCTTTTTAGTAACGGGAGTATAAAAGCAGTCTGGAGTACATTAGGAAGTATTTCAACAGCTGCATTATTAATCCCAATGCTTTTTCATTATTTTAAAAGAAACCTCACTGAGAGAATTTTTCTATCTTCTTCAATTGCAGGAGTTTTCGCGACTATTTTATTTCAATTTTTCCCTACAAATATTCAACCTATCTACTTTGGAGTGATGGCAAGTTTGATCGTTATAACTGTCATGACTAATTTGAAACTAAATCAACAATAGTTTTTTGAAAACTTTCTTTAAATTTTTCAAAAAATGGCCCTGTGGCAGGCCCTGAAAACCCTGTATGGACCTTGATAATCTTATTATTTTTATCTAAAAATAATGTCGTCGGAAACGCTCTTCCTTTATCTATAGGCAGTATATCTTCAGGTTTAATCTTTCGATTATAATCTATTAAGATGACGGGATAATTCATTGATAGTTTTTTCTTTGATTTTTTTACGGCTTTAACCGCCTGTGCTTTAGATTCAAAATTTTCGAAAGCAAGAGCAATAAAGCTTATCTTCGGTGCAAGCTCTGGATTACTTGCTATCCAATCATTAAAAAAATGGGTCTCATCAACGCAATTTGGGCACCAAGACCCAAATAATTGAATGACCTTAGGTTTATCTTTAAACTCTCCTAAAGCTAGATCCACTCGATTACCCGTTAAGCTTTCACCTAAGTATGTCGCAAATTTCTTATCCGTAAGCTTCGTCATTTCATAAGCATTAGCAAGCTTAAATCCTTCGTTTCTTATCGCCTTTAAAGTCGTATTGTAGGATTTTCCAGAAAACATGGTACCACTCAGGGATTCATCTCTAACTTTCAATTTAAATATAAAAGAAAAGACTCCATCGAAACCTTGTAGGTACAGCTGATCTCCTTCAACCTTACCCACTAAAAATCTATAATCGCCTGTATTAGTTAGAATACTCCCCGTTATTCTAGAGCCTTGCTGTTTAAAAAGACCTAGCCCTTTCTTTCCTTCTCTAAATTCAACCTCCCAGCGTCCTTCAACATTTATATCAGAGTCGATTTGCGCGAACTCTGAGTAGAGTTCATTGCTTTCACTGGTCTTCTTCCCTGTAAGAGGAACCTTATAGTCTTCCTTATTCGTTCGAACCCAAAATCCTTTTAGCTCTCCCTCATTTACAAATTCTAGTTCTAGGACTGCATAGTGGGCTCCGATTTCAAACCGAAGTTTTTTGTCATCAACAGAGTTCTGTGAAATAAGTTCTAACTCTTCAGTTGAATTATGAAGTTTACCTGCGAAGCCGCCCCCAATTTCAAATAACTCAATGATAAAAGGAAGCTTTTGCTCTTGAAGTTCTAGATTAATCTTCCAAGCACCTTTCCAATTGGGTGCTTGGTTACAACTTACAAAAATAACTAAGATAATACTTAATAAATATCTCACCATAGTAACGCTTATGCCGACCGTCTTATTGACCAGTCAGCATAGATTTCAGCAAAGCGAGGAGTCACAAGATTAAAATAATCTTCAAAAAGCTGCGCTCTACTTTCATCTTTATTAGCATGCTCCATTAGAACTCTCAGAGTTTCAATATAAGAGAGCGCAAACAGGATCGTCTCTGCATGAATCATGAGCTTCATAACATTTTCCTCTTTAAGCCACTCTTTAGCATTGAAAAATTTTCTTAACTCTCCTGGGTTTTCTGTATCTGTTCCAGGCTTCAATGTTCTAATAAGTAGTTTTACAAAATGCTTTTTAAAGTCATATTGAATGGCATTAAATTTTGATTCTGCTTCACTACTCGCTCCGAAAAAATTTGCCACCGGGTTAGCATTAACAAGTGCAGTAAAATACTTTGCAGGATTTCTCATCACAAACTTCATGAGATCCTTCATTGCCATAAGCGCTTGGATCTGAGTGGTCCCTTCATATAATAGCGGAGCAAAGGAATCTCTATGGTATCTAGCTGCATCGTATTCTTCAATAAAGCCATATCCACCTAAAGCTTGTATCCCCTTGGTAGATAGACGTGTAAATGCTTCCGCTGCATAGGCCTTAACAATAGGAGTTCTCCTTCTCGTCCACTTTTTGGCCCTCTCATATTGTTTCGTTTCGGCCTTACCTAGACCGCCGTGTCGCTTTCTTAAATCTAATTTTGCATATTGATCAAAATAAGAAACGGTGTCTACCATAAGTGCTCTGATTGCATCTCTTTCAACTTCCCAGTCTTTTAGATTTCTTGCATATAAGGGAAGCTCAAGAAGGTTTTTCCCAAATTGCTGTCTTTCTTCGGCGTATTTTCTCGCATAGGCAAGAGTCCCTTCGATTCCAGCAAGACCTTGAAGACCAACCGCACATCTTGCCTCATTCATCAAGTGAAGCATATATCGGAAACCATGATTCTCTTTTCCAATCAGTTTTGCCTTTGAATTTTCATAAGCAATATAACAGGTAAAAGAGCCGTGAAGTCCCATTTTATGTTCACTTTTTACAATTTGATAATTTTGTTTTCCATCTACTTCTTGTTCACAAAGAAACATTGAGATTCCAGCTAAGCCTTCTGGAGCATCTTCTGTTCGTGCGAGAACGAATCCAAGTCCTCCACCGCCGTTTGTAATAAAAATTTTATTCCCCGTAAGAAGATAACTTCCATCTGCTTGTTTTTTAGCTGTTGTTTTTAAAGACCCAAGATCAGAACCCGCTCCAGGCTCCGTTAAACACATGGAGCCTGATAACTCTCCCGCGACGATTTTAGGAATCAATCGATCACGATCTTCTTTTTCACAAAATCGCTCGATCATATCAATAATAGAAGTAAAAAAACCAAGCTGAGTTCCTGATGACATACAGGCTCGATTGACTTGTTCAAAAACAAAAAGACCCAGGATTGCTGGAACTCCCATACCACCATTTTCAACCGGAGCACTAAGGCCAAAAACTGATAGCTCAGCAGCTTCTTTATAAAACTCTTGTAACTCAGGTCCTGGTTTAGTCCAACCATCTTCTACCGTACCTGCCCCATTTTCATCTAAAGCGCGAGCTCTATTTGCCACTGCGTTGCCGGCCCAATCACCTGTAGCAGTTAAAAGCTCTTCGATAAAACCAATGACTTCTTCTTTATTATTGAACCCATCTGCGGTTGGAAACTCAGGGTAATAGAGAGGGATGATTCGATCCCAATCTATAGCATTCTTAAAAAGCCATTTCCATTCAGGTTCATCTGCGTAGTAGTTCATGATTTTCCTTTTTTTAAAAAGTCCTCTATTATGCTAGCCAAAACTATTTAAATATTAAAGCTATAAACTTAACTAATGTTAATTGTAACATAAAATCGGAGTCAATATGTATAAGATATTTGGTATAAATAACTGTAATACCGTAAAAAAAGCTATAAATCACTTGGACAACTCAGGCTTAAAATACGAATTCATCAATTTTAAAAAGACTCCCCCCACCAAAGATCAGCTCAAAACTTGGAAAGATGCTTTTGAAGACTGGCCGGTTAATAAAAAAGGTCCCACTTATAGAAAAATAAAAGAAGATTTTGAAGCTGCAACAGCTGCAAAGAAATATCAAATATTGATGGAAACCACCTCTGCCATCAAACGCCCCATTCTCATGAAAGGAGCAAAAGTAATTCATTTTGGTTACGACGAAGAGGCTTACGGAAAACTAAAGTAGTTAAGAGTTTTCTTCCGTAGCAAATTGGCAGCCGACTTTATATTGCACACCAAGTTGATCCGCTTCTCTTACGGAGCGAACCAGCGCAATCATAGGCTCATCAAATTTTTTAGTATCAAAGCCTAAGACGTTTATGACTTCACCCGCATTAAACTCTTCTTTACTAAAAACGAGAAAAGAAATACCACCTCTTGAAAGGTCATAAAGTGGATATGTCCCTTGAGGGCGTTCACCACTTTGCTCCTGTACGGTAACCATTTTGCCTTCAGGAGGCTTGGCCCTAGGTGCTGAGCGCATCTCTTCATACTGCTTGTCTTCTTCTTCCAGAGTAATATACGACAGCTCCTCTTCAAACAAAGCTGTATCCGCCGCCGACATAGATTTTACGGCCCATTTTGTAGAAAGTTTCTCTGTTGCTGTATTATCAGATCGAAACCTATCTATCTTATCAGTATTGGTTTTTCCCACCATATACTTTTCTTTATCTATATTGGCTTCTCCTCTGCCTGCAACTAATTTTTCTTCATATTCAAGATTGCCACGCCCCTCGCCTTCAACAAAGATTTTCTCTTCGTTGAAAACATCTATAAGATCAGCCATACCCGCATGATCTTCTTTCTCCAAGAGCTTCACCTCACTAGGCATCTTGATGACAGCTTCAATATTATCTTGGGTCACAATATCAGTTTTAAAAATAAAATTATGAGCTTTACAAAAAAAGAATACCGTTTGTGAATCTAGCGAAAGGGCCTGCGTTTTGGCCGAAGAGAGATAAATTAAATTGTCTTCTTCTTCGATTTTTTCAAGGTAGATAGAGTTTATTTGCCTTTTACCTTCTTTGACCTGCCATAAAATTAACATAGACCTATCAGAACAAACTTTTGCGAAAACCTCTAAAATCTCGGAGGAATGTTCCTGATGATTTAATACTCTCATACTACTAGTTTATCCCCAAAGACCTTAAGGTTCCAGAATTATTAGCCACCGGTAAATTTAACACCAAAGCCTAAATTCTTTAAAAACTCCTGCATCTTTTCGCGCTGATCCCCTTGAATCTCAATACAATCCCCTTTAAACGTCCCTCCTGTTCCACATAACCTCTTAAGCTTTTTAGTTAAATCTTTGAAATAATCGTGTCCACTGGGAAAAGCGGAAATAACGCAAACCTCTTTTCCTCCCCGACCTTTTTTTTCTCGCTTAATTTCTAAAGTAATCTCGGCGGGTATTATCTGTTGATTGGGCTTTTTCTTCTTTTGTTTATTTTTTTTTGGATCAAAGCCCTCTTCATCAGACCAAATAATATTGGGCTCTTCTTTTTTATTTATTTTTGGCATCTAGACTGTCCTCTTAGTGAATTTCTGATAGATTCTTTTCTATGACAACTATTGCTTTTTATAAACCTTATGATGTGGTTTGCCAATTTAGTGGAGAGGGACAAACTTTAGCGCAATTTGATCTCCCTTCAAATGTGTACGCTGCAGGTAGGCTCGATAAAGATAGCGAGGGACTCTTAATACTGACTGACGACGGAAAACTAAACCAAAAAATCACTCATCCTAAAAATGAAAAATCTAAAGTTTACCACGTCCAAGTCGAAGGACTACCGGACAATAAGTCACTGATGAAACTCTCTCGAGGAGTGCTTATTAAAGACTATGTCACAAAGCCTTGCCAGGTGAAGTTAATAGAAACTAATTACCCAGAACGGATACCCCCTATTCGCTACCGGGCCAATATACCCACAAGCTGGCTTGAAATCATTTTAACCGAGGGTAAAAACCGGCAAGTGCGACGAATGACTGCCGCTATTGGACACCCAACACTGAGGTTAATTCGTTACCAAATTGGACAAATTGAATTAAACAATTTACGCCCTGGTGAATGGAGAGAACTCGCTCCTGAAAGCATCTTCAAAGATAATTAACACCTGTGAAATTATTACAAAAGAGTGTCTCTTTTGCCCAATGAACGTCAAATTACGCTATATTATGCGTAGCGTTAGTGAGTATAACGCTTCTACAGGAGCAGGTCTAATGAAGAAATTCGCAATTACAGTATGTTGGCTTGTTTTTGGCGGATTTATCTCACTTCCATCTGCAAAGGCACAAACAGCACAAATCACCAAAAGAATGCGAGCAAAACCTCGTTCTTTTACTGACAATCTCAGCTATTTTTATTGGTCAGACTTAAGAACGGGAACCTTAGATAGTGATGTACGAGGTCAAACACCTGATACATCGTTTTATAATATGTTTAATGCACGCTATACCGTTAACGAAAATCACCGATTTAATTTTCAGATACGTTTTGAACTTTCGGATCAGATTTATCATCACGAAGATCGCTTTGACGAAGACGACTCAAGATTTCTCTATCAGTTTTTAATTTATAAAAATGCTAGCACTACCATCAGAGGAACCGCTGCCTTTCAACTTCCCACATCTGAGAGCTCACAAGCGGATGAAGATAGACTTTTTAGATTGAAACCAAATTTAATCGTCTCTCACAAAATCGATGATTACAACAGTATTCTCTTTGTCCCATCCTACACAAGAGACATTTATTCAAGATCTCAGGGTTTTGGAAGCACTAATAGCCGCTTTTATCTTGGGACTTGGGTCGCTTATTCAAATAAGTACCTCTCTGATAAATATGTCCTTCGTGCAGATCTAGAAACAAAGCATATTCATATGGCCGGCCAAGATGATCTAGCATTAAAAACAACCAGTTTTAAATTTCTATTGGGTGTTGATTGCGACCTCGCAGGAACATCAGTTTATCCCTACCTCGTTCAAAACACATTAGGAAAATTGGCCAGTGACCAACTGGGTGGCGGTTTTCAAATCTTTAGATCCTTTTAATAGCACTTATTTTGTGGCAGACTATTGCCTATGAAAATCTTAGTCTCGCCAGCCAAAAAACTCGATTTTGAAACTGAAAACACCATTTCCCAGACAACTGAGCCTCAACTTATTAGCAAAGCAAATCACCTTGCTAAACAGATGAAAAAGCTCACAGCCTCAGATCTATCAAAACTCATGAAACTGAGTCAAAATTTAGCCGAGCTTAATTACAAGCGTTTTCAGTCTTTTACTTTAAAGACGAATGCCCTAGCAAAGCCTGCGGCTTTTGCGTTCAATGGTGATACTTATATTGGGCTTGATATTCATAGTCTCAGTGCCTCTGAAATCAAAAGAGCTCAAAAACAATTGAGAATTCTCTCTGGACTCTATGGTGTTTTAAGACCCCTTGATATAATTCAACCTTATCGCCTTGAGATGGGAACCAAACTCAAAGTAGATAAAGCTAAAAATCTCTACGATTATTGGCAATATGAAGTCACAGAGCTTTTAAATGGAGAGCTTAAAAAAGATGAGATCATTGTTAATTGCGCAAGCCTTGAGTACTTCTCAGTGGTAGATACAAAAAAACTTAAGGGTAAGCTCATAACTCCGGTCTTCAAAGAAAATAAAAATGGTCATTACAAAATCATAAGCTTCAACGCAAAAAGGGCCAGAGGGATGATGGCAAAGTACATTATCCAAAATGATATTAAAACAGAAGCTGGATTAAAAGAATTCAACCTTGACGGATACCGATATAACCCAGATCTAGCCAAAGAGGGTGAGTTTCTTTTTACCAGAGGATGAATCTTCACTTCATATTTGCTTTCATACTACTTTCAATCTCTCTACATATAGAGGCTCAATTTGATTTAAAATATGGAGCGGGGCTTAGAAGTTACCCCGGGATTGGTGCCGCAATGGAAGCCGAAGGTGGCTACACCCAAGTTCTTTGGGGAGAAAATTCTAAGCTATTTAAAGGAATGATCAGACCAGGAATACAGACCACCCATTCTGTTGTGGTAAATGACTATGATGCTTCTGTCAGTTTTTACCCAGTCTCTTTTATTGGACTAGTTGCTGGCCACAAGGAACTTTATTCTCGTTATGATGAATTCGCCTCTTATGATTGTGAACAAATCAGGTGCAAAGGCGCGATGAAAAAAGATTATCTCCAAGGGAAAATTGCTCTTGCCTGGGGTAAGCTTTTTTTAACGGCAAGTTATAGTGAATTCAGAAACTCTTACAATGATCCCAGTGGAAATCAGCTACCCGTAGCAGAGTACGAGTGGGTTTCTGCTGTCGCACCTCACTTTGAAAGAAGCGTACGAAGAAAATATTTTGGAGGATATATCTTACCAAATGGAAATATACTCGGATTAAATGCTGACTACAGGGAGTTTGAATTTTCCAATCAAAACTATCTTTTTGAGGCTTTAATCTATCAAATTAAATTATCCAATTGGAGACTTACCTTAGGGGCCGGACGACTTGGTTCAACTGAAGTAGCGACAGATGGAGTTATTGTCTTGCGCTTAACTCATATCCTAGCACCTAGCCTTCCCTTATTTTAAAACTAAGATGTAAACTCTCCCGGACATAATTCAGAAACAAAAAGCTCTTCTCTTAAATCCTCAGCACAAGAGTTATTAAGTTCATGATTTTTTAAAGCTTCACAAGCATTAGCAAAAGTATCGAAGCTGTGGACTCCAGTAGAGCATTTGGTCGTGCTAAATTCATAGGAATAATTTTCGGCTTGGGCAGGGTCAACGTTCAAAAGAGCTGCTTCCTCTCTTTGAGTCATAAAGCCCGGAGCACGTCCGCATGAGGTAAGGAATATAATAAGCACCAACTTCTTCATTCCTTAATATAGGAGCAAGAAAAATGCCAAATAGTTTATGTATTTTTAAGTGCTTAGCATAAATAAATAGTTGTTATCTCAATTTATCGATCAATTATTCGACGAAAAATTCAACATCGTCAAAAGCCGTTCTAAAAGTAATATCTTTAACAAAGCTTCCAAAATTATAAATATAAAGAATATTAAGCTCTTTAATATTAATTCTAATATTGCCTTCTTTGCTCGTCTTAGGTGCTTTTAGAAGCGCTAATTCTCGGCAAACACCTTTGGACACATAAACTTTTTTAGAGAATCCATCACGAGTCGCTATTGTCACCATCTCTTTTTTAAACTTTATGGGATACGGCTCAGTAGCTTGATAATCAGTAACAAAGTCAAACTCACTTCCTTTGCAGATTCCATCCATTTGTTGATAATTTTGCAGTAACTTCGGATTTCTGACTTTAAATATTGTCTTGCTGTAAAATTTGTCTGCCCAATTATCCGGTTTTTGAAATGCAAGTCTTTTTACTGAGACTACTTGAACATCTGAATGACTATTTTTTGTTTTAACTTTTGAACACCCTATTATCAAAAAGGCTAAAAGGATTAAAATATATTCTTTTTTCATCATAATTAAATTCTAATCCCTAGGCGCTGGGAGGACAAGTCTTCTCTCTAAAAACAAAATACTGGCGCAAATAAGACTTAATATGAACACTAGGCTCATAGCGGCTTCCAAAGAAAAATAGGTACTCACAAGCCCAAAGAGATAGTGAATTGTCACTAAAGAAAAGCCCACCGCTTGCATCGCTTTGGCCACTAAGTAGTCTGACAATATAGTAAATTGCTCAGAGATTAAGCTCATTACACAGGGAAAGAAAATAGACATAGATAAGCCTAATAAACTAAAGGCAATGGGATGATAAAAAAGACCCGTGATACTTAATATGAGATTTAAAATGATAGAGAATCTTAAAATTGAAAGAGTTGAGATGGCTAGCTCTTTGATACTAAATAAAACTCTTCCTAAAAGAAGCCCGACAAAAAAAAGTGAAAGGTAAAAAGAAGCCTCTGCAGACTCATAAAAATAAACTTCTTTTAGGTACAAAACGAGCCTCGTAGAAACTATTATTTCGGAGGCGACGTAGGTGCTCAACATGACACTTACTGAAACTAAAAGACTTAAAGGGACATCTGTCTTCTCTCCCGTTTTTGGCATAACGCTCTCTAAATGGCCTAACTTACAAAAACCGATCAGTACTAATAAAGAGGGAATTGAAATCAATCTAAAGACTTCTGTCCATAGAAGGTCTTTAGTTAAAAGCCAACCAACTAAAAGAGGAGCTAGTAAACTAGATGCACCATACATAGAATGCAGGCCTGAAAAAATCTTTCTTTTTTGTGCTCCTTTATAAGCTGAATTGATGATTAAATTCATTGAAATCGTCTTAAGCCCTACCCCCACACCAAACAGTACACTGAATGCAAGAAGAGTTATAAATCCTAACTCCCCCTCGCCACAGAAGCTAAATCCCCAACATGATATGACATCGAAAAACAACGATATTTTAGTGGCCCTAATAATACCTAATTTCTTAACCCAACTTCTCACTGGCAAAGCTGTTAGGAAAGCAGACAATGAAGAGCTTGAAAATATGAGTGCGCCTTCGGCTTTAGTAATTTGAAAATATTCTAGAATTTGGGGATAGAGTGGTCCGCGGGAATTATCAATGAGACCAAGTCCGACCAGACTTAAGTAAGCAAAAGCTATATATACCATTGCAGTATAATAGCTTTGAGTAAAAAACTAGTCTATTTTTTCTTTTTTATAAGTCACTCTACTTTGGGCAAAAGCGCTATAGTGAATCACTGAGCTTCCTAGTCCTAAGATCGCTACTAAGACTACGATGACTTCTCCTGTTAATGCTTCCATTTCAATCTCCTATCAAAATATTGATGGTGTTTCGTCCTTCCTTGGATATAGCGCACATCCTGTGCTTTACACCACCGCCGCTAATTAATATTGCAGGTATGGTGCCAAGTATACCTTACATAAAATCAAACACTTAGAGTGTCCTAATATGGCACCATTGGATTAATTGCCACTTTCCTTGCCCCTATGACACCTCTCAAAAAAATATTTGATTTTAGATTTTTCCCATGAAAAAATAATCTCAGATCCAAGATGGATCTTTAATTAGCTTTAAGGAGTAAAGCATGTCAGTGATCGATTTATTTCATCCCGAAAAAAACATCAGTCAAAACCCAACTCATCAAAACTCAGCTTCTTATTATCTGATGAAAAACGGTTTTATTTTAAGAGTCGAACAAGCTTTTAAAATGAATGAAATTCCTCTTATGATCCTTGCTAATATGCTTGAACCAGAAAACTGTGAACCTATGAACCAAGACCAAGCCAATTATCGCGTGGCCGTATTTAGAGACGAAATACTTGAAATGGATGAATATCGTGAAAGGGTTTTTGGCCACACTGCTTAGTTTTTGCTTCTTCTCTAGTGCCCAAGCGGCACTATTACTAGAATTTAAGTCAAAACATGAAAATGGATCCCTCCATCTCTTAGGGACAAAGCAAAGTTTTAATTCCTTTGGGCAAGGTCTTAAAATTGGTTATATGGGCAATTATATTCTCACCGGACTTAGTTTTGATCAAAATAGAACTTATTTTAATGAAGGCTTCTCTAGTCAAACAGGAAAAATATATTCTGGTGGAGGAATAGGAACATTTTTAGGCTTTCACTTTTGGGATAGATTGCGAGTTGAGACGACTTATCTCAACTCAGCACTTGAAGCCAATAGTAATGATGAGTTTCGCTATTTTGGTCAATACTTTTCCTACGGACTCGGTCTTAGACTATGGAAAGGCTTCATGCTTAATTATTCAAAATTTAACAATCAATATACTCAAAGCGAAAATGATGAGACCGGACTTACTCTTGGACTTTCAAACAATATAAAGACTGAAGGTGAGAGCATCTCTTTATCATATATATTAGTCATAAAATAAATCCTCAATTTTTTGCCAGAAAAATTATCGCCTCATCCCCTAGTTAGCTGATTTTACGTTAAGAGATCTTAATCACCTCATTAGGCCCTATACTAGAATCTATGTATTGGATATTTGCTTTTTTTATCGTTTTCACCGTTAGAGCGGAGCAGGTCATTATTTTAAATGGTTCTGAGTACAGAGTAGAAAGTGTGACAATGAAAAATGGAGTCCCTCATATCAAGACAAACGGTCCAAAAAAACTCTGTACTCCTGTTAATTTAAATCTATTTCAGGGGCTTATGAAAGAGTCTGCCCAAAGAACTTATCACATTAAAAAGAAAGAGAAGACTCAGCCTAAGAGAACTTATCATATAAAAAGAACTCCTGCAGAATCTGATAAAAAATCCCATCGACCACCAGAGGAGCCGTCCTACCAATAATTAAAATTGCCATTCAAAGGCTAAAGAATGATTAAAAATTATGGGAGTAAAAAGATTATTCAATCTTACTGACCAACCATTCCCTTTCACTATTCTAATACTCACATCAAATGCGAGAACGGGCACTATATCCCGTCCAAAATAATCAATTCTAACTGGAGCCGGTGCGTCTATCGCTTCTGGTGTCTCATCAGCATGATCAATCCAGTTTTGTGGATTATAAGCATATCCTCCCAGAGTAATACCATAAGCCCACCAGCCATCATCAGAGAAAATATTATGAAAAAAAAGACCTTCGATAGGAGAACAAATAGAATCTTCCCCTTGCATATAGGACACTCCAAACTTATCACTCATAAAACGTATATAATTTGTTTTATTTGCGATGACTCCGGTATTATTCCATTGATTACAATAATTCTTTTTTTCGGAAACAAAATGAGGTGTTATGCTTCCAAACCCTAACTGAAATGCATTATTTGCAAGGACAAATTTGGCGTAACTCAGACTTATAAATATTAAAACTACTCTAAGTATTGAAAACCTATTTTGACTAGGTCTTTGTCTACTTTCATTATCCATCTTATCTCTGCTCTCAAAGGATCTATTTCGCCAACTTTGATATAACAAGTTCCATTTTCACTAAACGAATCATTGGATAAAAAAACTGCCGAACAACCACCATGAGACTCAGTTATTGCCAGACCTCCAAAAGGTTCATTATCTCCAATCTTTACCGCTACAAAAGTATTCGCTTCAGCGTTAAATCGAATATGTTTTCTTTTTATGTCGCTCATTTGATTTTAAATTCTACTAAGCGTTGCGATTAATACAATTGAGGTCTTCAAAAGAGCGCTTCAACCTTTGAACAAAAAAATCCTCACCGTGCCTAAGCCATTTTCTAGGATCGTAATATTTTTTATTAGGCTTATCTTCTCCATCTGGACTTCCAATTTGGGTATTTAAATAGGCTTGGTTCTGTTTTACATAATCATGCACTCCATCCCAAAATGCCCATTGCATATCCGTATCGATATTCATCTTAATAACGCCATAGTCAATTGCTTCTCTAATTTCTTCTTGGCTAGACCCAGAACCACCATGAAAAACAAAATTAACTGGATTCTTTTTTGTCTGAAATTTTTCTTGAATAAAATCTTGAGAGTTCTTAAGGATAACTGGGGTAAGCTTTACATTGCCAGGCTTATACACACCGTGAACATTTCCAAAAGAGGCGGCAATGGTAAAATACGCCCCAACCTCTTTTAATTTTTCATAAGACTGAGCTACTTCTTCTGGTTGGGTATAAAGAAGAGAGTTTTCAATTCCTGTATTATCCACTCCATCTTCTTCTCCACCTGTTACTCCTAACTCAATTTCGATATGAGTTCCAATTTTTTGGAAACGCTCTAAATAACGACTCGATATTTCAAGATTCTCAGTGAGAGGCTCCTCCGAAAGATCGAGCATATGTGAAGAATACAAAGGCTGCTTATGAGTTTTAAAATAATCCTCTCCTGCTTCTATCAATCCATCAATCCAAGGAAGTAATTTTTTAGCTGCGTGATCCGTATGTAAAATTACTGGGACTCCATAAGCTTTTGCCATTTGATGAACATGAAGGGCCCCAGAGATACCTCCTTGAATTTGAGAAAATTGGCCTTCTCCTTTTAGGCCTTTTCCAGCAAAAAACTGAGCGCCTCCATTTGAAAATTGAATAATAACTGGGGAATTGAGAGATTTTGCAGTTTCTAAAACAGCGTTAACTGAATTGGTACCCACAACATTGACCGCAGGTAGTGCGAATTTATTTTGATTTGCATATTCGTAGAGCTCTAAAACCTCTTCACCAAAAAGAACACCAGATCTAAATCTTCCCATTAAATACCCCTTTATTGATTGGGAATATTCTTACATAGAATGGACGATCAAGCGACTTTTTTTAGACCGGGTGGACTGCCCTTCAGAAAGTATAAAGCGAATAAAGGAAAATTTTCTTTTTTAATAAGTAATCTTAGTTTCTCTTTAAGCGTATCTGGGATTTCTTTGCCATGGTGTGTAATTTGTTTCACCAAAAGCTCAATTATTTGATAGAATTTTATTTTGAACCAGTTCATAGTTATCTTGAGATCAATAAAAAGCCCCACATAAAATAGATCAGACTTTTTATAGCTTACCTCCATGATATCCTCACCAAGTCGCAAAAGTTTAGCCAAAGCGACTGGATGATTTATAATTGAGTTTTTTGGTACACCTTGATCGATTAATTGCCGCATCCCCTCGCAGATTGTCAGCAGGTAATCTTCCGCAGATTCACATAAATCTGCTTTCAGGCAAAGGTTATCCACTGCCTTTTTATAGTATGAGTCAAAATTTTGCGTAGAAAGCTTGGTTTGAGTTCCCTCACTCCATAACTTTCTAAAATGTGATGTAGTCAATTTTAAGGCCATTAGTTAGGGTTCTCTTTTTAGAAAACCTTAACGGTTCTTTAAATTCCGGGCAAGCTTAAA
The DNA here is from genome assembly GCA_002707495.1 of Halobacteriovoraceae bacterium. GTDB lineage: Bacteria > Bdellovibrionota > Bacteriovoracia > Bacteriovoracales > Bacteriovoracaceae. The sequence continues at coordinate 197,594 of PAMZ01000021.1, read as the reverse complement.
TGGCCTTAACGTAAATCTACTATCTTAGGAATTTTCCCGGTGCGAGAATTCCTCAAAAAATTGCCACCCTCGATGCGCACATGCCTCAAAAGGTAGTCATAATCTCTTGTCTGTCGGATATCTCTAAGCTCCCACAACTTAGAAGCAAAGCTTTCTAATTTTAAATCCTCTTTAATAACCAAGACTAAATACTCACCTTCTAATTCAGAAATAAGCTTTATTTGGAAATCTGGAACCATACCCAATTCTATTAAAATTTTTTCAACTTCAATCAACTCAAATCTAGTGGACCAAATATTAATCTTCTGATCCGCGCGCCCTAGGAGTCTAAAGCGAATTTTGCCATCGCCTTTGGCAGGAAGAATTTTAATTCGATCGCCTGTTGGATAATCAATAACAGCTTCCTTTGCCTTAATTTTTGAAGTCACATAGCCTTGATCCTCTTTAATCACGAGTTCAATATAGTCACTAAAAAGTATATGATCACCTATTTCACCTTCTGGGTCTTGATACCCAATTGGACCTGCATCTACACTAGCATAGCCAGCAGAGCTGAATGTTTCGACCCCCCAGTATTCCTTTAAAACTTTTTGATAAGCTCTTGTCATAGGCTCACCGGCGTAAAATACTTGCGGAATTTTAATTCCACCTGTCTCTTTAGCTAAGTCTACTAAAAGCGAAGGAAGACCGAACACTGCATCCAAGGGGAATTTCTTTGCGACCAAGGAAAATAATGAAATATCGTTTATCGCACCAAAGGGAAGTTGAATGACATTTAATTTTCCAAGCGCTATTTGAATGGCATTAAAAGAGGACCATAAATTTCCGGCAGCGAAAAGATTGCCGACCCTCTTTCCTGGGGTGAGTCCATTTTGAAAAAAGCCTTCACTTAATATTTTAGCCGTTTGATTAAATTCTTCATTACTATAAAAACTAAATTTAGGGTCTCCAGTGGTTCCTCCTGAAGCATACAAAAATCCCCCCAACCTTGAATCCAGTGACTTTTCGTCAGTGGCCACAGTAGTAAGACTTAAGAGGTTGAATTCTCCGTCATGAGGTGAGCCCGACATAGGTATGAGCATATGCCCCACGCTAGTAAACCGATTTACACCAATATGGGAAAGTACTTTTAAATAATGATCTCGTTCAAGACTAGTCGTTTGTAAACCACAGGTCTGAAGATATGGTCTAAAAGGAGCTAAATTTTTGGCAAGCTCTTCAACTTTACTGAAAGTCTTTATTCTAATATGCCCGTTTAGTGCCGTCGGCTCTGGGAATAAATTATCTGATGGACTAATGGATAAATTCTCTTTGTGTATTCCTGCCTCACCCTGTTTGAATTCTCGGTAGAGATCAAGCTGACTCTCTTTTAAAAGCTCAACTGCGCTGTCTGCATCCAGAGTATTTCTTTGATAGCTCCATTTTTCTTGGATATTCTTTAAAAATTGAGCTTTATCAATCCCCTGTTCAAGATAAATATTTTGAGAATTAGCACAGGCCTGTTGATGATAGAGAGTTATGTCTTGAACGAGTAGAGCGTAGTCTAACTCTTTAAGCCCTTCTTTTGAAATGACATGAAAAGAGATTTTAGGTCCGTGCTTAATAAATTTCACATGAGAGGGAAGGCGCTTTGAAACGGAGTCCACCATGGACTCTCCTCCCCAGGCAATTACAGCATCTATATTTTTGAATAATATATCTTCCACACTTCTATCGCCACCTCGATAATTAATAAAATAAATCTGACTCTCTATCGATGGGGCAAACTCCTTTAAGGATTCCTGAATAAGACCTCCAGCAAGTTTAGTCTCATCTGAAAGCTTGACGATATTCTGATTCTTAGTAAATACACCCATTAATAGGGAATCTATCATCCCTAGAGCAACATTAGATGCCGTGATATGCAAAAGCCTGCCCAATCCAGTATAGTGAATTCTTCCTTGATAATGTCCAATATTCACAAAATCATCTAAGGCCCTTCTATCTCGAAGCTCGATATCCAGCCTATTTTTCCACTCGAATGAAGAGAAAAGATCAGAGATTTGTTCGAAATACTCAATCCCAAGCTCATTAGCCTTTTGATAATACTTACCACCTTTAGACCAATGAATTCTTAGTTCATCAAGCTCACCTAAAAGATCATCAATATGTGCAACTTCCTTCGAGCTTATATGATCAACTAAAGTTTCTATATCTTCAAAAATCATTGCATAAGCTCCAAGGCTTTTAAGGCACAGCCTTTATTTTTTGATAATCCGGCCCGTCCTTTAATTTCTATAAACTCTCCGAAGTCATCCTGAGGGACGGCCCCCCAATCAGTAGTCAAAAGAGAAAGAGAAGGAAAAGAAGTTAAATAGGTAGAGACAAATTGAATTAATCCGACTTCACCATAGGGCAAAACATCCAATGTATGAGGATCTCTAATGATAACCCTAGAGTAATTAGGAATCCTTAGTCTCCCATTCGCATCATCAACATAAGGAATTCCATGCTCTACCATCCCAAATAGATCCCTAATATTTTCTTTTGGAATTCCTAAACTTTGTGAAACCATTTGTCTAAAAGCTTGTTTTTCAATTTGCTTATCCTGTTTATTTTTCCATCCACCGCCAGTTTGAAGCCAAGAGTCCTTGCCTAAATTGATATCTAAATTATATTTTTCAATGATTTCATACAAAAAGGCAGGGAAGCCTAAAATTCTCGTACTTAGATTTGATTTTTCGAATTCTAATAATTTTTGAACTGTTTTCTCTTCATTAAAAACAAACTCTCCATTTACATATTCAAAGGTATAGTAGACTTCTGCCTTTCCCGTAAAACTTGTCAGTAACTCGTCTGTAAAAGCCGTCCCTACGTCATGAGCAAATTTCGGATCATAAGTAAAACAAAGATAATTATAATCTTCACGAGAAGTGATACCTAGATCTCTATAAACATTAAAAGCGAGACTTTTAACTCTTTTAAGAGAGGTTTCATCCAGAAATATTTGACTGCGTTGACCAGAGGTTCCTGAGCTTCCAAGAGTCAGTACTATATCCTCCCGACGACCTGTAATAATCTCGTGATATTTGAACAAATTAACCATGAGAAAAGGCAATTTCGAGATTTCGTTTAGACTTTTAAGCGACTTAAAATTATTTTTTTCTAAGACAAATTTAAAATATTCACAACCTGCTCGATGAATCTCAATAGCCTCATTAAGTGAAGCTAAAAATAATTTATCATCTCTTTCAAAGGCAGGCGCTGCTAAAAGTTCATCGGTAATCATTTTTAAAATATCCCCCGAGAAACTTACTCTCCCAAAGTCCAATATAATTTCTTAGGTATTTTTGATTTTCACCGGTAAGCTCTAAATTATTAAAGTCTAAAATTTCAAAAGAACGACTAAACACGACATAGTCGTAGCGCTTTCCATGTTCGTATTGAAAGGCGGGAAGATAGCCACAAGGAATAAACTTTGCTTTTAAAACCTTATTGAGAATATTCATCCTATTAGCTCGAATGATTAGTTCTATATAGCGAATACCTCTATCTCTCAGAAGGTTTGAAACCGTTAAGAACAGACTTGTAAACGAAACCTCACGATCTATCTTACAACCTAAAATCACACAATGTTTATCCACTTCGTTCACATAGCAAAAAACTTCGATGTTTTGTTCGGGAGATGTAATCCAAAGATTTGGCTTGTGAAAGGGAAAAAATGCAAGATCTATCTCTGCCGCATCCTTGAGAGTTTGATACCGTTTATTCACGAGCATAGGTGCATGATCAATAATCTCAAGGCATGGTACAGCACCAGTATAGTTTTTTTGGTGCCATAATTCTGCTTTATCCATATTAGGCAGCTCTATATTTTCTTGCACGATTTTAAATAATGAAAAGATATCAGGGTGCTGTTCAAAGTCTGAGTATCTCTTATTGAGAGCACCCGGAAGATACATAGCTGCCAGAGCATGGGTTTCATAGTCTTTAGTTTTATGAACATTAGGAAAGATTCCCAATTGCCTAAACCCCATCTTTGCAGTTAAGACTTGAGCGGCTTTATGAACAGTTCTCGTGGTTATGTAGACCACCTCAACACCAGCTGTCGTCTCGTTGAGGTCATTCAACCCATACTTAATAAGCTCTTGAGTAATTCCATGACCTCTAAAGGCAGGATCAACAACAGCACTTGAGGCTTTAGCTAGTTTATGTTCCTCGTTATAGTAAAAAACCAGGCTTGCAATGGTTTTATCATTAAGCTTGGCCAGATAAATCCTTCGGCCTTTATCATCTAAGGCTTCTTTATAACTCTTAGAATCCGCAAAACTTCGATCGGGATAATTCCCTGTATAGGCAGCGCTGAACAGATCAAGAACTTCTACGGTGTTATGAATGGAGGCCCTAGCTATTTGAAAATCCATAAGGGTATATAACGCTAAACGAAATATTTCGACAAACTAGTGCGAAGTTTTTACAAGGGATAAAACCTTATTAATTTTAGGTATTTAGAGGTAAAATGAACTTATGCTATTAGCCTTAATAATTTGCGCACTTCTTACTTCTATCGTTTCCGGAGTTGCGGGCATGGCTGGTGGAGTTCTGCTACTCTCGGCGATGACGTTTTTTCTGGATATAAAATCTATCGTGCCGATCCACGGTGTGGTTCAGATGGTAAGCAATAGCTCACGCTGTTGGTATTTAAGACAAAATGTAAGGCTTGATCTTTTCTGGCCATATCTTTTTGGAGCTCCCTTAGGCTTTGTTATCGCCTATTTCATTTTAGAGAATATTTCAGATTCTCATTATCTCTACTTACTTATTTCACTTCTCATTTTTTGGGCCTTATTCAAACCAAAGCGATTACCCGAAATAAGACTTAAGTCTTATCAATGGTCTATACTAGGTGTAGTGGCCGGACTTCAAAGTGCTCTGATCGGTGCCACAGGTCCTTTACTGGCAGTGTTTTTTCTTCGAACAGATTTAACTAAAGAAGAAATCGTAGCAACAAAAGCTATGCAACAATTGACCACCCACTTTCTAAAAATACCTCTTTTTTTAAGTTTAAGTTTTCGCTACCAAGATCATATTTATTTAATCATTGGGATGGCGCTTTCGACCATCCTAGGAAGCTTTCTCGGTGTCAAAATCCTTAAGCGTGTTAATGAAAAAAATTTTCAACTCATCTTTAGAAGTCTGCTTTTCATAGCAGCTTTACGTATGCTGTATAAATTCCTTGAGGTAATAAATGTCTAAAAATAAAGTCATCGCCCTTTCTTCACTGATTGCGATTTCTGCGGAAATTTTTCTCATTTTTATTATCTACTTTAATCCTTATAAGCTCGAACCCATATACGATAAAGATCTTCAAGTATGGATAAATGCTCTTATGAATTTCTTATCCGCAGTAAGCTTAGCTAGCGCAGTCTATCTTATTAAAAAGAAAAGACGTTCAGAGCATATTTTTATGATTCACATGGCACTTCTTTTCTCGGCTTTATTCTTAGTGAATTATATTTTTTATCATATGAGTGTAGGACATACTATATTCGCTAATAATTCTTACCGGACGCTCTACCTCACTATACTGGCCACTCACCTATTAAGTTCTGTCATTTCTCTTCCGCTCATTTTTACTAGCTATGGACTAGCCATTACTGATCATCTTAAATCTCATAAACGGATCGCTTTCTCTACTTTTATTCTTTGGGAGTATGTGAGTGTGACTGGAGTGGTGATTGTATTAATGTTGAAGTTTTTAAATTCTTAAATAAAATACGGGCACCGTTAGGCACCCATATTTTAAAAGTAGATTGACTATCTTGCTAGGATGTCGTGAGCTCTAATGGTCTTTCTTCCATTAGCAGCTGCTCTTGTTTGAGCTTGCTCAACTAGCCAGTAAACGTACTCGTTAAGTCCTTCAAGAGCATCTGAAGAAACCATAAAAGTTTCTTTTCCAGTTCCTTTAAGAGCTTCTTTTGTTTTAGATCCAACTAGTAGCATTTCTTTTTTAGACGCTGTTTTCTTAGCCATGTTTATCTCCTTGTCATAAAAACATTGTTAAAATTGTTCATTCAGTTGGGAAAAATGTCAAAGGCTAATTTGCTTAATTCAGGCATAAAACCGGTCCTATCAGGCATTTAAAGCAATTCTAGCTAAGCAAGAAAAGCTAACACAATGAGTTAGTTATCCTCTAACACCTTGTTTATGTTTTCTAAAGTCATTTTCCACAAGTTTTCTCTTGACTCTTTTGACGCCCAAGCCACATGGGGAGTGATGAGAAAATTTTTATGATTTAAATGCCTCACTAAAGAAGAGTCCTTCTTCATCGGCTCACTTGATAGAACGTCTAAACCAATTTTAATATTCGTATCCTTGTCTAGAAAGTTTGCAAGATCATCTTCATTTATGATCCCACCCCTTCCTAGGTTTAAAAAAATACAATCTTCTTTTAAACTCTCTAGATGAGATTTTCTTATCAGGTTTTCAGTTTGCTCATTTAAAGGCGCATGAATAGTTATAATATCGCTCGAGCTCATAGCTTCATCTAAACTTACTTGGATGAAATCGTCTCTGTGGTTTTTCCCACTGGTTGATACATATTGAACCTGACACCCAAAAGAACTTGCTATCCTTGCCACTTTCTCACCAATAGTACCAAGACCAATGATAGTCCAAACTCTGGATGAGAGTTGGTGAAAATTTTTATAATGACTAAAAAAATTATGCTCTATCCACGACCTATTTTGCGTAAAATTTTGATAATAAGGTAGATCAATTAAAAAATAAAAAACCATTGAGAAAGTTAAAGAAATCACCGAGTCTGTACTATACCCTTTGGCATTCAAAACCTTTATATTTCGTTCTTTGCAGGCTCTAAGGTCTAAGTTATCAACTCCAGTCGCTAAAATAACAAAAGCTTTAAGTTTAGGGAGTCTTTCCAGGATATCACTGGTAAATTTCACTTTATTAGTGATGATGACCTCAGCATTCAAACATCTCTCTACAACTTGAGATTCAGAAGTATCCTGAAAGACTTGAGTTTCTGGGGGGAGGCCTACTAAATCAAAATCCCCTAAAGTCCCCGCATCAAGGATGACAATATTCATCTAAATTAAACTTAAAAGTTGGTCAACAACGGCTTCTCCCTCTTCTTGATCATAAGTCTTCTTACCAAAAACAAAAACCATTCGAGGAAGTACAATAGCTCCAATATAGTTTAATTGTTGGGTCATGGCAGATTGATATCTTGCTCCTGGACCACCTGAGGAAGTAGCAAGCATCGCTACCTTACCGTTAAATGCTGCTCTCCAATCTTTTCCACCGGAGACACTAATCCAAGCCATGATATTATTCATAACCGGAGGGGCACTACCGTTGTATTCAGGACCTACAAAAACAAATCCAGAAGCTTCGTTTGCCATTCTAGAAATCTCCGCAATTCTCTCAGGAACACCTTGTTTGTGTTTCGTCGTTGTGTAGAGAGGTAAATCCTCTTCCTCTAGATTGATCATATCAACTTGTTGGCCTTTAGTTTTAAATACATCTTCAAGTCTTTGGGCCAATTCAAGATTAGATCCTTTTGTGGCCACAAACATTAATATTTTTTTCATCTGTATTCTCCTTATACTCCGCGAACGAAATGACATATGGGGCCGAATCCCCCTTGGTATTTTTTTTCATAATATTTTTGATGATAATCTTCTGCAGGATAAAAAGTTTCAAAAGGTGAGATCTCCGTTACAATGGGATCATGATAGAAACCATTTTTAGAAAACTCTTCTTTTATAAGGTTTGCGACTTCGGCTTGAGACTCATCATGAAAATAAATAACAGAACGATATTGAGTGCCTTGATCTACACCTTGTCTATTCAGAGTTGTAGGATCATGCAATTTAAAAAATAATCGCAATAACTCTGAATAACTAATGATATCGGGATTAAACTCCACTTGTACCACTTCTGCATGACCGGTCTTTCCGGTACATATTTCCTCGTAACTTGGATTCACAGTGCTTCCACCTGCGTAACCACTTGTGGCACTTAAAATACCCTCTGTTTTCGCCAAAATAGCTTCTACGCCCCAAAAACAACCAGCACCTAAAGTTGCAAACTCACGATGGGATACAACCTTTTCATCATTATCTTGAAAAAGGTGATGATATTTTTTTAGATCTTGCCTCGAAAGAACTTCATCTTTTGGCACAAACTCTAATGCGGCTGAGTTGATACAATATCTAATGCCTGTTGGGGCAGGGCCATCATTAAATAAGTGCCCCAGATGGGAATCAGCTTTTTTACTTCGAACTTCAGTTCTGCGCATACCGTGGGAATCATCATCTTTAAGCACTACATGATCAAAATCAATTGCCTTAAAAAATGATGGCCAACCACATGGGCTTGGGAATTTATGAGTGGAGCTGAAAAGAGGCTCACCTGAGATTATATCTAAATAAATTCCAGGCTCAAAAAATTCCCAATATTTATTTTTAAAAGGTGACTCTGTTCCATTATTTTGAGTCACTTCATATTCTATAGGTGATAACTCATCGATTTTTTTCATTCCCCTATTATAAACAAATATTCTTAACAATAAAACTTATGGCCTTATCAAATTTTAGATTAAGTTTCAGGTTAATTAAGCTTAAAAAATTTGAAGTTGTGACGATGAGCTTCCCACACGGGAGGATGCTAATGAATAAATTTGAATTTAACTTTCAAAACTTTGCAGATGTATGGTCTAAAGAACAGTGGAAATACGTAAAAAAACAAGCTCGCTACGCGTATTTAAAGAGTAATAGATGGTCTAAAAAGATGATGAGAAGGGACTGGCAAAACGATCTCGATAATATTGGATCATTTTACTTTGCCAATAGAGCTCTGGTTGCTGGTGCAAGTCAAAATCTCCCCTACACCACCTTAGCGTTACTGGGAGAGCTTCTTTCTAATAATTATTTTCATCAGGAAATAAAAACAATCATCCAAGAAAATGTAATCAAATTTGACGGACAATTCTATAAGCTTGACGACCATGAGCACCAAACTAAAATCAGAAAAGCATTGAGAAGTTATAAATTTCAAAAGGCAGATAAAACTGCTGCTTAAGCGACTAAAATAGTTTATACCTTGGGTATGTCAAATTTTGTTATCGGTCAGCGTTATTATAGTGAAGGGGAACCCGAACTAGGTCTTGGAATTATTGCATCATTGGAGGGGAAAACCATTAAAGTGGAATTCCCCCTCGCCAATGAAGCGAGGATATACAACGCTAAGAATTCACCCCTTAAGCGCTTTATCTTAAAACCTGGCGATAAATTTAAAGACTTAAACCATGAAGAGCACTCAGTCTCGAAAATTGAAGAGATGAATGGTGTGACTTTTTATCTTACTGAGACTGAAAGCGTCATCCCAGAAATGCAGCTTAATGCAAAAATAGAACTTAACTCATGTATAGACCGCCTATATGCCAAGAATTTTGATCCCACTCAATTCTTTGATTTAAGATATCAATCTTATCTCTTGGCGCGTAAATATCAGGAACTTCCTTACAAGGGATTTATTGGTTGTAATATTCGTCTCATCAACCACCAATTATATGTAGCACAAAAAGCTCTTAAAACACTCCCTGTTCGTGCCATGCTGTGTGATGAAGTAGGTCTTGGGAAGACCATTGAGTCTGGGCTAATCCTCAATTCGCTCATAAAATCAGAATTGATTGAAAGAGCAATTATTATCGTTCCTTCAAGCTTAGTGAATCAATGGTTTGTTGAGCTTTATAAAAAATTCTCTTTGAGTTTTTCTATTTGGGAGCCAGAAATTGATTTGGAGATGCAAAGATTTGTAATAATTGGACTAAGAGAGCTTAAAGAGCAAAAAGATCTCATCGCTTCCCAGTTAGAGGAACATAAATGGGATGCCTTTATTTTTGATGAATCTCACCAGAATAATTACTCCGAGGATTTAGACTTTCTCACAGATCTTTCCAAAGACTGTTTGGCAAAAATTCTTTTATCAGCAACTCCTGAAGTATTAGGACCAGAAAGAATGTTTGAACAGCTAAAATTTCTCGATTCTGATAAATATAATGATTATGAAAAATATTTAAGCCAGCAAAAAGAAGCAAAAGAAATTTCTCAGCTTATAAAAGATGAAAACTTGGCAGCTATTAACGACAAATTAAGCCTACCTGAGCCGCTAGAAAGTATCGATGATGCGACCCAAGTACTTATTGACTATTTTGGTTCTGGAAGGGCCTATTTTCGCAATACGAGAAAAGCCCTTCATCAAGACCTTTTTAAATCTCGAAAAAAGAATTATATTCCCTTAGATATTGAGGCTCCTCTCACAGACTCAAAAGTGTTCAATGCAAAACTTGAAAAACTTTTAGTCTTTCTTAATGAAAATCCTGATGAAAAAATTCTCATCATAGCTCACTCCAAAGCATTAATTCTTAAAATTCAAAGATCTCTTCAAGAATTAAGTAATATAAAACTCGCCGTTTTTCACTCAGATCAGTCTTTATTAGAGCGCGATCGCCAGGCTGCTTTTTTTGCAGATGAGAAAGGAGCACAGCTTCTCTTATGCACAGAAATAGGGTCTGAGGGGAGAAATTTTGAGTTTTGCCATAATCTTTTTCTCTTTGATCTTCCAAAAGTACCTGAACAATTAGAGCAAAGAATAGGAAGACTCGATCGTATTGGTCAAAAAAAGGATATCCAATTAATTATCCCTTTTGTTCAATCTAGTTTTGAAGAAACTTTAAAAGACTATTATGGCGAAGTTTTAAAGATATTTGATAGAACCTCAGACGCTCTTTCTCTTTTTCATCAGACTCATAAAGATACTATCAATGACCTCATCTCAAATTCCTATAATAGAGAAAAGAACCAAACAGCTATGCAGAGTTTAAAAAACAGCTTCTCTGAGCTTGAGCATGAACTTAGAGCAGGACGAAATTATTTAGTGGAGAAAAACTCCTACCACCATGAGGTTTCTCAAAATATTCTCAAGGGTATCCAAGACTTTGAACAACAAAATCCAGTCCTACCCTATATGCAAGAAATCGGTGAAAACGTGGGAATCCACTGTGAAGAGCTCGACTCTGAATCAGTCTATTTCGTCCCACAAGACAATATGTACATTCCCTCTTTCCCGGGTCTTCCAAATGAAGGAATAAGTTTTGCCACAAGCCGAGATAAGGCCATGGCAAGAGATGACTTAACTCTTCTCAATTGGGAAAGCCCAATTGCTCAGGGAGCCTTAGATTTAATGCTAAAGACCCCCCTTGGAAATTGTACAATCATGAAAACTGATCAAATAAAATCTCCCCTTATGCTTGAATCTATTTTTACCCTTGAGTGTGTCGACGAGATGAAACATAAAAGTGCAATATACTTACCCTTAACTCCTATAAGAGTTTTAATTGACCTCAATGGAGCTGATAAAACGAAAGATTTTCCCAAAAAGTTTCTCGATCAAATTGGCACTTCTATAGGTTCCCAAATAAATCTTGAGCAAATTCCACAAGACCTACTTAAAAAGCTAGTGGAAACTTCCAAAGCTAAAATTAACCCTAGAGTCAATCGCTATAAAGAAGCAGCGCTAGAGAAAGCCGATGAGAAATTTAGGCAAGAGATAGCTAGGATTGACTCTTTAGGACTTCCAGAAAGTGTTGCCAACCACCACAGGGAACTTCTAAACCAGGAGCGAGAGAAGCTTTTAAAGTCGATAGGAAGTGCTAAAACTCAACACGATTCCATCAGACTTATTCTAAAGATCGATTAAAAGTTCTATGTCATAAAGTTTTGGTATAAATCTTTTTAGAATTTTCTGAAATTCATCTTTTTTACTTTCACTCAAGACCCTATCTACTAAGATAAACATTTTTAAGTCTTTGATATCATCTAAATCAAAATTAAACTCTGTCCACTCTCGATAAGGATAAATCTCTTGGGCCAAAATCTCTTCGAAAAACTCAACTTGCTCAGAAAAAGACCTGTCAAAATAATCAAGGTCAGGTGTAAGAGCTTTGCTTTGTATACCAGTTATATTTTTGTAGAGACCAGACATAAGCCCAAATAGATCCAAATATTCTGAACTATAAAAAGTAACAGCTGGCACAGACTTCTCATCCCTAAAAAAATAATCTAATTCCTTTGAGCTGATTCTATTTAGACTTCCAATTTTTTGACCATCCACAAGTTCTAATAGACCGTCCAAAATTTTATGATAAGGTGGTTCGATTTCACCTCTAATTCCGTGTATCTTGAGATTCTCAAAATCTACCTGATATATAATATCTAGCTTTGTTTTAAGGATATCGAATTGATGCTCATATGTTAGGGCGTGCTTCAAATTATATTGAATTTGTGGATAGACTAATTTTCTTTCTAAAATTTTGTTTGAAAACTTCATAAAAAAAAGGAGACCCTAAGGTCTCCCTCTCTCATTAATATTTCTATTCTATTATTGATGTAAATGTGCCCCTTCGGCATATGTAGGGTCACTGGTCACTTCAAGCTTTCTCTTAGAAAGTGCCCGTCCAACTATGAATATAAAAAATCCAAAACCTCCCAATAATTGGAGAATTTGTACTACCCCAAAGCCCGAAACATGATGAACATCGTGGTGATGAAAAATTTTAGGAGCAACCATAATATACATATCAAGAAAATGCCCTACCAAAAGCACGGCCGCAACCGTTTTCAAGACTGTAGCATTTCGCTTTGCTTTTCTAGTCATAAGAACAAAGAACGGAAAAACAAAGTTAATCACAACATTGAAAAAGAAAAGTCCGTTCCAGTGATGATGTCTAAGCACATAATATTCAGTTTCTTCAGGGACATTTGCATACCAAATCAGAAGATACTGAGATATCCAGATATAGGCCCAGAAAACACTCATTCCAAACATCCATTTACCGAGATCATGCAAATGGTTCTCGTTAACATTCTTAAGATAACCTTGCTCTTTTAGTGTGATAACTGTCAATGTGATGAAGGCCATCCCACTAACAAAAGTTCCAGCAAAAATATAAACACCAAAAATAGTTGAAAACCAATGAGGCTCAACTGACATGATCCAGTCAAAAGCAGCACAAGAAATGGTAAGAGCAAAGACCAAAATCGAAACGGCAAAAAAGCCCATATTCTTTCTTGCTACTTCTGCCCCATTAGACCCATCCATCATCTCTGAGACTTTCTTATGTCTGAGTGCAATTAGGTTCCACACTATTAAAATGAATGCCATCGTGCCCACAAACCTTGGAGTATTTAACCAAGCAACTTTTGCACTTAAGATAGGATCATTTTGAACGATATCTGCATGTGTCCATTCGTAATTAGCTCCCATACCGGCAATACTAATAAGCATCAATCCTGCAGCATAAGGAAGAAAACCTGACATAGCTTCTGGGATTCTCTTATAAGGCGTAAGCCAACTAGCCTGTAGGACTCCCGCGAGACTAAGAAAGAAGATACTCGAAACAGAAACGGTAGTGAAATAGAGAGCAAAGACTAGGTAGTCTACCCAGCCCACATAATGATTCATACCAAACGAAACACCTAGAGCGATCACTGCTAAGAGAGAGAGAACGATTGATATTTGTTTTAATTTTCCTTCAAATACAAAATTGCCTTCCATCTTATTCTCCTACTACCGCACTTAGATCTTTTTTATAATTTGAACCACCTCGCATAAGGAATTCACGTACATATTCAGCCACTAACCATCTGTCAGCAGGATACAATTGCTGAGCATGCGACTTCATATTTCCATAGCCTTCGGTAATGATCTTATAAACATGTCCACTTGGATTCCTATACTCGCCTGTCTCTTTATCTTTTTTTCTCCATCTTCTAGCGGAGAATTTAGGAGGTGCTGGGAATCCACCTTTTGTTACCACAAGACCATCAGCCCCACCTTTAACTCCATGGCAATGAGAACAGTTTTTTTCATATAGTATTTTCCCTCGTTGCCATTGATAAGAGTCCATATTTCCTGAGACTGGGCTTTTCATAACGGCAAGGGATCCATCCGAGCTTAATTCACCAGGCATCCATCCTCTTGCTATCGTTCCAGCGGGTGCAGCTTGCATTGCTTGTCCGTTGGCGAAATGCTTACTAGGTGCAAAGGCTTCAAGACCCTGTGAATGCATCATATCGTTTATAATTGAGTAACCGGTACTATTTCTTCCACCCGAACAACTCACTAATAAAAGACTTAAAATTAAAATCTTCATCATCACTCCTATGGATTCATATCCACGTTTTGAATTTTTACTTCTAAGGCACCATGCTCACTGAAAAGAGCTTTCGCGTCCTCCAAAGAAACCTTATCTTTTTCCATCGCTACAACAAATTTATTACAAGTTTGTTCTGGATGCATGATGACAGGGTTCTTTCCTGGAAAAAGCTTGTTATAGACCAAGAACGCAGCAACCGTCGTATGAGCAGCAAATAATACTGTTAGTTCAAAGGAGATAGGCACAAATGCTGGCCAGGAGATAAATGGCTTCCCCCCAACATTAATAGGCCAATCAATCGCCATGGTCCAAACTTGATAAGAAACAGCCAGAGTTAAGCCTGCAGCACCCGCAAGAAAGGTAACATAGGGAAGAAAAGATCTTTTAATTCCCATAGCATCATCTAAGCCGTGAACAGGAAATGGAGTATAAACATCATAGATCTCCATATTCTTATCACGTGCCTTAAAAGCTCCGCTTAATAGCTTTTCTTCATCATCAAAAATTGCAACTACAAAATCTTTTTTCATATATGTTCCTAGTGATCATTCCTTGCAAATTTATAAACAGACTTCACTTCCGCAACCGCAATTCCCGGAAGAACACGGATAAAAATAAAGAACAAGGTAAAAAACAACCCAAATGTCCCGATGAAAGTCCAGATCTCAACCCAAGTTGGAGAATACATCGACCAACTAGAAGGTAGAAAATCTCTATGTAGCGAGGTTGTGATAATAACAAACCTCTCAAACCACATTCCGATATTAACAACGATAGAGAGTGCAAATACCACCACAAGATTATTTCTCATTTTCTTAGACCAGAAAAATTGTGGAGAGATAACGTTACAGCTAATCATTGACCAATAAGCCCACCAATAAGGTCCTGTTGCTCTGTTAATAAAGCAGTATCTTTCGTATTCATTTCCTGAGTACCAAGCAATAAAAAACTCAGTCCCATAAGCAAGACCAACGATCATACCCGTGACTAGAATAACCTTACACATAGCATCGATATGCGCCATCGTTACATAGTTCTCCCAATTAAGAACTTTTCTCGTCACAATCATTAAAGTTAAAACCATCGCGAAACCAGAAAAGATTGCTCCCGCAACGAAGTAAGGAGGAAAAATTGTTGTGTGCCATCCAGGAACGATAGAAGTCGCAAAGTCCATAGAAACGATCGTGTGAACAGAAAGAACTAGAGGTGTAGCTAAACCTGCAAGTACCAGCGACATAACTTCCCAATGGTGCCAAGTTCTATTAGAACCATTCCATCCAAAAGAAAGAAGTCCGTAAATGACCTTTCTGATACTTGATTTCGTTCTATCTCTTACAGATGCAAGATCCGGCAAAAGACCCATATACCAAAAAACAAGTGAAACAGTTAAATAAGTAGAAATCGCAAAAACATCCCAAAGAAGTGGAGATCTAAAGTTAGTCCAAAGAGATCCGTGTGTATTTGGATAAGGAAAAACCCAGTATAAAAGCCAAGGCCTACCGGCGTGGATCAAAGGAAAAATTCCGGCACAAGCAACAGCGAAAATTGTCATCGCTTCAGCAGCTCTGTTAATCGCTGTTCTCCACTTCTGTCTAAAAATCAAAAGAACCGCCGAAATCAAAGTTCCCGCGTGACCAATACCAACCCAAAAAACAAAGTTCGTAATATCCCAAGACCAACCGATTGTTTTATTAAGCCCCCAAGTCCCGATTCCAGTTCCTACTTGATAGGCTACGGTAAGAAAACCGATAGTCAGTAAGAGAGCTGAAATTGAAAATCCAATTAACCATCCTTTAGAAGGCGCCTCTTCAAGCGTATCTAGAATATCTTCTGAGATCTGCTTGTAGGTACGATCTTCTGGAACCAATTTGTGTCTTAGATCTGAAACTACATCCGACATACAATTTCCTTATTTATTCCTAATTTTTGTTAAGTAATTTACTCTAGGCTGAACATTAAGCTCTTCAAGCACTACATATTTTCTCTCATCTGCTAATTGCTTTGAGATTTCAGTTTCTGGATTCATCATATCACCAAAAACGATAGCGTTTGATGGACAAGACTGTTGACAAGCAACCTTGATATCACCGTCTTGAAGTTCTCTTCTTTCTCTTTTCGCTTTAAGCTTCCCATCTTGGATTCTTTGAATACAGAAAGAACATTTCTCCATAATCCCCCTCGTTCTTTGAGAGATATCAGGATTGAGAACCATACGCTCAACTTCTTCACCTCGGTCGTAATTAAACCAGTTGAAACGTCGAACTTTGTATGGACAGTTGTTGGCACAGTATCGTGTCCCCACACACCTATTATAAATTTGTTGATTTATACCATCAGAAGAATGAACGGTTGCAAGTACAGGGCAAACGTTTTCACATGGAGCGTTTTCACAATGCTGACAAAGCATTGGTTGATGAACAACTTCAGGCTCATTATCATCACCCTTATAGTAACGATCTAGTCTTAACCAGTGCATATCTCTTTTTCTTGCGATCTCAGTTTTACCTACAACGGGGACGTTATTTTCAGCGTTACAAGAAACGATACAAGCTGAACAGCCAGTACATGAAGACATATTAATTGCCATCGCCCATTGATGTCCATCTTTCTTATGAGCCGGATAAATATCAACATTTGCGAGTTTAAAGACTTTATCATTTCCAGCTTTTGGATTCTTCTTATAAGCATCAAAAGTGGTTTCACGAACAATATCTCTTCCTTCCATATATTGATGAGTTTGAGTTCTTGCTATCTTCGCCCCAGTCCCTACTTTCTTCAGCGAGCCAAAAGAAGCTGTATATTGATAAGAACCATTTACAAACTTAACCAGAGAAAAAGCATTGGCCCCTAGCTTTCTAGAAACTTTTCCACCAACGGAATGTCCATACCCAAGAGCAATCGCAACAGCATTCTGCGCTACCCCAGGTTGAACAATTACAGGTAATTTAAGTTTTGTCTTTCCACTTGTTACTTCTACGATATCACCAGTTGATAAACCTTCAGACTTTGCGTAAGCCGGAGAAATCAAAGCATGATTATCCCAAGTTGCTTTTGTTATGGGATCTGGAAGCTCTTGTAACCAAGGGTTATTTGCCATGGCACCATCGCCGATTGCATAGTTTTTAAAACCAATAATTTGTAGCCCAGAGCCTTCTTGATAGTTTTTCACTTTTTTAGCAACGGAATTAATAGACCCTAGTTTATATGAAACACTATCTTTTTCAGACTTAATCTGAGTGACTCCATCATGTAGAGTTTGATTCCAATCAATTCTATTACCCCAGTAATTTTTCATATAATCATAAAAACTACCTTCGATTCCTCCTAGGCTCATCAGAGTTTCAGTCCACATCCTCGTTCCAAACAGAGGCTGAATAGCTGGTTGAACCATAGCAAGCTCAGTTGACGACACCATTTCATCAGACCAAGACTCATAGGTATGGTTAGCTGGAGCAATAAAGTTTGCTGTATTTGAAGTAGAGCTTGCACTCTCAACCATGGCAACTCTCACTCTAACCTTACTTAGGGCAGACTTTAGTCGCTCAGACTCACCAAGAGCATAAACAGGATCAACTCCTGCAAAGAATACAGCTCCTACTCTAGAACCATTCATATCAGCAATCAATTGCTCAACTTCTTGATCGTTCGAAAGCTTTTCATATGATTTTTCAGAAACAAAAATCGTTTTCCCATAATTACCGAGAGAATGATTAATTTGATTGATAAGGATCTGAACATTTTTATCGTTTGAACCTGAAAGCACAAGAGCATTACCTCGGCTTAATTTAAGTTCCTTAATAATCTTAGCAACGACCTCTTTATTATTGGCTTTTGGCATATGACTGTAGTCACCAAACTCCGCAGCGAGAGAAAGGAGGATATCTCTTTGGTCTTGTTCAGACCTCGTAAATCTATGATCCGCATTTGATCCCGTTAAGCTCATATTGGACTCAACTTGGATGTGCTTATTCATTCCTCTTGAATGTTTAGGATTTCTTCTTTTGGAAAATTGCTTAGCATTGGCAACATCAGAACGATGAGCGCCTAAGAAGTCGTTTCCAAAAGAAACAACGACATCTGCTTGTTCAAAATCAAACTCTGAAAGAGTGTAGACTCCATGAGTTTCACTATTTGCACTGGCTTCACCTGTACTAGAAACTGCATCAAAGGCAATATGTTCAAGTCCCATCTTGTTACTAAGTTCTTTAACTAAACTTATTTCACTTGGAGAGCGTAAGCTTTTTGTGACAAGGACTTTTCTTCCTTTTGCTTCACTTAAAAGCTTTCTAAGAGAATCATCAAATTGCTCCCAACTAACTTCGCTACCCTCAATCGATGGCTCTCTTAGTCGATTAGTATCATAAAGTGAAAGTACTGAAGCCTGAGCTTGAGCATTTGCTCCACCCTGACCAAAACTTGATTTTTCATTACCTTCCACTTTAATCGGTCTACCCTCTCTTGTTTTTAATAAAACAGGAAGACCATTAAAAGCAGAGGCATACCAATTAGCCACACCCGGTATAATTGTATTTTGCTTATAGGTATAAGGAAGAGCTTTACGAACTGGTATTTTAATACAACCAGTAAGTGGAAGAGCTGACACCGAATAACCCATAATCTTTAAGAAGTTCCGTCGAGTTTTTCTGACTGAAAAATTGTCAAATTCACCCTCAGGAAACTCCATGAGTTCAGCTTTACTTACAACCTTGTTTTCTACATCTTGCCAATAATCTGGTGTTGAAGGTTTGCACCCACACCCTGATCCACATGATTCTTTTTCTAGATTACTCATTTATATTCTACCTTACGTTTTTAATTTAAATTAATAATGACACTTACTACAGTCACCACCATTGCCACTACCTTGATAGAGGTGCGCGCCTGCCGGATAACCTTCTTGAGTATCTGGATACACATCATTAATTTCCGGATGGTCCTCTGGAGGAGCTATTCCATTTTCACGGTGACAGTTTATACACCAGCCCATACCTAGAGTTTCGTGTTGATAATAAATCTCCATCTCTTGAACAGGACCATGACATTTTTGACAAGAAATCCCCCCCACATTTACGTGTTGAGCGTGATTAAAATAAGCAAAGTCAGGAAGAAAATTCACTTTCACCCATTGAATATTTTCTCCAGAATCTACAGAGGCTTGAAGTTTTCTTATCTCTGGAGAATTCGTTTTCACTTGAGAGTGACAATTTAAACAGGTTTCAGTCGGTGGTATGTTTGCGTGTCTTCCTTTGTCAGCACCATAGTGACAATATTGACAATCAATTTCTAACTCGCCTGCATGTTTAGCGTGGGAAAATGCAACTGGTTGATCGGGAGCATATCCCTGGTTGTAACCAATTTGACGAGCCTGCACCACAATAAAGGTACTAAATGCGCCGAAAGCGATAAAAGCCACCATCGCGCCTAAAAGTTTTTTCATAAGCCGTTTCCTTCAACTGGATTAGATTTTATAAAAATTTAGCATTATTTTAAGCACTTAAATATCATACCTCAACATAAATCGACAATGAGAATCAAGATATATTTCAGACATCCTTTTGAATGTGCTGTGTTATTTTTTATAAAAAAAATTTACCAATAACTTAAAATGAAATACCAAGGGGGCATGAGAAGTTTTAAACAAAAAATTATTGAGTCTAATTTTACCCAAACGCAATCAAAAAAAAGTTGTTTCCTCTTTGAAAATATTTTACCAAAGGAACAAGCAGCGCCTCTGGCAGTGGAAGTCATCCAAGATATGAAAACGATGGCCTTAGATAATTATTTCCAAAGTAAGCTTTTCCAAAAAAAGAGTGAATGGGAAATTTTAACTGAACTTGAGTCTCTTCCCGAATTAGATCAAGAATATCCCTGGACTCTACTGGTACATCATCTAGACAAATATATTCCCTCTATGAGTGACATTATTAAACATTTTAATATTTTCCCCAAATGGTCGCTTGATGACGTGATGGGAAGTTATTCAACTACAAATTCAGTTACCCCGTCACATATCGACTCCTATGATGTCTTTTTACTACAACTCTCCGGGAAAAGAAGTTGGAGCGTTCAATACTCACCAAAAGATGATTACCAAGAAAATCAGCCTCTAAGAATCCTTAAAGAGTTTAAACCTGATGAAACTTTTCATCTCGAACCTGGAGATATGCTTTATGTGCCCCATGGTGTTGCCCACGAAGCTACCACATTGGAAACTGGTCTTTCCCTTTCGATTGGAATTCAAGCCCTAGACTTAAGTCAGCTATTAATATCCACCTTAAGCGCAGATATTAAGGAATTTTATTTACCTAAAGCTAAAATAAGCCAAGCTCACTCAGGAAGTGATTCTTTGATGTCCCAAAAAGACGTAGTAGAGATTAGGAATGCTGTGATAAACCAAGTTTTAAACAAATATCATTTTGACGATGCGCTTCTGACTTATTTAAATCAATTCCAAGATCCAAACAAAGAGCAAGAAGACTCCATTGATTTGGATAAAATGAATCATGAAGAGTTTGTAGAAATGTTTTCAACTTACCCACTTTATAGAACTGAATTATCTCGTTTTTTTGCTTTGGAACTTGATCAAGGAATTAAAACGGCCATAGGTAGTGAAATCTATACTATCGAAAGAAAAACTTTCGAAGTCCTAGAACATATTTTTAATCAAAACCTGGAGTTCGAAATTAGAATGCCTGAGGACTCCGAGGCATTAGAGATCTTTTATCGCTACTACCTCGAAGACATTTTCTTTTTTTCTATTGATTAGCTGTTAACAAAAACTAGAAACAGCTTATGGAGTGAGAAGCTGATCGAATTCTATCTCTTGGGCTATAATTATAGATTCTTCTATAAGCACTTGACCTAGCGTAAACAACCATTGAAACAAATTCTGATCTTGACCGACCACTTTCAAGTCGAAGCCAAACACTTCCCGTGCAACGGTAATTTTTATCATCATAATTCTGGATAGAAACCTCTACGCTATTGCCCCAATTAGTAACACGTGGCCAGGGTCTAAGTTTCTCTGTTTTTTGCTCATTCTGTTGCTCATTTAATTGCTCGCTTTTTTGTTCGTTTGCAAAAGTAAACCCAAAAGTAGCTAACAATAAAAATGTCATTAATATTTTCATAAACTCTCCTATGAAAAATATTTAATCAGGATAAAATGACCACGTCAAAGCTAACGCTTGGTTTCAAATAAAAGACTGTGTTTTTTAGTCGATATTGATATGATGAAGGCAAAAAATAGGTGCAAATATGGCAAAGAAAAAAGAAAATTTAGATAAAAACCTAGGTGACTCGATTTTAGAACTTTTACGAATAACCTCAACAGTAATTCCAGATGATGTTCAAAAAGTTGTACTTGAGGCACTTAAGCGTGAAGCAAAAAACACTTCAGCGAAATATGCGATGGATATCATTCAGGCCAATATAAAATTGGCAAAAATGAAAAGCCAACCGCTTTGCCAAGATACTGGAACAATCATCATAAAAGTTTATCACCCTCCAGGATTTATGCAGCAAAAGTTCAAAAAGATTTGTGAAAAAGCTGTCGTTAAGGCTACGAAACTTGGATATCTAAGGCAAAACTCTGTTGATTCTCTTACGGGTAAAAATGATTCCATGAATATTGGTCCAGGTCATCCACAATTTCATTTTATAGAGCACAACAAGAAGTCTCTTGAGTTGAAATGTATGCTTAAAGGTGGGGGTTGTGAAAACGTGGGAGCTCAATACGCCATGCCTTTTGTAGAACTCGATGCAGGTCGAGATCTTGCAGGAGTACGAAAAGTTATTTTAGATGCTATTCAAAAGGCACAAGGAAAAGGTTGTGGTCCTGGAGCGCTAGGTATTTGTATCGGTGGTGATCGTGGCTCTGGACAAATGCACGCCAAAGAACAATTACTTAGAAAGCTTGATGATACGAATCCCATTCCAGAACTTGCGAAACTAGAAAAAGATATCGTGAAGACGGCTAATAAACTTGGGATTGGGCCTATGGGATTCGGGGGAAAAACCACTCTCCTAGCCTGTAAAATTGGACACCTCAATCGTCTACCTGCTTCCTATTATGTTTCTATCTCTTATATGTGTTGGGCGTTTAGAAGGCAGGGTATAAAACTCGATAAAAATAATAAAATTTCCAAATGGTTATATTAAGGACTATGCAATGGTAAAACTAGACTATCCCTTCTCTAAAGATGCTATCAAAAAATTAAAAGTGGGAGATATGGTTCTCATCAGTGGAAAACTTTTCACGGGAAGAGATGCTGTTCACCATAGAATTCACAAAGGGAAAAAACCGCCCGTGGATTTAAAAAACCAAATTATTTATCACTGTGGGCCAGTTGTTTTAGAAGGAAAAGACGGAAGCTTTGAAGTTAAGGCAGCAGGACCTACTACTTCCATCCGAGAAGAACCCTACCAATGGGAAGTCATTCGTGATTATGGAATCCTGGGAGTTATCGGCAAAGGTGGAATGGGAGCTAAAACACTTAAGGCCTGTAAAGAATATGGCTGTGTTTATATGCATGCCATTGGTGGTGCAGCTCAAGTTCTCGCAGAAAAAATCAAATCAGTCGATAATGTCTATTGGAAAGACCTTGGTTCTCCCGAAGCCATTTGGGAATTAACTGTGGAAGACTTTCCTGTTGTTATAACGATGGATTCACATGGAAATTCCCTACATGCTGATGTTGATTCAAAGTCTTCCGACACCTTAAAATCCCTTTTGTAGGTTTGTTTTGAGTCATACAAAGCTAAGTTTTCTCGACCTTCTTACTGCTCTAAGATCAAGACGAATGCTCGTCGTTCTGCTCTTTGGCTTTAGTAGTGGCCTTCCCATCATGATACTATATAGTTCGATCAAAATTTGGCTTAGACGTGAGGGTATAGATTTATCCACGATAGGTTATATGTCTTGGCTCACAATTCCCTACTCTTTTAATTTTATCTGGGCCTTTCTTTTAGACCGTTATACCCCTCATTCTTTTGGAAGAAGAAAATCTTGGATTCTTCTTTTACAAATAGGACTTATTTTTTCGTTCATCCTCCTCTCCCTTGGGAACCCGCAAGCAAACATCATGTATATAGTAGCTGCAGGTTTTTTATTATGTTTTTTTTCCGCCACTCAGGATATTTCAATAGATGCCTATCGAGCTGAAATCCTCCCTGAGTCTGAACTCGGAGTGGGTTCCAGTATCGGAGTTTATGGATATCGAGTTGGAATGCTTGCTGCTTCTGGTTTTGGACTTTGGGTCGTTGATCCAGATACTTTAAATTTTACTTTTAACCAGATGTTCTTACTCATGGCCTGTTTTATGTCAGTCGGACTCATTGGTACTTTTATTGCCCACGAACCGAAAGTGGATACCACCCCTCCAGGAAGTTTAGTAGATTCTGTCGTCATTCCCTTTAAAGATTTTTTATCCAGAGATTATGCGTTTTGGACGTTAGCTTTTATTTTAATGTTTAAAATGGGTGATGCGATCGCGGGGTCCATGCTTGGACCTTATTATGTTGATATGGGTTTTTCAAATAAAACTATCGCTGAGATCACTAAGGGAATTGGGTTTTTCTCAACCATGGCGGGACTTTTTGTCGGTGGCTCTGTTATTTTTAAAATTGGAATCTATAAATCCATGTGGCTGTTTGGGATTTTACAAGCTTTCTCAACGGGAGTGATATCTCTGTTAGCTCTTTTTAAAACCAAGTGGATGCTCACTATCGTTGTGGCCTTTGAAGACTTTAGTTCTGGCATGGGAACAACGGCAATGGTAGCTTTCATGGCAGGCATAGCAAACAAAAGATTTACTGCCACTCAATACGCACTCTTTGCGTCACTAGCCTCATTTGGAAGAACATTTTTTTCAGGCTTTTCCGGTGATATAATTAAGGCCTTAGATTATTTTTACTTTTTTATTTTTTGTTCGCTGCTTGCGATACCGGGGCTTTTGCTTCTCACTAAAATGAGAAACGTTCAAAAGACTTAAGCTTTGCTTGGAACATCCGTGTTCCAAATTTGCATCCTTGCTTTGAGCTAAGCTTAATTCACCTCATCCAGGATCCAATACTTAACCGTATCATCTGCTGGGGTTTCTACGCTGGCCACTTCATGTGCTTTTGCCATCGTTGCTACAGTCACTAGAGTCAAAACTAACAATAAATTTCTCATAAACATCTCCTTGTTTATCGTCACAATCTATATATGCTAGTTACGTGCCAATATAAGCACTTGAAATTATATTAATATTTAACAAATGATAACGCACCGGTCTACAATTGTACGCCAGTTTTTACCCAAGAAGACTCTCATCCACCAAATTTGGGATCGTCACTTTAAGCATCGGCTCTTGCTCCATGGCTCGCTTTATAGCGAAAATGGCTTCCTCATTTCTCGCCCAAGATCTTCTCGCAATTCCATTATTAACATCCCAATGAAGCATGGATCTGATTTTAGACTCAGACTCATCTGATCCATCTATCATCATCCCAAAACCCCCATTGATAACCTCACCCCAACCGACACCACCACCGTTATGAAGTGAAACCCAAGTGGCACCACGAAAAGCATCTCCCACAAAATTTTGAACCGCCATATCAGCCGTGAATTGAGAGCCATCATATATATTGGAAGTTTCTCTGTATGGTGAATCAGTTCCGCTGACATCATGATGATCACGGCCTAGAACAATAGGAGCTGAAATTTTCCCAGCCTTAATCGCCTCATTGAAAGCTCTTGCAATTTCAATTCTTCCTTGGGCATCAGCGTAGAGAATTCGTGCCTGGGACCCAACAACTAATTTATTCTCCAGTGCACTTTCAATCCAGCGTATATTATCACTCATCTGTCCTTGGATTTCTTTGGGAGCCTCTGCTCTTAGTTTCGTAAGGACATCTTTTGCCAACTCATCTGTGAGTGCTAAATCTTTTGGATCATTAGAGGTACAAACCCACCTAAAGGGACCAAAACCATAATCAAAACACATAGGACCCATTATATCTTGTACATAACTTGGATATTTAAATCTTCCCTCATCTGTCATGACTTCAGCACCGGCACGTGATGATTCAAGTAAAAAAGCATTTCCATAATCAAAGAAATACATTCCCTTTTGAGTCATTCTATTGACGACATCCACATGGCGAACGAGAGTCGTCTGGACTCTCTTTTTAAACTCCTCTGGTTGATTTGCCATCATTTCATTTGCTTGCTCAAAGCTTAAACCAATGGGGTAATATCCACCCGCCCATGGGTTATGCAAAGAAGTTTGATCAGATCCGATTTCAACTTTTATGTCTGCCCTATCAATCGCTTCCCACAGCTCTACAATATTTCCTTGATAAGCTAGCGAAACGGCTTCTTTTTTTTCTCGGGCTTCTTTCATTCGTTTAACAATAGCTTCTAAATCAGTAAAAACTTCATCCACCCAACCTTGTTCGTGGCGAGTCTTTACTGCTTTAGGATTAACTTCAGCTACAACACCAATACATCCGGCAATAACAGCTGCTTTAGGTTGAGCTCCACTCATTCCACCTAGGCCAGCTGTGACAAAAATTTTCCCTGCTGTATCTTCTCCAGAAACTTTTCTTAGGGCGTTTAAAACAGTAATCGTCGTTCCATGGACTATTCCCTGAGGCCCAATATACATAAAAGATCCCGCGGTCATTTGTCCGTATTGAGTCACTCCTAGGGCATTAAATTTTTCCCAATCGTCTGGCTTGCTATAATTTGGAATCATCATTCCATTTGTCACAACGACTCTTGGTGCATTTCTGTGAGAAGGAAAAAGTCCCAAGGGATGACCGGAATAAAGCACCAAGGTTTGCTCATCTGTCATGGTGGCCAAGTATTGCATGGTTAATCTGTATTGGGCCCAGTTTTGAAAGACCCCTCCGTTACCTCCATAGGTAATGAGTTCATGAGGGTGTTGTGCTACCGCGTGATCAAGATTATTTGTCAACATTAACATGATTGCTGCCGCTTGCTTAGACCTATGAGGATAGTCTTCAATATTGCGAGCTTTGATTTCATAGTTTGGTCTATAGCGATACATATAGATTCGACCAAATTTTTCTAACTCTTCTCGAAACTCAGGAAGAAGTTTTTCGTGGAGATCTTTTGCAAAATATCTTAAAGCATTTTTAAGAGCTAATTTTTTTTCTGAAGCAGAGAGAATATCTTTTCTTTTGGGAGCATGATTTACATTTGTGTCATAAGCTTTTTTTTCGGGTAATGAAACTGGAATACCAGTAAGTATTTCCTCTTTAAAGGCACTCATAGAACTCTCCTTAATCGGCTTTTGTGAGTGCATTCTAACGATTGGAAAGACAATTTGCCAATTAAATCAAGGCCCTGCCTTCAAGAAATCTATGGGAAAAAGCGAGATCCAAGATATGTGTCTCTTTGCCTATAACCACTAAAAACTGCTGGATACTAAGCATTGCTTGAGCCTGAAAACCTATCTCCATTACTTTTAACTGACCTATTGGCAGGGACTCTAATCTTAACTTATCAGCTTGCCTTGTCTCTTTTTTAGAAAGATGTCTTTCAACTAAACGAGTCATATCATCCAGTGCGCGCACTAGATTTAACTCATCTCCACTAAGGAACAAAAATCCAATATCTTGAGACGGGATTATTTTGAAAGGGTGAAAAATAGAACCCTTTGAGGTTGTATGCAAGTATTCCTCAAGAAACAAGACATTTCTATGTAAATACCTCACAGTAACGTCTTCGTTAAAATAAGGTTCTAATACTCGGCTTAACTCTAAACTCAAATCTGAAAAATACTCACGCCAAATTTGGGAGAACTCTCCCTTATTAAAACTTGTATTATTAAGTTCTATTAATTTTCTTTGTGCCATGCTTCATTTTATCATAGGACACAAAATGAATAAGATAATTATTGATAGGATTTAAGCTCTTCGCGTAGTGTTTCTAGGGACTTAAGCAGTCTATCTCTATATTTATCTTCTATTCGAAAGCGTCTTTTGTCTTGCTCGAAGGTTTTTTGCTTTGACTGCTCTTTGCGTTTTTCATGAGTAGGAAAATCTTTTATCTCCTCATACATTTGATGAAACACTTGAAGCTCCGTTTTCGCTGACAGCTCTGGAAAATAATCGATTAAATTCTTAACTCTTATACAGCACTCACTGGCATCGCATTGATTTTGAATCGTTGCTAAGGCAATAATATCTAAACTATCGACAACATACTTATCCTTCTCTTTTTTATTCTGAAAAGATTCAGCTTTTCTTTTTTCGGTCTCTTTTTTTTGCAAATCAAGCTGTCGCCAAAGATAGCCTAAATAAATTCCCAAAAAGAGAACGACAGTTCCAAGACCAATAAATATCACCCATGCATACTCGTTAATAAATTTCATAATATTGCTAAGACATCCTCTTTAAGTTTTTGAAAATTTAATGGTTTGGAATAAACTCGTTCGATTTTCAATCGACTCATTTCACTTTGAGGCAATTTTAATTCAAGTGCAGAAATAACAAATACTCTAAGATTTGGTAGTTTTAAAAGCAGTCTATCCACCACATCGATACCACTTAAACTTGGCATTTTCATATCAGTTAGAAGTAAAGTTTCTGCCTTAGAAGCTTGAACCTCCTCTAAAAGTTGTATTGGACTGTGAAAGAACTCTAGCTTTATCTTGCCTGACTCCACTTCAGAAGAGAAAAAGTATTCGTACAATACTTTGACGTCCTTTTCGTCGTCCAAAGCAATCACATTCATTTGCATGCGCCTAAATAACTATCCTTTGGAAGTCTCCCCACACAAACTGGGACTTCAAATTTTTTGTTCTCACCTTTATAGACAAAACTTCCCTGGATTTCCCATTGGCCTTGCATCAATAGCCACACATTACTAACGAGAAAAATCCCTTTGGTCTTTTTTGTTATTTTCAAAGGCTCAGAGCCATGTTCATGACCATTTTTCATCTTCATCCATAATTTCATCTTTGGTGTTTCTTCAAGTTCTAGGTTTTTTTCGCCCTTTGTGACACGCACCCTAAAATCAGCTGATTTTTTACGCGATATTTCAGATATAAAATTTACTTTTAAACAAATATCTTCAAAAGAATACTGACATCTTGAGTCATTTGCCTTTTGCTCAGGTTTATTGGCTGAAGCCAAAGCGCAACAAAACAAGAAATAAAGAAACAAGAGTTTTTTCATTAGGCATTCCTTTTCAAAGCTGATCGGCAGCTATTACAAATTGCTAATTTTACACATAATTATTATAATTTAGGCACAAAATAAAGGATTATAGCGGAAATTCAGTGATGCCTAATTCCATCAGCTGACGTCAAAAAAGGTAACGGATGACGACTAAAAATGATTACTCACACCTTCTCAGTTCAGACAATGCTTATGTAGACAATCTGTATGAGACTTATAAGCAAAACCCTAGCGAACTTGATGAGTCTTGGCAGGTTTTTTTTAAAGGGTTTGAATATAAACTCGATGAAGCTGCAAGCGGACAAGGTCCTGGAATCTCTTCAGAAGATTTAAGTAAAGAAATAAATGCCTTTAGGATAGTCCAAGCATATCGGGCCAGAGGACATTTTCTTTCTGATACCAACCCCATTCGTAAAAGAAAAGATAGAGCAGCTAAACTAGATGCTTCTGAATATGGACTAACAGAGGCTGATCTTGAGCGTGAATTTATCGTAGGTGAGTTTTTAGGACTAGGTAAAACTAAACTTAAAAATATCATAGAACATATGCGAAGAATCTATTGTTACAAAATAGGTCTTGAATACTATCACTCAAACAATACCGATATTAGACGTTGGGTCCGAAACAAATTTGAAAAGGAATACCACACCATTGATCTTCCCATGGATCAAAAAAAACGAATCCTTCACAAACTAAATCAAGCGACAGTTTTCGAAAACTTCTTGCAAACTAAATACATAGGTCAAAAGAGATTTTCCCTTGAAGGTGGAGAATCCACTATTCCAGCTCTCGATGCCATGATCAATAAGGGTGTTGAACTTGGAGCAAAGGAGTTTGTTTTTGGAATGGCCCATAGAGGAAGATTGAACGTATTGGCCAATATTATTGGTAAGTCTTATGAGTTTATTTTCAAAGAATTTACACCTGGTGATGATCAAGCTCTGCATACTGGAGGTGGAGATGTAAAATACCACCAAGGTTATTCGTCGATTATGAAAACGGCTAACGGGAAAGATGCTTACTTGAAAATAATGCATAACCCTTCTCACCTAGAAGCCGTTGCACCAGTTGCTTTGGGTTATGCCCGAGCTCAATCAGATATTAGATATGATAAAAACACCGATAGTGTCGTGCCAGTTATGATTCATGGTGATGCAGCTGTGGCAGGTCAAGGTATAGTATACGAAACACTTCAGATGGCTGAGTTACCCGCCTACCAATGTGGTGGTGCTATTCATTTTGTTATTAATAATCAAATCGGCTTTACGACCGACTGGCATGATGGCCGTTCCTCGCATTATTGTACTTCAATAGCTAGGTCTCTTGAGGCTCCTATTATCCATGTTAATGGAGATGATCCGGAGAGTGTGGTCTATGCAATGGAATTTGCCATTGAGTTTAGACAAAAATTTAAAACTGATATTTTTATCGATATGGTTTGCTATAGAAAGCATGGGCATAATGAGGGGGATGAGCCCAAATACACTCAACCTGATTTATACGGTCTTATCTCTAAGCAAAAAAACCCCAGGGAACTCTATCTTGAGAGCATGATTAAATGGGACCAAATTACGAAAGAAGAAGCTAAGGCTATGGAGAAAGAATTCAAGGCTATGCTCTCTGAGCGATTCAATTCTATCAAAGATAAAAAAGAATCCATGGAAAAGAAAAAAGGCCCCCATACTGAGTGGCTTGACCTGCGTTGGTCTAAACATGAAGATTTTGACTCCTCTCCAAGCACAGCAGTTTCTAAAGAAATACTCGATAATATAGTTGAAAAAATCACTTCAGCACCAGCTGATTTTAATGTGCTAAAAAAAGCCGGAAAAATAATGAGTGAGCGTAAAAAAGCCTACGAAGAAGATCGTCTAGATTGGGCGTTAGGTGAATTGCTCGCTTATGGCTCGCTTCTCACCGAAGGGTTTAGTGTACGTTTTTCAGGACAAGATGTCGTGCGTGGGACCTTCTCGCATAGAATGAGTATGTTGTTTGATGAGAAAACTGCTGAGGAGTTTTGTGGGTTAGGCCATCTCAAAGAAGGCCAAGGAGAATTTAGAATTTATAATTCTCACCTTTCTGAATACGCAGTTTTGGGTTTTGAGTTTGGATACAGTCTTGCTAGTCCAAGTTCATTAAATATCTGGGAGGCTCAATTTGGAGATTTTTCTAATACAGCCCAAGTCATTGTTGATCAATTTATCTCATCTTCAGAGGTCAAATGGGAGCGAATGAGTGGAATTACCATGCTACTTCCTCATGGATATGAAGGTCAGGGTCCCGAGCACTCAAGCTGTCGCCCAGAGAGATATCTACAGTTATGTGCCCAAGACAATATGATTGTGTGTAACCCTACCACTCCTGCAAATATGTTTCACTTGCTTAGACGTCAACAGGCTTTTGAGTTTAGAAAACCACTTGTGGTTTTTACACCTAAATCTCTTTTGCGATCTTCAGTCTGCACTTCCCCTGTATCAGAGCTAACCAAAGGATCTTTTAAAGAAGTTATTGCAGATGAAAAGACCACGAAAGCTCGTAGAGTTCTCTTTTGCACGGGAAAGATTTTTTATGATCTACTCTCGCATAAGGAAGAAAATAAGATTGATGATATTGCTATCATTCGTCTAGAGCAACTCTACCCTTTCCCTACGAAACAAGTTGACGCTCAATTAAAGAAATATGAGGGTGCTGAATTCATTTGGGTACAAGAAGAACCAATTAATATGGGTTATTGGGCACACCTGATGACTCGTGAGTTTAAAACATTTATGAACTTTAAGGTGATTGCAAGACCAATGAGTGCAACACCTGCCACCGGTTACGGATATGTGCACTCACGAGAACAAGAAAATATTATAACAGAAGCATTTAAAAAATAAGGAAACGAAATGGCAACTGAAGTAAAGATACCCGTCATTGGAGAATCTGTAGAAGAAGCGACTCTATCCACATGGAGTGTATCAGATGGAGACATTGTAGAAGAAGGTGATATTTTATGCGAAATCGAATCTGATAAAGCCTCATTAGAACTCCCTGCTGAAGTCAGTGGAAAAATCACACTTAAAGCAAGCGAAGGGGACGATCTAAAAATCGGCTCCGTCATTGCAGAAATCGATGAAAGTGCAGCGGGTGACACGACTCCTAAAAAAGAAGCTCCTAAAGAAGAGAAAACAGAGTCAAACAAGTCAGCAGCACAAGCTCAAAACTCTGAAACACCATCATCCAATGAAAAATCAGGAGTAGCCTCTCCTGCAGCAAGAAAAATTCTTGCCGAAAAAAGCCTTTCACCGGACACGATGACAGGCACCGGAAAAGATGGAAGGATAACCAAATCTGATGCCATGGCTGCTAATGCCTCAGAGAAAAAAGAGTCCTCTTCTCAAGCTGCTAAATCCGCTCAACCTGCCACGTCCTCACCAGCAGCTATTATGCAAGGTGGATCAAGAGAGATTAATCGCGAAAAGATGACACGCCTTCGTAAAACAATTGCTAAGAGACTCACCGAGGCTAAGAACTCTACCGCCATGCTTACCACATTTAACGAAGTAGATATGAAACCAGTCATGGACCTCCGTAAAAAATATCAAGATCAATTCGTTAAAAAGCATGGCATCAAACTTGGTTTTATGTCACTTTTTACCAAAGCTTGTTGTGTAGCGATGAAAAATCATCCTCTAGTCAATGCCCAAATTGAAGGAGAAGAACTATTGATCCCAGACTATGTCGATATGGGGATTGCTGTCTCTTCGGATAAGGGACTTGTGGTTCCTGTGGTAAGAAATGCTGAATCTCAAGGCCTAGCTGATATTGAAAAAGAAATTTCAAGACTTGCTACTAAAGCAAGAGAGGGGAAAATCACCCTTGATGAAATGAGTGGAGGAACTTTCACCATTACTAACGGCGGGATTTTTGGATCAATGCTATCCACACCTATTTTAAATATTCCTCAAAGTGCGATTTTAGGAATGCATAATATTGTGGAGAGACCTTGGGTTGTGGATGGTAAAGTTGAGATAAGACCCATTATGTATATTGCACTATCCTATGACCACAGAGTCATTGATGGAAAAGATTCAGTTGGCTTTTTAAAGACAGTTAAAGATCTTCTCGAAGATCCTGCCAGAATGATATTAGATTTATAAAGGAAAATGATATGAGTTATGATGTTGTCGTTATTGGTTCTGGTCCTGGTGGATATGTTTGTGCCATTAGGTGTGCACAGTTGGGAATGAAAACAGCTATAGTTGAACGCTATTCAACCCTTGGAGGAACCTGTTTAAATGTTGGCTGTATTCCAAGTAAGGCCCTACTCGACTCCTCTGAGCGCTATCACAGCACGGTTCATTCCCATGATGTTCATGGGATCATGGTTAAAGACGTTAAACTTGACCTCCCCAAAATGATGTCGCGAGTTCAAAATGTCGTTGATTCCACTTGCAAGGGAATCGACTTTCTTATGAAAAAAAATAAGATTGATGTCATCCAAGGACATGGAAGTTTCAAAGACAAAAATACACTCTCCGTTAAAAAAGAAGATGGTTCATCAGAGGAAGTGTCATTTAAAAAAGCAGTCATAGCTACCGGCTCAAAGCCTGCTAGTTTTCCTGGAATGGAAATTGATAAAAAAAGAGTTATCTCTTCTACCGAAGCGCTTAAGCTTCAAGAAGTTCCCAAACATCTTATTGTCATAGGCGGCGGAGTCATAGGACTAGAACTAGGTTCAGTCTATAGAAGACTTGGTGCCGAGGTTTCAGTGATTGAGTATATGGACGGTATCATTGGTATGATGGATAAAGAGCTAGGAAAAAACCTTCAAAAAGTCATGAAAAAAGAAGGAATTAATTTCTATCTTGGTCATAAAGTTGAAAACGTTACTAATGAAGGAAAGTCTGTAAAGGTCAAGGCTACAGACATGAAAAAAGATAAAGCGATCGAACTTGATGGTGATTACTGCTTAGTTTCAGTAGGACGCAAACCTTATACGGATAATTTAGGCCTTAAAAATATCGGTATTGAACTTGATGAAAGAGGAAGAATACCGACTGATGAGCATCTTCAAACTAATCAAGGACATATTTTTGCCATAGGAGATGTCATTAAAGGCTCTATGTTGGCTCATAAAGCTGAAGAAGAAGGTGTTTTCGTAGCAGAATATATGGCAGGGCAAAAACCTCATATTGATTACAATCTGGTCCCAGGTGTTGTTTATACTTGGCCTGAAGTTGCTTCAGTTGGTCTTTCAGAAGAGCAATTAAAAGAACAAGGTAAATCTTATAAAAAAGGTTCCTTTCCCTTTAAAGCTCTTGGTCGAGCAAGGGCCTCGGAAGAGTCTGATGGATTTATCAAAGTTCTAGCCGACGACCAAACTGACGAAATTTTAGGCGTCCATATGATTGGGCCACGTTGTGCGGACTTAATATCTGAAGCTGTTTTATCGATGGAGTATAAAGCGAGCGCTGAAGACATAGCACGAACCTGTCATGCTCACCCAACATATACTGAGGCTTTTAAAGAAGCTTGTCTTGCAGCGACCGAAAATAGATCGCTGCATATGTAAGTGTTATCGACAGTAATTATATCTTCTAAAATAGTCTGAGCAAGCTGTATTGATAGTTGGACAAGCTGAGTAGTAATACAGTGTTCCTCGTGGACACGATCTATACTCACCTTCAATAATTTCAACTTCAAATTGACCTTGAGAAACGAGTTGTCCTTGTTTTTCAAAAGTAAAATTAACCAGATTTTTGCCTTTCTCTAAAAGAGGCTTTTGAAACAAAGTTGAAATCCATAGATTAAAATTTCTTCCAGTTTGTTGTTCTGTCGCATTAAAAGCAGCACCTTTTATATGGTTAGATCCTTCTCTTCTTAGCTTTACCCAATCAGCATCCACAGATCCGTTAGTAACCTTAATCTTACCGTAAGCACCCCCAACAAGTGCAATATCGTAGCAGCTATAACTATACCAGCGAGACTGTCCACGCTCTTCACAATTAACAGAAACATATCCATCGATTTCGTCAGTCTTTATTGTGCTACCTCGCTCAAATCCAATATCAAATGCAGACGCACCTAAACTTAAACTCCCCAAGACGCAAAGCATAATAATTTCTTTCATAACAATCTCCTTAGCTTCCAATAGTATCTGGCCGGCCACAGAAATAAAAGCCTTTAGACTTAGCGGTTATAAATTTTTATAATTTCGACTATGTTTTTTAAGTCTTTTCTCATCATGAGTTTGTTCAATATATGCTTTTTAAGCTTTGAAACTCGTGCACAAGAGTCTAAAAGACAAAATCAAAAAACCAGAACCAAACGCAATTTAGTTGATCAGTATCATCGGAAACTGTCCAAAAGAGTTCTTCAGTTTTCAAATTCTATTGATGGATTCTTTGCGGACTCTCAACATTCGGAATTAGTCAACGAATCAAAACTCATTCTTCAATTAGACACTTTTGTTCGTGAAGCACGAGGTCCTGTCGTGGTACCTGAAATTAATTATCGTTTGATTTTACCTCGTACTCAAAAAAGACTCAGACTTTTTATTGAAAACGAAAATCAAGATGAAAGATCAGAGACTTCAAAAGCAAGAGATGCTCAACCCAATCAAAAAAGACCTAATGATAATAATTCGGCCCTCGGGGTGAGATATCTGGTGGAGCGATCTGGAATTAATTTCTATCAAGATACAGGAGTCATCGCCAGTGTCCCTCCTGATGTCTTTCTTAGAATCGGTGCCAAAAAGACAATTGAGTTTACTGAGTGGATTCTTAAAATTCACGAAAGACTCCGTTGGCAAAACTCTCGTGGCTTTACAAACGATATCGATGTCGACTTTGACAAGAGTTTAACTCGAAATCATATCTTAAGAATGGTTAATAATTTTTTTTGGAATGATCAAGATTATTCCATTCGCTTTGAAAATGGTCCTTCGTTATTTCATCAAATAGGCAAACACACAGCACTCTCCTACCATGCTCACGTCATCAGTGTTAATATTCCAGATTTCTTAGTTACAAATTATGTACTGCAAGTTACATATCGTAAGAGAGTATATTCGAAATGGCTTTTTATGGACTTAACTCCTTTTATTAACTTTCCGAGAACTGAAAATTTCGCGAGAACTCCTGGTTTTATCCTAGGATTTGATGCCGTCTTTGGACATATTTAGGGATATAGAGGATGTCTGCATTTCAAGGAGTAAAAAATTTAGTCGGAGAAAATAAATTAAAGGTCTTAGCCAATAAGAATTTTCTCGTAATAGGCATAGGTGGCGTAGGTAGCTGGATAGCGGAATTTTTAATTCGATCTGGAGCCTATCATATAACCCTAGTCGATCTGGATGAAATTTGTGTCACTAATATTAACCGTCAAATTCATAGCAATCATAAAACAATCGGGAAATCAAAAGTCCTCACCATGAAAGAGCGTCTTCTCGAAATCAACCCTAAGGCCAAAATTCATACAATTGAAGACTTTCTCACTGCTTCTACGATTGACGATATTATCCACCCAGAGGTTTCTTTTGTTTTTGATGCCATCGATTCAGTTAAAAACAAATGTCTGATCATTCAAAAATGTAAAAGACTTAATATTCCTTTTGTTATCATAGGTGCAGCGGCGCAAAGAGTTGACCCCACGAAAATAATACTGAGAGACCTAAACAAATCGATAAATGACCGATTATTGTTTCAAGTTAAAAAGAAGCTTAAAAAAGACTATGGTTACAGTAAAAATTCAAAAAGGTCATATCGAGCCCCAGCGGTATATTCGACTGAACTTCCCCTGCCACTGCTCACAAACAAAGATGACTGCGAATACAGAACTGGAAGAATAAGTAATTGCGAATCAGGTCTAGGAAGTGTGGGTTTTGTAACCTCTGCCTTTGCAAGTGTTGCCGTAAGTTTTGCCTTTAAAAAAATATGTAAAATTAATGATGATTGATTTTCATACTCACAATCTATCTCCTGGAATCTCACAGTTTTTCATGGCAGATTTGAAAATTCCCCAAAACCTCACATCAAATCAATATTTTTTTATTGGAATCCATCCTTGGAAAATTACCGATTCATTTGATGCTAATAACCAATTAACGGAATTTAAGAATGTTTACAAAAAGGCACAAAAGCACTCACAATTTTTAGGATTAGGAGAAGTGGGTCTAGATAAGATCAAACCACCAAGTCTTAAAATCCAAGCGGATATTTTCCAAAAGCAATTAGAGTTTGCAATTTCACTAAACGTGAAAACTATTGTGCTTCATAATGTAAAAACCTTTGATTGCTCCCTTGAGATTCTTAAAACATCTGGATTCAGAGGAAAACTTATACTTCACGATTTTTATGCTCATCCAAATGTCTACGAGCAATTTAATAAGCATTGTAAAGCCTACATCTCCCTTGGAATGAGGGGATTAAATTCACGCCATCTTTTAAGCTACCCCCTAGAGTCTTGTCTTTTGGAGACAGATGATTCGAACGAAAGTATTAAGAATATCTATAAGATTGCGAGCGAGAAATTGACTTTATCCGTTGGAGAAATTGATAAAGAACTTTGCAAAAGGCTCAAAGAAATCGTGCAGAATTAATGGAATATTTGCTATAATCTATATATGTCTAATTCACCAAGCACTCAGGATATTTTTTTTTGATATTTCTAAAATGCTTTCAAGATCTATTCATGACATAAATAACCCATTCAGTGTTATCATTGGTCAGCTTAGTATTGCCGAAATTCTTCTGAGTAGAGAAGAGCTTAATCTAGAGAAAGTTAAAAGCTCTCTGCAA
The DNA here is from genome assembly GCA_002707495.1 of Halobacteriovoraceae bacterium. Taxonomy (GTDB): domain Bacteria; phylum Bdellovibrionota; class Bacteriovoracia; order Bacteriovoracales; family Bacteriovoracaceae. The sequence goes on along the minus strand of PAMZ01000021.1, from coordinate 160,400 downwards.
AAAATGAAGTCTGGAACTGAAAAAATGCAGGAAAGAATTGATGGACTGAGAGTTTATTATAAAGTCGCTATGGGTGAATCAAACTATTCCAATTGGGAGTCTCTAGAAAAAGCTGTGAGATATATCAATATGGCCTTTGAAGAAAACGACTTAGAACTAAATTTTCCCGCTGGAGATTTTGAGAGTAAGTTTCTTCAAGACCTATTCATTCTCATGTATTATGCCTTAAAAAAACATCAATCAGCTGACACTAAAACAATTATTTCAGCAGAAGTGCTGAACTCTAAGTTACAAATCACAACACAAGGCAACATTAATTCTCTTCAAGATTTAAATCAATCCGTTTTTAAATCATCCTTTGATCGATTAATGGCGAAATTAGAAGCCAACGAAAAAGGCTTATCTATTGAATTCCCATTTTAACGCAAAAAGTTATTGCCAAGTTAGCTGAATTCTTTTATTTTCTATCCCATCAAAATTTAAGGAGTTCAAAATGGGCATGGGTAGAAAAAAATCCGTTTTAAAAATGAAAAGAAGAAAAGGCCAGGCTAAAAAGAAAGCAAGAATCAAAGCTAAAATTGAGGCCGGCAAAAAAGACTAGAACTTGTTAGCCTTCATTGATTGTTTCATTGAGGAGCCGGTTCATAATTGTTTTAATCAATTCATACTCAAGTCCAAAATACCTGCCACCTATCATATGGCATCTCAATTTGGACTTGAAAGCCTTACAAATATAAGTGAGGCAACCACCGGTTATATCATCCTTGGTTCAGCCTCAAATCTCGATCAAAATCTGCCTTGGCACCGACCGCTTGCTGAGTTTGTAGACCATCAACTAAATTTAAACAAGCCAACCTTAGGTATTTGTTTTGGCCACCAGCTTATGGCCAGTTTTTATGGCTGTGAAGTTGGCTATATAACTCCAGAAAAAGAGTATTTTAAAGAGATCCGTGAAATAGTCTTTCAAAAAGATTTTACTCAGTTCAAAAAAAATCAAAAAATCAAACTTGCCTATGCTCACGAGCAAGGCGTGACAAAGCTAAGTCATCACTTTGAAATTATGGCAAAATCTGAGCGCTCGAGCTTTGAATGCATTCGTCATAGAAGCCTTCCCCTAATATCCACCCAGGCACATCCTGAGGCCAGTGCTTCATTTATAAGAGATAATATTAAGGGACATGTACCTGAGCAAGTCATTAATTTTGGGCACGAATTTATCATGTCATTTCTCAAAGAATATAAAGTCTTATCCCAATAACCGCTCATACTACTCGGAAAAGAAAGTTATTTTGTCGCTGGCCTCTTTCCCTTTATAATAGGCTCATGGAGTATTGGAAAACATATCAAAAAGACCTCATCCAAACATACCTTGGACTTATATACGAAAATGAAACTGAATTTACGCTTTGGCAACAAATCGGACAGGAACGTCGGACTTACCCAGTTAAGATCATTGAGATGACCAAGACTCATACGAAGCTTAAAATTTTACGCCTCCCAAATAATGATCTCTTCGATGATAAAAAATCTATCTTCTGTCATATCCCAGGTCTTGATATTATTTTTAAAAAGGATTCTTTCACACGAATAGGCCAATATGTTGACTTCCCCCATCCCTCAGAGGTGCAAATTTATGAGAAGAGAAGGACTAGGCGTTATTATTATCTTTATCAAGACCACAAAAACATTACCTATCATTCTCTAGAAATGCCCAACGGTGAACCTTTATGGATGCATTCAAGTGTATTAGTAGACATTTCAACGTCCGGAGCTGGAATGGTTGTTGCAAAAAACTCGATCAAGGACCTAAAAACTGGCCAGCACCTTTTTCTCATCAATCTGACGGATCAAAAACTTCCCGAGCCTTTTAAAATGGAGATCATCTATATCGAAGAATACAATGATAAAGAGACAGGCCTTTATAAGGTAGGACTCAAATTTGATGACGAACTAGACTCTATTTCTTATCAAAGTATTTCTTCTATCATTAAAATAAAGCAAGCTAAGTCTCAAGGTTTAAATCCAGAATTGTATTGTGGGCTAGACTTTGAACAACAAACAAAAATACTTAATAATATCGAACAAAAAAATAGAGTCCTTGCAAATAATCTTAGAGACAATATCGAATATCTCGATAAATTGAGATATATGACAGTGCAAATGAAAGTAGATTTTCTTAAGTCTATTGAGCATGAGCTTCTAGCCGTGGCACTAAGACTTTCAAGTAAGGAGCTCATTTATGAACTCTTTTCTGAAGTTACTGAGCGTATGCAAGATGAATTTCTGGATAAACTACAAGCTGAAAGACCTGCCAGTGCTGTTTGCAAGGCTCAAGATGATTTATTAAAAGTGATAAGAGAAAAAGAATCTCGAGGAGAAATTGTACTAGATCCAACAGCATTTATAACTTATGTGTGAATATAGCCGTTTACAGTTTCTACTAATTTTTCAACATCAGGCTTTTTTATCATCGCTTGAACTCCCACATGATTTAATCGAGTCAGCTCTTCAACATCACCGTGCCCTGTGAACACTATAATAGGCATCTTATCGTTAAGTTCTTTTACATTTATTGAGAAATCAATTCCGTTCATCTCAGGCATATTTAAATCTGTAATGACGAGATCATATTTTTTTTGTCGAAACATCGCTAAAGCTTCTACACCATTCATGGCTTTATCAACCATTATCTTTTTCTCGAATTCAAAGTCTAAAGTATCAATGATAGTTTCAAGGATATCAACTTCATCATCTACAACTAAAATTAATTTCATGCCAAAAGTGTATCAGAAGTTCTTTATTTTACCTATAGAGTGAGATGTGACGTTGTCCACTTTCCTTACCTCCAGGTCTAGTAATTTCAATACCTTAGACCCTGCAACATGGTCCTCCATCGTCTTCTTAAGATTATCTTTAGAGACATATAAAATTGGTCTCTCACCCAACTCTGGGTCTCGCTCTAAGAGAACTTGAGCGTCTTCTAAGGCATTTTCCTGAATCAAAAAAGATTGAATCTGATCTAGTATTTGAAACTTACTAAAGAGCCTTCCTTTGTATTTAAAAAAACCATCATTGCGCCCGAGAGGTTTAAGCCTTAACCCATCCTCACTTAACTCGATTTTATCCGGAAGAATAAATCGTCTTGAGGCCTTTTCAATTCTAACTCCTTCTGAATTAAATATCATGCAACTAGTAAACATACTTTTACTTTGGACTTGCCCCCCTGACACAGTATGAATAGGTAGTATATCCAGAAATCCATCGAAACTTTTATCAACAAAGCTAGAAGCTAGCTGAGAGCATACTTCTGTCATCCCGTATGTCGCTATCACTTTCCAGCCAAGATCAATCGCTTGATTTCTTAGTTCGGTTGCTAAAAAATCCCCCCCAACAAAAATGCCTTCGTGAGAGCTTGGAGGACGTAACGACTTTTTTACGATCCGATAAAGCTGAGTCGGGACAACGGAAAGATAGTTTACATCAATTTGACAGTCTTCATCTTTCCATTTTTCTTTCAAAACGACGGGCTCGCTATTCAAAAGGTATGACCTTGCAAAGATAGAAAGTCCGCCTACATGGTAAAAAGGAAGTGAAGCCAGCCACCTCTTTTTAGAACCAATATTTAAGAATTGATTTACACTGCTAGCGTTGGCAAGCAATGCCCTTTTAGACAAAGCATAAGTTTTTATTTCACCTTGTGAAGTTGTTCCTGAAGAACATATAAAAACATGTCCTGAGAGATCTTGTTCCTTCCATCCTTTTAAAATGTTTTCTTTATTCTCTATGTAGGGGGGAATCAAATAAATATTATCGTTTGATCCAAAAGAATCTATCTCAAATCTTTCCACTCAGATTTCTCCATTTCCTTAATCAACCTATCTACCACCTCTTGATCTCTAATAAAAAAATTACCTTGAGGCTTAAAGGGAAAATCATAATTCTCTACTATCTGAGGCATTAACATGCCATGAATTTCTTTTTCGTTAATATTAAAAAGACTAGACCAAATAGAATGGGTAATAAGCAAACCTATAGGATGTCCCATAGTATGAGTTACAATAACACGTTTAGCTGGGACAAAAACTTCTCTCAAAGGTTTGAAAATCTTTATCTGACAACCCTCTGGTGCAGGCAAAAAATCAAAGGCTATTGCTACATTTTGATAGTAATTGTCCTTACAATCTGGGTAGGGATCTTCAATAAAATCAATCTTCTTCTTTATGTTCAAAGTTAAACCATCAATCCAGTGTTCAAAAACCTTTTGGCTTAATCCAGAATTAAAATCTAATCTTACCTTCCCTTCTTGTCTTTCGATTTGAACTTTAAGCCTATCTAGATCTCCTAAGTATTTTAATTTAACATAGGGTTGCATTGAATTTTCATTAAACCCATGATTAAGAAATCCTCGATTATTATTTTCTTCCCAAACTGTATTCCAACCATTCAAAATGAATTCAGGTATCCGATCTTCGCTTATTTCATTTAGTAAAGAATCTACAGACATGTCTCCAAATTCTTCCCAAGGCATATAGTCGGTAATTCGACCTAGGTGGTTTTTAACGAGCACACCATACTTCTCTTTTAGTGAAAGTCTATTTGCAGAAGGCCTATATTTAAGTTTGTATTTTAGATATTGGACTGCCATAAACTCCCAAGCCAAAATAAAAAAGCAAATAAGACAAGCTGTTTACCTGCCAGTGCCAACGCATCATTGAGCTCCATGGGCTTTTGATAATTCCTAAGAATAAATCTTATTCTATGAGTTAGCCCTGCAATCAAAAGAAGGATTAAATAACTTTCTTTGAGACTAATAACTAAATATAAAGTCAAAATAAAAGGCAGAAATAAAAAACAATCTAAGAGAGCTAAATAAGACTTAGAAGATAGTCTTGTGGCAAGAGTGCGTTTACCTACATCTGCATCACCTTCCCTATCTCTAAAATTGTTTATCCCAATTAAAGTCATACTTAAAAAGCCAACCATCGAAGCTATGAACCAAATATAGATATCCAAATTACCAGCCATTAAATAAAAGCTACCCAGCGTTGCAACCCAACCAAAGAAAATAAAAACAAAAACCTCACCCAGACCTAGGTAGGCCAGTGGAAATGGCCCTCCTGTATAACCGTATGCCAGAAAAGCGCTTATAAGCCCGAGGATGATAAAAATAGGTCCCCCTTTAATAAAGATTGGAACTGCAAATATAAAAGCTAGGGCCATAAAGATATGACCTATTAGCATAATTTTTTTTGGGTCTATATTGAACTGAGCTCCTAGCCTCTGTGGTCCAACTCTTTTCTCGTCAGCGCCTTTTAATTTATCTATGGCATCATTATAAAAATTAGTCGCAACTTGAAGAAATAGGGCAAGCATCAAACAATTTATAATAATCCAATTAAACTGGATACCCTGACTTCTCGCATAACTTAAAGCAACAACAGGTGGTACAATCGCTGCTCCAAGAGTCTTAGGCCTAACTCCTAAAAATAATATTTTTAAGTTCACAAATTATCCTTTTAACTGATCAGAGAGAAGTTTTTTTATCTCAAACTCCTGAAAGAGCACTCTATGTCCACATGAAAACCAATGAACTTTAAAGTCCGAAAGCTCTTTATTTGCATAATCTTTATATTTACTATCATATGTTCCATATCCAAAAATTATTTCTTCACAATATTCTTTCAAATCATCGATTAAATATGGTTGCTGAGATAATCCGTAGTTTTTAAAAAAATCTACCCACTCTATAGGGTTGGAGTTGATCTTGATCGGCTCATCTGCTTTAAAAAGCTCTAGACGGTTCCAAAACTCCTCAAATTCTTGTTTTGATAAAGTCTGAAGCTTTTCTATTATTTTTCTTTCAAAACTTTCACGATCCAACCTCTCTTGAGGGTATTGAAGTCCCATATGACCTGAAAACAAAAAACACGGCCCTACCCTATCTGGAAAAAGAAGTTTAAGCCTAGCTGCAAGCCTTGCACCAAATGAATACCCGATGATAGGAATCTTTTCCTCTCCTAATAGTCTAATGCCCACCTCCTCTATGCTCTCTGAGACGAGAGCTCTAAGATCAGGTGCCATCAATTCAAAATCCTGGCGAAGATAGTTGAAATCATGAGGGGAACCCAAAAAACCGTGTAGGGCCAATAATCTCTTTTTACTCATTGATCCATCTCTTCCAGAATAGATTAGTTTCATCTCTGTCCGGCTTAAGAGTATGAAGTCTTAAATCCCAAAGCTCATCAAACTTATGAGCATGTTCTAAAATTATCCTTTCGTCTGATTCAACTCTTTCAAATATTCTACCCCCAAAATTATTAATAACCACTATTTCTAGATTTGAGGGAAGGCCCCAAAACTGCCGAGTGAAGTCATATATATAAGTAAGATCACCTAAGATTGCATATACCTTATTTTCTGATCCCCGTGCAATTCCAGCAGCAGTCGATACCTGACCATCGATTCCGTTAGCACCTCGTGAAGCAATATATTTTCTGTCTAAGTTTTTACAAAAATCTGCATATCTAATAGGCATACTATTGCCTAGAAAAATAATGGCATCATTTTCTGTCTTATTAATAAAATTATATATAAGACTCATCTCTGAATTTGGGAATTCTTCTAAAAAAGGACTTAAATCAGAATTGATTATATGAGGTCTCGTTTGTTGAGAAAATCGATCTAAATTATCTAACCTCTCCCCTCCGAAACAGCCTGTATAATCTGATTGATAACTAAAAACGGCAATATTTTGATATTTTGAATTGAGAAGTCTCCATAATTTAGTTACGGGAGTTTTTCCAAATTTTATGAGATAATCTACTTGTCCCTTCGAGAATGCCTTTAAAAGATCTTTTTCAAATAAAATACTACCTTGTTTATTTAATCCGCTATGTATTTCATTATAGCTAGATAAGCCAAGTCTTGTGATTTTCTCAAATTCTTCAGAATAACCACCAGATCCCTCAGTAAAAATGGCAACACCATGTTTACTGGCATCAGATAATATCTGTTGGTCTGGCCTTGATTGTTTTTTTTGACCTACCCCCTCCTGATCGACAAACAAATTAAGGTGTAGAGGGTAAGAAACTTGGAGTTTTGCATCTAGTTCATGAGGTTCTCCCTCCCAAAAAGTTCTTACAAATTTTCCAAAAATTTTATCTTGCTCAATTGTCTGAGGTGATCGAGTTCCTCTTAACGCTAAAGGTCTATCGGCAGAAAGAATTATGAGTGGAATATTGCTATAATAGGCTTCTATTATGGCAGGAAAACATTCGGCAACAGCCGTTCCAGAGGTGGTGCAAACAACAACGGGGACCTGAGATATTTTGGCTAAACCTAATGCTTCAAAAGCCAGTGATCTTTCATCAAGTCCAAATACAAGTTCGAATTCTTCTAAATCTTTGAGTAAAGGTGCATTTCGATTGCCGGCTCCAAAAAAAATCTTTTTAACTCCAAGACTTTTTAAAAACTCTTTCATCAGATAAGATCCTCTATTGTCTTTCTCTTAGAGCGTACTTCGTTTAGCTCCAGTTCAGGATCACTCGCCTCGACGATGCCGCACCCTGATTGAATCCAAAGTTTTTTACCTTGCCACTGCAAATTTCTAATCATGACAACGGCCAAAGAAAAGTCCTCGTACTCTATACCAAAAATACCTCCAAATAATCTATCCTCACCATGCAATTGGTAATGTTCAAGGTTTTTTAGATAGGCCATGGCTTTTTCTTCTGGATAACCACAAAGTGCAGCTGTAGGATGAAGTTTTGCAATTAAATTTGAAATTCTAACATCACCGGATAATGCCTTGATCTTTGTTCTAAGGTGTACCAAGGGACCAAATTCTACCGTCTCTGTTTTCGACAATTCTATTTCTCTATATCCGACACTTTGAAGTTTGGATTTTATATCCTTAACCACCAGAGCGTGTTCTTTTTGATCTTTTTCACTTTCTATTAGATTTCTCGCCGAGAATTTATTCTTTATTTCTGCTGTCCCCGCCAAGGCAAGAAATTCGTCTACACCATTATCTCTACGATAGAGTATTTCAGGAGAGCAGCCTAAAACTCCCCCATTCTCTCCCCAAAACCCATAAGTATTTCCCTGTAAACTCCTTAACTTTAAAAGAGTGATAAGGGGATGCCCCTCATATTCATAACCTTTAAAAGTGACAGGGACTATTTTTTCAAAATCACCTGATTTGATAACTTCCACAAGCTCTTTAGCCTCTGTCAGAAACTCCTTATCTATTGATACACTTTGACTAAGTTTAAAATTTTTTAGGCAGAATCTATCAAAATCTATCCAAAACAGCTCTCTATCTACTATAAACACTGTCTTAGGATGGTTCAATATCATCTTTTTTTGGAAAAACTTGGTATGAAAAAACGATAAGGCACTAGAATCAGATTGCCCATAGCCAACCCAAATGGTATTAGTTGCCAAGTCCTCAAGCAGGTAACCTGATTCAAAAAACTGTTCCCAATCCAGTTCATGGAGGGTGTTATATGGTTTAGACATCGCGTGCCACAATAGCTTAAAGGGTTCAAATATACAATAAATGCTGCTAGTATACATGGGATGCAAATGTTTGATTTAAATGAATATATGGCTTCGAAATCACAATTCTTGATGATCGCAGGACCTTGTGCATTAGAGTCCAAAGAACAAGTAGAATCTGTACTTAGTGAATGTGATGACTTAAAAGTTCTTCGTTCGGGGATTTTTAAAATGCGAACGAATCCGGACACCTTCCAGGGACTCGGCGATCAAGGGATTGCGCTCATTAAGGAGCTAAAAGACAAATTCGATTTTAAATTTATTACAGAAATAACAGATCCAAGACAAGTAGGCGTACTTAATGAAGTGGTTGATATCTACCAAGTAGGATCTCGTAATATGTATAATTATGATTTATTGAAGGAACTCAACCTAATGGGTAAACCAGTTCTTTTCAAAAGAGCCTTTTCAGCTACGGTTAAGGAGTGGCTAAATGCTTGTGACTATATGTCTGACTTAGGGGAAGAAAAAATTCTTCTCTGTGAGAGAGGAATACGAACATTTGAAACATCTACCAGAAATACCTTAGATATTAATTCTGTGGTTTATATTAAACAAAATACAAATTTTAAAGTTATAGTAGATCCTTCTCATGCTAGTGGAATTGCATCTATGGTAAGAAAGCTCTCTCACGTCGCGATGGCATCAGGAGCAGATGGACTTCTCATTGAATGTCACCCTAACCCGGTTCAAGCTCTCTCTGACAAAGATCAGCAAATTACTCCAAAGGAGCTCAATCAAATTCGAAAAGAGTTGCAAGAAATGGCACCTTTATTCGATAAGAAGGTTATCTAATGCCTCAAGCTGAACCAATTCGAAATATGTTTAATAATATAGCCGGGTCTTACGACCTGCTAAATGACTTACTATCTCTTGGCATTCATCGCTTATGGAAAAAAAGACTGATCAATGAGTTGAGTCAAACTAACCCCCAATCTATGCTTGATTGTGCTACTGGTACGGGAGATATCGCTCTGTCCTTTCTCAAGGTAAATCCTCACGCCAAAGTCACGGGAATTGATTTCTCAGCAAATATGCTAGAGCTGGCAAAAGAAAAATCCCCTAAGATTCAATGGCGAGTTGAAGATGTGACTAAACTTCCCTTCCAGGAAAATGAATTCGACGTTTGTGCAATCTCTTATGGCATAAGAAATGTAGAGAATAGGGCCCAAGGGTTGAGCGAAATGTCGCGGGTGACTCGTGATAAAATATGCATCTTAGAGTTCGGACAACCAGAAAATCCTATCCTCAAAGCCATCTATTTCACTCTTATGAAATACTTTATCCCACTCATGGGTAAAGTATTCAATAAAGAAGGTGCTTATCAATACTTGATTGATAGTAGTATGAAATTTCCCTCAGGAGAAAAAATGGTGGCAGAGATCAAACAAAATACAAAATTTAATTTTGTAGAATATAAACCAATCATGGGCGGTATTACTTATCTCTATATCGCCTCAAGAAAAGAAAAATAGATGAGCGACTTAGAACTTGATGATTTTTTCTTTGATGAATCTATTTTAAAAGAGGATTTAAAAGGTCTTAGTTTAAAAGGACTTACTGAAGGTAAACATATTCGCTCTCGCCTCCTTCTTTTAACTGGGGATATGATTAAAGCTGCCCACAAAGACCTTATCCCACTGGGTCGTATTGTCGAAATGGTTCATAATGCAACTCTCACCCACGATGACGTGATAGATAACTCACACACGAGAAGAGGACATCCCTCTATTCCGAATTTAATAAATAATAAAAAATCAGTTTTACTGGGTGATTATATGTTAGCTCGAGCCTTGCATGAGCTCAGTGACTATCATAAACCAAAACTTACTCAAGAACTGACTTTCACTTTAAAAGAATTGGTTGAAGGGGAATGGATCCAATACGAGAATACTAATCCCTATAAAATCAGCTTAAAGCTCTATGAAACCCTGGCCAAGAAGAAGACGGGCTCACTTTTTAGATGGGCCTTTGTAGCTCCTCTACATATAAACAGTGAAAATCTTAAGCTTTATAAAGATTTTGAAGAATTTGGAGAGAAACTAGGAGTTATCTTCCAAATGTCAGACGATATCATCGATTTTAATCCTGCCAGCCAAAAGACTTATGGGCTAGATTTTAAAAATAATAATATAAATTTCGTCTTACTTTTTCTGGGAAAAAAACATCCTGATCTTTCCAAAAAGTTTCTTCAAATGGATGATATTGAAGAGCTCAATAATACGGAAAGGGATTATTTAGAGGAGTCTATCGTTTCTGCAAAAGCGGAAATGAAGGTCTATCTCAATAGGTGTAAAGAATTAGCTTTTGAAATTAAAAAGGAGCTAAATCTAGGGGAAAATTCAGCTCCTTTCAATGAATTGTGTACCTTACTCGATCTCATTACAGATCGTGTGTTCTAAATTATTCAATTAATCCTGGGAATCCTACTCCCATACGGTCTTTATATCTAAGGGTATCCGTCGCACGATTTCTGACATAGTTTTGATAGCTTTGAACAACTGAACTATCGTCATTTTCGTGAATGACTAATGCGCGATCACTCTCAATTTGTAGCTCTCTGAACTTTTCAAAATTTCTCCGGCCTCTGATCACATTGACCATTGAATTTCTAGTTAAGGCACCATCACCATTTCCGTTAGGTTTGATCTCTGATCTTACGAAATAATAGCTCTCGCTTTTCCTTCTATTCCTGATAGTATCACTGCAGATATAAAGTCTCTTTGGAGATTGAATGACCCCTCTTGGTGGCTCTCTGTCTGTGAGCCAACTCAACATATGTGAAGTTCTATGTCTTATTGGCAATTCAATTTCCACAGGTTTTCCTGTAATGAATAGACATGTTTTCGTTCTGAGATCAAAGCTCATGTCATATCTAGTATAGGGAAGTCTTAAACCGTCTTGATTGATAATACGTCTCAGATTTCCTAATTGCTCAGAATCTGCATTCATCGTATAGAGATCTCTTCGGTAACCACCTTGAGCGCCATAATCTCCCGCTAAAAACATTCCAAATTTTCCAGCTTCCACTCCTGCCCCAACATGCCAACCATGTTGAAAATACTCTGATTCACGAATTCCTGTTTGAGCAAAAAATGTTTGCCCTCTTGAGATGAAGTAAGCTTGAGACCTAGAAATTGAGTTTGTATTATCAACTCTGTCATTGCGAACATTGCCAAGGACTCGTACAACATGCTCAAGTCTATCTAGAGATAAGTAAGCTCCTGGATTCTTTTTACACTCCTCATAATGCATACCTACGGTCACGAATTCTACCGGAGGATTGTATCCCATTGAGGCACCTGCGTAAGTAACTGTTTCAACAGTTCTTTCGTTTTTATTAAACATCACCTTACAAATATCGCTTGATAATGTAGAGTTAACAGGAATACTCGCCTCCAAAATCATTTGATCTAAAGACGCAGCAGATGACCTCGCATTAGTTAATCGTTTAAAAGAATTTTGAGTGCTCCAGTATTGTACCTGTGACCTTACTTCTCCAAGTCTAAAATTTCGATGATCAAATGCTGGAACCATAGGAGTAATTTTTCTTAGCTCGCCAACAAAAATATTTAAAAAATTAGTCGTGGTATCAATATTTTCAAGTTTTCTTCGTACATTTGAGATGCGGCTTATAAGGTCTTGCGCAATATATAAATTTCCAGTAGTAAGCCTCATAAAATTGGCTTCCGAGGTTTCTACTCTTCCTGAACCCTGATATCCAGTAAAGTGACCCACAAAATAACCCGGTCTAAGCTCTGAATCCCTTTCAGTTGAGCGCATTTCTATAAGAACTACATTTTTTCCACTATAAAGTGGGTAATCAGTAAATAGCAGAGGAAAATCTATATCAACATCCACCATGCCGTTTTGAACTCTTGCTTCGCTTTCACCAGCTGTTAAAGTGTGAAACTGACTTAAGTCCACATCCTGAGTTCCATCAAAATCAGTACTGCTATTTGGGCTTAAAAGTAAAAACCGAATATTATAAGTTCCATTTACTATAGGAGGATAACTTGCTGTATCTCCTCCGGTAAAATCATGGTCCATTTTAAGTTTCGGTCTAAATCTAAGGTTGATTTGTTTATTGAATTTTAAATCAAGACTTTTATTAACACTAAAGCTACTAGGAATATCTCCATCGATTCTATAATTAAAACCAGAAATATAAATCTCTGTATTATTCTCACTACTTGATTCTGGAGGTGTGGCCACGTTTGAATCAATTCCAAAATCTGAAGTGGATATCCATGGGTTAACATAGACAACTCTTTCTTTAGTTACATCAACGTAAGGTGCATCTTCTGAAGAGATCCGTAAAAGATAAGGTTTCCATCTTCTTTGATTGTATCTTCTAAAATCAAAACTAGTTCGAAACACGAGATTACCAGTACCTGTTTGAGTCGAAATTCTATCATCAAAAACTGTCTGATTCGTTTCTTGATCAATAAGCGTCAATTGAAAATTATGATTTCTAATAGGCTCATGAACTACTGGGGAAACCATGGGAACCGTAAACTCGGCTTCTACTGTAGAGTGAGAGCTTGTTGAAGATAAATTATTTCCAGTTTCACTCTTTCTATCAATTCTCACTGTCTCTATAATAAACCCAAAATTATCTGGATTTTCATCTACGGCATTATCATTGTTTTTCAACGCAAGAAGTAGCGATAAAGGAACTCCGGTATCGTTGCTGAGCTCTCTAGAAATAGTTCCATCGAGAACACCCAATTCAATCAAACCTTCATCGTACCCGAGATCTCTACTTGGATCTGCTGAAGTGATCTTAACTCCAAGCTCAATTTCATCTTGCGGATTAACCCCAGCTGTAAGATTAAAATCTACTTCTGTTCTAATTTGACCATCTCTTCCTACTCTAACTGTTCTCGAGCTATCTGCGAGCACAGTGCGCTCTCCAGAACCACTTCTTGCCACCATTAAGAACTGCATATTGAATGTTCCACCTGTAAGAGGCTCTTTTAAAAGCCCACCATCAAGACCATGTCTTAAAAGTTCAGGATTTGTGGTAATTTCTAAAGTTAGGGATGTTTGAGTCGCACTAAATATTTTCTCTTTGACCACAATATTATAGTTTCGAGTTTCAATATGATTATCAAGGTCTGAAACGATCGCAGCATCCGCAAGGCTAACCACTCTTTGGTAGCGGCTAAAATTTAAATCCGATGCTTGTCTAAGCCATGGGTTTAAAGCAACAGAATATGTTCTTCGTCCCTTGAAATTGTCTTTTCCTTCCATGACTCCACTAATTTCAATATAAGCTTCATTAGCAAGATAATTATAATTAAATTCTTCTGACCAACTAATACATCCGTTTGTGTTTGACCTTGAAGTTGAAGTAGCATTTTGTGAGATGATCTCAAAATTCTCTCCCACAATAGGTTGCTGATATTGCGAATCTTGTACACAAGTTCTTAAACTTACTAAAGCCTTGTCCTTTAGATCAGGCCAATTCGGATCACTCGGTCTAGTATCGAAGGCCACTACTTGAACTTGGTCAAAGGCAAAAGCAGCATTATCATTGCTCCTGTTGATATCTTTGACATCTGACTCACCACAGGCCAATAAAACTAACACTAATAATAGATAAGTTAATGATTTCATTTTCCACCGTTATAAAAATTAAAGTACACGGTGCTATAAGCTGCAAAAACGATTCCAATAATCTTCGAACATAGCTTATTGAAACTGCATGAAGAAAAAATTAAGAAGTGTCATGATGACTGTCAATGTTTTAGACAGTTGTTTAAATTTTAGACAGACAAGCTTTTAAAGATCGTACTTTAAGGACCAGTTAAAAGTCACTATGTCGGTTTCGAATTGGATAGCATTATCCTCAATTGGTTCAAAATGATAGTATTTTAAATTGAATTGATCGACCTTAGTCTCTCTAAAAATACCAATCGCCTGCCCTTCAATATTATTATGCCCATAATACTTACTATTATAAAAGCCAGGACTGGTATCAGACTCATTTTTAAAAGCTTCACCTTCAATACCTAGGGATTTATAAAAAAATCTTCCCCCTGCACGGTAGCCCTCATTACGCTCTTCCGGTGCATCTTCATTAAATATATACTGTCCATAAACTCCGAGAGCAAAAGCACCTAAAGGTAGTTTTGAATCTACCATGACGTTAACGCCATTAAATGCATACAGAAATCTTTCAGCCTCACCCCCTGCTTGATTTGTAGAGTTACCAAATTGTCTAGAGTCTACAGCGATATTAGGAGCTAAGTCTTGATACGAAAATCTAGAGGCTTCTAATTTTAAATAATCCTTATATTTAAGACCAAGAGTATGAACAAATAAGGCGGGAGTACCATTTTCTAATGTCCCTACTCGCCTAGCTAATCTATTATTATTAGGTATGGCCTGCAAAGATTTTACATAAATTATTCCTAAATCAAGGATTTGCTGAGCACCAACGACAGGTGCACTCGTCATAAGTAGTGGTGAATTATATTCTCTCGGAGAGAGAGCGCCAATTTTTAGAATAATAAAATCAAAAGGCTCATATTTAATCCCACCAGAGTTTAAGACAACTGTTTCTAAGGGAGCAAATTCAGTTTGGCTAGCGACGACCTCATTTGATCCTGTCTCTAAAATAGCAGAGGCTGAAAAAAACATTGAAATATCGTTAGTAACTTCATCTTCCGCATCGATTCTAAAACGGTAACCGAATAGTCTAGAGTCAATATCCTGACCTTCTACATAATCAAAATGAATACCAGATCTAATATTTAAAACTTCTAGATCAAGTGGAGTCGCAAAAACGGACGAGCATACTAAGAGCGCAAATAGGATTTTTATCATAAGACAATTATAGTCTTATCTAAAAACCAACTCAATGGATATTTCTTGCTCTCCAAGTCCATCTACTATTTCGCTATACTCATGACCTTCAATACCGCTAAGACTTATATGAGCTTTGGAGTAATAATATTGTTTTTCTGAAAGATAGCTATTTTTAAAATAATCAAAATAAGCTCTTAGATATTTTTCGCGATCTCTATCACTCATATTTCTGAGCACATTACTCAAGAGATTAGAGCGATTAAAGACTCTCCTACTAACCCTTGCTCTTCTAAGCCAAGAACCTCGCTGAACGACAACTGAATCTAATACATATTCAAACCTAATGGATCGCCTCAGAGGATTTTCCATGAACCCATGGAGGACTCTTCGTGTATTATTTAGAATACAAAAATTATGATTTCCACCAGTATAAACGATTGTCTGATCAGGGTTAGGTACTAAGAATTTATTATGTCCTGCTTGAGAGAGGCGAATATCAACTCCAAGCGGGAATTCTAAATCTGGAGCACCAAAACTTGCATCATAACTCATAACGGGATTTTCCGTTTGAAGAAGTGTATTAAAATTAGCATTTCTTGCGGCAGTTAGATTACTTATATCATCGTCAATTAAGACTAGATTTTGTCTTCCGGGAATATTCAGTTCTCTTTGCATACCAGCTAAGCTCTCTCCATCAACATCATATCCTGGATGGGGATGCATATTGATGTGAATTTCTGGTTGGCTAATTAAGTATTGTTTTTCACGTCCTAATTCTAAAAAGCATGAAAGTTGATCTAATTTGTAGTCTCTAGCAATTTCTGCTTGAGTCGGATCCATATGAGATAGATCGATATTAATATTATCTAATCCTCCAAGATAAGCCGGAATCTCGACTCCATTTACTTGGAATTCGAGTCTTCCTTTAGTTCCCCCTTCGCTTGCAACAATAGAGACTAAACCTTCCCCGATACGAAACTGACTGCCAGCAAACAGACCGGGAACAAATTGTTGGCCTATAACTTCAACCTCTGGAGTGTCTAGCCAGTATTTATATTCACAATGAATCACTGCTAATTTTGCAGCTTTTTGATGAGTGGCTCTGAAAAGTTCCTGGTTAATCTCAACAAGAGATTTACCTTCAGCAGCTGATATATTAAGGGTGATACCAAAAAAGAGTATGAGAGGCTTTATTTTCATCCAGGGAATTTACTCTAGTTCGATCCGCACAACAATGCATCGCGTCTTTTTTACACTGTAACGCTAAGTCGCTAATAATATTGATATTTTTTGGAGTTATTCAATCGCCATTAATAATGTTCGTCGCAAGGGTTCCGCCGCCCCCCAAAGAAGCTGGTCTCCAATACTAAAAGCATTTAAAAATTGATCGCCTAAAGTCATTTTTCGAACTCTGCCTACGGGGATTTTCAACGTACCACTTACATGGGCCGGAGTGAGCTTTGAGAGAGTCGTCTCTTTTTCATTTTCAACAAACTCTACCCACTCATTACCTTCTCGAATCAAAGATTCAATAGTTTCAATATCTACTGATTTTTTTAATTTGATCGTAAAAGCTTGTGAGTGACAACGAAGTGCACCTACTCTTACACAAGTTCCATCAATGGGAATCGTTTTATCGGTCCCCAGAATCTTGTTCGCTTCGACTTGTGCTTTCCATTCTTCACGAGATTGTCCACTCTCCACCTTTGTATCAATCCAAGGAAGAAGCGATAAGGCCAGTGGATAGCCAAAATTATTTTGTGGAAATGCAGAAGAATTGATTTTAGCTTGAATTTCTTTTTCCACTAAAAGGGCAGCCGCATTTTTATTATTGTCATATTCATTTGAAATAAACTGCATTTGATCAAGGAGCTCTAACATATTCTTGGCCCCAGCCCCACTAGCTGCCTGATAAGTCATACTGCTCATCCACTCAATAAGTCCTTCCTTAAAAAGTCCGCTAAGACCCATCAGCATAAGACTAACAGTACAATTACCTCCGATAAAATCTTTGATACCGGAGTTTAGTCCTTTTTCAATTTGATCTCTGTTGAGAGGATCTAAAACAATTATCGCCTCTTCATCCATTCTCTTTGCCGAAGCAGCGTCTATCCAGATTCCCTTCCAGCCTGCATTTCTAAGCTTGGGATGAATGGCCTTAGTATAATCTCCACCTTGGCAAGTGATGATAAAATCCATCTCACTTAATTCTTCAAGACTCTCTGAATCAAGTACTGTCTCGTGAGTATTTTCGATATCAGGTGCTTTTTCGCCCTTAAGTGAAGTAGAAAAAAGATAAGATTTAAATTTTTTATGATCCCCTTCAATTTTGAAACGGTCCATTAATACTGAACCAACCATTCCTCTCCAGCCAACAATTCCTACTTTTTTCATATAAAAAACTCCTGTTGCCAGCATTTTCTCGCAAAATTCTTAATTGTAAACTTGATTTTCAATCGTTGCATGCTATAGACTGAAAGAACTTAAAGAGGTGCATTGCCCAGTAAGTAAGTGGAGATCCCAAATCGATGAAACTTACCTAGGGGGTGGATGCCGAAATCGTGATGGTGGGAAAGTCGCGGTTGGTGAGAGAGGTTGAACCCTCCTTGCTGTCATGAGCTAATAATACCTCATGGAGAGCTTTAGGACCTTGTTTTTCCTCCCAAAACTTTGTCTTATCGCTCCTCCAAAAGGTATAATTTGGCCAGAAAATCTATGCCCAATAGCGAGGAAAAAATGATTGTTGTATCAAAATTTGGTGGCAGTTCTATGAAAGATCATGAGGCCATGCTTAGATCTGCTCAGATTTCAAAAAAACAAAACTCTACTATCACACTAGTTTCAGCGACCTATGGAACCACAGATCAATTACATGAATTGGTTGAGTTATCAGTTGGTGGCAAATGGAATGAGTGCGAAAAAAAGCTTTTCACTATAAGAGAGAGACATTTTGATATTCTTCAAAACCTAACAGGTGATCAACTTGTAGGCGAAAGATTAAGAGAGCTTTTCAATAACCTTGAAACTCTCACCAGAGGAATTTTTCTCCTGGGTGAGTGCTCTGAAAAAGCTAAGGATAGAATGGTTTCATTTGGTGAAAGACTTTCTTCTCTTTTATATGCAGAAGCCTTAAAGATGACCTGGCCTGAAAAAAGCGTTGAACATTTTGATAGTCGAAGAATTTTAAAAACCAATTCTCAATATGGAAAAGCTAAGCCACAGCTTAGTAAAATAAGAACTCAATGTGAGGCTTTTTTCAAATTAGACGGCTCCATCGCTTATGTAGGGCAAGGCTATATTGGATCAGACGATGATGACTTTACGACAACATTAGGTCGTGGTGGATCAGACTACTCAGCAGCCCTATTTGCTGAAGGTGTAAAGGCAGATGTTTTAGAGATTTGGACTGATGTCGCAGGTATTGCAACCACTGACCCCAGAATTGTAAACCAAGCTAGACCTATTAATGAAATTTCTTATGATGAAGCTGGCGAGATGGCACAATATGGAGCAAAGATTCTTCACTCCTCAACCCTTGTTCCAGCAATGCGAGAAAAAATTCCCGTTTTTGTTGGCTCAAGTTATGCTGCTGAAGAGAGAGGAACATGGATTCGCGAATCAGTAACTGAGAAACCATTAATTCGCGCCATTGCAAAAAGATCGAATCAGGCCCTTCTCACAATTAGAACGCCTAAAATGATGAACTCTTTTGGTTTTATGGGACGTATCTTTGATATTTTCACTGAAAATGAAATCTCAGTAGATTGTGTATCAACCTCTGAGATTTCTGTTGCTATCTCCACTGATGAAATCAATTTAAAAAACACTCGTCTTATTGAGCAGCTCTCCAAACTTGGTGAAGTCAATTCAGAAGCTGGTTTCTCACTAGTTTCAATTATTGGAAATGAAATGCTTCACCAACCAGGACTAGGGAAAAGAATTTTTTCTGCCATTGAAGATGTAAACGTACGGCTCGTATGTCTTGGAGCTTCGGCATTTAATTTCAATTTACTAGTCTCAAATGACCAGGCAGACGAGACGATAAAAAAACTCCATGGGGAGTTTATCTCATGAAAGTAGCTCTCATAGGTGCAGGAAAGACAGGAGGAAAGGTCGCCGAACTTCACTCTGACACTATCGCCTTTGATGAAAAGAATCCTCCCACACTTGAAGCCTTAAAATCTTGTGATGTCGTGATCAGCTTTCTACCAGGCCCTGCTTTTCTTAATTATATTGATCTTTTAATAGAGTCAAAACTTCCTGTTGTGACGGGTTCTACTGGTTTTGATTGGCCAATTGATATTCAAAAAAGGCTTAAAACCGCAAACGTAAAGTGGATAAACGCGCATAATTTTTCACTAGGTATGAATATCGCAAAATCGATGATCGAATACCTAGGAAAAGCACAAGAGCTCTTTGATGATATTGAATTTAAGATTCACGATATCCATCATGTGCATAAAAAAGATGCTCCTTCAGGAACCGCTCTTTCATGGCAGGATTGGCTAGGACAAAAAGCAGAAATTACTGCTGAACGAACAGGAGAAGTGGTCGGTTATCACCATGTGGAAATGATCACACCCGTTGAAAAAATAAAACTTACCCATGAAGCCCTTGATCGAGGCATTTTTGCCCAAGGCGCCTTGTGGGCCGCAAATAAAATATTAACCGACAACTCAATTGAAATGGGCCTGACCCATTTTAGTGATGTGGTCAAAAAACATTTAAATATATAGAGGTATTTATGAAATTGAATGATTATTCACTATGGACAGCTTTAATCACTCCCCTAACACCAGGTCATCAAGTTGACTATAATTCACTAGAGAAAATTATTCGTGAGCAAGAGTCTGCTGGAAATGGACTTCTTGTTTTAGGCTCAACCGGAGAAGCACTTAACCTAGACCTTGAAACAAGAAAAGCTATCGTAGACTTCACCATTGAGCTTAAACCAAAAACACCTATTATGGTGGGTGTTGGTGGACATAATCTTGCCGCTCAAAAAGCTTGGACTGCATGGCTGGAGACGAGAAATATCGATGCTTACTTAATGGTCACTCCTATTTATGCTAAGCCTGGTGATCAAGGACAATATGAATGGTTTAAAACACTAATGGACGGAGTGAGTAGACCTGTCATGCTTTATAATGTTCCAGGAAGAGCTGGAAAAGATCTCAGCTATGAAGCCGTTAGAAAGCTTAATACCCATCCAAATTTTTGGGCGATAAAAGAGGCCAGTGGCAGTTCCAAAATAATGGCGGAATATTTATGTGCCGCAAATGGTGGACGAGTTTATTGTGGAGATGACGGACTTCTTCCAGAGTTTGTCCAAGCAGGTGCTGTGGGACTTGTCTCTGTAGCAGGGAATACATGGCCCTCTGAGACGAATCTTTACGTAAAGCAGTGCTTGAGTGGAAGTTTTGATGCAAAAGAGCTATGGACCAGTGCGGCTAATTCCTTATTTGTGGCCAGCAACCCAGTTCCCGCCAAAGCGCTTCTTGCCAGCGAAGGACGGATCAATCACAATACTATGATGCCACCATTGAGCAGTCTTGATCTGCGTGATTTAGGTGTCGTTGTGAATAGTACAACGAGAGTCCGAGAGTGGTTCAAATCTCAAAAATAAGAGGAAGCTAACATGAACTGGGAAGATGTTTTAAACAAATTAGAAACTGGTGAACTAAGATCAGCCAATAAAGTTAATGGTAAATGGGTCGCCAATACTGAAGTTAAAGAAGCCATCCTTGCGGCTTTTAAAGCTGGAGAACTAAAAGAGTTTTCTGAAACAGGCCATCAAGGTTTTGTTGATAAGCATAATCTTGCAGCAAGAATGTTTACCCCACAAGATAAGGTTCGAATGGTTCCAGGTGGATCGTCAGTTAGAAGAGGAAGCTGTGTTAAGCCTGGAGTTATTATTATGCCTCCTGCTTATGTCAATGTTGGTGCCTTTGTAGATGAAGGATCAATGGTCGATTCACATGCCTTAGTTGGTTCTTGTGCGCAAATTGGAAGAAATGTTCATCTCTCTGCTGCTGTTCAAATTGGTGGAGTGCTTGAGCCTATTGGTCTTGCCCCTGTTGTCATTGAAGACAATTGCTTTATTGGAGCTGGTGCTTCGATTGTTGAAGGTATTCAAGTTTTATCAGGTGCCGTAGTAGCACCCGGAGTTATTCTTTCAAAAGGGACTCCTATATACGATGCTGTTAATGAAACACTTATCACAGATGGCATTATTCCAGAAAATGCCGTGGTCGTGCCCGGTAGCCGTCCAGTAAGTTCGAAACTTCCCTGGGCCAAGGAACAAGGTTTAAGTCTTAATTGTGCCATTATAGTGAAGTATAGAGACTCAAAAACAGATGATTCATTGAAACTTGAAGACTTTTTAAGATAATTAAAAGGAATCCATGAAACAGAGACTCGGAGACGAAGCTTATCAACGCCTTTTAAGTGTAATTGAACGCTTTGATGCCCCATTCTTTTTTTATGATCTGGATGCATTGAAAGCGCATCTACAATATATGGCAGAAGGACTCGAACCCGACATCACTCTTTGGTATGCGTGCAAAGCAAACCCTATGAGTGCTATCTTAAAGGTTCTAAGAAATTTAGGCTTTGGAATTGATGTGGCCTCTGAAGGAGAACTTCATCAAGTTTTAAATACAGGAATCAAAGGCAATCATATTATTGCCACGGGACCTGGAAAATCCAAAGACTATCTCAAGCATTTAGTAAAAAGTGGTGTTGGCACCATAGTTCTTGAAAGTTTAAACCAAGCTTATTGGTTAGATGAAGTCTGCTCAGAGCTTGGAAAAAGTGTCGATGCACTTCTTCGCGTTCAACTAAGTTGGGACAAGGGTAAAAGTGTTCTCGGTGGTGATGCCATCACTCCTTTTGGAATTGATTCTGAGCAATGGATAAGGCTAGATCAAAGTCGTACTAAAAATATTAATATTAAAGGCTTTCACGCCTTTCAATGGGGAAATATCCATGAAGTCTCCAAGCTTGAGAATATATGGTCAGCTACTACTGAGCGCTGCTTAGAACTTTCTAATAAGCTTAATATTGATTGTGAAATACTTGATCTTGGTGGAGGACTGGGAATTCATTATGATCTCTCTGATAAGAGAATTGATTTTAAAGAGGTTCAGCTAGCTCTTACAAAAATTAAAAAGAAATACAGACTTAAAAAAATCTGGATGGAGCTAGGTCGCTACTCGGTTGGAGAAAGTGGTTATTATTTAAATAAAATCATCGATATAAAAGAAGTTCGAGGAAGAAATATTCTGGTTTGCGAAGGTGGAATAAATCATATCGCTAGACCGGCACTAGTTGGAGAACATTTTCCGGTTTCTGCTTTAAATAAAACGACCAACTCCGAAAAAACTTTTCATATTCATGGACCTCTTTGCACAGCGCTGGATTACCTGGGAGAATTTAACCTTCCCTCAAATGTCCAAATTGGAGATTGGATCGTTCATCACAAAGTGGGAGCCTACGGTTTTACTGAGAGTATGCCCTATTTTCTTTGCCACAAACTTCCTGGAGAGGTGATCTCTTATAATGGAGATCTCATGATCCCGCGTCCTCCCAAGACTTCCTACGACTGGATGATTTAGATGAATTGGACTATTGAAGAATTTCCGATAAAAGAGCTTGCCACTGGTGAGACCTTAAAATTAAAGACATATACTGTAAAAGGCAGTGAGGGTCCCCATATTCATATACAGGCATCTGTGCATGGAGCAGAGTTACAAGGTAATGCCGTTATTTTACAATTGATGGATCTGATAAACCAGACTCAAATAAGGGGAAGCATTACCTTTATCCCTCTAGCCAATCCCTATGCGACCAATAATAAACACGGAACCTATACTTATGGGAGGTATAATCCCGTAACAGGTCATAATTGGAATAGAAATTTTGTCGATATTATTAATGTCTCCAAGTTTGATTTAATAGGATTCGTAGAAAATAATATACATTTGCCTTGGCATGAGCTGAAAATAGTCTACAAATCTGAGCTTGATCAAATTTTTAGAAATTATTTTGATAAGCTTATTGAAACACGAGCGCTTTCAGAAAATAACAAACTTAACCTTATGCTTCAGCATCTGGCATCAAAGGCCGACGGCATTCTAGATCTCCATACCGGTCCGACCGCGACTCGATACCTCTATGCCGCAGAATATGAAGCAGAAGTGTCACATTATCTAAAATTCAAATACAATCTCATTATCCCCAATGAATACGCAGGATCAATGGATGAGTCAGCCTTTATGCCTTGGGTACATTTAATGAACAAATTAAAAGCTCAAGGAAGAGAGATTATTCCAGATATTGAGTCTTTTACTTTGGAGTTTGGTTCTGAAGAAACTTTTCGTATGGACGAAGCAGCGAAGGACGTTGAAAGTATCGTTAATTATCTTCGCTATAAAGGTGTACTTGAGGGTATGCCCGATAAAATTGATTCTCATAGCTGTCTTTTAGAAAATTATAAAACTATTTTCTCTCCTAAGGGCGGACTGGTAGATTATCACTTTGAACCAGGACAAAAATTTAACAAAGGCGATACACTCGCTAGCTTTTATAATTTAAAAAATATCGATCCAAATGATCCCATAGAGAGCTCTAGGTCTGCTGTTAAAGCAGAACAAGACGGAATTATCATTAATCGATGTCCTTCAAGTTCTGTGCACCAAGGAATGGAGCTTTACCAAGTCATGACTAAACTATCGGAGCATAAAGTTTGATTTCTCAAAGGGCCAGGCAACTAGCGGGAAACCCCTCAGCAATTGTCAGAGGACACCTTGCCTGTCTTGAAAATCCTTATTCTTTAGAGAACCCTAAAGGTTTTGTTAATTTTGGAATCGCTGAAAATCACATGATGAATGATCTCCTTCTTCCAGCACTCTCTAAATCAGTTTTGCCAAATGAAGAGCATATTCAATACTGCGACCTAAGGGGACTAGAGTCTACACGTAATTTAATGACCAATTTTTTCAAAGAGTACTTGGGAATTCCTCATATGGACCCCGAAAAGCTAATCATTAACAGTGGAGTCTCTTCTCTTTGTGAAAGTCTAAGTTTTAGTCTTTTTGATGAAGGAGACCAAATTCTCATTCCCGCACCATACTATACGGGCTTCGAACATGATTTCACGAAAAGATTTAAATGCGAATTTATCCCCGTCCAATTAGATCCTCAAAAAAACTTTCGACATGAAATCACTCCCTTTAAAGAAGCATTCAAAGCCTATCGAAATATTAAAGGAATACTCCTCACACACCCTCACAACCCTACCGGTGAAATATTGGATGAAACATTTCAAGATGAGATTATAGCCTTTTCAAAAGAATATGATCTCCACCTTATTTGTGATGAAATTTATGCTCTCTCACAACACAACAAGGTGAAACATCAATCGCTTTATCAAAGGGCGAGAAAAGCGGGAGCAAATGCCCATTTTCTCTATGGGATGGCGAAAGACTTTTGTCTTGCTGGATTTAAGCTAGGATTTTTCTATAGTGACTTTGAAGAAGTATCACAAGCTGTCAGTGCTTCAAGCTATTTCTACCCAGTAGCAAGTATTACACAACTGCACTTAGAAAATCTTATTTCTGATA
The DNA here is from genome assembly GCA_002707495.1 of Halobacteriovoraceae bacterium. Classification (GTDB taxonomy): domain Bacteria; phylum Bdellovibrionota; class Bacteriovoracia; order Bacteriovoracales; family Bacteriovoracaceae. The sequence goes on along the minus strand of PAMZ01000021.1, from coordinate 135,402 downwards.
AAAATTTTCTTAATAGTTATTTAAGGTCTAATAGTGAACGCTTAACATCAGCAAGAAATCACCTTTTAACTGAGCTTAGCGAGTTTAGTTTTATTTTTGACGAAGCTGCCATGTTCATGCTTTTAGATTTAAACTATAAATGCCAAGACTTAGAAGATGAGCCCAAACTTTTCAATATGCTTATGCAGAAGTACGGAGTTAATATAACACCGGGACTTGAACAAGGACTCAACACACCAGGATATTTTCGTGTTTGCTATGCTCGAGATAAATCACAGCGAGATGAATTTATACTAAGAATGAAAAAGGCTAAAGAGCAAGGCGACTTATGACTCAAAAAATTCAATATAACGAAAAATTCATAAGAGAGATGCCAAAGTCTGATCTTCATTTACATTTGGATGGTAGTTTGCGACTTAAAACTCTCATTGAGATGGCCAAAAAAGATGGTGTTGAATTACCAAGCTATACGCCTGAGGGTTTACAAAAAGAAGTGTTTAAACCGACTTATAATAATCTTGGCGAGTATCTTCGTGGTTTTCAATATACCTGTAATGTATTAAGAAATTTAGAAAATATTGAACGTGCCAGTTATGAGCTTGCAATTGACAACCAAAAAGAAGGTGTCAATTATATAGAAGTCCGATTTGCGCCTCAGCTTTTAGTGGATTTAGATAAAAATCTTGATTTTGAATCCATCCTAACTGCCGCCTACAAGGGATTAGAACGAGCGAAAAAAGAATATAACAACGGGACTGAAGTGAAAGACAAGGGAAAGCCTGAATTTCATTATGGAATTATCTCTTGTGCCATGAGAATGTTTGGCCCAAAAGGCTTCTCACCATATTATTCCAATCTCTATCAGATGATGAGCTTTTCTAGGCCAGGTCAAATTATTCGATTTGCCGCTATGGAAATGGTGAGGGCCTGCGTAAAACTTCGTGATGAAAAAGGTCTTCCCATTGTTGGGATTGATCTTGCAGGACAAGAGGAAGGGTATCCGGCAGGTAAATTTTCTGAAGCCTATGCTTATGCCCATAAAAACTTTATGCACAAAACAGTACACGCTGGAGAAGCCTATGGTGCTGAAAGTATTTTTGAAGCAATTACTGAGTGCTATGCCGACCGAATTGGACATGGCTATTCCTTATTTATGCCCGAGCGTATTAAAGATCCAAATATTCAAGATAAAGAGGACTATATTAAAAATCTCGCCTCTTTTATAGCTGACAAAAGAACAGTCATTGAGGTTTGTTTAACCTCTAATATGCAAACTAATCCTGAGCTATCAAAAATAACCGAACACAAATTTAAGAATATGCTTGATAATAGAATGGCAACTACTATATGTACGGATAATAGACTTGTATCTAATACCACTGTCACCAAAGAGTATCAACTTGCCTTAGATAATTTTGATATTCCCCTAAAACGTCTCAAGGATATAGTAGCCTACGGCTTTAAGAAGAGTTTCTTTCCCGGAAGTTATGTTGAAAAACGAGCCTATGCTAAATTAAACATGCAGTATTTTGATAAGATTGTAGAAGAAAATCTCAATCAATAATTTTTACGAGAACATATGGCTGGACGATAAGAAAATGGGCAAACTTTCTAAATGGCTCTTTTTCAAACTCACTTGTTTCTTCGAGTTTATAAAAATCTTTGTTATCAAGCCAGATTTTAACCTGAGAAACATTATCCTCTGCTAAAGCCATAGCCACAGTAACCAGTTCAAGACTCTCTCCCACTATGAAAACTGCACCTCTTTCATGATGAGGCTTAAGCATATCCCAATCACATTTTTCAATCTCTGACTCAAATTTCTCTTTTAAACTCATAGCTAATTTTTAACAAAAGTTTTATTATTTGGAAATGGAACCCTTTAAAAATATTTATAACAAAAAATCTATTGCTTTCATTGCAGATTCTATAAAAAGGCAATGTCCCTCTTTTCAAGACAAAAAATTTAAAAAATATGTTTTAAAGGATTTGGAGAAGCTTGAACTTAAACAAAGAGTGAACCTCATCGCTGAGGCCCTTCATGAGACTATGCCTTACGATTATAAAAAGAATATCGAGAAACTCATAAAAACTCTCCCCTCCCCACAAGAGCACCTCGACCATGAGTGGCAGGGTGAACTAAAAAGTATGAGCGGCTTTTTAATTTGGCCTTATTGCACTTATGTGGAAAAGTATGGACTAGAAGAGTTTGAAACATCCCTTGAAGCCATGCTTGAATTCACACAAAGATTCTCTGCAGAATTTGTTATCAGGCATTTCATCAACAAGTATGAGTCTAAAATGTTTGACCACCTAAAAACTTGGAAAAAACACCCTAATCACCACGTAAGAAGACTCGTAAGCGAGGGGACTAGACCTAGACTCCCTTGGGGTATCTCTGTTCCCTACCTAAAAGAAAATCTCTCTAGAAATATTCAATTAATAAAAAGCTTAAGAAAAGACCCAAGTTTGTACGTGAGAAGAAGTGTAGCAAATCATTTAAATGATATATCACATATGGACCCTGAGCTCTTCTTTGAAACTATCGAATCTTTCGGTACAACTCCTGAAGAAAATTATATAAAAAGGCATTCTAGTAGAACGATGTTAAAAAAAGCTCATCCTCGAGCCCTTAAGCTTCACGGCTACTTCCCTGTGAGTCGGCCAAAGATATCATTTAAATTATCCGAATCCAAAATAAAAGAGGGCGATTCCCTCCCGATAAAAGTTAAAGTCCAGGTTGAAAAAAAACAAAACCTCCTTCTTGAATATATTATTTATTATAAAAAAGCTAATAACGATTATTCTGAAAAGGTCTTTAGACTAAGAGACGTCAAGGATCAAAATATCTTAGAATTTGAAAAAAATATTTCTTTTAAGAAAGTCTCTACAAGAAAACACTATCCAGGGATCCACTACATCCAACTCCAACTTAATGGAGTAAGATTTCCTAAAAAGAAATTTGAACTTTTAATTTAATACTTATGTGGAATGTATTGAATATCATGTATTGGATAGCCTGATGCTTTAATTTTATCGAGCATTAAGTCTACTTTTTCCCGAGAGATATCATACTCTCTACTCATCACCCATAAGTATTTCCCACTGGGTACCCCCACTGCAGTCCATGAATAGTCGTCCGCAAGAGCTAACACCAAAAAATCAAAACTTAAAGGCCAAAACGGAGAAACTTTCCAGTGAGCATTAGTATCATGGTTATATACTGAGCCTTTTTGCTTTACTTCTTTTTTAGGTCCTTGAAAATCTCCTTTACGATAGGTGAAAGTGATCACTATTTGATCTTCTTTTATGGAGTAGTTTTCGATACCATTATGAACTTCTGATTCAAAAATCGTTGGTCTAGCGGCTACCACATACCAATCACCTTTGTATTTTTCTAAGTCTACATAATTTACGGAACTATCAAATTTCATCGAAGAACAACCTACTATAGAACTAATTAAAAAGATCTTTAAAATTTTCATAACCCTCTTTTTCTAGCTTTTCTACCGGAATAAATCTTAGAGAGGCTGAATTGATACAATATCTTAAACCTGTGGGTTCAGGTCCATCTTTAAATACATGCCCCAAGTGACTATCACCAAATCTAGAGCGGACTTCAATTCTCTCACTAAAAAGTTTAGTATCATTCAGTTCAATTATATTGTTTGAGACAAGAGGCTTAGTAAAAGAGGGCCACCCAGTGCCTGATTTATATTTATCTTTAGAGCTAAATAATGGTTCACCGCTAACCACATCCACATAGATTCCTGCTTGTTTATTATCCCAATATTCATTTTTAAAAGGAGGTTCAGTTCCTTCATTCTGAGTCACTTCAAGCTGTATTTCACTTAATTTATTTTTGAAGTTATTTGGCTTTTGATAATCACTTTGCCAATTCAATGTTTCGTCTTTCTTCCAATGTTTTTCTATAAAATCATCTCGTCCTGAAGCAGCACGGTAATACTTATACTTTGTTTTGGTTACGAGGTTTTTTTTATAATAATCTTGATGGTAATCTTCAGCAGGATAAAAACTTTTAAAATCGATAATTTTGGTTTCTATCTTTTTAAATTTTCCAGACAATTTTAAAAGGTCTAACGACTTTAAAGCTATTTTTCGCTGTGTTTTATTATGAGTAAAAATAGCAGAGCTATATTGAAACCCTTTATCGACAAATTGCCCATTCCCATCTGTTGGGTCGATATTCATCCAAAATATTTCCACTAGTCGCCTGTAAGAAACTAAATCTGGATTATAATGGACTTGGACTGATTCCCTATGCCCAGTTTTCCCCCTTGCGACCTCTTCATACTTAGGATTCTTTTCAGACCCACCCGAATATCCAGAGATGACCTTACTTACGCCCACTAATTTTTCAAAAGGAGGCTCCATGCACCAAAAACAGCCTCCTGCAAAAGTTGCTACGTCAGCCTTAACATTTAAGCCAAAAAAACAAAAAACAATAGCAAATAAAAACTTCATCTTGCCTCCCATAATACTTTATAGGTGCAATTGAGTCATGAAATCTTACTTTTCAAATATTATACAAAAGAGAAAAATTTCAAATGCTCGATGTAAATTTAAATACTTAGAGAGTTCTCCAATCAAAATTTAAGCAATAATCCACACATTCTTTAGAGTCATTGGCGATTTGAACCTCACTGGCAATAATACCGATTCTATTGGCCTTAATATCATCAACATCAGGCTCTCCGTTACCTAAGAGATCAGCTAACTCTTTACCAAGTCCAAAGAGATAGACTTCTGTTTTTGAGCAATCCAAATTCAAAATACATGAAACGCTACAGTGCTTTGCCTTATCGAAACTGACTCGGGAATTAACAAAGTCGACAGTTTTCTTCGCCCTCAATAGAGAACAGATAAACTTTTCATGAGCGAGGGCGTTCGAGCTCATTATTAAAAATATAAGGGCCAATTTCATCTTTCATCCTCTTCTAGCTTCCCATAAAGTTTAATATGTATAGAGGTAAATTCTCCGTCTTGGGAATCAACAACAATATTTCCATTATGATATTTTACGATATCTATTACCATAGAAAGCCCAAGCCCAGTACCCTCTCCACTAGGTTTTGTTGTAAAAAATGGTTTAAAAACTTCATCTTTTAGGGATTCATTAATTCCAACACCATTATCTTTAATGACCACTTCTAAAAAATCATCTCGATAGTATGTCGAAGTCTCAATCATCATAGAAAACTCACCCACTTTATCTTTTTTTTCCATAAGGGCCTGAAAAGAGTTTTCATATATATTAATAAAGCATCTCAAGAGTTCCCCCTCAAAACCAAAAAATTTAGGGGTGTGTGAGAAATTAAATATGGCCTTAATAGATACTTCTTTATAAGTACTACACACAAGATCATAAGAAGACTTTAGAACATCTGATAAATTAAGTTCCTGTAATTTTCCTGAGCCCGCTGAAGACTGAGAAAGAATCCCTTTTATCGTATTGTCAGCTCGATCCGCGTTTCTTTGAATCATTTCTACCACGTCTTTAATTTGTCCATCTTGTAGTTCTTTCTTTTCAATAAAGTTCGACAAAACTTGCGAAGAATTCAAAATAATATTAATTGGATTTTTAATTTCGTGAGCAATCCCTGCAGAAAGGGCTCCGAGATTTGCTAAGTTTTCTCTAGCAATAATTTGCTCTTGGGCAAATTTTAGCTTTAATTTTTGGTCTTTTAATTGTTTTTCTAGATCTAAAGTAAATTGGTTATAAATATGACGATTTAAAATAACTGGGATGAGAACCGAGCTTAGATAAGTTAAAAAAAGCGCAAGGGCAAAGCCAAAAATCGATAGAGAAATATTAGTATCTGGTCTTAAATAAGGATAATCTAGAAAGTGAACTCCCCATAGGAAGATGACAGAGAGAAAGAATTTATCCAAGAATTGTAGGTTCTTTTGAGTTTTAATAACTCGATAAACCGAGACAAAAACAGGCAATGTAATTCCAGCACTAACTAAAGCCGCTAAAAATACAAAAGCTCCGTTCCCAATTAAAGCTAACCCCAACGAAAGCGCATAGCAGATCAATGCTACAAGAAAATATAATAGCCAGGAATACTTGATTCCATAGAGACGCTTTAAAATTTCTCCAAATGTAATCCCTGTCATACCAGAAAAAATATACGAAAAATAAATATGATAGATAGAAGAATCGCTACCTAGGATTCCATCCATAATGAACATTAGTAGCATACCAAGCCACATTAAAATCACTAAGAGGTACTCTACTCTTCGCCCATAGATAAAGTAGAGTATAGAAGCTATTACTATATCACCAACCTGAACTGCAGCCAGTACGAGTAATAGCGTTTGTAGGGTCTGTTGCATCGACCTAGAAGTCGGTAATCAAGTCCGTCAATTGTGGATCATCGATAAAAGGATTTCTATTCCCTTGATGTCTTTCAATCAGCTCGTTACGCTCTCTTTCTACTTCGTCAACAGGATCAATAAGATGCCATTGTCTTAAGAAAAATTCTTCATGTTGAGGGATTCTAATCTTATAGCGAATCGAGAAATAAAAAAGCGCTCTTGCCACATTACCTTTGTGCTCAAATGGAGGCTCAAACCCACTTGAACCAGTTTGAGAAATCGTTCCGAGTTGAGACAACTCACAGTCCCCGTTTACAGGTCTCGCATTTCCTTTGAATTGAGAAAAATGATGATTCCCTCTCGTACTATTTGACCTTGAGTCTGTGGGATACAAATGATGCAAATCATTTTTTTGAATAGACTTTCTAAAAGCTGAACTAAATCTACTTTGAGGCCATGTATGCTCAATATTAATATTCTGATGATTCGGCATTCTGTTTGGGCCTACGTTACTTCGAAAATCTTTTTGGCAATAAACATCTTCGATATAATATCCTCTATTATCTTGTTCTAAATGCAATTTCTGCATGACGATTTCTCGAGCTCGGGAATAACCAGAAACTGGTCGGTGATTTTGGCTCGCCATCTCATAGAGCTCTTGGCGGTAGCTGTCTTGAAATCTTTCCTGACTCCAAGCACTGCTAAAGGGAATGATAAAAGCAAGTAGCAACTTAAACATAAATCTATCTCCGTGAATCTTTTTTTATAACTCTACATACTACGAAATAAAATATAAAGAAAAATAATATTAAAATTAAGTTAAGCTTATATAACGCATCACACACCCAAAAGAGTCTTTAAAAATCGCGTCGCGCTGCATTGCCGTAGTTTTTGATATAGTCATAGTGTAAACTAAAACGATGAAAATTGTTATCCTACTGCTTTTTTCCGTATCGACATTTGCCGAACCTCTTTATGAAGTCGGAACTGCGATTGGGGGCGGTTATGTGCCTGACTATCCCGGCTCAGATCAAGGACGACAAAGAACACTCATTATCCCCTCTTTTATTTACCGCGGAGAAATTTTTAAAAATGATCGAAGAGGAAGTCGAGCCTTGTTTTTTTCTTCAAAATATTGGGATTTTGATTTTAGCTTTGGCGCCTCATTTCCTATTGATGCTGAAGACAACCGAGCTAGAAACGGAATGGATGATCTAGATTGGTTATTTGAGATTGGTCCTCGAATAACCTATTTTTTCTACCGAAGTAATAAGCGCATACTCTCCCTAGAGTTTCCTTTAAGATTTATCACTTCAACTGATGGAGAATTTACCCGAGAACGCGGACAGCGATTTGTCCCTCAGCTAGACTTTAGAGAAAATCTTGATGAGCATTGGCGATTTGGTTTAAGCTATAAATTGAATTACGGAAATTTAACGATAAATGATTATATTTACGGAGTCCCTGAGCGTTCAGCAACTTCTCAAAGAGAAGCTTATCAGGCAGAGGCGGGATTTATTTCTCAAGACTATTCAACTAGTTTATTTTATCGGTCAAAAAACTTTATAGGTATATTTGGAATAAGTTATCGCCAATTTCATGGATCGATAAACCAAGACTCACCTCTATTGAGAGTCAATGAGAATACAGGTGTATTTATGGCATTTAATTATTTTTTCTACCAATCTAAGGAGCAAGGTAAAATCGATAAAAGTGGCGAATATTAACGTGTGCCAAAAAGTCTATCACCTGCATCCCCAAGCCCAGGAATGAGATAACCTTTCTCATTTAATTTTTCATCAGAGCTTAGCGTGTAAATATCAACCTCAGGATGAAACTCGTGAACCATTTGGTGACCCGTATCCAAACAAAGAATAGTTAAAAGTTTAATCCGTCCCACATCATATTGTTTAAGTCTATCAATGGAAGCCACAGCGGTATCTCCGGTGGCAAGCATAGGATCAAGTAGCAAAATTTCTTTTCCTTCTACATTTTCAGGAAGCTTAAAGTAATACTCTACCGTATTGTTTATAAATTTATCTCGATAGATACCTATATGTCCTGCCGAACAAAAGGGAAGAGTCGTTAAAACTGAATCCAACATGCCACTACCTGCTCTTAAAATTGAAACGACAACCGGCGCGTCGTCAATCTTATGAGCTTTAGTTTTTGAAATGGGAGTTTCTATTTCAAATTCTTTAAGTTTTAGATCTCTCGTCGCCTCAAATGCTAAGAACTTAGAAAGCTCCACCACAATTCTTCTAAACTCTGCACTGTCAGTTTGTTTGTCCCTCAAAAAGGCTAATTTATGCGAAATTAATGGATGTGTAATATTAAATACGTTCTTCACAACGTCTCCTTTTAAATTTACTAAAAAACTGTCCCATCTGAATCAATCTTAATTGGTGTTGTTCCATCTCTTTTTTCAGAGGCAATTTTTCTTCCTGCCCACCAGGTTCCACCTTCTAGAACTTTGGCTAAGGGAAATTCTTTTTCAGAAAATCCTAATTTACTCTGTACTAAATTTCCTATTCTATCTAATAATTGGACCGTCAATGCTCGCCATTCAATAATCAACTCAGAATCTGGCCTATGAGCTTTCTCTAATAGTTTTTCATCTTTGAGTTTAATCACACCAAAATCTAGAAAAAGCCCACCATTTCTATATTCAGCTAAACCCGTCAACTTCTCTGCTCCCTCAATTTTAAGTCCTGCCTCCAGCATGGGATCCACTAACGAATAAGTCAGCCATTGGGAAAGCTTATGAAAACTAACTACACTTTCCCCTCCAAGAGGACCCAAAGGTGGGTAATGCCAAGTATCGCCCAAGTTTATTCCATGAGCCGAAATACGAGAAGGCCAGATTGGCCCAAAATATCTCAAGACAAAGTCAAGAATATCTGAAACCTCAAATTGTTTACCATGTTTTTCGATCAAGCTATCTACAATGGCTCCTGGTCTTCCACCTGGAAAAGCTTTTGGTTGGCTTGAAACAGTTTCTCCGAGTTTTTTCATCAATTCAACTCTTCCCGATAAACCGAGTAAAGGATTCTTATCTGAAACTTGGAAACCTTGTTTTAATTGATCCTCTGTGAAATTTTTAAGACCAACTGCATCCGCGACCGTGATCCCTTCTTCTGAAAAGGCACCATCCATAAAGAGATGAAAACTTGCTACCGCTAGCCCTTCGGAACGAGAAAATGTTTTACCAGACTCATCATATTTCCACTTACTCCCTGCCCCTGCATCTAAAAGGACTGAAGTAATAACCAAATCGAGTTTTGTTCGTGCAATTTCTAATTCATCAGATCCAATCAATGATTCTTCTAAAAGTTCATCTCTTTGGATACCTCCAACCCTAAAGTGTCCCCAACGGCTATGAAAGGGTATCTTAAGATCTGGATAGTTCTCTTTTATGACGGTAAGAACATAATCTGCACAGGAATCAAGTAAATCTTCATGAAGACTAAAATGCCCAGAGCCATCTTTTACTAACTCATATACTTTTTGGGTCGAGCTTCTCACCGCTTTTGGAGTCAAAATATAGTCGACTTCATCTAGGCTAAAATTATTCATCTAATTTTCGTCCTTGAACACTTTCAAGATCTTTTGAGTCTTTAATCTCACCTTCAGTAAAATAGCCCGCAGCTTTTTTAGCTTCTATTTCAACCATAGCATCAGCTGGAATCAACTCTTCTGGAATTGATAGTCTGTTAACAACCTCGATTCCAGACCCAACAATAGCGTCATACTTCATATTACTCATAGAATGCAGGTTATGAATTTTTTTGACTCCTAGGTAGTGAAGAACATCTGGCATGAACTCCTGAAATCTAGCGTCCTGTACACCTGCAACACACTCAGTTCTGTAAAAATAATTTTTAGCCGAATCTCCACCTTCTTGTCTTTTTCTTGCATTGTAGACTAAAAATTTGGTGACCTCGCCTAAGGCCCTTCCCTCTTTGCGAAAATAAACTATTAATCCAACTCCACCTCTTTGCGCGGTTCTAGCAGCATCTTCAATTCCCCATGTTAAATAGGGTCTACAAGTACAAATATCTGAACCAAATACATCGGAGCCGTTGCATTCATCATGAACTCTACAAGTCAGCTCTTTGTCGGTATTATGAATGTCATCAGGATCTCCAAAAATATAAGCGGTAGAGCTTCCAATAGGCGGAAGCATTAATTTTAAATCAGGTCTAGTGACAAGTTCAGGAAACATTCCTCCCGTTTCTTGAAAGAGAACCTTTCTCAGTTCTCCCTCTGAAACATTAAGCCTTTCGGCCATGCCTGGTAGATACCAAACTGGCTCTAATGCAACTTTGGTACACTTTATACTGAAATCTTCTTTAACGATTTTTCCGTCTATTTTTAATCTTCCCTCATTAACTGCATCTCTCACTTCGGGAATATGTAAATGCGCCTGGGTCACTGCAATCGTAGGTTTTATATTGTATCCAGCATCCAAATAATCCTTAAAATGGATATTAATATCAGCTCCTAATGGATCAATTGTTACGATTTTTGTGGAGTCAAACCAAGAAGGATTTGGTTTAAAACGAAACGTCCCCTCTGTATTGGCAAGTTCTGGTTTGTGCAACTTTGGGAAAGCTCCGCTAGCAATTGAAAGTGCTCTATATACTGTATAGGAGCCTGAATGCGTTCCGATGGCATTTCTATTTTGCTTTTCTGAGATTGTAGCAATAACGGGGCCTCGTTTTTTAGGATCCTTTTCACCCCAATTTATGGGAGGAGTATCTTTAAAAACCTGATTCGAGTGTGAGGTTAAGACTACGTGAGCTGTTCTTGCTTTCTTCTGTTTTTCCACTTTATTTTCCTTAAGACATCCAATTACTGTCGTTTTGCATTTCCCATTTTGTCGTTATTTTTCGTTTATCAGACCAAAAATCCAGGCTTCCTTCCCCGGTAATCTCACCGTGCCCAAATTTTGACTCTTTCACCCCTGCGAAACTAAAGGGCTCTCGAGGCACGGGAACTCCAATATTCACACCAAACATTCCACATTCTGTATTTTGGGCCACTCGCTCAGCTAAAGGCCCGGAGCTGGTAAAAATACTTGCAGCATTTCCATAAGGACTTGAGTTTTGAATTTTTAATGCCTCACTCAAGTTTTCACACCTCACAATACTCAATATAGGTCCGAATAGCTCCTTACTTGCAGCCTCACTTCCCGGTTTAACATGATCTAAAATCGTGGGACCAATCCAAAAACCACCTGCAAAATTTTTCGGTGGACTTGCCTTTCTTCCATCTAAGACTATTTTAGCTCCCTCTTCTTCGGCTCTTCCAATGGCCTGATGAAGAAATTCCAATTGATCTTTAGTAATAATAGCTCCCATTGTTTCACCTAGTTTTTGGGAGGAAGCTCTCTCTCTAATTCGCTCGATATGTTTGTCCACATCTCCTACGGCCAATAAAACCGAAGCCGCCATACATCTTTGTCCGGCACAACCAGTAAATGAATCAGAGATCCCCTGCCCTGTTACCTCTAGATCTGCATCTGGCAGCAGGATAATATGATTTTTAGCTCCTCCTAAGCAAAGCGCTCGTTTACCTAAATTTGTGGCTCGTTGGTAGAGTGCTTTAGCAACCGGGCTTGAACCAACAAAAGCGAGAGCTTTAGTCTTCGGATTATCAATAATAGACTCAACCACATCTTTTTGCCCATGTAGTACTGTCAATACACCTTTTGGAAGACCAGCTCTATCAAATGCATCAGCGATAAATTTTGCTGTTAAGGGAGTTTTCTCTGAAGGTTTCCAAATATATGCATTACCAAGTGCAATGGAAGTGGGGATTGACCACATAGGAACCATTGCAGGAAAATTAAAAGGGGTAATTGAAGCTACAACACCTAAAGCTTTTCTTCGATACTCACAAAATACTCCTCGAGAGACTTCTAGCTTTCCACCCACATCTGCATTCTGTAAACTTGCGGCATACTCTAAAACTTCAATACCTTTCATCAAGCCAGCGTTAGCTTCCGCTGGTGTTTTACCACTTTCAAATGCAATTATATGAGATATCTCTTCAAGATTTTTTAAAAGCTCTTCTCTAAAACTCAACAACACTTGTGTTCTAGCCTTTAGAGGAATTTGCTCCCATTGTTTTTGAGCGAGCTCGGCGGCATCGATTGCCTGATCAACCAGCTCACTATTTGCAAAATGGACATTTCCACAAACTTCACCTGAGTAAGGACTCATTACAGGCTTCACATTATTTGTTTTTACCCATTCACCTTTAATATAATTCATGACGTCCATACTTGATGGTGGCCACATAAGAACTCCTTTTTTTAAGTAGAAGAAATTCTAGGTTAAGCGTTATTTTATGAATAGACTTTCTGCGAAAATCGTATGTGATTCCAACTATCTATACAATTTCACTCAAGTTTTATTCTAATAATTCCGATCATTTACTTGTGAAAAAAACATTATCGATAATGATATTATTGCTTTTTCAATTCGATTTTGCCTTTGGCCAAGCACCTAAAACAAAATCGCAAAGCACGATGACCGAGTCTCAAAGGTTTCTTAAATTGAGCTGTTCAAAAAACAATGCTCAAGCCTGTCTTTTATTGGGAAGAATATGGGCGGAAGAAAAGCCTAAGATATCTAAAGACCTACTTCAAAAGGCTTGTGATTTGGGCAAGTGCGAATCAAACTTTAAAAAGAATATCATTTTTAAAGATCCTAATCCCCAAATAGCAGAAGAAAAGGAATATCTTAAAGGTGGATTCGAAGTAGATATTATCCGAAAGATAGCCTCTGTTGAAAAATGTGTGGACCTTCCTTCAGCTTTAGGCAATTGTCGGTCTTATCGCTGCAGAGAACCACACCCTCTCGTTGCAGAACATTATGTTGTACACTCGGTGCTCAGACGTAAGAATTTTTGCTATTACACACAACAATTGCCAAAAAATCAGCTCATACAGTGTAGGCTTACCGATGATCAAGCGCGGGAGTTTGAATCTCTTTCACAGCTAAGCGCGTTTTCAAAATTTGAGAGCCTATTAGAACAAAAAGTTTGTATTCTTAGACCTATTCATAAAAACGAATTATAATCCCTGCATGTCAATTCTCTTTCAAATGCAAAACCTAAGCTTAGCTTTTGGACAAAAAGTTCTATTTAACCAAACAAAACTAGCCGTAAATGAAGGTGATAAAATAGGTCTCATCGGACTCAATGGGCATGGTAAATCAACTCTATTCAAAATTATTTCAGGAGATGTCACTCCTGATAAGACTAACCCTCCGTTTATTTTTGACACTCACAATGACAAGTTTTCTGTCACCACGATACCTCAAGAGCTCCCGGTGCAAGAATTTTCACACTTAAGCATTTCTGATTTTTACCTCTCCTTATACCCAGACCTCTTGCATATAAATGAAGAGTTAAAAAAAATCGAAAAAAAACTTGCCACTGACTATCAAGAAGCTGACCTCGATATTCAGCAAAGTCTTTTTGATCAAATGGATCAAAAACAGGGATGGAGTATCCAGCAGTCATATATATCGTATTTAAAGAATTTCGAGTTGAATAACCTCGATCGGCCTGTTCTTAAACTGTCCGGTGGAGAACAAAGAAAAATGGCCTTAGCAATGGGACTCTCCTCCCCTTCAAATATTATACTTTGGGATGAACCCACTAACCATCTTGACACAGAAACGATTGAGAAATTCGAAGAGGAATTGAAAAAATCCCAAAAAACTTTTCTGATCATCAGTCATGATCGCTATCTTTTGAATGAGACGACGACTCGAATTATTCATATTGAAAGAGGAGAGCTTAGAAGCTTCGACGGAAACTACTTGGGCTATCTAGAGTACCAGGAAGAAAGAGAAAAAGAGCTCGCGAAAAACTTAGATAAGTTAACCAATAAACACCGAAGAGAATTGGATTGGATGCGCCAAGGTGTTAAGGCAAGAAGAACTCGCTCTAAAAAAAGAGTAGAAAGTTTTCAGCACTTAGAAAATGACATTAGAAAACTGAAAGATAGTACAAAGCGTAAGCTCGACCTTAGTTTAAGTCATAGCGGAAATAAGGCTAAAGTTTTGTTTGAAATACATAACGGAAATTTTTCTTACGCGCAAAACACGATTTTTAATGATCTCAACCTCTCACTCTACCGAGGTAATAAAATTGCCTTAATGGGTCCTAATGGTGCTGGAAAATCAACTCTAGTAAACTTAGTTGCTGGTCATGAAAAATTCGATTCGGGAAAAATAACCTTCCCTAAAGAAATCAAATCGGTTGTCTTTGATCAAAAAAGGGCCACATTAGATCTCAATAAAACTCCCTTTGAAATCATTGGAGATGGCAAAGATCAAGTTCATTTGCCCTCCGGGAAAACAGAACATGTAAATGGCTATCTCCAAAAGTTTCTTTTTACCAAAGACCAGCTGAACAGACCTATTGCAGGGCTCTCAGGAGGAGAAAAAAACAGACTCCAATTGGCGCTTTTCATGCAACAAAGTGCCGACCTCTTTATATTTGATGAGCCTACCAATGATTTAGATATCGAAAGTATTGAGATGCTCGAGCGGACTTTGATTGATTACAAACAGTCAGTCATTATCATTAGCCATGATCGCTCTTTTCTAGACAAAACCTGCACTCATAGTTGGTTGATCGAAGATAAGAATATCAAAGTCTTTACGGGAGGATTTTCACAGGTAGCTGACTATATTATAGAAAAAAAGCACCTAGAAAACTTAGAAAAACAAACGAAGCTTAAAGATGCAACAAATACTTCTAGCCAGGAGTCTACGTCTAAAAAGATGAGCTATAACGAAAAACAACGCTGGCAGACCATAGAGCCGGAGATCGAGAACCTCGAGTTTCAGTTGAAAGATATAAAAGAGCAGTTAGCCTCCTATGACTTTTCTCAAACTGAAAAATATGATGAATATCAAAACCTTGAAAAAGAACATCATAGGCTAGAAGCTAAGCTTGAAAAACTTATGATTGAATGGGAAAACCTCTCTGAAAAAGATCCTGATTAGTATTCTGGGCCACCTAAAAAAACAAGGTTCTTTCTATAGGAGAGAAAGAAAAAACGCTCTTCTTTAGAAATAAACCTAGAATAGGAGTGAAGTGCTCCAATCAAACCTGAATCTTCCAAAAAGTCCATTTTAGATCTATAAGCACCGACAACCCAGTCTAGTTCCAGAAGTTCAGCATCGTCACACAAAGGACCTGCAGGTCCCTCATCTGAAACCAAGCCATATAGTCGTCCTGTTACCTTATCTCTAATTGTAATAACGCAATAATCGCCAATATATGGATCTAGCTCTCCAATAAAAACATCAATAACTCTGCCTTCAATTTTATTAGGTAGAAAACCTCTTGCGATAACCGAGGTTTGAAAACTAGTGAAAACTAAAATGGCCAATAGTACGCGCATGTATTGTTCCTATATTCGGTACAACCCCTTCAAAACATAGGTTCGGCGTTGATTATCATTCTCTCTAGTTACTGATAAGAAAACTCTTAGTTTAACGCCCCGCCTTTTATACTGCATTGGGTAGTTGAGTTTTCCAATATAGATTTGAAATTTATCTTCGTCAAATTGGACCAATTCATCCGGAAGATTGAAATGCCCAACTAGTTTTAAGTTTTCGTTATTTCCATCTACTTCAAAAATAGAAATATTAAAGACAGTACGCAGAGGCACTATAAGGTCATATTTGCGCTTCACTTCCAGAGTTAAATCAAACATGCTGTTGCGCATTTTACCCAATTTTAAATTTGCAAGACTATCCTCGCGAATGGCGTGCTCAATAATTATTGTTGAAGATTCCGGAGTCTCTTCGATCCTGTAACGAAGAAAAGGCCCTCGATAATTATTGATATGCAGACCATTTGAAGCTAAATGAAGTCCTAATCTTGTCTGTAAGAAATCAGAGCCTGGTTGATCCGCGAGCCATCTCACCCGAATATTCTTTTCTACAACTCCATTAAAAGTATAAAACTCTTGAGAAACATCTGATGCAGAATTTAAAAGATCCTGCAGTCCGAAGTTTGAAGCCCATTTAATGTAGCTGAGTTTCGTTTTATTTTGGAGTAACTCTTCAAGCGTTATGATTTGGGTTGGATTTACCTCTGGCAGTAAGGTTCTTTGGGGAACGAGAAAAACTCGACCATAATCGCCATTCTCACCAGGTTTTCCGGCTCTGCCAGGATTGCCCGGAGTTCCACCATTGCATCCAATAGTTCCTCTCCCACCGAGACCAGGTTTTCCACCCAATCCACCAGGATTAATGAGAGTGATGTCAGATAGCTCTGCTAGGCCTTGATACCTAATAATGACATCTTCACCGTCTGCTCCGTCTTCGCCAGACAGACCCATCTCTCCGTTGATTCCGTCGATCACTTGCCAAGGATGATCTTCACAATTGATCCCATAAGCGTCTTGACCGTCAATTCCATCTCTTCCGGAGGCACCTGAGAGATCAAAATATTGAGCTTGATCTTGAGTTATTATGACTTGATCAGGTAAAACAAATGACCATGCCAAGATCGGTAAATAGAAACAAAGAGCTATTAAAATTCTCACCACTTGGCTATAGCGCCTTGAAGACGAGATGCAAAGAAGAAGTGAAAAAAAGACTCAACTCTGAGAGAATAATTCCTCTCAGAGCTCACATGCGTTGCGTCGTAATTCTCTATTCAACAGATCGAATAGATTCTATAACAATGGCCTCTGCTGGAACATTCTGGTGAAATCCTACTGTGTGAGTGCTAACCTTTTTTATTTGATTAACCACTGACATCCCCTCAACGACTTTCCCAAATACAGCGTATCCATAGTTCTGCTCATTTTGGTGGTTTAAAAAATCATTGTCTTTTACATTAATAAAAAATTGAGCTGTCGCAGAGTCTTTTTCATTGGTTCTCGCCATGGCCAGGGTTCCCTCGTCATTGGAGAGACCATTTTTCGCTTCGTTAACAACAGGAGATTTTGTCTCCTTTTGCTTCATTTTCTCGTCAAAGCCACCACCTTGAATCATAAAATTATCAATGACTCTATGAAAAATTGTACCGTCGTAGAATTTATCTTCAACATAACTTAGAAAATTCTTAACCGTTTCGGGAGCTTTCTCTGCAAATAATTCTACTTTAATCTCACCTTTGTTAGTTTTAATAAGAACCATCTTTTTTCCTCCTGCCATTACTGAAAAACTTAATATCATACTTAAAAATAAAACCTTAACTTTAAACATTTATTCTTCCTCCCATTGCAGCTCGATGACGGGATATAAATCCATCATACTTTTACATTCATCTCTATACGGAACTAAATGAATTGGTGCTCGTTTCTTATAAAGAAAATAATCACGAAGCACTTGATTTTCATTCAAAACATACTCATAAGTCCGATAGTTTTTTTCTTTTTTATAACCATATTCGATATTATTAATGACTGAAGCATCAAGATCCTGACTCAAGCCTATTTGATTCACAACTCTTACCTCACCTTTGTTCTCTCCAGCAAAATAATCAAAACCTTCTTTGACGGGCACGAGTTGATAGTTTTGATCAGCAACAAAACATAGGTCCTGCCCCACCACCATATAAACCTTATTATCTCTTTTTGCTTTAAAAGTCTGAAAGACTATAAGCCCAATGGCCACAATACTTATACTTAATAGAGTAAAAATAATCGTTTTAGTCTTCATAGAAGTCTTAATTACCTTTTAAAGTAAACGCTTTTAAGTTCATTATAAATACGTTCATTCATGGCACCGACTCTTGAGCACATGAGATCAGAGATATCTAATTGATAGCTCATCATCAGATTTTCCTCTGGCAGATAAAATTCATGATAGCAATCAGGAAGTCTTAAAATATGTCCGTATTCATGTCTTATAGTCCACCTAACATTATACTCTTCAAGTGGTGTATTAGCATCCATAACTATTTTATTTCCCCCAGAGACATGAGGTGTTGTATTTTTTTGAAACTCTAAGTGTGAAAGCCCAAAGCCTCGCTCTACAAAGTTCATTTCCAAGCTCCAATTCAGTTCAGGAATTTGAAACTCATCCTCTACATTATCTTTAAGCCAGTGAGCGATTTTTGAATTTTTAGGATCTTTAAAAATGACTTCCATTAAAGTTGGACTCTCCCAGGTCACATCTCTTCTTGGATTAACAATGTCAAAAAAGCTATTCCATATCCTTTTTGATCTATTCCAATAGCGATTTTTAAATTCTACTAATTTTGATGCAGACAAAGCCGACATAAACTCTCTAGCGCAAGAGCTTTCGTTTTGAGTGGTATTTAGACAAATCATTTCTAAATGTGACTTCAGTTGATTTTGTTCGTCTGTGCTCAAGGTTGTATATGCTTGTAGAGTTTGGTCTAGATCTTGGATTTTTCTTAAGTGGTAAAAACCTCTTATATCTCGAAATCTTCGTTGTGCCATTTGCGATCGCCAAGGCTTAAAAGTCTCCCAACGAACCGCCGATTGATAAAGCCTCGAAACTTTTCTTCCCCATTCAATGAAAATGGCATCTTCAATGGGAGTTGTTTGAGTCAAATCGCCTTGGTTATAAATAATATTGGTCATTGACTCAGGCATATCTCGTATCAATTCATTGAGTTTTTGTTCGATAGTTGAGGGCCCATACTTAGAAGGTGATTCAACTGGAATACCTCGCTGAGTCTCTTTACTGGTTAATCTGATAGCCGATGTTTCGCTTCTTTGAGAGTTGATGAGGTCTATCCATTGGCTCAATCTTTCTCCACCAGCGATTGCTGTTCGTATTGAAGTATTCTTGATTCCCTTTCTTTGACCTGCATCCATACTAGCGTAGATTGCCTTAGACTCTTCAAAACTAAGTTCCAAAGGTAAGTGAGGGATATTTCCAAAGGCAGCTGTGCTCAATGCACTAAGCAAAACTAATAATTTCAAACTATTCTCCTATCGTTTAGGAGAAGAGCATAAAATAGATGATCATCTTTGTATAGATTGAGCGCGTTTTAAAACATCTCGTGGCTCTGCGCGCAACGTATAGTCTGCTTTAGCAAAGGCATAACGAATATTTCCCTCTTTATCTATAATATAGGTACCTGGCATAGGAAGACGATTTTCTGAGTTTCCCTGCGATGCTTTTAAATCTATTCCAAATTTTTGATAAACTTTTTGCAAGTCCGCAGGGAGTTGAAAGGCCAAGCCAAATTGGCTCGCTATTTCATTATTAGAGTCGCTAAAAATAGGAAAACTGAGCTTATGATTACGTTTTGTTTTTTTGATTTCTTTCGCTGTATCAGGCGCCAGAGCAATGAGCGTAATTCCATCTTTTTTAAAATCACTATAAAGTCTTTCAAATTCTTTTAATTGTAACATGCAATAAGGGCACCATCCTCCCCTATAAAATGTCACGACAGTAACTCCCTTCTCATAGAAGCTTTTAATTGGTTTTTCGCCAATCTTAAAGTCTGGAACCTTTCTTCCAACTCCTAATGCCTTTTCTTCTATGCCTGAAGCCTTAAGTTCTTCAGTTGCCTTTTGCATAATTTTCTTTATTTCTGCGGGTGTCTTAGATTTTGATTGAGACTTGCGACTTTCAATTTGCTCTTTCAAGCTATCTGCGTAGGTATGAAAGCATAAAAGAAAAATAATAAGGTAGAGACTACTCTTCACCAGCAACCAACCTATGTTTAGACTTTACTTGTGTTATCAAATTCAGAACCCCTGGAAGCGGTTTAATTTTAGTTTTTACGGCATATTTATTTAAGGCCATTAAAAAATCATAAGGGATTGAGACCTGTAAAAGGTTAACTATCCAAACAGGAATAGAGCCCATCGGATCAACGAGAACTATCATTTCCATTTCTGTCTTTTTGCCATTTTCTACAGGCTTAAATCTAAGTTGACCAAATTCTATCTTTGCTCGAACGTAATCTTTATCTCTTTTAGCTTTAGGATTATCTACAGATTTAAAATCTAGCACGAGGGCATCCCTATCCTCAGTTACTGATAACTTATGGTGCAGCACCATTTCTCTGTCTGTCACAGGCCAGGGCATATTGCTGACGTCATAAAGGATAGCTTCCGTGTCTGAGATATTTTTGACATAGCTTCGCTCAATCAAGTTTGGTGTCCAGTCTACTGCTGTTTCAACACTTCTCAAAATGGCACATATATTCTCTACCTTTGCAGAGATCACACCCTTAGCCCGAAGATATTGTATTGGACTGTCTTTGGTTGATTTTGTATAAACCTTTATTCCATCTTTTTCACTGATTTTTTTCCAACCAGATTCAAGATTAAGAGAGTAGACGGGAAGAGATAATAAGCCTAAAAATAATACTGATAAAAATTTCATGCCTTAGTTTAACCAATTTTAGAATTGTTTCAAACGAGTTTAAACCTGACTGATTAAGTGAACCATTTAGAAACGAAATCAAATATTCATACGAAGAGAAAGCTTGTGCATTCAGCCGTCGGGATAGTTTTCTTTTTTGCCTTTACCAGTGAGGCTTTCGAGGAATCAAATCTTGAGATTATTATATATTGCCTTGCAGCTCTTGGTGTTTTTATTGATTTATTAAGATTTTTAAATCCAAAGCTTAACCAAAACTTGTTATTGATTTTTAAAAGTCTAGCTCGTAAAGAGGAGGTCTCAAAATTTTCAGGCATGACGACCTATTTTGTATCAGCCGCTGTCTGTTTAAGCATTCTATCCGCAAAAACAGTGGCTCCCTTCTTTCTCGTGGTTGCGATTGCAGACCCTATGGCAAGTGTCATGGGAATAAAATGGGGAGGATTAAAAACTTATCGAGATAAAACATTGATAGGACTTTTCACCTATTTCATTATTGCGGGTTTAATTTTAAACTTTTTGGGCTTTCCCTTGCAAAAAACACTTATACTCGCCTCTATCCTTAGCTTAACAGAGAGTTTTGTACCCCTTGATGATAATCTTAGCGTTCCCATCATGGGTGTATTCATTCAAATAATGCTTTGAATGTCGTAATTCATTGTCTTGTCTTGTTTTTTCCGACTATAATAAATAAATGGCAAGTCTAGAGCGGCGTTTAGGTTTATTTTCAGTGATCACGATAAGTATCAGTTCCATGATTGGTTCTGGGATTTTTGTTCTTCCGGGCCTGGGCTTTGCAACTACTGGACCTTCGCTTTACCTCGCTTTTTTACTCTCCGCAATTTGTGTCCTTCCGGCAGCTTTATCAAAAGCTGAACTCGCAACAGCGATGCCTACCAGTGGAGGAACTTACGTCTATATTGATAGAACTTTTGGGCCATTAGCGGGAACAGTTTCGGGGCTTGGTCTTTTTTTATCGATTCTATTTAAAGCAGCATTCTCACTTATTGGAATTGCCGCCTATCTTACCGTAGTCTCTTCTTTTCCAGAAGACCTTACTTTTTTAACGTTTTTATTTGTCATCGTCCTATTGAATATTTTAGGTGTGGGTAAAGTCTCCTCTTTTGTAACTGCCATTCTATTTATCTCATTAGTGAGCCTTACTATACTTTCTTTATTTTCCTTCCCTCTTTGGGACTTAAATAATATGCAGCCCTTAATGCCTAAAGGCTCAAGCGGTCTTTTCAGTGCAGCTGCGCTAGTTTTCGTTTCCTTTGCAGGTGTAACTAAAATTGCGGCTATTGCAGAAGAAGTTAAAGAGCCAGAGAAGAATCTTCCCCGAGGCATACTCATCTCACTTCTTCTTGTGACCATTATTTATTGTGCCATCAGTTTTGTTTTAGGCAGTGTTTATTCAATCTCTGAAATTTCAGGAGAGATGAAACCCATTTATCGACTGGCAGTTGATGTAGGAAATCCTAGTTTAGGAATTATATTTGCTATTGTGGCTGCCCTAACCATGATTAATACTTCAAATGCAGGAATACTGGCCGGATCACGTTTTCCCTTCGCCATGTCTAGAGATAATCTCTTGCCAGGCTTTTTAGGTAAACTTCATAGAACTTTCTTAACTCCTATCTTATCCATCCTTTTATCTGGTAGTATTGTTGCTATTGTCCTGCTTTTTTTTAATGTAGAAAAAATCGCAAAATTTGCCTCAGCTTTTATGATCCTTGGCTATATTGCCGAGAATTTTTGTGTCATTGTCCTACGAGAAGCTCGAGTGCAATGGTACAAACCTCAATATAAATCACCTCTCTATCCTTTCATGCAAAGTTTTGGAATTCTCTCTGGAGTCGCACTTTTGTTTGCCATGGGGAAAATAGCTATTTTTGCCATCGGAGCCATTGCGGTTCCTGGGGTGCTTATTTACTTTATGTACGGATTTAAGAGGACTCATCGAAAGGGAGTCATTGGAATTCGTGGTAAGAGAACCGATCTCATAGAAAAATACCCCTACGATGTGGGAGGATTTTGTAGTTTTGAAGTTCAAGGCGAAGCAGACGTT
Source organism: Halobacteriovoraceae bacterium (assembly GCA_002707495.1). Lineage (GTDB taxonomy): Bacteria > Bdellovibrionota > Bacteriovoracia > Bacteriovoracales > Bacteriovoracaceae. The sequence goes on along the minus strand of PAMZ01000021.1, from coordinate 112,638 downwards.
GTCGTCAGTCTTTTTGGAAGGGAGCGCTCACCTGAGATGCTCATAGAAATGGGGATTGCATTAGGGCATCATAAAGCGATAGAAGTCACTCGCCTCCTAGAAATCCCTGAGCAGACAGATCTTCACGATATGATGGATGAGCCACCAGAGCTTAGATCACTAAGAAGAAGAATTATTGCCATGGCAAACGAGAAAAATGAATCGATAACCTTCGATCCTGTTTTATCTCACGATGTTTCAAGAACTGTTTTTGAGATCTCTCAGAGGACACATTGTAGATGGCTTTTGATTGAATGGGGAGGCCGTCGGTCTGGAGGGATAACTTTCCACAACCCTATTGGCTGGCTTAAATCGCATATTCATTGCAATCTTGCTACTTATAGAGATGCAGGTGTCCGCTATATTAGAAAGATTATGGTTTATATTCATAATGATAGAAATGATTCGCTCGTTCTTGAAACCGCCAATCATTTAGCCACTGTGCTCAGGGCCAACGTCACCCTGGTGCGATTCGCCCACACCAAAGCCTCAGATGAGCAAAAATATTACGAAACTCACTACCTTAAGGACCTAGGGAGTAAACTTACGACCCCTCCATCCACAGCAGTCGTACTAGGTGATGAAAAATTAAGAACGCTGGTAGATGAAACTCCAAAATACGACCTATTGGTCATGGGATCCACTGATCATAATCTTGTTAACTCAATCAGCGGTACTTTTGATGATAAGTTAATAGCTAAAGCTGCCTGTTCAGTATTGGCCGTCCACGCTTCAAATAATTCTGAACTAACTCCTCAAGAACAGGAGTAAACTTCAAATAATTAACAAGTCTTATTGCGCGATGCGCATATTATGTGCTATCCTCTTCAAGTCGCATCAATTCTGATCGTCTCTGTTGATTGTCTCAATCACATAGTTCCATTTTTTTGTCTTTGTTCCAAAAGACGGGAGGTCCCATGAAAAGTTCTCTAAAACTTTTAAGTCTATCAGTTCTATTAATCTCATCAACCAGTTGTGAAAAGCCTATCACTGACGACCCCATTAGTGCCCTTAATGGGTTGGTGCAAGAGTATGGGTTTATCGGCTATGAAAATCCACTTGAAAGATCAGGCACAGGTGTCATGTTGGCGGGAAGACCAAACGCTCTAGCCTACGTCGCTCCGGCAAACGATTGTTTTCCAGAGGATGCACTGGTAAGAGAGTATGATACTCAGCACTTCAATCGAACATATAATTACGCATTTCAAGGAAACTTAGGCTTTACTGTTTTTGGGAGTTCACTTTTCTCAGCAGGGCTGGGCCTTGATAGAAGTCACACTGTTAATGTGGAGCTTAATGGAATTACAATTGAATACTTAAGTAATATTCAAGTCACTGATTGGTATAAAAACGGTATGAGTGAAACCTGCCGAGAGTATTTAGAAGATGTTGGTTTTGTTGTTCAGGCCCTCATTACTGATAGTATGAAGATCTCGATCACAAAAATTGGGGGAACGAATGTTGGTCTCACAGAAGAAAATATTGTCGATTTTATTGATTTTAATGCAGGAGTGGATTATCAAATTATAGATGCTTATACAGTTGAAATCTCTACTCCTAAATATATTGGTTATCAACTTGGAAGAATCAGAATGGAGGACGAAGGTCGAGTTCTCTACCGGGCAATGGTTGCACTTGATGATCAATTCGTATTTGAGCCTATCAGCCTTTTTGACGATGCGTTAGCGGAAGCAGAAAGATCTGATTATGTCTCAGATATGGATATAGATAATATTTACCTTCAATAGTGACATAATCTTTTATTGCTGTATTCTCCGTGGTGTTACCTATGTAAACCACGGAGATTTTTATGATTAAGCTTTTTGCTGTTTTTCTTTGTTTATCCAGTACTTCCCTTTTTGCTCAAGAAGTTGTTCGTATGCTAGACGGACACGGTTTTAAATGTAGTGAGCAATATGATGTCTTTCGTTCTCAAAGACAGAATGTACACCTTCTTGAAAATGTCACTGTAAAAAAGTCTAACGAAAATATTAAAATCAGCGCTGATATCGTTTTTGTAGAATGCCAAAAGAGCGCAGGTGAGTTCAAATTTGTCAGACTTAAGAAAAAGCCTACGAGAATGACTTATAAGACCCCAACTGATAACACCGTCACAAGAGTGGATAAAGTTAGAGAGGTTATAGCTTATAACCAAAACTATTCAGTCGTCGCCAAAGACGATTTTTCAAACCAAGAATCAGGGAAAGTAAAAATCAATCTAACTATCCCACAAAACGAGATCGAAGCTAACACCTTCTCAAGAGCACAACATCGTGGAACTCATTACACCACTGTCATGCATCGATCAAAAACAGAGGTGACTCTCAATGGTAGAGACCTTGGCTCAAGCCTGATCGGACATGGAAGCTTCAGAATTTTCTTTGATCTGTAGATTTTTTCTAAGCTTCATCCAGATTTTATTATATTTCCAAGCCGGCGGATCAGTCGGCTTTGTTTTATGATCGGGAAGTAAAATTAAATCCTTCGTGCTCATTAATATCTCTTTCACTTCAGGGTTTTGCTCTAGTTTGGCCTGCATCGCTCTAAGAATAAGCTTGTAATGCTCTCCTTTTTTATCTGTCCAATATTTTAGTCTTCTCCCTTTAAAGGTGACCCAATCTATTTTATTCTTTCTCATAATTGTAGTAGCATAATCACCTGCCGCTTTTGCCTCGAATCCAGACATTTGCCCAACCTCACTGCGAGAGTACTTCCAATTCGTAAAATTTGTGCGAATATCTTTATCGTTTTCAGGAAATTTTAATGACTGCCAAAACCCCTCAACACCTGGATACCTTTTCCCATCCAAAACAAAAGGTGTTTTGGCAAAATTAGAAAGGATTCCTAGTTCATTGCGTTTGCTCAGGATTACAGAAACATCCTTGGTTCCACCTTGGGGGCCTATCTCCCAGCTCGCTAGTTCGGATTGAGCTACAGGCCTCCACCATTTGTCTGGATATTTTGCGTAAAGACTTGTACTAATCAAAAATAAAAATAGATATTTGGCCCACATATGTTTTACCTTTAAAAAATCAATAACTCGTCAGCTAAGCTGCATGAACCTCCAAGTGAATCAGGAAGTGACAGTTTATAGGCCTGCAATTGAAGCCCTATATCTGACTTATTATTTGATCCATATTTGGGATCACCGATTATAGGATGATTGAACATATTAAAATGTCTTCTAATTTGATGGAATCTGCCCGTGACAATTTCAACTTCAAGTCGGGAGTTGCCCTCATACTCGCTAAGCTTCTGAAACTTTGTTAAACATTTTTTACCTTCAAGTTCATAATCAATTTCACCTTCATTCGGAGTTATTCCTTTTACTTCAGCTAAATAATATTTTTGAATTTTCTTATCGTTCTGTGCCTTAGATAGTATTTTTGCCATTTCTTTATTATAAGCCACTAAAACAAGCCCTGAGACTTCAAAGTCCAAGCGGTTGATAATATAAACCTTACTAAATTTTTGTTTAAGAAAATAAGATGTGCATCCCTTATCACTAAAAGGAGTCTCACTCACTGGCTGAGAAGCCGGTTTAAACCATATACCAAAGCCTTTCCCTGAAAAGACATGGGTTGGGGGTACACTTTGATCCACGTCTAAGTCTGGGTTAAAATAAAACTCAATAAAATCTCCAGACTTAATTTGAGTTTTAATTTTTTTCACACGTTTTTTCTTTTTTCCCTGACTGATCCAAAGACCACCAAGACTTATTCCTTTTTTTAGCTTAACCTTTGAAAGGTCAGTATTTTCTGCCAACCAATCTACGATCTCAACTGGAGATTTTTCCCGACACATTTTTCTAAATTTCAACATATGAAGCAAATAGCACGAAATTTATTTTAGTTGAACTAATTATCTCAGTGGCCGATAATAAATCCCATGTCACTATTTGTTGAACTTCAAAAAACCTTGTCATTTTACGAGCCTATGAGTCTGGAGATGATTTTTATAGATTTAGACGAGGGATTTTTACAGGCAAACTCAGATCTAACCACTGAAGACCTCCTTTCTGAATTGAAACTTATGGAAAAAAAGAAACTAGTAACCAAGACTAAAACAGGGGGTCAATTTTTTTGGCAAAAAATCTATCCTAAAAAACCTTGGTACAAACGATTAATCGTTATTCCATTTAAAAAGCAGTGAGCCTATTAGAGTAAAAACCAATCCAAAACTTATAAGATAGAATAATGAAGGAAGCATATCAGCTAGCTGTTCTCCCTCGTACATAATTTTTCGCATAGAATCCGTCATCTGCCAAAGAGGCGAATAATGAGCGATCTCTTTTACCCAAAATGGTGATCCTTCCAAACTAAACCAGATTTCAGAAATAAACATTAATGGATAGGTAATAAAGTTTAGAAGCCCGTTACAAAGCTCTTCACTCGTAAGCCTGGAAGCAAAAATAAAGCCAACTGAGCTTAAGGCCATACCACCAGCGATAAAGAAAATTAACAGTTGAAAATAGCTCCCTTCAATTTGAAAAGGATATATAAGATTGGCAAGTGAGTAAACCAGCACACCAGATAGTGTCATAACAATCAAGCGAGAAAGAAGCTGAGCAAGTAAATACTCAAATGCCGTCAAAGGAGAAGCTTTAAAACGCTTTAAAACTCCCAATTTTCTTTGTCGAACGATAACCCATCCGACACCCCAAAGCCCCATAAACATGATATTTAAGTTTACTATTCCAGGGAAAACCCAGTCTAGGTAGCTTAGAACTTTTCCGTCAATTTTTTCTTCAAAAAAAGGAGGATTATGCTTCGGTAGAAGATGTAGGTGAACGATCTCTTTTGCCATATTTGATCTAGCAGACTTAGCTGCTGACCAAAGTGCCGCTGGCTTTTGCCCCACCGTCATAGCGAGATCGATTTTCTGATATTTCAATTTCTGTAGTGCCTCTTCCTTGTTTTTGTACTGTACCCATTGAATATGCGGGATCTCAGGTGTTGGATAATTTCCCCAATACCCAATTTTATAATCTCCCCCTTTATCTACATCAAAAACATAACCAAAAGTTAAAACCATAATCAAAGGGAATATAACAACCCAACCGAGTGCTCCCAGATCTCGATAGAATTCCCTATTCCTAATTTTAATGACGGCAATAACCCGCCTCAAACTAAAATTCATGAACGTAGATCCTTGCCCGTCAAATGAATAAATAAGTCTTCCAAATTTTTTTGTCGTATATTCAGCCCAGATAGGTCTAATTCCATACTAGCTAACTGAGCGAGAGCTGAGTTCAAATCCTTTACAGTTAGCTCATAGACTTTATCATTTACATGAATATCGCTAAATTTCACCTCTAGCTTTTTAAGCTCAACGACTTCAGAGGGGATTTCAATTACCGATGTTTCAAATGTTTTCCTTAGAAGTTCTTTCGGTCTACCTTCAGCAATCAATTTTCCTTTATCCATAATTCCAATTCGGTCGCAAAGTTCAAAAGCCTCATCCATATAATGAGTTGTTAATACAACAGTTGTGCCTTCTCTCTTTATGTTCTTAACCAATTCCCATAAATTTCTGCGAGCCTGAGGATCGAGCCCAGTAGTGGGTTCATCCAACATTAAAAATTTCGGTTTATGACAAAGGGCAACGGCTAAAAGAAGTCTCTGCCTTTGCCCTCCAGAAATTTTATCGTGAAACTGGTGAAGAAAAGGCTTAAGATGACATAATTCAATCAATTGATCCCTATCTCTCGCATGCGGATAAAGCTCTCTAAAGAAATCTAGCACTTCAATGACTTTCAATTTTGCTGGCAATGAAGTCTCTTGAAATTGAATTCCAAAATGAACGAGAGTTTTCTCGCTTACAGGCTCACCTTCAAATATGATCTCGCCTGACGTATATTTAAGGATTTGCTCAATACACTCAATCGTGGTGGATTTGCCGGCTCCATTAGGACCTAGCAGACCAAAACAAGTACCTTTTTCAATTTTAAATGACACATCGTCAACTGCCTTATGCGGTCCATAGGACTTACACAGATGCTTTACTTCAAAAATAGGCTCCATGATTTATAATATCCAGATGCATCAAAAAAGTAATTAACTATCTGTTCTTGAAATGATTTTTCTCATGTTTTATTGTTGGTAAATTGATATAAATGACACAAAGGAGTTTATATGGAATTAAAAATAAATTTTCATCACCTTGAGTCTACAGATGCAATTAAAAGTAGAATCCAGGAAAAGTCTGAGCATTTAAAAAAATTTTTTGCTGGAAACTTCAAACTAGAATGGACTTGCGAAGTGCAAGGAAGTGAACAAAGATCCCATGCTCATTTAACAGGAAAGCAAATGGATCTAAACGCCTCTGCCACTGATTCAGATCTTTATAAGACCTTTGACATGGTTATCTCTAAGCTTGAAAAACAATTAGCCAGGCAAAAAGATCAAGTAAAAGACCATATTCACCAGCACTGAGCAAGCTTTACCGCTACAAAATAAAAGCAGGATAATTTAAAACTGAGTCCGAAGAGTATTCATGTTTAAAATTATCCTGCTCGCAATATTATGGTCTCATGCTTGTTTGGCCGGTATCGTTGTCAACAAAATGGAACTTCTCTCTGGTTATGAAATAGCTTTCAAAATGACCAATACTAAAGATTCAACTAAGAAATTACATCTAGACTGTCAAAGCTATTTTAATAAATTTGAGGTTTATAAAAATCAAACACTACAGGAAGATATTTATCTCTCAGCGGGTGAATGCCAACAGATATGGGAACAAACCACTGTCTGCCTAGAAAAGGTTGGAAGTAAGTGTTTCAATACAGCTGATCTGTTTAACCCTGATTGTAGCTGTTTTTGACCAATAGCATAGCATTTGATTAAATTTGTTTATGAAAAATTTAACAATAATGCTGGTCCTTCTTTTTTACAGTTATCAAAGTCATGCCTTAGAAATTTATCATCCTAAAACCCAGCGCACGCTCAGTTTTGCTGAATTCATTGAAGAGCTCCCCACTTCCGGCCATATAGCTTTTGGTGAGTTTCATAATCAACCTCATATACAAAAGGCTCAGGCGCAAATCATAAACGAAAAGATTCAAAGAGAAGGGTTATTCGCAGACTTTACTATTCATTGGGAGTTTTTAAATCATACGGAACAAGCATATACTGACAGCGTTTTTTTTGAATTTATTGCCAATCTTATAACAGCACAAGACTTTATTGAAATGACGGCAGGGCCTAAAAACTTGGAGTATACTCCCCTAGCCCAAGTGGCAAAAGATCTACAAGGTGAACTACGAGGAATTAATCTTCCAAGAAAATATAAACAACAAGTTATTGCTGGTGGAATTAGGGCCATAAATTCTGAGTTGGTTCCAGCATCTCACTTTGTCGGAGGTCCGAGGTATCTTCAGCGATTTACTGAGGTTATGGGTGGACATATTCCAAATTCCCAAATTGGTGCCTATTTTTTAGCTCAATGCCTAACAGATTCAGTAATGGCGGATCAAATCACGAAGAATAGTGCCAAAAAACTTAATTTTTTAATTGCAGGATCCTTTCATACAGATTTTCATGATGCCACAATCGTTAGACTGGAAAAGCTGACGGGTACCAAAGTCACGACTCTCAAATTTGCTAGTCAAGGCCTTAATTCAAATTCTGAGATCGAAGATTTTAAATCTTATCAACCTGAATATGGTTTCTACGCTGATTATATTGTCATCACAAAATAATGGAGTTTAGGGACAATATGGCACTAAAACTAGTGTCAAATTAGCAATAAAAACTCTGTAATATATAATATTTACTGACTCACCCTAGATTAAGTTGAATCTGATCGCTAACTTCTATAAAAGAGCTTTGCTTTTGTCTTTGACACTTACAGCACTCAAACAAACTTAAGGGACCAGCATGAAAACACCACTTTTAATCATTCCAATGGTAGTAAGCACAGTCGCTCACGCCAACCTACCTGATGAAATTAATTATGAACCTTACAAAGTTCAGTACGAAAGACTTTCAGCTGATGTTGATGTCATCACCTCAAATCTTGAAGGAGCTGAGGGAAGACTTCAAGACGCTTATAACCGTGAGGCTCAAATCACATCGAGTATTCAAAATATTCAAGATGAAAATGTTAGGCTTATCAACACAATCGATAATTTAATCGCTGAGAGACAAAATCTAACAGTTCAAGCGAATGATCTTACTCGTATCGTCAATGATCTTGAATCTCAAATTCAAAGAGCTCAAGGGCGAAGAGATCAACTTGAAAATAGAATGAGATCTGAACAAAGGAGACTTACTCCTTACGAACGTAGAGTAGAAAGAGTAACTAGAGATCTCGTTCAAGCCAACCGAGAAGTAGATGTTGCAAATAGAGAGTTTAGAAGTGCAAAGGAAAGAAGAGAAAGGGTTGCCTCTGAATTACAAAACCTTGAAAACTCCATCACCCGTCTCGAATCAACTCTCCAACAACAAGAACAACAACTCTCAAATATTGAAAACCAAATCTCTCAAGCTGAAGGACGAATTGGAAACCTCCAAAGAAATGTTCAAACGGCAGAATCAGCAAAAGAACGTGAAGTAAATAAGCTAAACTCATTAAAAGCAGAGCAAGCGACTCTACAATCAGAGCTCGACGCACTTATCGCTCAACATGGTGGTGGAAGAGTCGCCAGAAGACATCCTGATGTGAGGGCCAAAGCTGCTGAACTTGGAGCTAAAAGAGGAGAAGTTAGAACTCAAGAGCAAGCTGTCACCAACGCTAATAGGACCCTATCTCAAGCTCAAACGGCACTACAAAATGGAAGAAACACAGTAGCAAACCTTAGAAGATCACAACAGTCACTACCGGGACAGATCCAATCCACTAGAAGTAGCATTCAAAGCACAAGACAGAATATTAGATCTAAAAGACAAGAGCTTTCAAATGCAAGAGATCGAGCTGAAGAGAAAAAGGCTATCGCAGATGCTAAAAGAGCTGAAGCGAGAAGACTGGCACAAGAAAAAAGAGCCTCTGAAGAGGAACTTGCCCGTGAGTCACAAGATCTTGAAAGAATCATTGCCAATCTAGATAGAGTAAATGAGAGAGTCAGAAATATCGGTGAAGATCTAAGAAGAAACTCTGATGCATTAAATGGAACACTGGCAAGGCTAGATAGAATTGATAGAGATCTTCCAGAGCTAAGAAGAAATGTAGCAGACAATAGACGTGATCTAAACAGATTAGATACAGATCTCATCACAACTCAGAATCAAATTGTTACTTTAAATGAAGATGTCAATCAACTTCGTTCTCAGCAAACCACCGCCGTTGTTGCAAGAGACAGAAAGTATCAAGAGTATGTTTCAAGACTAGACTACTATAATGAAAAATTGAGCGAGGCTCAGACTCTTGGTGCCTCTCAAACGGATGTGGCCCTCTCTCTAGGCCAAAATGATAGTAACCAATATGTAGCAAATAGATCCGACCAGCTTGGGGCACAAATTGGGGTTTCCCTAGCACAGGCCCAAGCCTCCTATTGGTCAAGCGTAAGAGCGGAAATCAAAGGCTATAACGATGGGTACGCAACTGGATATTCTTCTCAAGCTGATCAAACCCGTGGTCAACAAGAAGGTGAAGCTGCCGGTAGAACCGCAGCTATTGACTACGCAAACACGACTTTGAAGCCTCAATTCTTTAATGAAATTTTCGCTGCAAAACTAGAATCTCAAAATCTTTCATTCACACCGCTAGCCAGCGCAACTGATATCGAAATGGAAACAATTGAGACCCAAGTTAAAGAACTTAGCGATATTCTAGCAAATGTTTCACCAGTGAGTGCCTCAGAGATTAAACAATCACTAGAGATCAACACTAACCTTGACTCACAAGTTGTTACATTTAAAAGCAACCTCGAGGAAGTTGTGGCGCAAAAACAATCGACTGGTGTAGCAAGAAACGTTTATCAAGCTCCTACTAATATTCCTTACACAAACTTTGACTGTAGCAATGTTTATAAAAATATTGCTGAATTTAAAGCCGCATGTGAGGCTGAGTTCTTTGATGTATTTGATTCAAAATACAAAGCGGAGTACTACGCCACGTTTGAAGCTCAATACAATAATATGTATGAAACTAGAGTTGAGGCGGTAAGAGAGGCAAATATCGAGGCCCTCTACAATGCTGGATACACTCAAGCTTATCCAGTTGCTGAAGCATCAGGAATAAGTGATGGGAAAGCTGAAATTTACCGTCAAGCTTATGCTCAGGCTTATGACTCTGGATATGAGGCGCAAATTCCTGCTGCAACAAACGCTGCCAGAGGAGAGGCAAATCAAGAAGTTAATAGCTATATCGCCAATAACGCGACATTAACTTTAAAGAACTCTTCAATTCAGGCCACAGACCTAATGGGTGGATCTCAAGCCAAAGTAAATCTTGAGCTAAAAAATATTTCACCTAAAGACTTATCGAGACCAGTAGTTGTAAGAATCACCAATTCAAGAAATACAAGGTTTGCTCAAAGGGAATTTTTGATCCAAAACGCTCCTGGAAATAGAACGATAAACTTTGATGATATTGCCTTTCAAATAGAGCCAACTGCAACTTCAGGACAACCGATTTCAGTTTCAGGTGAAGTGATTTTAAACGGTGGTCTCTATAATGCAAGAAGAGTAGAAAGATTCACAGTTAATGCGACAACAGCTGTCAACCCAGCCATTAGCAGCAACCTGAACTTTGATTCTACTCCTCAAGTTGTGACAACTTTTAGAAACCGTACGATCCTTCATACTTTTGGTATCAATGTACGCCCGGATGTTGAGAGTTTAAGAGATGGCTATACAATCAATATATCTGCTCTTCCGGATTCAGCTGAGTACATCGTTTTAAAAAGTACCTCAATTAGAACAGGAGCTCTTACAAGAGGCCAAACAAAAAATGTAAGCTTTAACTACACTTTATGGCTTGCTGGTCGAGGGAAGAATGTCCGATTAAAGCTTGATTACGTCTATCAAGGGAAAACGATTAAATCTGAAATCGTAACAATGGTACCACACTAGGATTCAAGAAATTATTGAATAGAAAAGGCCTGCGAAATGCAGGCCTTTTTTATGAGTTTAAAAGCTCTCTATGTTCTAATTCACCTGCTTCATAAATATCCAAGGCGGATCCTAATATTTTAGGATCTGGTTTTTCAATAACAGACTCATCTTTATCCAAGTAGTCATATTTTGCCAGTATATATCTCATCGCATTTAACCGAGCGCGCCTTTTATCATCTGATCTTATGACGATCCATGGAGATGCCTTTTTATCTGTATGATGAAACATATATTCTTTAGCATCTGTGTAATCATCCCAGCGCCCTAAACTCTCAATATCCATAGGACTCAACTTCCACTGCTTTAAAGGATCTAAGAGTCTTTGAATGAAGCGCCTTAATTGTTCCTCTTGACTGACAGAGAACCAAAATTTATCCAGATGAATATTTGAACTTAATAGCATCTTTTCAAACATAGGGCATTGCTCTACAAAAACCTGATATTGCTCTTCAGTACAAAAACCCATCACCCGCTCTACACCAGCTCGATTATACCAAGATCGATCAAAAAAACTTATCTCACCAGCCGTGGGAAGGTTTTGAACATAACGCTGAAAGTACCATTGTCCAGCTTCTCTTTCTGAAGGCTTTAAAAGTGCTACGACTCTGGCTCCTCGGGGATTTAGATGTTCTAAAAATCTTTTAATAGTCCCACCCTTTCCTGCGGCATCTCGACCTTCAAAGATAATAGAATGTTTAAGTCCTTCTCTTTTTATATGCTTTTGCCACTTAACCAATTCGATCTGCAGTTGATATTTCTCTTCTTCGTATTTTCTTTTAGGGATTTTTTCCTCATAGGGGTAATGCTCACCTATCAAGTTTTGCGGATCGGACTCTTTAATTTTTTTAATCAGCTCCGGCTTTACAGGAAGATTCTCTAACATAAAATCAGCTAGAGCATCAAAACCATCTTTAGCTTGTTTTTGAAGCTCATTTAACTCCACCATAGCTCATTTCACCTTTGGATTTAGAAAATATAAACTGTCTTTGATATAAGGCAATACTCCTCCATGTATGGGAGGGTTTTCGGTCCTCACTTCTTTAACCCTTTCGATTTCAAATAGGTCGGAGAAATATCTTTTAATTTTTTCGGAGTCTACAGAGAAGGGAGGACCAAGTTCTTCATTGTCGAAAGAAAAGCTAATCATAAAAATTGAAGTATGTGAGAGATTCTTATTAATAAGGCTCACATATTGCTCACGCATATCTTTTGGCAGAGCTACGATACTGGCGCGATCATAGACGTAATCAATATTATCCCAATCTTTGAAGGTAAAAATATCTCCTGTATATATCTTTATGTTTTCGCTTTCATAAATTTTAAAGCCATCTAGTTCAGTTATTTTTAGCTCTAGATTATGAGTTTCGAAAAACCATTGAGTCGCCTTTTCAGAAAGCTCAACGCCTACAATATTTAAACCTTGATCTTTCAACCATTTCATATCAATAGAGGCTCCACAAAGAGGAACAAGCACAGTTTTCCCGGCTTCAAAGAACTGGGTCCCAAACTCTTGTAAATACGAGTTTGGAGCCTGCTGATGAAAGCCTATATCCTCACGGTTCCATTTTTCCATCCAAAACTCTTCTTTCACTAAGCCTCTCCTTCACCACTGCTTGGCTCGTCCAAGATTGAACTCCAGGCATCTAACTCTTCATCTGCAAAATCAATAGGCTCTATACCTTGGAGACCTCCCTCCTTGGCAATAATCACTTGCCCTGCCTCCACCATGAGTTGATAGTCATCACTGGGCGTGAAAGAAAGCTCTTCCAAAATACTTTTGGGGATAAAAAACCCATAAAAATTACCCATTTGCTCCAATTTAAGCCGCAAAGAATATCTCCTGATGGGTTATTATAGCTGGGTCGATTCTAGGCTGTAAAATTTTCAAATTCTCCCCTTGGAGTGTAAAAACTTGCTACACTGCCCCGCATTACAATCTCAATTTTGGAAGGTTATTATGAAAAAATCAATCGCACTTATTGCCTTGGCAGGAAGTCTCGCCGCCACAGCAGCTCCTCTTAACCTAGATGACGTAAGAAAGTTCAGTCGTGGCTTATCAGTAGAAAGCAATATCCACCGACTTGAAGCTATGGGACTTACCGAGTTTGAAATGGCCAATCCACCATGGACTTCATCTTTTCTTCCAGCTAACCGAGGTTATGCCGCCAATAATTATCACCAAAAGAGTGGAAATCTCCTCTCATTTCTATCCGGTGAATTTAGCTATGATAGTAATCGTGATGAATATTTTGATGATTATGCAGATTTTCAATCTGGTCAGATAACACTTACACCGGAGGTTATTGCAGAGCTCTCTACAGCTGATAAATACGATCTACTCATTGGAAACTTTCGAAATGAAACATCCTTTTCTTATCGACTTTTTTCTATGGCCGATTATTTAAATAATCAATTTGGGAAACTCACACAATGGACAGGGATGTGTCACGGATGGGCACCTGCTTCAGTAGCGCAGCCTGCTCCCAGAAAAACGGTCTACCTAACTTCTGTAGATGGTCGCTATAGGATCCCTTTTTATGCAAATGATATTAAAAGTCTTTTAACTGTAGCCTACGCTAATAGTACGAGAGCTTTTGCCGTGGATAATAGAATTCAAACTTCTAGTAATCCAGATGATTGGAATAAATCTACTATCATGCCTATGATTGGTAATTCTTGTCGAAATAGTAACCCTAGGGTTGATCGCGACAATGGGGGAAGAGTTAGAATTACAGATACAGACTTTAATGATGATATATCCAATTGCGAAGACGTGAACTCCGCCTTCTATCACCTTGCCATTCTCAATTTAATGGGAAGACATAATCAGGCCATGGTCGTAGATATCGATCATAATGATAAAGTAAATAATCACCCGACTGCTGGATTTAAAATAAAATACTTCAATCCATCAAACCAGAACTTTTACAATACCTACCGTGGAGCTATGGCCGAAGTAGGAAGTTTTGACGACAGCAGAAGAGCATTCAGAAGCCCAAGGGCTCGGTATATAATCGGTGTTGAAATTGAAATGACTTTCGTTGACTACAGGTATTTTGGGAAAAAGATCGCTACAGATGTTGATATTCAAAAATACAAAAAAAGAACCTTTGACTATGACTTAGAATTAGATGCCTCAGGAAATATTGTTGGTGGTGAGTGGGTCAATGATATAAGAGAGTCTCGTGTTGGACCAAGACGAACCAGAACGAGAACAGTTGAAACTGTAGGACATAAGCCAGATTTCCTTTGGTATGCACCAAAAGGAATGCGTGCTCAAGCTTATCTAGAGTCAGAAGCAACAGGAAACTGGTCTTCTCCCACACAGCCAATTCCAGCTGCCTGGGCGCAAGCTGCAATCAATGCTAGTTATCAAACAAATTTGGATTATGCCAGTGATCCAGATTCAAATGGTTTCTTTCCTTTTAGACCACAGCCTGAGGTCATCTTTAAGATAGCGGAAAAGTTACTCGATTTTTCAAGGCAATAAATTAAATCAATCAGGGTCTCATTTTGGAGACCCTGCCCCAAATACTCGCCAAAAATCCCTAGATTAAATATATTCTTTTGAAATAACTAAAATTTATTTTTCACAAAATCGATTACTTAAGGCTTCTTACAAATTTTACTAAAGTCAGCCTTAAGCTCTATTAAGATAATCAAAACTAAATTAAGGGAGCCCAAATGAGTATTGCATCACTTTCTAGAGTCTACACCTTGGTAAAGAATATCGAAGGCTCATCGGTCACCAAGCTTATTGAAGACCAAAACAGAGTGATGACTATTGAGTTAACCATGAGAATAGCTAATGCCTGCCAGCAAGAAAACGAATTTATCGAAGCCCTGTTAGACCACAAGTATCCACCTATTAGACTGACTCAAATTGAAGCAGAATTTCTAAAAACAGGTAGCCTACCAGAAATACTTGTTGCAGAACCGGAGCTATTTCAATCGGCATAAATCATTTTAAAGTAGGCAAGCTTTAAGACTTAATTCTGTTTCTTTACCCTGTTTTAACAGCCTAGCTTTAGCACATCCAATATATTGCAACTTAGACTTATCAACGAACTGGTCTTTTTGACCTGAATTCAACTCAATTTCAATCTCTCCTGCAACAGGATGACAGCACTCAGTTTTGAAAGTGAGATTTTTAGGAGTTAGTTTTAAGGTAAATTTCTCTAAATTATTATAAACTTTCCAAGAGCCACTTTGTATTTTTCGAGCTCCTCGCTCTAGACCCTGGGTAATCACGATGGGATCACTGGTTTTTAACAAAAGGCTTAATACCAACTTACCTTCTTTCGATCTAGCTATAATTTCTTTACCAAGGTTTTCGTACCACCAACTCGCTTGCATTCTTTGGATGCGCTCTCCACCCATTAACAATTCACCACTATAAGTCGTTTTGGCCATGCTATTTGATTCAATAGTTTTTCCGTTTTTTAATTTCTGCTTTACATCAAGACTTCGTCTTACCGTTTGGTTTGTCCCATCAAACTGACATCCTTCTTGGTTATAATCTAACTCAACCATTCCCGTAAGACTTACATTATTGATTTCACAGTTTTTGTACTTAATCGATTTTTGGAACCCAACACAATTTTGATCTGTCACCCTGCCAGAACATTTGCCAAATAAATTTGCGTCCTCACTTACAGCTTCATCCAAAGCTCCAAATATAGATTTGAGAGATAAAGTAAGGGTTGAGTTGAAATTATGTGTTTTTAATTGGCTAAATTTTTCTTCACAGCTCACCAAAGTTACCAAGCAAGACATTGTGGCCAGAAATATTAATAAGTATATTTGCATAAAATCCCCTCAATTTGGCCGAAAACATAACATAAAAGAGGGTATTTCGCCTACAATAGTGTCATGGCTTTTTTACTCCTTATACATTTTGCCTTTGTCTCTGCTTTAAGCTTAATTATGTTCCAATTCCCTTTGGACTTTGGGCCTTTCAAAGGTCCCTGGATGCAAAGTTTGAGATTTATTCAGCCGCTAACATTTTTTGTATTTTTAAATATTCCTATCGTATTGATCTATTTTCAACATCCCTTGGACAGAGAGTATTATTTAATTGCTTATGGGCTAGCTTTTATTTACTTCTTAGGAGGTAGCCTAAAAGATCGTAAGATTGGTTTTAACTTTATGACAGCTCTAATGATCCTAAGCCTAATCGTTATAAGTTCAATAATAGAAAACTATAGTATAGAGTTTAGGTAGGTCTCATTGATACCTTGGTCACCAAAATGCTCAAGGAGCTTAAAACTTCTGATTTCTTTATTCTTAATTTCAATGAGACCGCAAGGAATATCTTTAAGAGTTAATAAGGATAGCTCTGAGGCATCTGGTTGTGATGCAGTCTTCCCAAAGGCATCCCCTATAAGACTGGCAGTAAAATTATCTTTTATATGATAGAGTTGATCGTAGAGCTTCTCGATTTCTTGTTTGTTTGTTTCATCATAGGAATGGATTTTTACACCCAAATTCTTCAAAGTCGTTCCATAGGGACAATGTAGACAATTGCTGTGGCAACAACTATTTTTAGCGCGATGATATTGGCTCGTAAAGACGGTATTCCCATCCTCATTTATATAATATTTCATTCTTTAAGCAGCTTCTTCTTCAAGTTTATCAGCAAATCCATCTATATAAAAAGCTATTGTATCAAATTCTTCGTCGGAGATCCCGTCAAATTGTAAGCCCAGAGTTTTATCCGTAGGATCTACATTCCTGATAGTTCCCACAATTTCAAATTCAAAAAGAAGCGATTCACTTACAAAAGCAATTGTGACTTCATCACCTTTTTTAAAAGAATATGTGTTCATATCAGCTACCTGAATAAGACTCCCACCTGTTGAAATATTAATACAAACACCTGTGAATTTAGCATTTGGTGTCTCAATTTCTACTTTATCTCCACAAGGAACTCTAAGGCTCTGACGCTCAATATAATATTGCGTTTCTCCGTTTTCTTCACGCTCTCTCAACTCGAGAAAAAGCTCATGAACTTCTTTCGCTTTTTTCCACCACTTCCCTTCACGCCTGACAAAACTTTCTTCATCTAATTCACCTTGATTGATCATCTCTCGCATCTGCTTTAAGGTGAATTTCATATTTTTATAAATATCAGCTCTAATTTCCCAGTGCTTAGCATTGGATATCTCAAAAAGTTTCCCTAGCTCTTTAAAGGCGACGAATTCATCTTGAACTTTCACTTTTTCATCAGCTATTTCATTGAGACTTTCTTGTTGGTTCATAAGAAGTTCAAGCCTATTTGCCTTGCTCCTCTCAACTTCTAGATCACCTTTAACTTGTTCTAGATTATTATTCAATTGAATCACATTGGTGCTAAGGTCCTGCTCTTTTTGTTTTTGTTTATGTATGACATTTTGATAAGACTCAAATGTTTTTTGCGCTTTTGTGAAATCTTCTTTGTATTTAGTTGCAATGAGTTTCTGTTTGCTTTGAAGTTCTTTGATTTTTTTATCTTTTTCTTGAATGATTGATTCTAAGTGGGATGTATCAATATCCGCTGATTTTCCCTTATTTTTATGCTTTTCAATTTCCAATTGCATTTCAAGTTCTTTCACTTCAGCTTGAAATTTGGATTGCATTGACTCCATTTGAGAAGTCATACTTTTTCGCTCTTTTTCCCACTCGTTTTTTAGAGCTTTGAAGTCCTTTCTATACTTCTCTTTCCAAGTCTCAATGATAGACTTTGATTTTTTCTTAGAGTTTTCCAACTCTTCTTGAATTATTTCCAAATTCTTATTTTTCGTTTGATATTGTTCGCTTAGATTATTATTCTTCTCCATCAACTCCGATTGCGCTGAAAATAGCTCGGTTAACTGATTGTGTTGTTCTTCTTGTTTTGCTTGATAATCTGCTCGAAGTTTTCTGATCTCTTTTCTCTGATCCTCTACTAATTTGATATGATCTTTCAGATCATTTCTAAGACTTTCACATTCATGGGTTAATTTTTGAACCTCGAGCTTATTTTGAAATTTTAATATTTCAAATTCAGCTTTATTCTCGGAGTTTTTAACTTGGAACGCGATATTCTCATCAACTAGTTTTAGATTGTTTTCAAGCAGCTTGTCGATTTGTGTTTGGAACACAGAGATATAGTCCTCGAGATAATGAGTTTCCATCTCTTTAAGATTCGTTTCTGGGTCAATATTCTTTGATTGTTGGGCAGCAGGAATTCGTTTTGGTTTCTTGAAATCTTCTGTCGAATTCTTAAAACTCATACCTAATTTTTTGAAGAGGGTAATTTCGTTAAGAGTGACCCACTTCATCTCGTTAGGATCAAAGACATAAGAGTTGCCCCACAGCTTTCTTTTGTCGATAGCTGTATAAAGATCCGAGATGGAGAGCTCCTCCATTTTCCCATTACTTTCAATATAGTAGAAAGATTTAATTACCTACCCCCCTTCTCCAATTACATATCGGTCAGTTAAGGAGGGAATTAAAATAAATTTTTTGTAAGCTCTAAGGCCTTAAAAGCATTCACAATACCGCCTGTTTTGCTCAGGTGTTTAAAGCCTATAGGAAGTCTAAACCCTGGCTCTAAATGCTTTAAACTTGGTTTTTGAACAATAAAATCATCTGGCCTAAAAGCACTGGACATTAATATTGCTTTTACTTCGCTAGCCTTAAGATTTGGGTATTCACTCATTAATATGGCGGCGACACCTGTTACTACTGGCGCAGCCATAGAGGTCCCGGAAAAAGTCGCGTATCCACCTTGGGGTGTCGTAGAATATATTTTATCTCCAGGAGCAAAAAAATGAGCCGCCTCTTTTCCATAGTTTGAAAAATAAGGCACAAATTTATAGCCAATCTCACCGGTGTTAGCGGCAACTTCAAGCCAAGCAGAATTGAAATCAGTTTTTCTTACAAAGTCGGACCTATAGCTATTGGGAAAGTTATCTTTACCTCCATCAATATTAAGACCCTCATTTCCTGCTGCGTGAACAAATAAAACTCCCTTCTCATAAGCATATTGAAGTGCCTGATCAACTTCAGCCTTATAAGGTGAAAATCTTTTGCCAAAACTTAGATTGATTATTTGAGCTCCATTATCCGCCGCATATCTGATGGCATTTGCAATATCTTTATCCCTTTCATCTCCTTTAGGGATAACTCGTAAAACCATGATTTTTACCTTGGAGGCAATACCATCAACCCCTATTCCATTACCACGAGTTGCACCTATTATTCCCGCTACATGCGTTCCATGTTCACTATTTTCTCCAACAACATCATTATTTCCATAGCTTTGATCTGTGAAGTCATCCGTTTGATCTCCGATGATTTCAGAGCGAACGTTGAGATCTAAGTTATAACCATATCTAAGGTGATAATTTGCATTCTCTATGGCCCTTCGAATTCCTGAAAATCCAAGCCAATACTTATCCCACAGCTCCAGGAGAGCGTCTTTTAATGTTTCTAGTTCTTTTGAATCAAAAGCCTCTAATTGCTCTCTTGTCGTGATCTCACTTATTCCTGTTTTATCCTTAAGGACTTTCATATAATTACCGAGTGCTTTGGCATCTAATGTAGCCTCTCTCAATGCCATTCTATTTTCGACTATCCCGTGTTCGACGATATTTTTTACTGTCTCAAATAGCTTTTGTTCACCGCTGTTTAAATGTTCGCCCCTTTGAAGTCTTCGAATAAAGTTACGATAAATTCTCGTCTCCTCAAGATTTTCTTCCACAATATTTTTTCCGTCATCTGAACCTAGAAAATTCCACCCATGTCTGTCATCTATATAGCCATTTCCATCATCATCAATTCCGTTAGCGGGGATTTCTCCTTCATTAATCCAAATTTGAGAGCTTAAATCTGGATGGTGGATATCAATACCAGAGTCCAGCACGGCTACGATAACTTCATTTGGTTGAAGTAGGGCTAACTTCTCACTAGCCTTATAAGTTGAAACACCAACGATTCCATCGATACTATGGTCTAAATGTTGCCAATGCTTAGATATTGTTAATACGGACTGAGGTGGCTCTATAATCGCCTGCTTAGGATGAGATTTTTGTCCCCGCTTCACCACTTTACTAGACTGATCACTACAGCTAACAATAAGTAATAGCGTGCATAATAATATGTACTGGTTCAAAACCATGCTTAATCTCCCAACCGAGAGTTTAGAAAATTTAATCTTTTTTGATCAGAGTCCTCTATAAAAATTATAGACTTAAGCGACCAATATCCGATGAAAAGCCTGATAAACTATTGAAATAGCATAAATAAGAAGATTCAAAAAAAGATTATTTTTTAAGCCAATCCTGCGCCTTTTGCATAAGATCTTGCATCTCTTCTGGGCTCATTTTAGACATCATTTCTTGCGCCTTAGAAAACATATCGCTACCTGCTTGAGAGAGTGAGAAAACAATCGTGTCAGGACCAATTTCTCCCGTGATTTGATGTTTTTCTTTTAATTGATCCAAAACAGCATTAAAGCTTAATCCCTTACCATCAGCGATTTCAAACATCTTCTCTGTAGGAAGAGAAACCCTTTTATGTGGGAAACCATTATTTGCCAAATTTTTGATTATTTGTTGAATGAATTCTTCCATATTATGATCTTAAAATGGAAAAACCTTTTAGCCAAGCTTGTGAAAACAATAAAAACCCAATTCTTGAAGTCCTTAAGAAACTTCAAGTCACAGGGGATGTTTTAGAAATCGGACATGGGACGGGACAACATGCCTCTTATTTTTCAAAACATCTACCCGTAAAATGGTTCCCAGCAGATCGTAAAGAAAATAATTGGATGATGGAATCCAATGGAAATAATCTTCACTCTCCTATTGCTTTTGAGGTGGGACATCTAGCCTTAAAAAAACAGGTTGATCAAAGCTTTGATACAGTATTTACAGCTAACACACTTCATATTATGAGTGAAAAATTAGCCTTAAAGTTTTGTCGAGAAGTTTCAGACATCATCAAAGGCCAAGGCCTTCTTGTTATTTATGGACCATTTAAATTTGAGGGTAAATTTACCAGTGAGTCTAATCAAGAGTTTGACAATCATCTAAAGTCAAAAGATCCCTTAATGGGTATCCGAGACTTTGAAAAAATAAAATCAGGATTAAATGATTTTATTCATCTTGAAACGATTGCGATGCCGGCCAATAATTTTATTCTGTGCTTTAAAAAGAAATGAAGGTTTATCATCAAATCCCTGAAATCAAATTAGAGTCACAACATCCCTACATCTCCTACAATATGTTTAAACTATGGGAAAAAACAAATGTGACATCAATTGAAAGTGGATGGGAGCCTCTGTATTTTGTTGAAAATGATAGTTTTAGCTATGCCTATAAGAAATCTCACTCCTACGGTGAGTTTATTTTCGATTGGGCATGGGCTGACCTTTATCACAGATACCAAATCCCTTATTATCCTAAACTTTTACATGCGCTGCCAGTTACTCCAATCAGCGCACCTAAAATTATAAACCCATCAGATGCTTTCATTAAAAGTTTGATAAAATATTATTTGGACAATGATTTTTCCGGCCATCATATTCTATTTACTCACGAAGATTCACGTTTCATTCAACAAGGATATTTTTATCAAAAGACTTTACAGTTTCATTTTATAAATCGATTTGAGACCTATGAGGACTATCTATCTGCTCTAAAAGCCAGAAAGAGAAAAAATATTCTTAAAGAAAGAAAAATAGTTGAATATTATCCCATCAAAATTATCAAAAAAGAGAGTTCTCAAATAAGCTTAAGTGAAAGAAAAGAAATCTATCTTCTTTATCTCTCAACTATAATGAAAAAATATTCCCAAGCTTATCTCACTGAGAATTTTTTCTTAAGTCTTGAGTCTGGATTTTATTATCTTGCTTATCAAAACCAAGAACTCATTGCTATGTCTCTTTTCTTTGAAGGAGAGAAAAAGCTTTATGGACGCTATTGGGGCATTCGACCAGAGTTTGAAAATCAGTACTCTTATTTGCATTTTGAAATGTGTTATTACCTAGCCATTGAGTATGTCATTGAGAATAGGTATTTAGTTTTTGAAGCTGGTGCCCAAGGAGAACAAAAATTACTCCGAGGCTTCACTCCCGTAGAAATAGGATCACTACACCATATTAAGCAACCACAGTTTAGAGTTGCTATCGAGAATCATGTTAAAAATCAAAACCTTCTTATTGAAAAAGAAATTGAAACTTTAAAATCATATCTCCCTTATAAAAAGTAAAAAGGGAGCGCTTAGCGCTCCCAAAACCTTTGGAGAATTATATATGTCTATTATTGAAGAGCATTTGCAGCATCAGCATAGCCTGAAGCCGTGTACCGATCTAGCTCTGTACTTTGAGTTGATGTGCTCATTAATCTTTGCTTAACCTCAGTAACCGAAAGATTTGGTTCCATGGAAAGTAACAATCCAACAATTCCTGAAACATGAGGACAGGCCATTGAGGTTCCACTCATTTTCTTATATCTATCACCCTGAACTGTAGAGTAAATATTGACTCCTGGAGCAAAGACATGAACCGTCTTCTCACCCCAGTTTGAAAAAGAAGCTTTCTTTCCTTTCCCATCCATCGCACCTACTGATATCACATTATCAGCTTTATAATTCGCAGGGTAAACTGGTTTTGCATCATTATCATTTGACTCATTTCCAGCTGCTGCAACAAACACAATCCCTGCTTGTTCAGCTCTTTGAACAGCTTCGAAAAGAGCTTCTGATCGGCCACCGCCACCCCATGAGTTACTCATGATATTCACACCTCTAGAAGTAGCATAGTCTATTGCTTTTAGAGCTCCTTCTAACGTTCCACCACCACTAGCAGAAAGGAATTGAACGGGAAGGATTTGAACATTTGCCATAACACCGGCAATACCAATTTGATTATGTTCTGCACCGATAACACCAGCACAATGGGTCCCATGACCATGCCCATCCATTGGGTCGGCATCATCATTTGCGAAGTCATACCCATAAACATCGTCAATATATCCATTACCATCATCATCAACTCCCTCAGCTCCGTTAAGCTCAGCTTCGTTGATCATGATATTATTCTTGAGGTCTTCATGGTTATAATCAACTCCTGTGTCTATAACAGCGATTTTGATTTCTTTTCCACCTTTAGTTATTTTCCATGCTTCGAGTGCCGAAATATCAACACCAGCGGTTCCTGGACTCCACCAGCCACCTGAGTTTCTTCCCGTGTTCTCTAGACCCCATTGCTTTTCAAAGTCAGAGTCACTTGGAGTATTAATCGCTCTGTAGGTGTAATTTGGTTCGATATACTCAAACTCTGGACTATTTTTCAGACCATCAAAGGATTTTTGATCGAGTGAAATTTTTACGAATTTGGCATAACTTAGATTTAAGTCTTTCGCACCAAGTGCCTTTAATGCCGATTTACCATGAAATTGTGGGTTAATTTTTGCAATATATTCGGCTCCGAATGCACTCGTGGTCACGAGCAAGCCTGCTACCATCCAACTCTTCATCTATCCTCCTGATTTTGAATTTGTTGTCTTTCTTTAATTGGAACAGATTTCGAAATATTCGCAAGAAATGTAAGTTAATTTAATATACTTTCCGACCCTGCTTCATTAGACTCATACTGTGAAAAATTCAAAGATTCTCAGTATTTTCGGGCTTTTTTGCCTTTTTATTACATTTTCTATTCGCTCGATGGCGCAAGTCTCAATCCAACAAAGTCGGTCGGACATAAACTGGAAGAGTATTGAGTCAGATGCCTTCAAAGTGGTTTACCCAGACTATCTCGAAGAGAAAGCTCATTATACCATGGCAATGTTAAATTATTACGCCCCCCTCGTTGGAAAAACCTACCAACACCAAGCAAAGAAAATCACTATTGTTATTAGGCCCAATAATAATGTTCCTAATGGTTTTGTCACTCTAGCTCCTAGGCGCTCGGAATGGTTTTACACCAACTCAATAACACCGACTGTAGGTGCCTCAGAATGGTTACAAGCTCTCGCCGTCCATGAATATCGACATGTCGTTCAATTCGATTCTATGACTAAAAGCTGGATGCTAGCGCCTTACTATCTTTTTGGAGAATCTTTTTTATCTTTTTTTATCAATATAGTCATGCCTGTTTGGTATTTTGAAGGTGATGCTACCTGGGCAGAGACAGTCTACACAGATGCAGGAAGGGGAAGATCTCCTAGGTTTAGTAAAAGATTTAAAGCTCAAATATTAAATGATCAAGCACCGCAATACGACACCATACTAGGTAGCGATTTTAGAACATCCCAACCCAGCTGGTATGTTTATGGGTATTACCTTGTTGCCCGAGCAGTAAAAATTTATGGTGAAGATGTTTGGGATAAGATTCTCAAAGATGCCATAGCGAGTCCATGGAATGTGTACACGTTCTACTCCGCCTTTGAAAAAGTAACTGGAAAAAACTTTGATGAGTTTTATGAGGAGTCGATAGAAGATTTAAAAAATCAATGGGAACAAATCAACCCGCAATATCAAGCAAAACCTCCAAGCGAATATACGAGAAAAATTTATCCTTTGCCTGGGAAATTATATCTCCAGAGAAGCCTTGATAGTTTATGGGAACTCAAACAAGGAAAAAAAACCTTAGCCGAATTAAATGTGGTACCTTCACTCTCAAGAGTTGATGCAAAAAAGAACAAATTTCTTTACACCTCACCTCTCCCAGACAAAAGATATGGCTTCCAAGGGCTGAGTGAGCTTTTTGAGTTCGATCTTACGAGAAAGGTTTCAAAGCGTTTAAGTTATCATAAACGTTATTATCACCCTCAATACTCTCCCAATGGGAAGTATATTGTCGTCACCTCTATTGATAAAAATGATCGTTTCGATATAAGACTTTTAAAAGGAAGAAAGATTCTTAAACGAATCAAGCCTAAAGAAGATTATTCAGTCTATTCCGAAGCCGTATGGTCTTCCGACGATGAATTGATACTTATTAAAATTGACCTTGAGGGGAAGAAAAGCTTAGTTCACTATTTCATTAAATCAGGTGATGAGATTGAACTGACTCCCCCCACTCGATCTAATTTATATTCTCTTCATTACCATAATGAAGAGGTGTATTTTGAGGCGGATTATAAAGGAGCCGTCAATATATTCTCACTTGAATTGGGAAGCTCAAGATTATCCCAGTGTAGTGACGAACCTATCGGGGCTTTTCAACCGAGGATTATTGGAGAAAAACTTTATTACTCTTTTGAGGATACCAATGGAGAAAAGCTAAAAAGCCGAGGTATTAGATGCAAAGAAATTCCCTTTGAAAGTATATTTGAAAATTACAATTACCTAGGACAAGGTCCTTCCGACTCATTCACAAAATCAGCTCCAGCTCCCATAAATAATTATAAAGATTTTTATGAAGCAAAATTTACACCTTCAGATTATTCCACTACGGAGGGCCTATTTAGTCCTCATTCCTGGTCATTTTTTGGAGGACGTGGTTTTCAACTACAAGCAAATACCAATAATATCTTGGGGACCATGGCGTTTGATGCAGCTATTGGACAAACCAGTGAGGAGGGAAAACCATTCTCAACTCTGCTCTTTTCCTATGCCAAATACTATCCCATCTTTAGCCTGGGGCTGGATTATTTAGGAAGAAAAAGCACCATCAACACTATTGAGTCGGAGTGGACTGAAACGAGAGTCGCAGCCTCTATGGCGCTGCCATATATTCATCAGACTGGAGTCTATGCAGGTCAACATATACTAAGTATTACTGGACAAAATATTGAGGTTTCTGAAAATGATTTTAACTCAAGCTCTAGACTCAATAATGATGCTCTCATAGCAAAAACCCTAGGCTTAAGTTCCAGTCTAGTTAAAAACCAAGCCTTTAGACAAATTCAACCCAGATGGGGATATCGTTTATTTGCTGATTACACTGATATTGAACAAGACCAAACGAATTATTTCTTAGCTTCGCAAATTAAGTTCTTTCTTCCAGGCATCAAAGTAAATGATGGGCTTTCTTTTACTATGACCCACGAGAAAAGAACAGCTGATGAAAGCCTCTACCAGCTCAATAACAACTACGTACCTTTGGGAGGATATACCTTTTCTCGAGGATATGCTTATGAGTTTTCCAGCGAATTTAATAAACTTAGTCTTGAATACGTCACTAATCTTTGGTTTCCAAACCTCAGGCTCGGTGACTGGGTTTATTTTCAAAGACTTTACTCCAAAGCCTTCTTTGATACGACTGTTGCAGATATATATTTAGAAGATTCAGCCTTTGAAGATGATTTCCAAAGACGCACTCTTAATTCCTATGGAGTAGAACTTAACCTGGAAACAAATAGTTTACGTAAATTTCCCCTAAGTTATGGGATACGTCTTCTTAGAAACCAAAGAGATGAAAGGACTGACGCTGAAATCATTATAGGCCTTAATCTCAGATAAGAATCTAGTCTCTAATAAACTCAGCTAAAATATTTTTGGCATTAAATTTGGCATCTAAGGTTTTCATTAAGAAAAAAAGACCAACAACTTTTCGATCAATAAACAGAAATTGATGCGGAGGTGTTTTAACATCAGCTTTCAATATCGTCTTTTGTGCTTTTTTATAAACTTCCTCAGCATGTGTAGAATCTGACCAATCGAACTCATCTTGTCTAATAGGGATCGTTACGAAACGACAATATTCCCACAAATCATTTAGATCTATACTAACGATGGCCTCTGTGGAGTCGAGCATATCTTGAAAAGTATTCTTAAAAAGAGTCTCATCATCTAAATAAAAACTCTTAATAAGATTTTGATATTTTTTTATAATAGCATCATCAAAGCTTCTCACCGAGCCAAAATCAATAAGAATCAATTTATCAGTTTTCTTATCAAACAGAAAATTTCCTGGATGGGCATCAGTCTGAATAAGATTCAATTCAAACAGTTCAAGAAAAAAGAGTCTAAATATTCTTCGAGCTATATCATTTTTCTTGTCTTGTGAAAGATTTTTTATTTGAGATGAAGAAAGTAGTGCACCCGAACAGTATTCAGATACTAATATATTTTCAGTAGAAACCTCCGGATAGGCTTTGGGTATATAGTACTGGTCAGATTGGAGTGAATCTCTAAACTTAACCTGAGTCGCTAGTTCCTCTTTGTAATCCATTTCTCTTATAAGATTTTTTTTAATCTCATCATAAATAGGATCAAGGTTGATTTTCTTTGGCAAAATTCTTAATGATCTCATTAAAAGTTTTAATAATCGTAAATCCAGATCAATAGCTTGTCTGATTCCCTCATACTGGATTTTCAATACCACCTCTTGTCCTTGGTACACACCTCTGTGTACCTGTCCTATCGAGGCTGCAGCTAAAGGCTCGGAAGAAATATCAATTTTTTGATGAACCTCAATGGGGATCAAATTTTTAAGTTTACTCCACTCAAGATAATGTCCTTCAGATTGAACCTGAGAAATAAAGTCTTTCATCTCTTTAGGAAGAAAATGTTCTCCATAAAGAGATAACATTTGAGCCGCTTTTACAAAGGAGCCTTTCATCTGACTGACGTCATCAATAAATTTTTCTCTATCTTTACCTATCAGCTTTAAAATAAGTTCCTCTGCGGGGGCAGATCTTAAAAGTGCCGGAGCAACTCCTAAACCTTTCTTTAAGGCAAATAGTTGGCGAGAAAAAAGCGAGGTGTTTAATTTATTAATCTTTTTAATAGGTAAGCTCCTCTCCTGACCAATGAAAAAATCTACCCGAGTGATTCATCATACAGTTTTGCCAAAAATCAATAAGATGTTTTGCGGTTTGGTCAGCCCCATATACCTCGTGTTTTACACTTTTTATAAAATCTTTGGATAACGAAGTTTTAGTAGTACCTGGATGCACACTGACTACAATTGATTTTCTAAGCTCTATACTCATATTTCTCATAAACATATTCAAGGCAGCCTTTGAGCCTCGATATCCATACCAGCCACCCATATGATTGTCTGAAACACTTCCTACCATGGCAGAAAGTACCGTTACTAAGCTTCCAGAGTTGAGCTTTCTGTAGAGATGCTTCATTAGTAAGGGCATATGTAAAGCATTCACCTGAAACGCATAAGTCATCTCTTTTAGATCAATTTGTTTAAGACTTTTTTCAGGAGTACTTCCTAAATAACCCACTGTTGAGATCACAAAATCTATCTCAGACAAAGAGTCCGCAAATTTCATAATATCACTTTCGTCTAGTGGGTCTAGCCTTAAAGCCTTGGAATTTTGATTCTTTGATTGGTCGTGATAGGTACTATAAAGCTTAATATGAGGGAACTCACTTCTAATCCGTCTATCTAATTCTAACCCTATACCATGGCCCGCACCAACAAGAACCCCCGTATTCGCTGAAATAAAATCGAATTTATTCATCTTGTCATTATAGAGGAAAAAACTTAATTTAGCTCTTAGTATGGCCAGACAAAAGCTTGCGAAAAAATTTGCAATCGTCGATATTGAAACCACCGGAGCAAATCGCGGCGGAAATAAAATCACTGAGATCGCTATCATAGTGACAGATGGTACTCAAATCTTAGATGAGTTCAGCACCCTTCTCAATCCAGAAAGATCTATCCCTTCTAATATTACCTATTTAACAGGCATCACGAATGAAATGGTGAGGGATAAACCAAAGTTCTATGAAATTGCTAAAAAAATTGTAGAGATAACTGAAGGATGCGTCTTTGTGGCGCATAATGTATTTTTTGACTACAATTTCATTCGCTCAGAATTTAATGAATTAGGCTTCAGCTATGGCCGAGAAAAACTATGTACCGTTCGAATGAGCAGAAAGGCCTTTCCGGGTTTGAAATCTTACTCCCTAGGAAATCTTACTAAGCATTTTAAAATTCCTCTTAAAAATCATCATCGTGCCATGGCGGATGCTAAAGCTACCTTGGAATTATTTAAATTGATTCAGGCCAAGCTTCCCGATCTAACTCAAAATACTTTAGAGGAGAAAACTCGGATACTGACTCCACCACCCAATTTTGAAACGAAAAAGCTTGAAGACCTCCCTGAAAAAGCAGGCCTATATTATTTCTATAATGATCAAGGAGAACTTCTCTATATAGGAAAAAGTAAAAACATCAGAAAAAGAGTCATTAATCATTTCAGACCGAATATTAAGCGTAAAAAGGACCTCCAACTAAAGTTCCATATATTTGATATTCAAACAAAGCTTACGGGCAATGAATTGGCAGCTCTTATTCTGGAGTCTCACGAGATTAAACATTTTCGTCCGCCTTATAATACCGCCCTTAAAGCGAGTCGATTCCGCTATCACGTTGTGATTAAGGACAATACGATGGGTATACCAGAATTAAAAATTTCAACTCAAGATATTGAAACAGAACTCCCTTTCAAAAGTAAATCTCAAGCAAAACGAGCTATTGAAAAATTTCTTAAATCAACTTTCGGAGTTTCAGAGTACGAGTATATAGACTCTTCATTGATTAAATTCTTTAAAGTACTTGGATATGAAAACTATAAGTCAAAACTTGAAAGTTTTTTTGATCATTATAAATATCCCAAGCCTTCTTTTTATATCACACTACCTGGTAGAAAAAGAGATGAGAAATGTCTCATTCAAGTGAGAAATAATGCTCTTGAGAGTTTAGTCTATATTGATAATGAGGGCGAAACAGAAAGAATTCCCTTAATTGAAAACCGTGATCATAGACTAATTTTACTGGGGCATATAAATAAATTTAAACTTAAAGTCTTAGAGGGTGAGCCTTTTTTCGGCTGATTCTGCAGCTTTTAGAATGCGAGTCTTTTTCTCCTCATCCATCTTATCAAACATTGACACCATCATGCTCATTCTATAGTTTTTAGAAAAAAAGTCTCGGTTATCATCTATAAAGCGCCAATAAAGTCCGTCCCACTCGTCACACCAATCACCTTTCTTTTCATGTGACATTTTCACAATATAATTAGAGCCGCTAAAATAAGGTTTTGTCGCAAAGACTCCACCATCACTAAACTGTCCCATTCCAAAGACATTAGGACCCATAACCCAATCAAGGGAGTCAACAAACATCTCCATAAAATAACGGTGAACTTCTTGAGGGTGAATTTTTAATATTAGCATTAAATTCGAAAGCACCATCAATCTCTCTATATGATGACAATAACCATATTTCTGAACTTTTTTGATTGTCTTATCAACGACAGGTATCCCTGTCTCTCCCGTATACCAAGATTTAGAGAGTTTATTTTTATGCTTAAAAAAATTCTCTTTTTGTTGTTTTTCATCAAAGTGATGATAAATGCCTCGCATAAACTCGCGCCAACCCATCACCTGCCGCACGAGTCCCTCAACTGCATTGAGATTACCCTTATTGATTCTCTTTTGAACCTCCTTTACCACATCCATAGGCTGTAGCAGCCCAATATTAATTAAAGGAGAAAACAGAGTATGATATAAAAAGGGATGACGATCATCGATTGCGTCTTCAAAGTCTCCAAATTTATCTAGCTTTTGTTCAAAAAAGAGTTTTAAGGCTTTTTTAGCCTCTTTATGATTGGTAGGAAAATAAAAGTCTTTTGCCTGTCCGTTATGAGAAGAAAAGTGTTTTTCTATTATAGACAGGACATCTTCGCGATGAGGCGATGAATTTCTCGCAGGCATTTTATCAATAACAGCAAATTTCTTAGGGATTTTTTTTCTATTTTCTGAGTCGAAACTCCATTTTCCACCGAGAGGTTTATCACCATCCATAAGAATATTATGCTTTTGTCTTTGTTGCTCGTAGAAGGTTTTCATAAAGGGTTTTTTTGCCCCATCTAAATATTCAAAAAACTCATCGCGACTGCAAATAAAATTAGGAGTTCTTAAATACTCAATTTCCCAATTATTTTTTTTAACAAATTCGTTCATCTTTTTTTCGAAAAATTTATCTTCGATCTCAAACATGACAATTTTTTTGGACTTGATTTTTCTAGCTGTTTTTTCGAGTTTCTCGAAAAACTGAGGTTCTGGAATCAGTTCGTAATAGTGAAGTTTTCTTTGAGCAGACAGATAATCCCGGTATTCCCGCATAGCGGTTAAAAAGAAATATATTTTTGCTTGATGAGGTTTAAAATGTCTGCAAAGATCCCAGTCTTCGCACATAAAAAACTCACCTTGCATCTTTTTCAGATATTTTAACTCATATAGTTGATTTCCTAAAATAATATGTAAATCCATAAAGTTATTTTAGACACAAGGATATAGGCTTTAAAGCGGGTCTATTCTTTGCCAAGCTACTTAACTCTGAAATAGTTCCCAAATCTCTTCAAGATCACGATAATCAAATTCGAAATGGTCAAAAGGTGCAAGTAATTCAGGATTTAACACATTATAAAGCGGAGTATTCATGGGAAGCGTATTTTCGACATCAATCGCCTGATCAACAAGCCCTTCCATATAAAACTTATCCTTTCCTATTATCGAATGTAATCTCTGAAGTAGGATTCCTTGGTATCCATCAGACAAAAGCCATACGACATTGCTAAATGCATCAGCGATAATTGTATAGCGCTCTTTTTGATTGCTCGCAGCTTTTGCAGCTTCTACAGCTCTTATCCAGTGATGATACTTATTTCGAATAAACCTGGAGTTTCGATCAATATTACGATTATCTCGTCGGCTTGCCCAAAACTGCGCATCTCTGTTAGAAGTTCTGGCCATAAGTTCGTGATATTCACTAATAGGTAGATCAATCAGTTTATCCAATGCTTCTTTATTATACATAAGGTGTATATGAGCCTGAAGACCGTGCCAGACTTGATTGCTAGAATGTAGTTCAGGAGTAAAATTAAGAAAGTTATTCTTCATTGAAAGCTGGTCAAAAGTCATCAGGTAGGCGTTGTGAAACTCTTGAGAAGTTGCGTTCATATCCTTAATAAAAAGTCTCATATCAAGCTTTACATTATCTAAACTTCCTTGTTCATCAACTTCGGCTGAAAGTCTAAATCTTCGATTTTTCATTTCTCCATTACTAAAGTATTGCCATTCATCATTTCTCTCAATATCTATTTGGAAAAAATCATCTTTCGTGACAGGTCGATCAACTTCAAACAATGTTTCACTTAAATTATCGACTCTTCTACGGTAATCACCTTCTACAAAGAACAAATCAAATCCTCTTCTCGTTAGGTCAAAATTTGAAATTATTTCTTTATGCTCTCCCACATCTTTGATTTCATTTATTCTTCCTTGTGTGATTAAAGTATCTAGAGCATCCAAAGCTTCAGATCTTTCTTGTACAGAGCCTTCTAATTTAATATCAAATTGCTCTCTTCTTAAAACACCATCGAAATGAGCATACTCCATGACAGGAATTCGCAAGATAAAAAGCTCAGCGTAAAGTCTCGCATAAGTCGCTTGATAAGGACTGTAGTCTCGATAAACGGAATAAGAATCAAGCCGTTTTGAAACGATAGTTCGACTCATTTTCCCAAGCGCCTTAGAGAAACCAACGGAGGCCACCGTTCCTCCAAGTAGGAGCTCGCCTTCCCCCTCAAATCCATCTTCAATTAAGATAATATAGTTTTCAGGAAGAGTTTTATTGCGGATTGTTCTTGGAAGAAGGGCATTGAGAATAAATTGGTTATTAAAAGTAGCCTCTCTCAATGTTTTAGCAGGGTAAAGCAATTTATATTCTTTATAATAACTAAGTTTCCCGCGTACAACCAGACCGGCTCCTATTCCAAACCTTACTTTTAAAGTGTCCATAACAATATAATTATCGTCATTTCCTTGTACCATTTCGTTTCTTCTAATTTCTCGGTCTACATTAAATTCAACTTCAGCTAATACAGCGCTGTCATACCCAAGATCTCTTGAATCAATAACTGCTGTATCAAAGGTAGAAACTAAGTTAATCATTCCTTGAGCGGCTATATAATTCATATTTTCATAGATTGGTTTTAAAACCTTGGTGATTTCTGAGCCAAACTCTTGTGAATGTCCTTCAAATAAGCCTTGACGTAAATGACCATCTTCAACTTCTCTCCCTTCAGTTGTAATATTCCTATCTACAGAAAGAATTTCAAACTCATCTTCTAAATCAAAGGCCTCTACCAATTGGTTACGTCTGTTAATGAGTTTTTCCACATAAAGTTTTTGAACTGGATCAGGCCATCCGCCCATTTCAACAGCATCTTTAATCTGAGTTCGACTCATTTGAGCAATTTTTCTGGTCATCCACCTTCCATCATCATAAGTTACATGAGTAAACCCAGAGTTTTCTTGAAAACCATAATATTTAAAATTAATATGATTTTCATCATAGGTCTGAACCAAGTTCCAGGGGAAATCACCTGGTCTTTCATGAGAGAATCTTCCAAAAGAAAATCCTAGATCGTGAACGTATTGAAAAATTTGATAATCATTATCTTTTCTTCTAATAACGAGCTTATTATTTGCCGCCTCTTTAACATCATTATTTCCTATCCACATATTAAAGATATAAAGTCCCCTTAGCTCTCTTAGTGATTGGTGACCATTATTTCCCCATGCCCAAGGTCCCATTCTCTCAATATCTTTAGGTCTTGCTTCAAGTAAACCTTCTCTAAATGTAATAATAACGTGACCGTCCTCATCTCTGACCTGTGTGATATAATCATCAGGGTCATAATCGTGATAGTATTCAAGCCATTCCCTTTTAAACGTTAAAAAGGTCATACCCTGAGGTAGCTTTAGTTCAAAATTTGTCACATACTTTGATACATCAAAATGATACCCGAGAGTGGCAATGAGAGCGCCAGCTGTAAGCTCTGATGCCAACTCAGCACCAAACTTCAATTTAAATCTATAGTCTTTTCCATTGATAGAAGTTTTAAAATGTACTTTTGGCTTGGTTTGAGACTTTTTAACTTTTAAATACAGACCCTTATTCACCTCTGGAAAGGGCACTTCAATATTTTCATAAAGCTTTGAATCACCACCGTAATAGACTTCTTTTACATCTGAATTTTTAATATCCCTTTTATACCAAAAGCGAGAATTACTTGGAGGATCAAATAAAGAGATATCTTCACCGGCTTCTTTTTTTATTTCAAGCTCAGCTTGAGTGAGAACTCTATTGGTTTGGGGATCAATAAGATTGTAAGCATGTCCCTTGATTGGCCGGCCACTCTTTTGAATAATATGATCTCTCATTATCTCCTTAAGAAGTATGAAAGGATTATTTCTTAGAAGTTCATACCCTTCTACTTTTGATGAAAATTCAAGTTCTAGGATCTTCCAAGCTAATTCTTTTTGTTTTTCAAAACTTGACTCAGTAAGAATTTGATTGAGGTAGGTCTCAATAATATTAAAAGACAAGAGTACTTCTTCTTTAGTAAGACTATCAATGACTGAGGACTCATCACTTCCTAAGTATAATAATTCGTAGTTCCTTAGAACTTCTGTTAATTCTAATCTGCGAGCACTTATACGTTCCTTAAATTGATTGATTTTTTCTACAGAAAACTCACCCTCATGCAAAAAATGTTCTCTTAATTGAGCATTCAAATCTGGGCTTTCAATAAAGCCTTGGCCGAAGGAAAAATTAAAAGAGAGGAATAAGAGAGTAAAAAGACAAAGGCGCATTATATTAAGTCCACCCTTGAAATAACTCTATCATGACAAAGAAGTCTCCTTTCATCGAGAATTTCTTGAATCCCTGTCACATATTTAGAAAAGCTCGTTCTTGTGAGTTGAAACGTCTGAATAAGGTCCAAAAACCATTTTGGAACTTGAGTGGTACATTTAAGTTCCATAATGATATTTGTTTCAGGGTCAAACTTTTCTGGATTATCATAGTGAGTAAGCCCATCTTCTGCCGGAGACAGATCATATGTCTCTCGCCTTTCATAACGCAAATCTCTATCGAAGGTTACTCTTGCATAGTCATCCACAACTGAGGCATAAGCTTTTCTCCTGTATTGAGTAAAAATTTTAGGTTGGGCGTTGTGTAAAAAGGCAAGTCGAAGAAAATGATTTTTATAATCTTTTGAATCCTCCCAAACTGCTGTATCTTCAGGAGCAATTATATCTCCTCCAGAAAATATTTTGGCCCAATTCTCTTCAAAAATCTTTGCTCTGCGTTTTTTCACAATTCCCATAGTCTTGTGCTTAACTTCACAAAAATAAGGAAAGCTAGGTATGTCCCCATAACTTCGAATTCTCATATTAAATCTATGATCAATACCTGCTAGTCTTCTTTGAAGAAAAAGGTAATTCGGACTATCAAGGTATATATTATTTACTTTATAAAACTTGTCTGGCTCACGGTCTGAATAGGGGTCTAAGACACAATATATCTCTACGAACTGAGAGATTTCATCCACTAAGTCTATAGGAATCAAAAACTTGAGTTCATATCTTTCAAATAATAAGGGAGAGCTAAAACCAGTCATAACAATACTTCCCTAAAGTTTGATGCTATGACATTTTTCTTAGGATATTTAGCGAGGACGCCTCTCTCTTCAAGGTAAGAGATATAACTAATATACAATTGTGAAGTCAATTGAGCTTGTTCAACCTCGCCCTCAACGATAGTGTGATTAAGAGTCAGAAGTTTTAAAGGATCGACTCCTTTAGATCGCTGGTAGGTCTTTAGATACTTTTTTGCAGTCGCTAAATATGAGGACTCTAATAGTTTTTCTAGTGATTGTGCATTACTTAATACAGAGGTTTTAATCTGGTCCAGAGTTGCCACTGTAGCTTTTTGTTCATACCTAGCAGTATATTCAGCTTTAAGTTTATTAATAAATTTCTCGTTAACTTTAGATTTTTCTCGAAGAAAGGGCAGATTCACAGCAATAGTAAAGCCTACCCTGGTTTCTAGGTCGTTGGTGTCACTAAAGGCATTTCGCCTATCCACATCAAACTGGATAAAATCAAAAAGTTTACTATTGTCCCCCACTTCAATTTCATATTCAAGCTTGGCCCTTTCTAACTCAAGGTTTTCTCGAATAATTTCAGTCTTTTCCTCTCTGATTGTTTTCACGAGATTCTTTAGACTCAATAGTTTTTCTCTTTGAGGAATATTGTTTAAAGAAAGCTTTTTTTCTAAAAGAGCACTTAAAAGTTCTAATTGTCGAGAAAGCTCTTTTTGTTTTAGAGTCAATTGTTTTTCAACTTCATGAGACTTTTTCTCAGCACTGATTAGATCAGAGATATAGGCATTATCTTTTTTAATATAAACATTGAGAACTTTTATCTCGTCTTGGAAAATGACTTTTAGTTTTTTCAGCTTTTCTACTTCAGTCTTTCCAAAATAGAGTTTTAAAAACAGTCTATAAACCAAGCCAAGCTCTTTATTTAAAGATGTAAGTCTATCGGCCTCAAGTCTTTTCTGCTGATTATTATAAAGTTGCTCAAGTTGTTCTTGTTCCTTTAAGCCTTTAAGCGAAAGCCTAACTTCCACTTCACTATCTATATCTCCACTGCTTTGATCCTGAGTTTGTCCTCCTCTGAGAGCTACATTATCAATATAGCTTACAGAATTCTCGAGTCTAGGAACAGTATCAACAATATCAAAGGAGTTAACGATCTCTTGAAGTGACATCCCAAAACATGGCAATGTAAAAATTATTAGTAAAAGTCCTTTATACATTTAGATTGTCACCTTCACGTAATAGGATTTCTTGGAGTGGTTACTTTCAAAGACAATATAGAGTTCGGAAGTAAGGCTATTATAGGCGATACCCTCCGGTTTATGCTCGTTAAAGACCTTAATTTTTTCAGCTTTTAAAGGTTCAATAGAAGATGCATTTTCATCAAAAGGAATTTTAAAAAGACTTCCTTGTTCCTGGCCTGAATTATAGGCTGTTAAAAAATACAATTCATTCCCAATCAAGGTCATATCACTTATTCCTTGAATCGGAGCCCCTTGAGCTATATCAATTTTATGAGAAATACTAACTTGTCCTTTAAGAAGATCATCCTCTCTTAAAAGCCTATCTAATTGTTCAATTTTAAGAATGACTAATTTATCTCCTTCTATAAAAGTTGATCTTAGACCCAAGAATGCCGTATCATTTTTTACTATGAGACCTTCTACATCCATTTTGATGATAAAATCATCTTCAATAAGGTTGTCTTTCTTAAGAGTTTCCACCCAACTCTCTTCAGGATATAAGACAGCGAGCTC
Organism: Halobacteriovoraceae bacterium; assembly: GCA_002707495.1. Taxonomy (GTDB): domain Bacteria; phylum Bdellovibrionota; class Bacteriovoracia; order Bacteriovoracales; family Bacteriovoracaceae. The sequence continues at coordinate 75,396 of PAMZ01000021.1, read as the reverse complement.
ACTTAAATTTTTTAACAAATCAGTTTTTTTATCCTCAAAAAAACCATCTGAATTTTGAATAAACCTTACTAACCTTCGACGGTCTTTAGGAATATCTCCATCTTTATCCTCAGATTGGGATGAGGCTACATAAAACTTACCTGTTTCATCTTGAGCAATCGCCTCCATATCTTTAATGGAGCCTAAACCTTCAATTTTATGAACACTTTCTGAAACAACTCCTTCAGGACTCAATGTAAATAGATCAGGTTCAGACTCATGAGTATCATCGCTAATTAATACAAATTTATTTTGACCAGGTAAATAAACTAGCCCGGACGGTTCAAGTTCTTGTTTGTCTTCGACCGAACTCGGAACTGAAATCCGTTGATAATTTTCTTCTTTTTCTATAAATTCATTAGCTAATTCTCTTTCAGCATCAAAAGATTCATTCGGTAATAGCTCAAGAAACACTTTTTCACCTAACAGAAAACTATTTTTGGGACTTAGTTTAATACCTATCTCTCGGCCCCATATCTTCTGATCTATTGATCTTCTAAATCTCTCAGGGAACTCTATTATTCTTGTCCCGACAGAAGTGACTTTCGATTTCATTACTCTCCCTGAATTTAGTGAAGAAATTTTGATAGTAGAGCCTATTTTAATTTTGTCCATGATACTCTCATGAACATAGCCTCTCACGAAGGTGGGAGTTTTCTGGTGCATCGTAAGAATCGGTGTAAATGGAGAAACAGATTCACCTGACTTATAATTTACAAAACCAATATGCCCATCGAATTGAGCAAAAATTTTAAGCTCTTCACTTTCTTTTTGAAGAAGTTCATATTGGTTTTCAAGAGATCGAATCTGAATAGTTAAGGCATTGTCATTTTCTCTTTCATCTTCTTTAATACTTTTAAGAGACTCATTTAAAGATTCATTTAGGTTAAGTTGATTGTGAAGCTGCTCCAGTTGGTGAGAAACTTCGTTTAATTGTTTTACTAAATCTGGTCGATCTAACTCTGCTAAGATTTGACCTTTAACGACTCTCTGTCCGGGCAAGACATGGATCTTTTCAATAACAACAGCATGCTTTAAATTAATATTTACTTCTTTAGAGTCGGTAACTCCGACAAAACTTAAACTTTGAGTATTTGAGATATTAATGCCCAAGACGGTGACTAAGGCCAAAAGCCAAGTACCAATAAAAAGCGCATTATCTTGAAGATTGTATTTAAGATTCTTTAAGTCGAGCATCTAAATCTCCACCGTGCTTTCCTGAAGGAGTAGATTCACACCCTTTATCGTTTTAAGCTCTTTAAGGCTATTCACAAATTTATCGTATGTTTCACTTCTTCTTAGTTTTACTTGATAAGCATAATCTAATCGTGAGCCTTGACCGACTTCTCTTAAAGTAATGAGAGCAAAGTTTTGGCATCTCGCTGAAAGTAAATCCTCTAGGGCTTGCCTATCATCTTTGTCATCCTCAAGATTAAATCTTAAAAGCCCGTCAAAATGACTCTCTTTACTAAAGGGCAACTTCCCAATGATAAAGGCAAAAACTGAAAACCCGAGAGTCCCAATGGTTGCTATGGAAAATGAGTAAACTCCACAAGCAATACCAACAGCTAAGGCCATAAAAACAAAAATCATATCTTTAGGATCTTTTAGAGAAGATCTAAATCTTACAATAGCTAGGGCTCCCATCATTCCTAGACCACGGGCAAGATTGTCACCAATCGCCTGCATCGCGATGGTTGCTACAACTGAGGCTAGAATAATCGCCTGGAGATAGTTTCGTGAGTAGCTTAGGCCTTGAAAAGTTCTTTGGTAAGTCATGGCCACTAAACTTGAGAGCACGAAAGACAAGCAAATAGAATAGGTAATCGACACGAGGGTGGGATCTTTTACTGTGGTAAATAAGCTTGAGACATCGAGCATTTGCATATTCGCTTTTCCTTTTTACTTCAACCCAGGATATAACGCTACGCATCAGTTCTCAATTCGCAGATGCTAAACAATGTAATTATTATCTAGTGTAAAGAGATTAAACTATAATAATTTTAGATACTTAGAATAGAAGAGTGACCCCGGCTAGATGAAAAAGTAAGCACAATTAAAGGGTTCTGGTGCCGGAGTCACTTTCTTTGCATCTCTCTCGATGCAATTAAATTTAGAGAAGTAAAAATGAGGCCTTTAGTTAGTAGATCAACAACTTTAGTTTTTCTTTTCGCTTCAACATTTATGGACAAACTTTTTAGGCTTAGGAAAGGTGAAGTGGGTCCATAAAATTTCAACATCAACATGAGCAATCCTCAATTTCCTTCAGTAAGATTATTATATCGCCTCACCAGTAGAAAACTTAGAAAAGAGTCAATTGAGAAGGAAAAATCTGTAAATATAAAGACTTAACACTTTTGTGAGACGCTCACCAATGCCACTAAAAATTTGCAATTTTAAGATCTCTCAATGAATACAGCTAGGTGGGCGCCACTTCATTTTACAATTTGAATGAAAGAAATTTTTATGTAATTGCTGAACTTCAACTTTGGAAGGGAAATAATAAGGACACTCTTCTTCAGGGTGCCCTTCATCGAGATAGAGTCTACATTCTCTTTGTTTTAATTTTTTATAGTGACAATTGATTGACTTAAATCTTTTCAATGACTCTGAACTACAAAAATGACCCAAAATGATTGTCATATCAAAAAGAGTGGCGGTTCGGTCAAAATGCCCGCAGGCCATAAAACTTGGATTAGTTGAAAGACAATCATCAACGACTATATGAGCAAGCTCTTCAGTCTCCTGCTTTAAATGACTTCCTAGGTACTTTAATGTAATCGAAACTCCATAATAGCAAATCTCTTTAAGATTCTTTTTAAAGAAATGAAAGGCAATATCCTTAGGGAAAGTTTCAAGATACTCACTTGGAGTGAGTAGATCATCAACCTGTCGAATTCCATAGTCGCCGCAATGTCTTCTTAAGTTTTTTAAAAATCGCTGCTCATTATCAAAGATACTGACAGACTTATCATATGAGTAAATCTCTCTTGCCTCAGCATTAAGACTTAAAAGAATCAAAAAAATTATTGAAAAATTAAAAGACAAACCTAGCGCCAATATTAAAATCGAAATCTACACTCGTCTCAGGAATAATATTTAAAGTAGGTGCTAGTTGGATAAATAACTCAAAAGGCTCTGACTTTGGAGTATATAATAAGCCGGTTGCACCTCTTGCCCCAAAAAATGTTTTGTCTTTGTCATCATGCTCTTTGGTTTTTGAACGAAAGCCTCCACCATAAAACCATTTTGTTACTTGACCAAAGATCAATAATGATTGAGGCGCAATCATCAAATAGCTTCCATAGATATGGGCCCGATCTCCCAGTCGATAATCTAGTCCACCATCCAAAAACACATTGTCCTTGAACTGATAACGATAGGTTATACCTGTGGGCTCGCCAAGCATCGCCCCTACTCCATGCAGTTTGGAACCTGCCAAAGAAGATAAACTAAAAGACAATAGACCCACAAACACGATTATATTTTTCATGGGCAAATATTAACAAAATCAATATTTTAAAGCAATCAGCATAAAAGCCCGACTAAAAAACTAGTCATTGTATAAAAAAACTCTCAAAAGACAGTGGATATATTTTAAATACTTACAAAGTTTACGACTACGAGCGAGTCGTTCTTTGGTAAAATAAACAAATCTAAGGAGCGAATATACAAGTTCTCATTAATATTGAAACATTAATTGAGTTAAATAGGTTGTTGATTTTAGATCTCAAACGAGCAGGACATTTAAGATATAGTGAGTCTACAAAAAAAGTATTTCACCAATTCAAAAATCAATACAAATCTGAATTTTCTAGAGAGTCGCTCGAATCTCTGAAGTGTTATTACCAAGAACTTAGTCCCCTGTTAAGTAATATAAACAAGGCTTCTAAAAATGATCAGATTCATGACATGATAAAAAGATTAGACGTCGAAGTGAGCCGTTTGATCAGCATGCAAGAGACAAATCTTAAAGAGCTACAGTAAGCCTATTTTGGTTTTGAAGAATCTTTCTACCTGTAATCAACTCAATGAGTTTTCTTCCCGAATTTATTTCTTTATCGAGCCCATCTAGATGATAACTTGTTTCTAATTGTAAAAACGCAACATGCTTAAAGTCGATTTGTTGATTTATCTTGGAGAGAATCTTAAATTGCACGACAAATAACTCCTCTTTAGAGAGAGAGCATTGATTAGGGTTTAAATAATAAATCTTATGATATTTATCTGGATCTACAGAATGCATAGTTACAATCCATTTAATCTGGCATGGATTGGTCTCCGGAGAATAAACTTTAGCTGTCTCGTTTTCTATGGGCCAGTGTATAGGCTCTACCTTTAATACAAAGTTTTTATTACTTAGGTCTAAAGATACCTTTTCTGCTATTCTTTTAGGAATTTCAAAAAATTCTCGGGGTGAAAAATTTGATTTTCCAATATTGTAGATAGCAAGACTCACACTAATAAGCAGAAAAAGACTAAATATAAACCCAAAAAATTTTATTGAAGACATAATTTAATTATACAAGGGATTTCATTTTTTTGTTGGTAAATATCCCTAAGCTAATTGCCACAATCGTCAGAGAAACCGCAAGTCCAACCCAAAGCCCAGAAGCACCCTGGTTTAAGTAAAATGTGAGATAAACACCTAGTGGTAAGCCTATAATCCAATATCCCAAAAAAACCATTAACGAAGGAAATTTTGTCTCACCTAAGCCTCTTAAAATACCAGACATACTGACTTGAAATGCATCTACTATTTGAAATAAGGCCACAATAAATAATAGCGAAACGCCAAGTTTTAGAACTTCGTAATCTTCAGTCACGGCACGTAAAATTGGACCTGGGAAAAAACCAAAAGCAATGATGGAAAAAAAGCAGAATCCAAGAACCATCACGATAACAGCTTTAATATAGGAAAGAATATTGTAGGTATTATTTGCTCCAAAGGCATGCCCTACTTTAACTGCAGCAGCTGATGAAAGTGATAGAGGAATCATAAAGCTCACTGAAGCAATAGTCATAATAATATTATTCGTTGCCGCAGCGACGACGCCCAATTGTCCGGATAAAACGGTCACAGTACAAAACGCTAAGACTTCGAGAAAAAACATAAAAGCAATTGGGAGAGAAAACTTCACCAAAACTTTAATCGCCTGCCAGTCAACTCGACCAAATTTAAATTTTTTAAAGGTATAAAAAATCATCGCCAAACATAAAAGAATACGAACAAAAAGACTGGCGTAAGCAAGTCCAATCTCGCCAAGCCCTGGAAAATCTGAATATCCAAAAACTAACAAATAATTAACTAAGATATTTACCAAAACCGCGATCAGTGAAATCGCGTTAGGAATAACGACATCTTCAAAGGATTGCAAAAACTCTTTAAGCCCTCCAAAAATAAGCGCAAAAGGTAAAGACCAAGATACGATGTTCATATACTCTTGAATCCCTGGCACCAAAATAGAATCTACCCCAAAATAGGGAACGAAATAATTAAGACCAAGCATAAAAAAAGTTACTAAAAGTCCAAGTAACAAAGAGTAGATGAGGATCGAGCCCCCCTTATCTCTAATTTCTAAACCTTGACCTCTGAGGAATGCAAAAGATGGAGAAACTCCCATAGTCATTCCTATCCCAAAAAGAAATACGGGATTAAGAAATCCATTGGCAACACCTATAGTTGCTGCAGCCTGGGTAGAGAATTTAGCCGCAACATAAACATCACCTGCAACGATCAATTGTTGACCTAATTGTCCTAAGATAATGGGAAGACTTAAATTAAAAACATCAACAATAAAAAATTTTAAAGGCTTATTCATTCCGCCAATCGAGTTAAGATACACTTATCCATTGATTTAATTCTCTTAAGAAGTGACTTAGCTTGATCTTCTTGTACATCAATTAGTAAGAAACCAATATGCTCGTCAGTTGCCAGGTTTTGACCTTCGATATTGACACCAGTCTCTGAAATATAACCATTGATCTGACCTAATACCCCTGGGACATTTTGATGAATATTTACGATCCTTCTAGTTCCAGCTTTTACAGGAGCATCAATATTAGGAATATTCACCGAACCAGCCGAAATCCCCTGGGAGATAAACTTGTGTAAGCTCTCTGAAACTTCGTTACCAATCGAGAGTTGAGCCTCTTCAGTACTTCCCCCAATATGCGGAGTCAAAATAACATTACTAGCTCCTCGTAGGATTGAATCAAATTCTTCTTTATTTGAAGCTGGCTCACTAGGGAAAACATCTATTGCACAGCCTGCTAAATGCCCTGAATCGATAGCTTCTCTCAATGCTTGAATATCAACCACAGTTCCTCGTGAGGCGTTGATAAGGTAGCTCCCTTGCTTCATCTTTTCTAACTGTGATTTTTGTATCATATTCTTGGTGTCTGGCGTTTCCGGAACATGCAAAGAAACAAAATCAGCAGAACTTAAAAGTTCATCTAAGGATTCAACACTAGTCGCATTACCGAGAGGTAATTTTTTTGCTACATCATAAAATATAACATGCAAACCAAAAGCTTCTGCCAGAATACTTACCTGACTGCCTATATGACCATACCCAACAATACCCAGAGTCTTTCCTCTAATCTCGTGTGATCCTTTGGCTGATTTTCGCCAAGTTCCTTGATGAGCGAGAGTATTGATATCTCCAAGATGTCGAGACAAAGCAACCATCTCGGCTAAAACAAGCTCTGCCACACTTCGAGTATTACTATGAGGAGCATTGAAAACAGCAATGCCTCTATTTTTAGCGGTACCAAGATCCACTTGATTGGTTCCAATACAAAAACAACCTATCCCTACTAAATGAGAATTTTTTTCCAATACAGTTTGGGTTAAATGAGTTTTTGATCTTATTCCCAAAACATCATAATCCGGCAAGATCTTATTAAGCTCTTCCTCATCAGGAGCGTGAGCAATAAGATCAACATGATGACCATTAGCTAGAAGTCTTTCTTTGGCAACTTGATGTATATTTTCAGTGAGAAGGATTTTCATAACTATATTTTTATCATTTGCTCAAATCATTGCAAAGCTCTTACTGACAATGAATCATCTGATCTATTTTTTTGGGCAATAGCCCTGGTAGCAAAGGAAAAAAACTTCCTCCAGCTTCCGTATAAAACGCTGCGCAAAAATCTACTTTCTCGATGACATTCAATAAGCTTTGAGTCAACTCAACGGGAGACACTTCAGAAACAAGCTGATGGTGCCTTAGCCTTATTTTCGGATCTAAAAAAAGAACATAGCGTTTTCTCTGATAGAGAAGAATATGATTGAGCTGGTGGCTACTTAAATGGCTTATCTGAGTGTGCACATAATCTTTTCCGAGTTCTTGAATAGGATACTCATCAGATTTTACGGAGTCCACCCTCACCTCAGCACAACCAAATAAAGAAAAACATTTAATCATCGCCTCGTTTTGAGTCGCTTCAAGATTAAATACTTTCAAAAGTCCACCTTTGGCCTTACAAAAATCATTGGCCTTTGTATCAAGTAGACTTGCATCTCCGATGAGAAAGTTTCCATGTGCACCTTCTACGAAGTAATTCGCTTTTAGAAACGAAGTGCTTAATTGGGTGAATGAATGAATTCCTATATTATTCAAAGTTTGACTCCCTTGGAGTCTATCAGGGGAAGTTCTAAATTCTCCTTCCATTTCTCATCTAAGTTAAAACGATAAAAAACACTCGACTCTCCCGACTCAAGCTTTAAGCTACTGACAATATGATTCACCACTGCTGGGTTAGGATCGATCGTCTCTAGTCCGAGATAGGCTTCTATAAATGGTTTTATCAAAGGATAATGAGTGCAACCTAAAATAAGCTTGTCTAATTTGGCATCCTTAACAGGATTAAGCTCAGTTTTTATCTCTTCCCAATTTATATGACGGTAGTCCTCTATCAAAAGAGCTAATTTTACTAAAGGGATGATTGTAATTTTATTTTCGCAATCATAAAGCTCTATCAAATTTTTTAAGCGCTGAGACCTATATGTTGCGGGAGTCAATATTAAACCTACTTTTTCTTCTAAGTTCGCTTTATGAATATACTTAATAAAAGGCTCGACCCCAAAAAGCTCGACAGTACTACCCTGCCTCAAAATATTGATCGTCTCAACTGTTAAGGTATTGCAGGCAATGATAATAGCTTCTACTGGAGGTAGTAGATCTATCATAGTTCGCATTCTTTCCAACATGAACTCTTGAGATTTTTCACCATAAGGAACATTTTTTGAATCAGCTTGGTAGTAAATTTCACAACTTAATTCGCGACTCAGAATTTCACCTAAAAGGCTCGTCCCTCCTATTCCTGAATCAATAATGGCCATTTTCTTTTTCACTTATTCGCTTCTCACCCGTCGGATAAAAAAGAAGCTTATATCATCATCTTTTCTCATCTCTTCCGCTTCACTATCAAATCCTTGGCATAGTTTTTCAAAAGACTCCTCGAAATTTCCTCCCCCAATAATCTTTAAAAGAGCGTCGTGATGAAAATTATCAAAGAGCCCATCGCTCCCTACGAGAAGAGAGTATCCTTTTTTAAAATCAATACTTGAGCTTGCCTCAAATCTAAGGACCTCATCACCCAAAAGATGGTTAACTATATGGCGATCAGGATCATCAAGAGCCTCTTTCTTATCCAAAAGTCCTGCCTCGACACCGTAGCCAACTGGACTTTGAGGGATATTGGAATAAAGGAGCTGACCTCTTGTATTACAGAGAAGGGCCTCAGAGTCTCCGATTGAATAGAGTCTTATTTTATCTTCTTTCACTAAGGCGCACGTTGTTGTGGTTTTTGCTCCTACTTTTAAGGCTCGAATCTCGTCATTTATTGCTTCTAAGTTTGCCAAAAAAATTTGGTGATCAAATCCCTTAGACTCAAAAAAACTTCTTACCCCTTCACTGGATATACGAGATGCTTCCCTGCCTCTTGGATGTCCGCCAACACCATCACTTACACCACAAACCCACTGACCGTTCTTTCCGTAAAAAAATAAAGAATCCTCATTTTCAGCTGATTTTTCTAAATTTTTTTTGATGAAATATCCAATACGATAAGAGCCAAAATCAAAGATTTCTTTTTCTGGTTCATCGCTTTGTGAAAATAAACTTTTAGTTTCCATCTTCCCAATCTAGATTTTCAATATGCCACCTTAAAAGGCTTGCGGTTTTAAATTCTTTTAAAATTAAACTTCTCTTTAATCCCTTTATGATACTCTTTACTGCTGCAGGCTGCTTTTTATAAAATTTTTCACCACCCAAAGCATCATAAAAAACACGGATCATTTTAATAATATCTTCTTCACGATTGTCTTTTTTCGAATCTCCCCAATGATGAAGATCTATGACTTTAATATCAAAACCCAGACCGTATCGCCTGACAATGATATTATCCGTATGCAAATCTCCATGGTATTCTCCGTAGAGATGTATACTCTCTATTCCTTTTGCAAGTGCATAAAGAAGATGAAGAGCCTGAAAATCTGGCAGCCGTTTACCCCGCTGGCGATCAAGTATTTTGGAGAGCATTTCTCCTTCGATAAATTCACAAATAATGCAAACTATATCCTGCCCTTTTACCTTGATAATTTCTTGCGTATGGTAATTCATAACCATAGAGCAATCTGCGAGCAAATCTAATTTTTTTGCAAAGCGAGTGGATCGTTTAAACTTGATATTGCGATGTGGATAAAAGAGTTTTGCGGCACGCACGATATTGGTGTGGATTTCCTGAACTTGATAAACTTCACCTTCCCAGCCTGAGCCTAATTTCTCTTGAATGATATATTTCCCGGCCAGTCTTCGCCCCACGGGAAAGTCAAAGGATTCCATTTTTTTCATAGAAATAGTGTCTCCTGAGAGCATAAACATGACAAGTGACCAATATTATTGGAGTCATGAATCAAACTTAATTCAAAACATCTCTATGATTTCAACAAGTTAGAGAAGAAAATTTTTCTCATAGCTGGGATTCCCAAACTTTCTGATAAGATATTGATGATGAATAAAATAATCCTGATATTTTTATTTTTAAGCGCAACTCAAGTCATGGCACAGTCAACCGACATCACCAAGGACATGCAAGACGCCTTTAAGACTGTAACAAATAAAGCCTTTCTTGAAGATGTTCCAAAAGACTCCACTATTCTTGCCTCACCAGGACTAAGAAGAATAGATACGAGTTCTACCGTAATAAATTTAGAAGAAGACAGCTTTTATACTCCTTTCAATGAGCTGCCAGATGTTCAGCCAGCTATAACTAACTTAAATACAAACCGAGTATTTCTTGCAACGGCGCTGAGTGAAGGTCCTGACAGAGCACTTGCAATAATTAACAGAGATTTTAGTGGAGTAAGTGCCGCAACTTGTCCTGCGGGCGGAAATTTTAGAGAGCTAAATTATCTAGATTTTGATAGAAGAAGCTCCCTATCTCCCCTTTCATTTAATGATATCTGCGCTCAGCCGGTAGGTACGAATGACAGAGGTGAGCAATGCGGCTATCAGACAGGCTTCAGCCAAGCACAGCTTACAGAAATCTGTCGGGCGAGAAATGCTGTTATTGATGATACAGCTACTAATCCTGAATCCTTAAGATACTGTCATCCTTCTAATTGTACGACAGCGTCCTATCTAGGAATTGTTAATTTACTTAAAACTCAGCCTAATTATGATGAAATAAAAGACCAATTAAAATGTCGAATGAACGCATCAGATGAGTTTGCTGGTTGGGGTCCCATATATGGCAAATATATCTTAGGCGGAGGTCTTCGTCAGGTCGCAGATCATTTGAGAGAAAACTTTGGCATTCAAACTGAGACTCACTCTTCAAGTATCGCACACAATACTTCCTTAGCTTCAGCAACTAGTGAGTTAGACTCACTCGCTTCTAGAGGAATTCCCACTACAGGTGATCCTATTCAAATTGATCGCTCTCGAAGTGGACATGCAGCTATTTTCGGTCAGTATCGAAGAGATAGCGCCGGGACAATAACTCATGTTTGTTATTGGACTTCTAATCAAGGAGCAGATGGCACAGCTGCAATGACTAGTGGTTATAATGCTGTTCGCGATGGAGAGATTGGGAATCGTTGTGAGCCAATTAGAGATCCCGAAGGACGCTCTAGAAGACATATTAGAAACATAACTATGTCCTCTGGATTCAGCGCCTCTGAGAGTATTGTTCCAATAGATGAATTAGCGGACTCCAGGAGAAATCCATGAAAATATTTTTTGGTTTCGCACTCATAATCAGCATGACTTCCTATTCAAAAAACAAAACAACTTCCCATTGCGAGAAAGTTTATGCTCTTCAAGATAAGGAAGAAAAAATACTCTCGCGCTGTGAACTTGAGAGTGAAAAGATAGCTGCCGAAGTGATAAAATTCGAAAAGTCCTGCAGCCGCATCGAAGGCGCACCAGAAGAAGACTGTTATATCATTCGTCTTTGTCCTAAATTTTCAGATCAATCGGCTCATCAGGCGCCCATTATTTTAAAACGCGACGTTCAAGCAAATTCAAACTATTGTCTTAAACCAGGATACGTGTTTTTGAGAGACGAAAGTACGGGTTTTGAGGCCACAGCTGTGTGTGAACAATCAACCCCTACTTCCGCCAAGTTGACGATCAAAGGGCAATCTAAAGACTGCCCTTTCGAATGGTAAGTGTACGCGGCTCAGACTTTTTAGATATTTTAGGAAGCGTCACTTCTAAGACTCCATTTTCAAGCAAGACATCTACTTCATCTTGATTGACATCTTCTGGAAGAGAAAAGCGGCTGGTAAACTTAAAAAATTCTTCACCGTTTCTCAAGGCCCTTTTATCGTTTCGCTCTCCAGAAATAGTAATTTCCTTGTCCCCTAAATCTACTTTTAGGTGTTCACTGTCGACACCAGGAATGTCTAGAGTGAGTAAATAATGATCCTCTTGGACATCCACAAAACTTGAGGGATTCCAAGTCTTTCTTAAATGCTCTTGTCTGTATTGAGCTGGAGCTCTTAAGAAATCTCTTTCAAAATCGTCAAATAAACTCAGTAAATTATAATGTTTCATAAATATGCCTCCATAACAGTTTGTTAAGTCGACAAGCGCTTATCATACAGGAAATATGGGAGGTTTTTTTAACTCGTCAAGGGCTCGTGATAAAATTTTTCTCGAATGACTTCGATTAAAAATGGCATGTATTTTAGACGGGTATAGGTCCCATGCCCGAAGGCTGTTTTAACAAAATTAGGCAATCGACTATTATCTCCATAATCAACTAAGAGGTGAAAGCCATCAGCATGTAATCTATTTTTCGCCGGAATCCTCTTTCTTAATATTTCTAGATTTGCTCCCGCCCCTAAATATGGCTCCAAAGATTTATTGATTCTTTGTGCCTCAGCTTCTTGAGCCTTCATATCCGAGCCCGCAATTCCCCATTGTTGAACATAGTCACCTTTGCGGGTAAAAACAGCATCCTTAAAGCTTCCCCCTAAAAGATCACTACCTCTATGATTAATAATATGTAAGAGCTTCATATTCTCTGCTAAATACCAAGGATAGCGTGCCGGGGTTCCCAAAGTCACAAAATCAAATTGTAAATTTTGAATTTTTGCCAGGTTTTCCATTAGCTTTTTGTGAGGAAATATTTCTTGGGCTTTGGTTCTTAATTCCTCATTAAAAAATAATTGTGTCAGAATCGCAAATATTTGCCCCGCATGGGAATGTCCTATCAGAAGAACTCTATCATTATTTTCATAGCGATTTGCGAGGTGATCGATAAGATCCATACAACCTTCTAACCTGGCATAATGGTTATTAGCCGAAGACCAAGAAAAATTATGCACCTGACAAGGAAGAGTAGATTGAAAAAAAGCTACATGTTCATCCACGAAATTTCCTAGGTCCTTGGCCATTAGATTCTGCCCTTGCTTAATTTTTTTTCTAATCTTTTGAATGACCTCAGGCCTAATATTAGGAAAAGAACGCTCTAATAACCCCCCTATATGAAAAGGGTCCTCACCTACAAAAGTACCGTGCAATAAATAAACTGATTTAACACCAGCTCGAAAATAGTCTTTTTCAGCTCGGCTTAGAAGCTCAGGATGCTCCATAATATCGAAAAATCTCGAATGAGGGATGAACTCAAAAAGCGCCCCAGGCTTTGGAATTGATTTGACAGTGGTAAGTTTAGGAAGCTTATTTGCTCTAAATCGAACAAAAACATAGGCTGCGGCTATCCCTAGCATGAAAAGAAAAATAAACGGAAAAAAGGGCATAAAAAAAGATACCATAAATGCCATGAAACTTTTACAGAAAATCTTTAGTTATCTCCAGGCTGCGCTATAAGGCTCCTTATGAAACCATGGCCTTACCTAATTTGCTTAATCCTAGTCTATTTTCTCGCCAATAGCGCCAGAGCGCAGATACTTGTAACATCTTTTGATGCATTTTCAGGAGGAAGTGCAAACAACTCACGATTAGTCGCTCAAGGGGTCGTCTCAAAGCTCAATGATAAACTTGAAGTCTATCATTGCCATTTAACGACTGCATTTGTAGCAGCTACTGAGCAAATTATTGGTTGTATCAATCAACTTCCTGAGAGCCCAAAACTTATCATCAGTCTAGGTGAAGGTGGTTGCGGAAAATTAAAACTAGAAACTGTCGCAAGAAATTGGGCCTATGGAAGAGGAACAGATAATTTAGGGCAATCAAGAAATGGAGAGGTCATTATTGCTGGTGCACCCCAAAGGATCGGTCTTAATATAGATTGGTCAAAACCTTTTTGCAGTTTGGATTACAATTCGCAAAAGTCCATAACTCTTGCCTCAAATGACGCACAAACATTCGTCTGCAATGAAACAATGTATCGGATGAGCTATTTTCATTCTCAAATTCCGTTTGGCTTTATTCATGTACCTGCACATAGTTGTCGGCAAAGATCTCAAAAAATAGATGAGAGCATTGAGATAATCTCTCACCTTATAAATGAGTTTGATAAAATGCCTGAGATAAACTTCTCCCCCTATTTAACAGAAGAGTCAGCGCTTCAAAGTCAATTCGATAGGGCCGAAAACGAATGCGAAAGAGATTTTTTAAGAAGACTTATTATTTCTTATTAATTGGTCCTGATCCCAATTGAGAGTAAAAACTTCAGTGATAGCGTCCAGGTTTAGATCACCATAAAGATGAGGAAACTCATCTCCATCAGCAGGCTCAACAATCAATTTATGTTTTAACTGAGAGGGATCTACTTTTAGTAAAAGTAGATTTTTTTGATTCAAATAAAAGCGCTTCGCTGTTTTTTCAACCTGATCTTCGCTAGAAAAATGTATAAACCCCTCTTTCTCTAAGGATTCTGGACGATAAAAACCTCGCGCAAGCGCGAGGTCATAATCACTTTGAGAAAGTATATGAAAAATCAAATTATGATTCTTTATTTTCTTCTGCAGGAGCCTCTGCTGCTGGAGCATCAGCTGCTTCGCCCTCTGCGGCTGCTTCGGTTTCCTCTTCAGCTTCAGCTTTTGAAGGAGCCTGAATGGTTATAATATCTAGATCTCCCTCATCAACAAGAGTTAGACCCTTAGGAAGTTTGATGTCTTTGGCATGAAGAACATCTCCAATTTCTAAAGCTGTAACATCAATAGTGATACTTTCAGGGATATCTTTAGGTACGGCTTCGACTACGATTTTATCATGTCCCCAAGAAAGAATTCCTCCATCTTTAACACCTTTGGCTTCACCTTCAGAGTGTAGAGGAACTTTAACTTGTGTTTTTTGACCACGAACCAGTTTATGAAAATTTACATGTTGAAGTTTCCCCATAGGATCTCGGTCCAGAACCTTTGCGTTTACCATCTCAACCTTTCCATCAACACTAATTTCCATAATTTTTCCGGTGGTTTCATAGGTTTTCATAAATGTGTTAACCCCAACCCAAATTGGAAGTGATTCAGGTAGATCTTTACCGTAAACAACTGCTGGGATATACCCCTCTTTTCTCCACTTGTTGAGATCCCCTCTACTATGACCTAATTTTCTTGTTTTCGTTTCTAAATCACTCATTTATCTCTATCCTTTTTTAAATTATCGATCAGAAATAATAGCAGATTTTGGACCTGATTTCACTTGCGTAGCACAAAATCATGCGCGCCACATTAATTGATCTTATTAGGTGCGGAAGTTAAAATATTAATAATTTGATAGAATTAAAAAATGTCTCAAAATTTTTTGGCGAAAACCACGCCGTTAAAAACGTAAGCTTCAAACTCGAAACGGGCATGATCGGCTGTATCATTGGCACAAGTGGCTGTGGAAAAACGACGACTCTAAAAATGATCAATCGTTTAATCGAACCAAGTTCAGGTGAAGTTTTAGTCGATGGCATGGCCGCCAGAGATGAAGACCCCATCAATTGGCGTCGAAAAATAGGCTACGTCATTCAAAAAGCGGGGCTTCTTCCCCACTTGACCATCAAAGAGAATATATCAATTCTCGCAAAAATAAAAAACCGTAAGCCTGAATATATTGATGAGCGTGTCCAAGAACTGATGAAAGTGGTGGATCTTCCCTTCGAAGAAATTTCTAATCGATATCCTAAGGAGCTTTCTGGAGGTCAACAACAGCGAGTTGGAATCGCTCGCGCTTTAATGGAGAATCCCCCCGTGATGCTGATGGATGAGCCTTTTGGTGCACTTGATCCCATAACCAGAAACTCCATGCATGATGAGTTTTATAATCTCAATCAAAAACTAGGAAAAACAATTTTAATCGTGACCCATGATATGAATGAAGCTTTCAAGCTAGCAGACAAAGTCATCCTTATGAATCATGGAGAGATTGTACAAATGGGAACTCAAAAAGATTTTACCGAGAAACCTGCAAATGAGTTTGTCCGTTCATTTTTAGCGGAGCATCTCAATGCGTAAGTCGAAATTCATAATGAGCGTTTTTTTTATTATATTAACTTCTTCTACCACGCTAGCAAAGTCAGCAGATAAAGTTAAAATTGGATCAAAAATTTTCGGGGAGTCAATGCTCATCTCTGAAATGGTGGCCCAACTTTTAGAAATAAATCATGGACTACAAGTTGAAAGGAAGTTAGGTCTCGGAGGCACTAAGGTCGTCTTTGATGCGCTCACTACTGGGGGTATTGATATTTATCCTGAGTACACTGGCACAGGCTATATCATGATCTTAAAAGAGGATGGCCTCAGGGACTCGAAAAGAGTTTTTGCAAGAGTTCAAGAGCAATTCAATCAAAAGTTTCAGCTCGAATGGTCTCAACCCTTGGGGTTTAATAATACTTATACAGTAGCTGTCAGACGCAATGATAAGAAATTCAAGAATATCGAAAATTTAAGTCAACTCTCAGATAAAGATCTCAATTTCAAGTTTGCCTCTGCCCATGAGTTTATGGAAAGACAAGATGGATTCAATTCTTTAATTAAAGCCTATCGTTTGAGGTTTCCCCCCTCTAATATAACTTCAATGCAAGCAGGGCTTATGTATTCCGCCATTAAAAATGAAAGTGTAGACATGATTATGGCCTACTCAACTGATGGTCGCATCGGTGCATTTAATTTAAAAACACTTAAAGATGACCTCATGTTTTTCCCACCCTATGAGGTTGCACTCCTAGCTTCCAAAAATTCATTAAAAAAATTTCCAGCCTTGAAAGCAGTTATGAAAACTCTCGCGGGTGAAATAAGTGAAACTGAGATGATTGAAATGAATGATCAAGTAGATCGATTAAAGAGAAATATCCCTCTTGTTGCGAAAAACTTCTTAATTGGAAAAGGCTTAATCGATGGTGATGTACAAACTTTCGAGGAAGAAAGTTTGATTAGTTTCTTTAAAAACAGGCTGCCTTATTTAAAAAAGCTTTTTATCGAGCATATGCTTTTGTCTTTAGGGGCATTATTTATGGCCTGCTTAATCTCTATCCCACTAGGGATTTTACTCACCAGAAAAGAGCATCTCACAAAATTTATTTTCCCTATTGTGAATACTATCCAAACAATTCCCTCCATCGCACTTCTAGGTTTTATGATACCGCTTTTGGGGATTGGATATTTACCAGCACTCATTGCTCTGTTTCTTTATTCACTTCTCCCACTTTTAAGAAACACTTATGAGGGCATAAAAGGTGTGGATCATAATTATATCGAAGCCTCTAGAGGTATGGGTTTAAGCTCCTTTCAAATACTACGTTATGTGGAAATCCCGCTAGCACTTCCTGTCATGCTAGCAGGTCTAAGAACGGCAGCAGTTATAGTCATAGGAACTGCAACATTGGCTGCAATGGTCGGTGCAGGTGGCTTTGGCGATCCTATTTTTAAGGGAGTGGCAACAGTGAATACTAGGTTGATCTTTCTGGGAGCAATTCCAGCCGCCCTACTAGCTATTTTAGTGGATAAAATTTTAGGGATTTTTGAAAAAATAATTGTCTCCCCAGGGCTTAGGGATAATTAAAAATATACTTCGTTTTTAAAAGCTTTATCAAAGTTTAGGCAACGCTCTAGAAGTTCTCGATAATTATACCTTTTGCTTTCGTCTAAATTACCTTCTAAAAACCGCTTTATTCGCCATAGACCTATGGAGAAAAAGCCCACCTTTACTGCCATCATTAAATATTCACGTTCAATAGCTTTCAATGGCCTAATTTGTTCATAACCTTTAATAAAATGTCGCGCTAAAGCTAAATCAAGATTATCTCGACTTGAATTAAGACAGCTTCCGCTTAGAGCTATACCAAGGTCTAGAATAAATCGCCCTCTTCCACTTTGTTCAAAATCGATTAAAGTGACCAGTTTGCCCTCGTGAAAAAGAGAGTTATCAAAATAGAGATCACCATGAATAATTCCTGCAGGAAAAATATCATACGGGATATCATTTAGTCCTTGAGGAAAAATCTTTAGAAAGGCGTCTTTAAAATCTGGAGCGCAATTCGGTTGCTCAATATAATCTTGAATATGTAGACCTCCATAACCCACAAGATCATGGGGTCTAATAGTGGCCAGGTCTTCTTTATGTATTTCAAGGCTATGCAGCTCACCGAGTGCCTTTCCAATTTGTGCAATCGCTGAATTATCAATTATCGGGGGAAGACCATTTATAAAAGGAAATACCACTCCAAAATAATTTTTATGGTGATAGATGGGTTTTCCTTGAATAGTTTGAATAGGATGCAATGAATGAAGATAATTATATTTTTCTAAAACTTGTAAGATTCTTTGTTCGTTTTCTAGTTGCTCGATAGTTTTATCATTAGAAACCTTCAGGAGAACCTCTTTTCCTGAAGTCAATACTACTTTAAAATTAGAGTTAGAGATCCCCGTAATTGTTGCCTGATAGGAAACCGCATTACCCAATTCGTAGTATTTTAAGATCTCATTGATCTCATTTAGATTTATTTCTGAATAAACACCCATTAACTCTTATACTGCAAGAATCCGATACTCGTGGCCAACTTTTTTTACCACTAATTTTTCCATGATGCTTTCATCAATCTCAATTTGGATTTTATCCTCTCCCTTTTGGAGATTTCCCCAAGAGCTTAAAGTGCCCTTAGGCAATTTGATGCTATCCTTATCATCTGCAAACCAAAACCAATCTAACTTAGCGATCCATTTAATATATTTCATTGTTTGAAGACTCGGTATCTGTCCTAAGAATTCGCCGAATAAATGACCGTAGTTATCTCTTTCATAGGGAATATTACGCATATATTCAAATACCAAGATTTTAAAGTTTAACTCACCGAATAGTTTAAAGCAGACCTGATACTTATCTTTCATCTCTCTATAGGCCTGCAGGAAAGTTTCATCCTCAAATCTTGGGTCAGATTGCGAAGGTTGTTTAAAAATTTCTTCAAAATGCTGAGAAGCCATTTTCTTTGAGAGGACCTGGGCAATTTGATAATAAGAGTTTTCCATAAACAACCTTTTTTTAGTTTATTGTTTACGAATTAAAGCCAATAGTCACCCTATTTTGGAAGATTTTAGAGAATATAAAGTTTATGACAGAGTGATACAGTCTACTAAAAATCTTATGCCCAGAGTGTTGCGTCTATGTTAAAATTCAGCAAATTAAATTATCAGGAGTAACACATGGCAAAAAGTAAGAACTCATTCAATGCTTTCAGTTCAATTAGTGCTGGCGGTAAAGATTACAAATTCTACTCTCTAAAAGAAGCTCAAAAAAATGGACTAGGTGATCTTAATAAACTTCCCAAGTCACTTAAAGTTCTTGCAGAGAACCTACTAAGAAATGAAGACGACTTCACTGTCTACAAAGCTGATATCGAAGCCATTAACCAGTGGGCCAAAGATAAAAAATCAACTCATGAAATTAACTATTATCCTGCTAGAGTTATGATGCAAGATTTTACAGGTGTTCCAGCCGTTGTAGATCTTGCAGCGATGAGAGATGCCATCAAAAACCTAGGAGGAGATCCTAAAAAAATTAACCCTCAAGTTCCCGTTGATCTTGTGATTGATCACTCAGTTATGGTTGATCATTATGGAACTGATGGCGCTTTCGGGAATAACGTTAAACTTGAATTTGAAAGAAATAATGAGCGTTATGAATTTCTTAAATGGGGACAGTCTGCTTTTGATAACTTCAGAGTTGTTCCTCCTGGTACCGGAATCATCCACCAGGTAAACCTTGAGTATACAGCGCAAGTCGTTTGGACAAAAAACAGTGACGAGGGTGAAGTTGCCTATTGTGATACTCTCGTAGGAACAGATTCTCATACCACAATGATCAACGGTCTTTCCGTTTTAGGCTGGGGTGTTGGTGGAATTGAAGCAGAGGCTGCTATGCTTGGCCAAGCTGTTACCATGCTTATTCCAGAGGTTGTAGGATTTAAGCTTACTGGAAACCTATCTGAAGGAACAACAGCGACAGACCTTGTTTTAAGAGTTGTTCAGATGCTAAGAGAAAAAGGCGTGGTTGGAAAATTTGTTGAATTTTACGGTGAGGGTTTAAAGAATCTTTCACTGGCAGATAGAGCGACTATTGCGAATATGGCCCCTGAATACGGAGCTACTATGGGATTTTTTCCCATTGATGATGAAACCATTAACTATCTCAAATTCTCTGGAAGAGATGCAGACAGAGTTGCACTTGTAGAAGCCTATGCCAAAGAGCAAGGGCTGTGGGCAGAACCAACCGACGAGCCGGTATTCACAGACACACTTGAATTGGATATTGCCACCGTTAAACCTGCCATTGCAGGGCCAAAGCGACCGCAAGATAGAATTCTTCTCTCTGACGCTTCAACACAATTTGAGAAGGATATGCAAAATACTTTTAAGGCTACTGATCTTAAAAAAGAAGTGCCTGTTGAAGGGCAGGATTTCTCAATCTCTCAAGGAGATGTCGTTATCGCAGCTATAACAAGTTGTACAAATACCTCTAACCCTTCAGTCATGATTGGAGCAGGATTGGTGGCAAAAAAGGCATTAGAAAGAGGACTAAAAGTAAAGCCATGGGTTAAGACATCTCTGGCCCCTGGTTCAAAAGTCGTCTCTGATTATTTAGAGGCTGCAGGTCTTCAAGATGATTTAGATAAGCTTGGATTTAATCTTGTGGGTTATGGATGTACCACTTGCATTGGAAACTCAGGGCCACTAAAGTCAGAGTTTTCAAAAGCCATTCAATCAGGTGATCTTGTTGCGACATCAGTTCTTTCCGGAAATAGAAATTTTGAAGGAAGAATTTCTCCAGATGTTAAAGCCAATTATCTGGCTTCACCTCCACTTGTCGTTGCCTATGCAATAGCAGGTAATATGAATATCAACCTTACTACAGACTCACTTGGAAAGGATAAAGATGGCAATGATGTTTTCTTAAAAGATATCTGGCCTTCAAATGAAGAGATCATCGCAGCTGTTAGGTCTGCCGTCACTCCAGAAATGTTTGCTTCTAGATATGCAAATGTTTTTGATGGAACAAAAGAGTGGCAAGACATTAAGTCTGCCACTGGTGATACTTACTCGTGGTCAGAAGCCTCAACTTATATCCAAAATCCTCCATTCTTTGAAGGAATGGGCGCTAATCCAGACTCAATAGATGATATTAAAGAAGCGAGAGTTTTGGCCATCCTTGCTGACTCTACAACTACGGATCATATCTCTCCAGCTGGTAATATAAAAGCCGACTCTCCTGCAGGAAAGTATCTTCAAGATAATGGAGTTGATATCAAAGACTTCAATTCATACGGATCTAGAAGAGGTAACGACAGGGTCATGACCAGAGGTACTTTCGCCAATATTCGTATCAAAAATGAAATGCTTGATGGTGTTGAAGGTGGATATACGAAACATATTGGATCAGGTGAACAAATGAGTATCTACGATGCAGCGATGAAGTATAAAGAAGAAAATACTTCTCTTGTTGTGGTTGCTGGTAAGGAATACGGAACTGGGTCCTCCAGAGACTGGGCCGCAAAAGGTACCAGACTTCAAGGAGTACGTGCCGTTATTGTTGAGAGCTTTGAGCGAATTCACAGGTCTAACTTAATTGGAATGGGAGTTCTTCCTCTTCAATTTACAGGTGGACAAAATCGTAAGACTTTAAATCTAGCAGGAGATGAAACATTTACTATCACAGGTATTAATGATTTAAAGCCAGGGGGAACTTTGGATGCAACGATTAAGTATTCTGATGGCAAAGAGACGACAGTGACACTTCAATCAAGAATTGATACTGCAAATGAGCTTGAATACTACCGCAATGGCGGCATCCTTCATTTTGTTTTAAGAAGATTAAATAGCTAGTAAAAAAGCTTTGAGAAATTAATAAAGGGTCTCTTATTGAGGTCCTTTTTTTATTTCATCCACTCATAGAGAGCATAATGCTCATCATTCATTCCTATCTTTTGATAAACTTTTTGTGCAGGAATATTGGATTTATCTACATAGAGTCTGATTCCCGCTAGGCTATCATCAGAATTCACCTCAGCTTGAATCATTTCATACATTTTTCTAAAGACTTTCATTTTTCTGAACTCAGGCAAAATAAACACAGAATGAATCCAAATAACATTCTGACAACGCCAATCGCTCCATTCATTTAAAGCGAGCAGCATACCAACTAAATGATCATTTTCTGTAGCGAGTAAATAACGTCCAGTATCAGATTTTTTAATTTGAGTTTCTATACCTCGATATACCGTCTCAAAGTTTAACTCGAACTTTTCTGTCTCCCAAGCCATCTGAACTTGGAAACGTGCCATTTGATCTAAATACTTTTCATCACGACACCAATTAATTTGCAAATTAACTCCCTAGCTAATAACTATTTTCATCAAGTCTTACTTTACCCCAAAAAGTCTTATAGACAAAAAAAGTATAAAAAGCGACTAAAGGTGCACCTATAGCTGTAATAGTGAGCATAATCTTTAAGGAGCCTTTTGATGCGGCTGCTTGGTAAATATTTATACTGTATTGAGGACCTAAAGTTGAAACGAGAAGATCAGGGTAGAGTTCCACCGCTACTAATACTAAAAGAAAACTAATCGTTAGGGATGAAAACAAAAATGCGCCAAGGTAGTTTCTTTTTGAAGCCAATCTTGGAATATTTGCCATACTTAAAATCGCTAAAGCTGGAATGAAAAATAGAATGGGATACGCCCTAAACTTATCAGATAAATGAGGGTAATAAATGAGGCTAAAAATTGTCACCATTGAAAATAAAATAATAAAACTAATCATTCCTACTCTAAGAAGCTTGGTTAGCTTTTCGTGTAAAGAACCTCGCGTTTTTATGAGAAGAAAGATCGCTCCATGCATCATAAAAAGTGCCAAAGTGGTAAGAC
Organism: Halobacteriovoraceae bacterium; assembly: GCA_002707495.1. Lineage (GTDB taxonomy): Bacteria > Bdellovibrionota > Bacteriovoracia > Bacteriovoracales > Bacteriovoracaceae. The sequence continues at coordinate 52,533 of PAMZ01000021.1, read as the reverse complement.
CGACCAGAACTGGATAGAAGCCTAAAAACTCAAAAAAGCCGTTGCCCATATATAAATAATTTTCTCCGACGGAGATTCCTTGTAGAAGGTTTCCTAGAACGACACCTAATAAGAAGGCTAGAAATATACTGGATATACAATAGGCTCTATCCCAGTTTTTTCTCCAGCGCTCACCCGGCTCTTTACTCCTAAATTCAATCGCAATGGCCCTAAATATGATAAAGACGAGAAATAGCTTGAAAGGAATATAGAGTGAGGAAAATAAAGTTGCATAAAAATTTGGAAAGCCTGCAAATAAAGCTCCACCGGCAATAACCAGCCAAACTTCATTTCCATCCCATACGGGTCCTACCGCATTCAGTGCTATTCGACGATCTTTTTCAGACTCAAATAATAGGTGCCAAGCTCCTGCACCGAAATCAAATCCATCTAAAATAGCATAACCACTAAAAAGAGCTCCTACGACTAAAAACCACCATGTTTCATAATCAATACCAAATAGCATTTAGACCTCTTCCCCAGCTCTTCCCTTTATCTCCCCACTGATTAGGTTTGCTATTTCCTGGGTCATAGGGCGGCTCTCAATATTCGATTCATCATCTGGTCCATGCTGGATTTTTTTATTCATCATATAAATAAACAAAACAAATAAAAATGCATAAACAATAAAAAAGAGAATGATAGAAAACAAAATCTGATGAGAGGTGACTGATTCTGAAAAGGCATTTGAAGTTTTAAGGAGACCATAAACGACCCAAGGCTGTCGTCCCATTTCTGCTGCAAACCAACCAAATTGATTGGCTAATTGAGGTGCTATAGAAGCAATAACAAATATCTTTAATAACCATTGAGTCTGAAAAAGTCTGCCTTTGAAGTAAAAATAACTTCCTAACAAGCTTAAGCCGATCATAATCATTCCAAGGCCTACCATTAAATGATAAAACTGAAATATCGCATTTATCTGAGTCGGCTTATCCCCAGGCCCAAATTTATCTAAACCCGTGATCTTAGAATCAAAGTTTCCGTGAATAAGAAAAGATAAGCCCCCTGGAATTTTAGGTCCAAGGACACGTTGATTCTCTTGGTCTACCCAACCGAAAAGATATAAATCAGCTGATTTCTCACTTATAAAATGACCTTCAAAAGCAGCAAGCTTTGCTGGTTGAATTTTTGCCACTCCTTCTGCAGAAAGATGTCCAATAAAAAGCTGAGAGAGAGAACCTATCGTGGCGATGATAAGAGCTATTTTTATGGCAATTTTCGATAACTCTATATGCCTATTTTTTATTAAATAATAACTATGAACACTTAGAACTAAAAAAGCTCCCGATAGAAATGCTCCGACCCAAACATGTAAAAGCCTTTCGACAGAAGAGGGATTAAAAACCATGGCCCAAAAATCTGTGATTTCGGCTCTGGCATGAAACCCTTCTCCTACAATTTTAAAGCCTGCTGGCGTTTGTTGCCAACTATTTGCCACGACAATCCAGACTGCTGAAAACATGGAGCCAAAAAACACACCCAAAGTTGAAACAAAATGCACCCAAGGCTTAACTCGATTCCAACCGAATAGTAGTATTCCAAGAAATCCACTTTCTAAAGCAAAAGCAAATATTCCCTCCGCTGCTAGTGCAGAACCAAAAACATCTCCTACAAAACGTGAATACGCTGCCCAATTGGTTCCAAATTCAAATTCCATCACAATACCTGTGACAACACCTATCCCAAAAGTTACGGCAAAAATTTTTGTCCAAAAATGGGCAAGCTGATGATATTGAATATTTTTAGATCTAAGATAGGCGGCTTCAAAAAACACCATCAAAAGCCCTAGCCCGATACTGAGTGGAGGGAAAATATAATGAAACGATACTGAAAAAGCGAATTGTATTCTGGCCAGAATTTCAGTGTTTAATTCCATTTATTTTGCTCATTCTCTTATACGATTGGCAGTTTAATATAAGACGTCCCATTGTCTTCTGCTTTAGGCATCTTACCACCGTCAATATTAATTTGAATGCTGGGAAGCAGTAATTGCGGTGCCGAAAGCTTCGCGTCTCTCTCCTCTCTAAACCTAATAAATTGTTCTTCCGTTGTTTCCTCGCGAAGCTGAATATTGCTTTTTTTACTCTCTCCAATAGTGGATTCAAATTTTAAGTCTCGTCCACCAGGTTGGTAATCATGACCAGTTAAGACTTTCGTATCATCTGGAAGCTTATAAAGTTTTTCATGGATTGAATGATAAAGATCTTTTGCACTCCCCATTGGAAAATCGCATCTCCCAGTCCCAAAATCGGGCATAAAGAGAGCATCTCCGGTAAAAAGCATATCTTCTAACAAATAACTGCTACAGGCAGGAGTGTGCCCTGGAGTAAAAATCGTTTTTAACTTTATGCTACCAACCTGAATATCATCCGATTCATCCAATAATAAATCAAATTGAACACCATTAGTGTTAAAGTCTTTTAAGTTGAAAACCTCTTTAAATGTACTCTGGACTTTAGTGATATGTTTTCCGATGGCCACCTTGGCTTGGGGAAAGCGGCTTTTAAGCTCAACGGCACCAGTCAAATGGTCCGCATGCGCATGAGTTTCTAAAATGAGATGTAAGTTTAATTCGTTTCCTTGAACAAAATTGGTGACCTCATCTATAGACTCCATACTAGTCTTAGAAGCAGCCTGATCGTAATTCAGCACTGGGTCAATAACTACTGCATCCTTTGTCGACTTATCGTAAACGACATAGGTCAATGTATAAGTATCTTGGTCAAAAAAGTGTTTTAATTCTAATGACATGTTATATCCTCCAAAACTTATTTATTTTAATGATAGCACTCTTGCTCTTATCTAACCTTGATTACAATCAATATCTAAGGCAAAATAATGATAAGGAAAATTCATGAGTTATCAACTGTTCGAGTCTACTTTAACGAGAAGCAATACAAAATCTCTTAAGAGAAACCAGATTATATATCATGAGGGTGACAAAGCTGATGGAATTTACTTTGTCGAAAGCGGAATGGTTGGTCTTTTTCATATATCCGAAAATGGTAAGGAAACTTTTTTAAGAGTCTTTGGCCCAAAATCAATGTTTGGCCATAGATCATTTCTTGCAAAAGAGAAATACCACGCTACCACTATGGCCTTAACGGCGACAACCATTAAACATATAAGTAGTGAACAAGTTGAACAGGCCATAAACCAATCTCCAGAGTTACTGAGAAGTATATTGGAAAAAGTGGCTCGAGATTTAGGTGCAGCTGAAATTCGTATGGCCGGACTTCAGGACAAGACTACCAACCAAAGAATTGCTGAGTCGATGCTCTTTTTAAAATACAAATACCCAACAACAGTTTGGACCAGAAAAGAAATCGGTGAATACTCTGGAAGTACCCACGAATCAGTTGCACGTTTTATGAGTTATTGTGAAAGCGAAGGAATTATTAAAAAGCACGGCCGTGACTTTGAGATTCTTGACGAACAAAAACTTCTCAATAACTAAGTAATATTGACCAAGATCAACGTTCACAATAGTCACCTGATATATTATTAAGCTTGAGGTGAAAAATGATTTCATTTATTCTTGCTGGCTTGGTTGGACTTAGTTTAGGGCTTCTTGGTGGTGGTGGATCAATACTTGCCGTCCCTATTCTAGTGTATGTTTCAAATATAGACCCTAAGGTTGCAGTTGCAATGAGCTTAGGAATTGTAGGGATTGCGACTCTCTTTGGGACAATAGGACATTACCGAGCTGGAAATATCAAGTTTAAGACGGCCCTCCTTTTTGGAGGCCCAGCAATTCCTGCTACTTTTTTGGGATCTTTCTTAGCACAATTTGTATCTGGTCCCATTCAATTAAGTATTTTTTCAATCATCATGATTCTTGCTGCTATTTTTATGTTTAAAGGGAGAAAAGAAACAGATATAAAAACCAATTCTCCCCTGGTTTTACCAACAGTTTTATCCGGTATTTTTGTGGGAATATTGACAGGACTTATTGGAGTGGGAGGTGGTTTTTTAATTGTTCCGGCCCTTATGTATTTCACTGGCACAGAAATGAAGAACTCTGTGGGAACATCTCTTTTTATTATTAGCTTAAATTCCTTTTTTGGTTTTTATTCTTACCTTAATAAAGTTGAGATCCCTTGGGCATTTATGGGCAAGTTCACCGTTTTTACAATTATCGGTATTATTATTGGTTCTCAGTTGGTTCCCTTTGTTCCTCAAAAAATTTTAAGAAAATCTTTTGCTATTTTTCTCGTTGTGATGGGAGTTTTTATTTTAGCAAAAAATCTTGGGCACCTGATCTAAATCTTTATCTCTATATATCCCTGAAAATTCGAAATATTAACGTATTGTACTCTTTGGCGTTTATAATCATACCTGTATGAGAATATCTGAAAAAGAAAGACTTACGGAATTATACTATTGCTTAAAAGCAGTTCCCCTAGAGCTTTGGGAAAGCCAAGATTATGATATCGTAAAGTCAGCACTTGAAGAAAAAAACTTAAGTTTTGAGCAATGTCTTTTCTTCCATATTTTTGGAAAACTAGCACACTTCCAAACCTTACCCGAAGAATTTGTTAAAAGCATAAAAACTGACAATATACCTTCACTTATTTTAACTGAAGAGGAATCCCGCCAACTGCAGTGGGGGACAAAAAAAGCAGCTAAAGCTATTTCAAAAGGTAGTATAGGTACTGCTTCAGATAGTTTAAAAATATTTCAATATTACTATGCAAGGGCGGCTTAAAAGGAAGTGCTAGATACCTGTAAACATTGATGTCTTAGCTTTTTTTCTTGGGGAGTATAGCGCTATATGGGATAATAGTATTGGAGGTGCATTATGAAAGGAATCATCTTGCTTTGTCTCTTTTTCACAGTCGCGGGTTGTGCAACTCGTGGTCCTGCCAACGATTCTGAAAAGGATAAAAAAGATCGAAAAGAGGTTAGAACGCCGTCTTCTAAGATCTGGCAGATTCAACCAGATTTAAGCAGACATTGAATCTATTGATTTGATTTTAGCCATCAGCTCACCAAATTTGCGATCATCATACGGTCGCTCGAGGTAGCCGTGTGCAATCGAGAGTATTGACTCTTTTGTCTTCTCGGGAAGGCTGGATAAACTCTTATCAAATAGAAGTATGAGATAACTGGAAACTTCATTCTTTAATGAGGATACGAATTGTAATCCATTCATACTGTCCAATTGATAGGAAACAAGTACAAAATCAAAATCAGATTTTTTGACAAGCTCTCTCGCATCCATCGCATTTTGAGAAATTGAAACGTCAAAGCCTTGTTTGGAAAGTGAATTTTGAAGTACCGCTGCCACTTCAGATTTTGGATGAACGATAAGTAGTTTGCCAGATGTTAACTTAGAAACGACTTTCTTAGAGTGATCTTCTTTTGGAAGCTCACTTGAGTCTACTAAATCAAGTCTTATAATGAAACAAGCACCTTGCCCAGGTTCGGATTCAACGTCAATAAATCCATTCATATCTTCGATATATTGTTTGGATAAACTTAACCCTAGTCCACTTCCCTTCCCTAATTCCTTAGAAGTATAAAAGCTTTGAAAAACCTTGGCCCTATCTTCTGGTTTAATACCATGTCCAGTATCCTTTACGAGAATTATTGCCTGTTTAGCATCAGAGACGACTTCAAATTCAATCTCTTTTATATCTGACTTTGAGACGGCATCTTTTGCATTCAATAGTAGGTTTAAGAAAACCTGTTGGAGCCTTGCCGGATGAGCGTTGACATAACATGAGTCTTTTAGATTTTGAGAAAGTATTATCCCTGACTTTCGAAAGCTTGGCGAAACAAAGTTCATGGTATCTTTGATAAGAAATTTCAAGTCTACAACCTTTTTTTCTGAAAGATCACTTTGCTGGTTTACACCTTGAATAACTCTTTTAAGGCTTGAGGCGACCTGATCCATACGATCAATTCCACGTTCGGCCATCTTAAAGAGTAACTCTCTTTTCTCATCCATTTTCCCAGAACTGACCACCTCATCTTTTAGGGACTCTAAATTACTTTTTAAAATTGTAAGTGGGTTATGAATCTCATGGAACATGCCCACAGAAAGAGACTCAATATTGATTAAAGTTTCTTGCTTAGCGCATACACTCTTATACTGCTCAAGTTGTGCCTTGAGTTCTTCATTTTCAATTTTGAGTTCTTCAAAAGTTTTAGCCTTCACGGGTCTCTTATCGGACCAATAAAGTGAAACATTAAAGGGGTCCAGGATTGGACCCCTCTAATTCAGACTTTATTTATCAACTGATTTCGATAATTGGATCAAGTGAATTAAATCGTCCCTATAGCCATGGATATCGCTACCTCTGGCATCCTTTGCTATGGATTCTATATCTCTATAGCTTAAATTCTTCACTAGCTTATCCCCTCTAAGCTTTAGGGCCAAGCTTGCGGCGGCAGTTGCAAACCGAAGTTCTTGATTAGATTTATCAAACTTAATATTTGCATCAGTGAGTACTTTTTCGAACTTAAGACTTTTAGTTTCAGCTGGTTTTTTATAGCGAACTTTTACCGTAAGAAGATCTTCTGAGTTTCCTTTAGCTTCAACCTCTGTTCCATATTTAAGCTTATCAATTTTGGGCAGTTCAATTTTTTGTCCTTTGGGAACGATTTCATACAAGGCCGTCACACTATGACCTGCTCCCATCTCTCCAGCATCTTTTTTATCGTCATTAAAATCTCTCGCTGCGAGCTTTCTATTTTCATAGCCAATTAATCTATAAGCTTCCACTTTTGAAGGATTAAATTCAACCTGCACCTTCACATCTTTTGCCACCGTCACGAGATTTTTTTCGAGATCAGTATTAAATAGTTTGTTTGCCTCAAAAATTGAATCTATATAAGCATAATTTCCGTTACCTCTATTGGATAATTTTTCAAGCATAGAGTCTTGATAATTTCCCATTCCAAGCCCTACTACTGTTAGAAAAATATCATCCCTAGCCTTCTCTTCCACTAAATCAATCAGAGAGCTTTGAGATGTTGCTCCTACATTAAAATCACCATCGGTGGCAAGAATCACTCGATTCACTCCATTTTTAATAAAACCCTGCTTTGCTAATTTATAAGCGACCTCAATTCCAGCTCCTCCATTTGTCGAGCCTCCCGCATTGAGACCTTCAAGTGCCTTCAATATCTTTAGTCTCTCACTCGCCGGTGTTGGTTCAAGCACGACACCCGATGCACCCGCATAAACCACAATTGAAATCGTATCTTTTTCCCCTAGTTTCTTAAGAAGAATTTTTAGCGACTCTTTTAACAAAGGAAGCTTCTTATAATCATTCATCGATCCAGAAACATCTAAAAGAAAAACTAAATTTTTATGAGCTTTAACTAGGTCTTTTGGCAGATCAGTTTGAAGTCCTATGCGAATGATTTTTCTTCCTTCTGTCCAAGGAGATTGAGAAAGTGCTAGGTCTATACCTATGGGATGTTTTGAGTAATCCATTTTATAATCATAATGAAAGTAGTTTACGATCTCCTCAACTCGTATACTATCTTTAGGCGGAAGATTTCCGCCTTCTAAAAATCTTCTCATATTTGAATAGGAAGCCGTATCCACATCAACAGAGAAAGTAGAGAGAGGACTCTCACTTACACTCACATAAGGATTCACATCAATTTTATCATAGGCTTCACGATTAGATTTTTTTGATTTTTCTACCGGCACACTTGGGTAAGGCGATCCAGGAGAAGGGATCGCGATTTCGTCAGCGACTATTGAAGACGCTCGATTTCCAAATTGTGCTCGTCTTGCTGAGCCTCCTCCGACCGAGCCGGATACCAACTTTTTCTTTTTCGTTCTATAAGCTTTACTAGGTTTCATCTGTCCTTTGGCTCGGGGGCCTTCAGGAATTCCTCGATCTTCAGAGATGATCCCTTCAGAGTGCACTTTATTTTTATATAATACTGGTGACTCTTGGTTGAATAATTTGACACCCGTAATTGTTACAAGTGCAGCAGCTCCGGTAAAGCCAAATACTTTGATCCAATTCATTCTCTTAGTTGATTTATGAAAGAGACTCTCTCTTAAATTCACAGAAAGCCTAAGAGACTCATCTTTCTTAAACTCCTCACTTACCTTAGCGCCGAGTTCTCTTATTTTTTGAGCTTCGGCTTCAATCTCCTCCTCTGAATATCCCGCATCAATGAGTTTTAATTTAAACTCTTCCTGATTTTCTAACTCGCCAAGTGCGTAAGCCGTAAATTCTGGTTTCAATTGCATGTGTAGCTCCTTTATTTTAGCTCAGCTAAAATGATGTCTTTTAAGGCTTCAAGCGCATGATGTAATTTGTATCCCACATTAGAAACTGATAAACCCGTCGCTTCACTTATTTCAGCGTAAGTTAGGTCCTCTGAGAATTTTAAAAACAAAAGCTCTTGCTGACTTTTTGGAAGCTCATTAATTTTTTGCAAGATAAGACTCGACTCCATTAGTTTTTCATTGATACAGGGAGTAGCAAGTATCTCTTCCAACTCATCTGAAAGTTCTATTCGCTGCTCTTTTCTCAAATAATCAATCGCCAGATTTCTAGCGACTTTATACAACCAAGCTTTTGGATAATGGTTTTCAAACTTAGGATACTCCTGCTTCCAAAGTCTGAGAAAACTGTCTTGAACCACCTCCTCAGAGGGCGCTATTCGCTTCACAATTCGGTAAGCGTAGCCCAATAGAGGGCCTTCTAGGCTCACAACCGTCTTTCTAAACCACAAGTCTTTGTCCATACTCATAAATGGCTCCTTACCCCTTAAGACGTGCTAGCGAGGAATCTCTTAGAAGAAAGTCTATTTTATTAGCAAATATGAGTATTTCCAAAGACTTAGAAAATGTCCAGGAGAATCAAAAATGAGGATGCCCCAGCAGTTGGGGCATCCCTAAATTATATAAGAGTTTTTTATTTTTTATCTGTTGAAATCTATGGATCTTACTCCAACCACCCCTACGAAGCGTTGTCTTTTTTTGTAGAAATGAACTCGACTAAAATCTTGTCCATCTTTACTTACCTTCCAAGTATCTCCATCACGATAGAGATCAATCATGAGGCTATACCTTCTTCCCGTTATTCCGTTGTAGAGATAAGTAAGCTGAACGGCCCCACCCTGGTGAGCGGCAAAATTGTCAGAAGACAATGTCACGATATCTCTTCCACTTTGACGATAAAGGACGATACCACCATAAATTTCTGAGTCGTTATAAGACTTTGCCTCATAAGGAGCATTTGGATCGTGTGACTCAACAGTCATACCAGTTATGTCGTTATTTGAATCTAAATTCAAAGATAGAGTGAGCGTTTTAGACTCTCCCTCAATAGTTCCTGTAATAATTCTTACTGAAGCTTGAGTTAATGAACTAAATAAAGTTGCCCCTAATATAAGGCTAGTCATAATCATTTTTTTCATGGTTTTTCTCCTTTGCAAAATCTAAGGTTTTGCTATCCCCTGCATAGGTGGCGACACTATGACAGAACAGATAGGATTGAACCAAAGCTTGTAAAAAATACTCAACAAATGGGCAATTTTAGGAAAAAACAGCCTCTTTTTTGCAAAAATTTAGTTCAAATAAAGTTATTAAAAAAAAATTTATGAAAGGTTTACAATCAGCTGAATCGCCGAATGAAGCTATTATAACCAACGAGAACCTCGCCTTAAAGGCGTATTTAAAAAATCCAATTGTGTCCCATTTTTTTTTAAGTGATAATTATTCCAGTATTGTTTAACAGAGAGGAAATGAATGAGCTTAGCCCGATTAAATGAAAGAAAAAATGTACCATTTAGCAACACCTTGGATGCACTTGAAACCAATGTTTTTTATGCTGATGCGGACTTTAATCTTATTTACATTAACGAAAAAGGCATTGAAACTTTAAGAGCGATCGGTTCTGAGATTGAAGCAGAGTTTGGATTTAAAGTAGAGACTCTACTTGGAAGAAGTATCGACGACTTTCATAAAAACCCGGCTCACCAAAGAAAAGTTCTCAGCAATGAGAGAAATTTCCCCATTAATACTGAAATTCACTTAGGAAGCTTAATCCTTGATTTGAATGTAAACCTAGTAAAATCTGAAGACGGTGGAATTGACGGCTATGTAGTAAACTGGGAAGAGATCTCAGACAAAAAGAATGCTGAAGAAGAGGCTGCTAGACTTTCTAATATGGTTAAGCTTAGTCCCATCAATACGATGATGGCAGATAAAGAAGGAAATCTTCTTTATATGAACGATAACTCAGCGACAACACTTAAAACTCTCGAGCATCTTCTGCCAGCCCCTGTAGATAAATTGGTAGGTAATAAAGTAGATTGGTTTCATCGTAACCCAGCTCACGTTCAAAAAATCTTTGGAAACCCTGATAATCTTCCTCATAAAGCTATTATTAAATTAGGTGATGAAAAGCTAGATCTTTTAGTCTCTCCTATCTTTGGGCCCGATGGTGAATTTGTAGGTCCCATGGTGACTTGGTCGGTAGTCACTGCAAAAGAGCAGTTGATTCATGATCTCACTAATGCCGCTGAACAATTATCAGCTGCTGCTGAAGAGCTGTTATCAGTTTCAGAAACGATGAGTGCCAATGCAGAGGAAACATCTGCTCAGTCTAACACTGCATCTGCTGCTTCAGAAGAAGTCAGTGCCGGAATTCAAACAGTGGCAACAAATATGGAGGAGATGACTGCGTCTATTAGAGAAATTACGAAAAATACAAATGAAGCTTCTAATAAATCGGCAGATGCAACTCAACTATCAAATGAAGCTAATAAGATTATTGATCAATTGGGAGAAAGCTCTCTGGCGATTGGAAATATTATTAAAGTTATTACTTCAATTGCTCAGCAAACGAACCTCCTTGCTCTTAACGCGACTATTGAGGCTGCAAGAGCCGGTGAAGCAGGAAAAGGTTTTGCCGTTGTTGCCAACGAGGTTAAAGAACTTGCAAAGCAAACAGCAACTGCAACTGAGGATATCTCGAATAAAATTGAAGCCATTCAAAATGACTCTCAGGTTGCAGTGACTTCAATCGGGTCCGTTACAGAAGCCATTCAGCAGTTAAATAGTATTGCTGGTAATATTGCGAGCGCGATGGAAGAGCAATCTGCTACCACCAATGAGGTTGCAAGAGTCGTAACGGATTCTACAACGGGTGTCAGACAGATCACAGAGAATATTCAACAAGTATCTACCGCAGCAGAGCAGACTGGTAAAGCCACCAACGATATGAGATCTGCAGCTAGAAACCTTAGTGACTTGGCAAATACTCTTAGTAACCTAGTCAATAGAGTTACCCAGCTCTAATTTGAAGATTTTTTAAAAAATTTATATTATGGCCACAAAATAAGTTTTGTGGCCTTTTTTTATATTGATGATCTCTTTGGGTCGTCCCCCATCCGTTAATGCTTCTTCAACAATATTATCTAAATTATAACCTTCAGCTTTGATCAGAGTTTTAACTTCTTCATCTATATAGTCTTCAAGATCAAATAATGTCATAAAAGGCATTGTAATCTTAACTTTCTCATCCTCTCCATCCAAAACTCGAACTAGTATATTATTTCCATGGAAGCTCTGGCCCACTTCATCTCGCCCCTCTAAGGGGATAATCTTTTCCGTTTTAAGGTTTTCTCTTAACACTAATTCCTTTAATAACTGGTGCCAATTAAGATTCACATTCCAAAAATTCAAAAGATTTTTAAGCCCTAAAAATCCTTTCATAAAAAGAAAAAACTCTGTGCCTCCAGCAGAGCGAAACCACCACTTTTCCTCTCCTAATAATGTCTCGATGTCTCTCTTATAATTCCAATTTTTTAAGTTTATAGGTCTATTTGAAAGTAATGGTTCAAGAAGCACTGTAATCAAAAGGTCTAATTTCTTCTCGATGGGAGACAGTTTTTTAACATCGAAGCCCAAGCCTTGAAAAAAGCTTAAAGTATCAAAATGTTCCCCATTAAATCGCATCCAAATGGCATTTAATATGGTCTGTCTAAAAGTTTGTGAAAAACTTAAAACTTGACCAAGGTCGAGATATATCACCTCTAAAGTGTCAGCTCTAAAAAGATAATTTCCAAAATTAGAATCACCCTGCATTTTTCCATGTTTTAGTGCCAGTAATAGAAAAGAGTAAACTAATTTTTCGGCCAATTGTCTCTTTTCTCTCGGTTGGCAATTGGCTTCTATTTGGGAAACACTTTGACCCTCAATAAACTCTTGAATAAAAATATCTTCTCTAAGAAATTCCGAGTATACTTCTGGTACTCGCACTCCTTCGACAGGTTTCAAATACTCTTCCCATTTTTTAAGCTCCAAAGCCTCTTTGGTATAATCACATTCTTGATCAAGCATGGCCTTGATGGACTCTTGATAAGGAGTAAAATCAACCCCCCACTTCTTAGCTGGGGAAAAATTTTGTACGGAAGGAATTAACTTTAATAGCTTTAATTGATCCTCTAAAACCTCTTTAATTCCTGGATAGCGTATCTTAATGGCTATCTCTTCATTGCCGATTCGACCTCTGTTAACCTGACCGATACTTGCGGCATAACTCTCTTGGAACACTTCGCCATTAAAATCAGGAAAATTTCTCTCCACTATCTCTCTAACTTGTTGGCTATTTATGCCAACTATATCCTCATAAGCTATTTTAGCTATTTTTTGATTCTCTGTTCCCATGTATTGTAAAACTTTGAGATAGAGACCACCTTGTTCGGATAATAATGTTTGGATGTATCGATTTGCCTTTTCAGATTGTAGTTCATCCTCGCTATTCAAGGCTTTGATGTTTTTAGTGAAATTGTAGATATTCTTAGTCTGTTTAATGATTCCCATTCATTTATCGTAGCAATAAGCAGATCTGATTGCCAATTGGTCGTATAAAGCCTAGTCTCATACCATGAGATTTATAGATAAAGACATAGAAGATTATTGCATTGAGAAAAGTAACCAACCTTCGCATTATTGCAGCGAACTTGAGACGTATACGAGAGAAAACATCCCCATGTCGCAAATGCTCGTGGGTAAAATGGAAGCTTCCTTTTTAGGTTTTTTAATAAAGTCTCTTGGAGTCAAAAAAGTTTTAGAAATTGGTACATTTACAGGTTACAGTGCCCTCGCTATGGCAGAAGCCTTGCCAGAAGATGGCAGTGTTACGACTTTAGATATCAATCCTGAAACCACTGCTGTAGCGCAAAAGTTTTGGAGTAAATCCCGATCGGCCAATAAGATCAATCTCCACCTAGGCCCTGCACTAGAATCACTAAAACAGTTTTCTCCAGGCTTTGATTTAGTGTTTATCGATGCAGACAAAGAAAACTATTATCATTATCTTATAAAATGTTTAGAGCTCCTAGGTCATAAAGGCGTGATTGTGATCGATAATGTCCTTTGGAGTGGGTCTGTATTAAAGGCTCCTCAAACAGAGTCTACAGCAGGAATTCAAAAATTGAATGATTATGTGGCTTCAAGAAGTGACCTTTATTCAACTCTTCTACCTATTAGAGATGGAATGCTGCTCATAAAAAAGGATTTAAAATGAATAATTTGAAGGATCAAATAAGTGAAGACATCAAGTCTGCTATGAAGGCAAGGGATAAAGTTAGGCTCAATGTTTTAAGATATTTAAAAAAACTTTTTATCGAAAACGATACTTCAGCCAAGTCAATTCCTGAGCTTGATATCATCGTGGGCCACCAAAAGAAAATTAAAGAATCTATTGATATGTATCCAGAAGGATCAGAACTTAGAACTCAAGCTGAAGCAGAACTTGAAGTCGTCAATGAGTATCTTCCTAAACCTTTAACCGAAACTGAAGTCGTAGCTCTTATTGAAGACATCAAATCAAACCTAGACAATATTAATATGGGTGCGATTATGAAAGAGCTAACTCCTAGGATTAAAGGGAGATTTGATGGGAAAAAAGCCTCTGAATTGGTGAAATCCAACCTCTAGAATTCTTATTTTTTTGAAGACTTTTTCTTTGCCGTTTTCTTAGTCGTCTTTTTAGCAGTTTTCTTAGCCACTTTTTTAGCGGTCTTTTTAGCAGTTTTCTTAGCCACTTTTTTAGCGGTCTTTTTGGCTGTTTTCTTTGCTGCTTTTTTAGCGGTCTTTTTAGCAGTCTTTTTGGTTGTTTTCTTAGCTGCTTTTTTAGCAGTCTTTTTTGTTACTTTTTTCTCTGGCTTCTCTTCTTTCTTATCTTTTACAATTGGCTGTGTTGGTTGGATCTCTTCTTTATTGGGGGCTTCGTAAGGCTCATTTTTATAAAAAGCGACCAATTTGTTGAAAAACTCAAAAGAATCTTCGTCATCGATGCTTACAAATTCCTGTTTAAATTTAAGCCAAGCTTTTTTATCCTTGTTTCGAATTAGCATCAACATATAAGCACATTGACTCTTATAACTTCCCTTGTGAAAAACGAATTTATCTTTGTTGCCTTGGCTCACAAAAAACTCCCTGTTATTAATACTTTAAAGCTTTTTCAAAACTAACGCAAAATTAATCAAAAACCGAGTGAAGTGCTCAATACATTATTGAGAAAATGAGAGGCCTTAACTAGCAAAGGATAATCAACCGCGACTGAGGTAACACTATCTGCCATAACTCTTCCAAACGGGGCTAAATTAGCTTTAAAAAGGTAGAAGAATCCACCTAGCCTAACTGAATTTATAACCGTAAACCGAAAGACACCATAAAATAGTCGACCAAAACCAAACGGTTTCATAAAGTATTTTGCCTCACCCAAAATATGTGAAAGATAGAGCGTAGCCACAAGCAAAAGAAAAAACTGAACTATTTTAGTCTTTTCTAAGAATATTGAAAAAATCCCCACTAAAGCTTCCGGCTTTTTAGAGGTTTGAAATAATAGCTCTCCATAAATTGGATTCTCTTTGAAGTGTTGATTAACAGGAAGATTCGTTGTGGCCTTATCCACAAGTCCGTAAGCTTTCTCTCTAGTGTCTACCTGCCCCGCCAGAACAGTTTTTTCAACTAGCTCAGTGAATTGTTTTTTGTCTTGTAAAACTTTTTTTACACTAAACCCTTCTTTGGGCCCAGACGCCATAACATTAGCACTTAAAATTAAACTTACGATAATAAACCATTTCATAAATGCTCTTACGACACTTATCTAAAAGTGCATGAATAAAGTTATAGTTTAAGGAAAACATTGCCTTCGATCGCTGTAAATTCAATAAGATCAACATGAATTTCGATAACTTCTTAATGACGGATTTAAAAATTCTCTATTATTTTCTCTACCTTCCAATACGATGTTGTTTTAAAGTCATACTTGGAAGTGCATTCGTGTTAGGACTGATTTTGTCTATCGTCTATTCACTCACTCTTGAAAGCCTATTAAATCAAAAAATCCTAACCGCCAACTACAGCGATATTGAATCAATAATCGAGTGGAAACCAACAGATAACACGAAAATTTATGATGCCCATGGAGAATTAATTTCTGAGCAGTTCAATGAATATCATGTCTATACTCCCTATGAAAAAATTCCCCCTAAAATGATTGAAGCTATCATGGCAATTGAAGATAGAAAATTTTGGTCCCATCCTGGAATCGATTTTTACGGAATATTAAGGGCCGCCATGGCCCTGATCAATCGAGGCGGTGGAAAATACACCCAAGGTGCCTCTACTATAACTCAGCAAGTTGTAAAAAACCTACTTCTCACTAAAGATAAAACTATTGAAAGAAAATTGCGAGAAATCGTCTTGAGTCTCTATCTTGAAACTGTTGTGAGTAAAGAAAAAATCATGGAGATATATTGCAATCAAATGTTTTTAGGCTTTGGCTCTTATGGAATATCTGCAGCTGCAAAAAGGTACTTTGATAAAGACCTAAAAGAACTTGGAGTTCACGAAATGGCGCTTATCGCTGGTCTTTTTCAACTTCCTGGAAAGTATAACCCTCACAAAAACCCAGAAGCCGCACGAGCCCGACAACAGGATGTCTTATTTGCCATGAAAGATGCGGGCTATTTAAATCAACAAACCTATCTCTCATATAGAGATAAAAAGCTCAAATACCAAGAGTACTCCTCTCAAACGAAGCTTGCTGCTCCTTATTTTGTTGATTATATCGTGGAAAAGGCCACTGAAATACTCTCAGAAAAAGAGATCCCACTCAAAGATTCAGGCCTTAAAATTTACACGACTCTTGATTTAGAGCTTCAAAAAATGGCGGAAGGTACAATTGAGCAGTCCCAAGACCTCTATAAATTTATGGGCCACCATTTGATCCAAGATAATCAAGAGTTAAACGAAGAAAATGAAGAAGGTCATCTCGTTGAAGCAAGTCTTCTCGTTCTTGATAGAAAAACGGGAGCCATCGTTTCAATGGTTGGTGGGAGAGATTACGAAGACTCTCAATTTAACAGGACCTCCCAATCATTACGTGCACCTGGCTCACTTTTTAAGCCTGTCACTTACTCTCTTGCTCTTAAGCGTGGAAAAAACTGGAACGATCTCTACTTTATAGCACCCATCACAATCGGAAACTATAGGCCTAGAACTGAAGATGCTAAACTTTTTACTGAAACAACTCTACTCGAAGCGTTTTATCGTAGTATAAACTCTCCTGCCGTCTCTCTTGGCAATGAGCTTGGAATGAATGGTATTCTTCGACATGCTCATAAGCTAGGAATTAAGACCGAACTTAAGGATGAAGCAGCAACTTTATTAGGATCCTCAGA
Source organism: Halobacteriovoraceae bacterium (assembly GCA_002707495.1). Taxonomy (GTDB): domain Bacteria; phylum Bdellovibrionota; class Bacteriovoracia; order Bacteriovoracales; family Bacteriovoracaceae. Next base: position 35,808 of record PAMZ01000021.1, on the reverse strand, counting down.
AGTTACTATGTTTGATATGGCGAGAGTGTATGGGAGTTTTGCCAATAAAGGGAGGACCTTTTCTCCCTACTCTATAGCAAGAATAGAAGATCCAACTGGCAGGGTCCTCTTTGAGCAAGACCCAAAAAGAAAAAATCAAAGAGCCTTAGATATAAAAACTAGCGAATTGATTGTTGAAGGAATGAAGCAAGTTCTCAGAAGAGGGACAGGTTATAAAATTTCCCACTTATCAGGAATAGCTGCTGGTAAAACTGGGACCTCAAATAGATCGAGAGATAATTGGTTTGCTGGTTTTACAAATGATTTAGTCGTCATTTCTTGGATGGGAAATGATAATCAAAACTCTTTCTCAGGAGCCGTTTCTGCTTCAAATACAGCGGCACCACTTTGGGGGCGTTTTGTCTCAAAAACTGTTAAAAAGTTAAAAACCTCTTATCTTGGAAAACCCAGATATCTAAGGTCAGCTAAAATTAATAAAAAATATGGTCATATCGACCCTGCAGGAATGAAAATGTATTTTCATCCCAATAGACTTCCAAGGAAAAAAGAAAGTGATCTTATGCGGGTAAATAATGGTGAAAAAATAAGGATAACTCTCAATGATTTCTAGGACCTTGTTGTTACTTATTCTATTTTCCTGTGCGAGAGTTCCCCTTAGTCAGACAAAACCTGAGGCAAAGAAAGTCGCTATCCCAAGCTTTAAAAATTCATCTACGAATTTAAAAGATATCCAAGGATGTTCTAAACAAGTTCAATATTTCAGACTCCTTTCAAAATTATCCGACAAAAGTTTCAAAGTATTAAATCAACTCAATGATGAAGAGCTTTGTGTTGAGTACTATTCGAAAACGAAAAATCTCCTTTCAAAACATCAGAATAAAATTGGAATCATCTACACCGGAACTGATGAGGTGAAAAATAAGGCCATAATTGAGGGACTGAAAACGGCTAAGAAAAATGGTGATTTTTTAATATCTCGAGTCAACTTTGATAAAGAAGCGATCAATAAAACTTTGGCAAAAATGATCCTCGAACAAAGAGTTGGTCTTATTGTCACGTGGGGCCCAGATAAAATGTTAGATTATATTCAAAAATGGCAAAATGGACTCCGTATCCCTACCATATATATAAATAAAGAAATTAATAAAAATCAACATGCTTTTAAGCTTTATCCTAATAAGGCAAACTATGCTTTTGAAATGTTAAAAGAGCTTCGCAAGCGAAATATTAAAAGAATCGCGATATTGACTCCCCTTCGCTATAAAAAAGCAAAATTTATTCAAGACATGAAAAAGGTTTTTAAGGCTGCTAAAATTGATATTGTTTTTGACGTGACTTTTGACTCTACAAACTACGATTCGATGGATATCGCTTGTAGGGAAATCTTCGTCATCGATCGCTTTAAAAGACGTGGTGAATATAACTCAATCTATAGGAAAGAAAAGCGCAAAGCCTCCGCTCAAGGTTTTCAGCTGAATAAGAAACTTGTTTTTCTCCCCGCTCAGGTAAACTTCGATGCGATCTTTATTCCAGATAATTTCAAAATTGTGAATCATTTCGCTAAGCTTTTTCAATACTACAAGGCGCGAAGGATCACCCTCTTTGGAACCCATGAATGGCGGTCTCATGAATTAGTTGAAACCAATAAAAATTTTTTGAATGGCTCCTTTTTTGTCGACTTTGTTGATTCACCTGAAAAATACAATGAATCAAGACTAAGTACTACACTAGATTATAAACTCATGGGCTATTATTCTGGAGTGATAGGAAGAAATGCCCTTTCAAAAACAAATTCCAATAGAGAGCTAGTGACCAAAAAGCTTAAGGCTATGAAGTTCTCAAAAGATGAAACAGCATTTAGAAGACAGGAGTTTAACTGGCCAGCTTATGCTTTCGAAATTCAAAAAAACCAAATTATACCTTCGAACTAAAAAGGATGCTTAGTAAGGTCGAGTTCTCTTTTTTTAAGCCACGGAAGTAACATTCCATCAATCAAACTCTTGGCCTTATTTAGATCTAATTGTTCAATATCATCGATATCACGTATAAGCTCATCAAGTAGCTCCTGTTGAATTTCGCCAGCCGCTAATGCCTGATGATAAGGTATGAGTGTATAAACCGTCATTCCATAGCGAGATCTATAGGTATCTGGAAATTTATTTTCTAAAACCTTTTCTACCCTCTTTTTAAATAAGAAACGCTCATCGCCTACTTTAGCACTCATTTCCTCAAAGTTTTCCAGCGATAAATCTGCAATAGCATCACCATTAGGCTTTTGGTGAGACTGATATTCTTTTAAGATCTGAGACCAATCTTCACCATGAGCTTTCATTCTCTCTCTTATGAACTGAATATCAGACATACCACAATTCATTCCTTGTCCGAAAAAAGGAACAATCGCGTGAGCTGCATCTCCTAATAAAGCAACAGAGTCTTCATAAATCCAAGGATTCATCCGAACCGTCCCTAAAAAGCCTTCAGGATTTTTAAAATACTCTTTTGTGAAATTTGGAAGAAACTCAAGAACATCTGGATAAAATTCTTTAAAATAAGCTTCGATTTTTTCTTCAGTATCATACTCTTTAAACCATTCTGTTGGCATATAAAGAGTCATAGTGAAGCTTCCCTCTAAATTAGGAAGCGCCATTAAAAAATGTTTTCCTCGAGGCCAAATATGAAGGGAGCGCTCATCGATAGCATAATTACCTGATCTATCTGCAGGCATTAAAAATTCTTTATAATCAACTCCTAACGGTTCAACTTGATAGCTTGCACTTTTACCCAGTTCACTAATTAAAGCTGCTCTTACAGGGGATCCTGCGCCATCGCAGCCAAATAATTTGTCATAGCTTATACCACCGTCCTCAAAAATGATCTTTCGAGCTTTTAAATCAATTTGAGAGACTTCTTTTTCAAAATGGATAGGAATATCAAATTCTTCGACCTTATCTAAAAGAAGATTATTCATCATGCCGCGAGAAATAGAGTTATTATATTCCGAATCATCTCGTCCATAAGCCTGATAGGTAAGCTCACCTTCCACCGAGTGCATCATTCGACCATAAACGGGAACCGTAATCTTTTTTACATCGTCCCAAATACCAAGTTGCTGGAATAGATTAATGGCCTTAGCGGTAACGATCAAATTGATGGAACGACCGGATGACAAATCTTGAAGTCTAGGATCTGATCTTTTTTCAATCAGCTCTACTTCATGGCCTTCTTGTTTGAGAGCAATCGCCATCGCACAACCGACCAGTCCTGCTCCGGCCACAATCATTTTCATGCAAGACTCTCTTTAAGAACTTGAACGAGTTTAAAGCAATCTTCAAAACTATTATACATCGCTGTTGGACAAACTCTTAAGATATCTGGCTCTCTAAAATCAAGAAAGACTCCTCTTTTTCCCAGTTTTTCTACCATTGATTTTGGATCTTTTTTAAGTTGAATACAAAGCATTGATCCACGTTCCTTCGGAGTTACGACTTCGATATCGTCACCTAGGTTTTCGTGAAAAAGAAATTCAAGATAGCTTGTAATCTTATCCCCACGAGATCTTAAATTTTTAATACCGACCTTATCAAACAAGTTCATGCTGGCACGCATACTCGCTAATTGAAAGATAGGAGGGTTTGACAATTGCCAAGCCTCTACACTTTGAATCGGCTCAAATTCTGGTCCCATCTTAAATCGACTAGACTTATCATGTCCCCACCAACCTTCAAAACGAGGAATTTTAGGGTCAGAATGGTGACGTTCATTCACAAAACAACCTGCGAGGCCTCCAGGCCCTGAGTTTAAATATTTATATGAACACCAAACTGCGAAATCAGCTCCTGAGTCACTAAGATTTGCATCTAAATTCCCAGCACCATGGGCCATATTAAATCCACACAACGCACCCACGCTATGAGCTTTTTGGCTTATGGCTTTCATATCAAATTTCTGTCCGGAAAGATAATTACAATTCCCAAGCATAACAAGAGCTAACTCGTCACCAAGTTCTTCAATCTGCTTTAATAGACTCTCTGGAGAAACCGTCTTTTTCCCCTCGTCGGGTACTAATTCTACAACGGCGTTTTCATAACCATGAAATCTCACCTGAGAATCCACCGCATATTTATCTGAAGGGAATGTGTTATTTTCAATCAATATCTTATAGCGAGTTTTAGTCGGTCTATAGAACGAAACAAGCATGAGATGAAGGTTCACAGTAAGCGTATTCATCGCTACCACTTCAGTCTCTTTTGCACCCACAAGATTAGCAAAGCTTTTCGTGATATTTTCATGATACGGAAGCCAAGGGTATGGACCATTAAAATGTCCTTCAACCCCATATTTTCTCCATGAATCTAGCTCTGTGTCGATGGCAGTCTGTGCATCTTTTGGCATAAGTCCAAGAGAGTGTCCGCAAAAATACAAACAATCTTCTCCTGCGGGAACCTCGGGAAAATGAAAATGGTTTCTTTGACTTGGGTACTCTAGATCTAATTCTTTAGCAGCATTTAAATCGTTATGTTTTGAATTATACATTTTTTATCCTTCTATCTTTACGCTAAATTCTTGCATACCGTCCACATCAAGACTAATTTTCATCCCTGCTTCTAGTTTTACTGCCGCAGTAGCAGCACCCGCTAAAACAAAACTTCCCGCTGGTATATATTGATCACGCTCGGCCATAAGACTCGCTAATTGAATAACTGAGACAACAGGATCGCCTGAAATATCAGAAGACGTTCCCACTTCAACCGTCTCTCCATTTACTTTCATTTCCATTTTTAAATTTTTGAGATCCATATCTTTAAAATTTTCAATTTTTGGACCTAATATAAATTGTGAGGACGATGAATTGTCAGCAATGACATCTTCCATGGAAAAATATTTAAACCCTTCATAGCGAGAATCCAAAATTTCCAGTGCAGGACCGACTGCTGAACAAGCATTTAAAACTTCTTCGCGAGTCACATCCCCGCTTAGATCATCATTTATATAAAAAACAATCTCAGGCTCAATTTTAGGATGAATTTGACCTTTAAGTTGATAAACTCCGCTCACTTGCATTTTATCTGTAAGAACTCCATAAAGTGGTGCATCGAGGTTCATTTGCTGGCGTTTTTTTTCAGAGGTAAGACCCATTTTTAGACCCATATATTTCTCACCTGAGTCTACTCGAAGTTGAATTCCCATCTCTTGTATTGAGTAAGCTTCAGATCTACTGAACTCAATTTGACTAGAGAATTGAGGCAGAGCTTTTGCATTTATCCTTGCGTCATGGAGGGTTTTTGCCATCTCCAAAAGTTTTTCAGTTTCCATAGTTTTATCCCTTTAGTACCTTGAAGATAATATGAATTTAGCCTCTGATAGACAAGGAAAGCATGCTTAGAAAAATATATGATATTTCTCCTCCAATTACGGAAGACTATGCAGTGTTTCCTGGAGACACCAAGTTCAAACTCACAGAATTGATGAGTTTTGAGGCTGGTAATCATCTTGATCTATGCACCATGACAACCACCACTCACCTAGGCGCACACACAGATGCCCCGCGACACTACTCACCTACAGGAGGTGGTATGGGAGACATCACTCTTTCCAACTATATTGGTGAATGCCAAGTGATTGAAGTACAAACTAAAAAAGGTGAACGGATTAGGCCTTCTGATTTTCAAGTTGAAATCAATACTCCGAGAGTTCTCTTTCGAACCAATAGTGTTACTAATCACAATATTTGGGAACCTGAATTTTGTGCTCTATCAGTGGAGCTAATTGAAATGCTTGCTACAAAAAATGTCATCTTAGTTGGAATTGATACCCCTTCTGTGGATCTATCTAAAGCGAAAGATCTCATTGCTCATCAAGCTATTTCAAAAGCTAAGATGTCCATTCTGGAAGGAATCGATTTATCCAAAATTTCAGATGGAAAATACGAGCTCATCGCACTTCCACTGAATTTAACCAAAGCAGATGCTTCTCCAGTTCGCGCTATTTTGAGGGAATTATGAAAATTACCAATTATATTGCAGGTATTGAGCAAACCACCACTGACTATATCCCTAATATTAATCCCGCTACGGGAGAAGTTTATGGAGAGATTCCCCGCTCCAAAAGAGAAGATGTAGAACTTGCCGTGAGAGCTTCAAAAGAAGCCTTTAAAACTTGGTCGAAATTATCCCAGAGTGAAAGATCAAAATATCTTCATGCCATTGCAGATGATATTGAAAAAAACTTAGAAGACTATGCAAGAGCTGAATGCATCGACAATGGAAAGCCAATAAGTCTTGCTCGCTCAGTGGATATTCCAAGATCGATTCAAAACTTTAGATTCTTTGCTGATGAAATTCTAAAATTTGGGACTGAGAGCTTTAACACACTTGATGCCGGCGAAAATACTGTTTACTACTCACCTCTTGGAGTTGTTGCCTGTATCTCACCTTGGAATCTCCCTCTTTATCTCTTTTCCTGGAAAGTAGCTCCTGCACTTGCTTCTGGAAACACAGTAGTGGCCAAACCAAGTGAAGTTACTCCCATGACAGCTTATATGCTCGGTAAAACTTGTGAGAGAATTGGACTTCCTCCAGGAGTATTGAATATCGTTCATGGTCTTGGACATGAAGTTGGAGAGGCGATTTCCACTCACCAAGATATTCTCGCCATCTCATTTACTGGTTCAACCATGACCGGTCAGAAAATCGCTGAAGCTTCAGCCAGCACCATGAAGAGATTACATTTAGAGATGGGTGGGAAAAATGCCACAATCGTTTTTTCAGATTGTGATTATGAAAAAACATTGGAAACGACCCTAAGAGCAGCTTTTGCAAACCAAGGCCAAATTTGTCTTTGTGGCTCGCGCATATTGGTTGAAAAGAGCATTTATGAAAAATTTAAAACAGATCTCGTTGCCAAAGTTAATGGTCTAAAACAAGGTGATCCACTAGATGAATCCAGCCAACAAGGAGCCGTGGTTTCAAAAGCTCATTTCGATAAAATCTTGAAAGCCATTGAGACAGCAAAGTCCGAAGGGGGAAAAATTCTCACTGGTGGAAAAGCTCTCAAGGAGCCAGGCTTTTTTATCATGCCCACTTTAATTGAAGGCTTAAATCAAAATTGCCTTACCAATCAAGAAGAGATTTTTGGGCCTGTTGCTACAATTGAGCCCTTTGAGTCCGAAGAAGAAGTGATTAATATGGCCAATGCCAATCGCTATGGTCTAGCAGGAAGTCTTTGGACCCAAGATATTGAAAAAGCCAAACGAGTCGCACTTCAAATTGATTCCGGTATCTTATGGATTAACACGTGGCTTTTGCGAGATCTTCGCACTCCTTTTGGTGGTATGAAAGACTCTGGTCGAGGACGAGAAGGTGGTCAGTATATCTTGAAGTTTTTTTCGAATACTAAGAATATTTGTATTAATCGATAACAGGTAACCTCAGTTCATTAATATGAGACTGTGAAAAATGAATCTTGGTCTCATAAGGTATTAAATGCAATGGCTTTGCGTAGAGAAGATCTTCAGTGTCAATGGCCAAAACCAGCGAATGCCCCGGATCAAGATCATAAGCCGTGGCCACTAAATCCAAGTCGAAAACTTCTTTCTTACCGTCATGATGCACACTAGTTGCAGCTCCATGAGTAATCAACCTTGTCACTCCAAGAGGGCTGCGATCATAAAGATAGGCTAATAATTGATAATGCTTCCCTTCACTTGAGGTTGTAAGTCTAAGCTTTGGAATACCTCTAAGCTTTAATCCCTTTTTAAACCTCTTAGACTTATAATAAATGCCATTTACTCTTTGAATCCAAGGAAGCGTATTAAAAACAGGTATTCTTAAATGACCATCTAACATAGCAGACAATACGGGAATTCCTGAACTCGCTCGCGTATCGACTCCTGAATATATTGTATCTATGTCCTCATTACTCGAGACTTGCGTACTTAGCCCACCATGCGAAATATAACCTCTAGGAGTGAGATTTAATTTCAGCTCAGGAGCCTTAAAAAAGTTAGTAGCAGAAAAATATTCTCGCTTAGTTTTTAAATCAAGCTGCATACTTATCTCATTAAATTTTAAGCCTGTTTGGGGCTCACCTTTAAGCCAGTAGTCAAACCAAGCCTGCATTCGAGAGAAACTAAAATTGTCTCCATAAATAAGACCTGAAATTTCGGCTGATGCATGGGTACCTTGGTTTAAATCTAATATCTTTGGAACTCTGAGTTTTTGAAAATAATCGAGAATATTATTCGGTTGAAAAAGATTATCTCCAAAATTATTAGAAATATAAATGGGAATTTGTTTTCGATTTACCAGTTCTATGAATTCTATCGGAGAACGTTCATTGGCCCAATTGATAGCTGGCCCTGTGCCTTCATGGGTAATCAATGCTTTAAAAAGTTTTAATAGTTTCGTATCTACCTCTCCAATAACTGCACCGGTAGCAATAAGACTTGAGGCCCAAAATTGTCTTGGAGTATTCGCTCCATAAATGGCATCTGTAAGGGAACCCCAAGCACTCATAGCTGCTACAGTTTTGATTCGATCAACTTTGGCGGCTGCCATCAAAGACATCCCTCCGCCATAGGAAATACCACTCATACCAATATTAGCTGAATCAACCGGCGTATTATTTTCTATCCAATTTAGAACCGTTTCAAGATCTTCAATATCTCTAGGTCCAATAGCTTCGATTTTTCCACCAGAACAACCCCAGCCTCGAGTTGAATAGCTGAAAACAAGATAGCCAGCACTTGCTAGTTCTTTAGCTTGTTTAAAGTATTCATGCTCCTCTAAAACCCATGAATTTACGAAAACGATTAATGGAAGTTTTCCAGCTTTTTTAGGTTTAAAGAGATTTCCGTGAATTTCTACTCCATCGCTGGCAAAAATATCGATATCGTCTCTAAAGCTATAAGCTTCTGTCTCGAAATTTGGGATCTTCACACAAATATTGGCAAAGCTTAGTGTTGAAAAAAAGAACGAAAGAATAAAGAGATACTTCATTGGGTCATTGTGCATTGAGTAGTTCACTTTGTAAAAAGCAAAACGTCTTTTAATGCTTTGCATATCAACAGTAGCAAACTATCTATGTAGAATTTTGCCCAAAAAGGTCAACTATGTCTGATATCTATAATTCCGAAACTGCCCCTGAACCAGTTGGCGCGTATCCACATGCACGTCGTGTTGGAAACCTTCTTTTTCTATCCGGCGTGGGTCCTAGGAAAAAAGGTTCAAAAGAAATACCAGGTGTCACATTAAATGATAAAGGTGAAATTGCAGAGTATGATATTGCAGAGCAATGCCATAGCGTTTTCAATAACGTTAAGGCCATACTAGAATCTTCCGGTGCGAGCTGGGAGGACTTGGTAGATGTCACCGTTTTTCTTACTAATATGAGCGACGATTTCAAAGTTTATAATGAACTTTGGAAGGAGTATTTCGGAGACAATCCCCCTTGCCGAACCACTTTAGAAATAAATTGCCTTCCAACTCCCATTGCTATTGAGTTGAAGTGCATCGCTGCCCTGAAGGAGTCTTAATGGAAGCTCAATACTCTAGATTGAATAACCCTTTTTCTTTTATGAATTGGATCGAAGAGAATCGTGAACTTTTAAAACCTCCGGTTGGAAATAAGGTTATCTTTAAAGACTCCTCTTTTATTGTCATGGTAGTAGGTGGCCCTAATGCTAGAACTGATTTTCATGTCAACGAAACGGATGAATTTTTCTATCAATTAGAAGGCGAAATTTTTCTTCGTATTATTAATAAAGAAGGAAAATTCGAGGAAGTGCCTATTAAAGCCGGAGAAATCTTTATGTTGCCTGCTGGAGTCCCCCACTCTCCTCAAAGAAGCGAAGGCTCAGTGGGTCTGGTGATTGAAAAAACCAGGACACCTGAGGATAGAGATGGGCTTCAATGGTATTGCAAAAACTGTGGAAAAAAACTCTATGAAGAGTTTTTTCATCTCAAAAATATTGAAACTGATTTCGGTGCTGTCTTTGATCGTTATTATAATTCCGATGCTGGGAAGTGTGAGTGCGGCCATATTAATGGGAAGACCTGGTAATGTTTAAAGTCGATATCCACACCCATATTCTTCCCCCTGAGATTCCAAAATTTAAAGATCGTTTTGGATACGGTGGTTTTATAGAACTACATGAACATGCAGATTGTTGTGGCGCCGATATGGTGGATGATTCAGGCAATTTCTTCAGACAAATCCATAAAAACTGCTATAACGCTGAATCGAGATTACATGACATGGATGGTTTCAATTTAGACGTACAGGTTCTCTCCACTGTTCCCGTTATGTTTTGCTATTGGACCAAACCTCAAGATGGTCTCTATATCGCTCAGTACTTAAATGACCATATTTTTAATGTTTGTGAAAAACATCGTAAGCGCTTCGTACCTCTAGGAACCCTTCCTATGCAGTCACCCAAACTTGCGATTCAAGAAATTGAACGACTCCACAAGATGGGCGTTCCTGGTGTCGAAATTGGCTCTCATATCAATGAGTGGAATCTCAATGCTCCGGAACTTTTTGATGTTTATGCTGCCCTGGAAGAAAAGAATATGTGTCTTTTTGTGCACCCTTGGGACATGATGGGAAAGTCACAAATGGAAGAATACTGGCTTCCCTGGCTTGTGGGTATGCCGGCAGAAAGTTCACGGGCCATTTGCTCCATGATTTTTGGGGGTATTTTCAAGCGCTTTCCAAAACTTAAAGTTGCTTTTGCCCATGGAGGAGGAAGTTTTCCTATGACTATAGGAAGAATTGAACATGGCTTTAACGTAAGACCTGATCTTTGTGCAAAAGACAACCCTGTTAACCCTAAAGAGTATTTGGGTCATTTTTGGGTTGATAGCCTTGTCCATGACCAACAGGTATTGCGCTATTTGGTGCAATTAATCGGTGAGGACAAAGTGGCCATGGGAACTGACTACCCTTTTCCACTTGGCGAACATAGTCCAGGGAAATTAATAAACAACTTAGAAGTAAACGACAAAATAAAACAGAAATTACTTGCTCTCAATGCCTTGGACTGGCTTGGTCTTGAGCGTGATTATTTTCTATAAGGATAGATAATGGAACTTAATCTTAGAGGAAAAAAAGCTTTAGTCATGGGGTCCAGCCAAGGAATTGGAAAGGCTGTGGCCGACTCACTCGTCCGCGAGGGAGTTGAGGTGTGTATTAGCTCAAGGACTGAAGAAAATCTGAAACGAACTGCTTATGAAATAAATGCAGCTCATTTCATCACTTGCGATCTTTCAGTACAAGGAGCTGCCAAAGAATTGACTCGAAAGGCATTAGATAAAATGGGACATATTGATATCCTCATTACAAATACCGGAGGCCCTGAAAAAAATTCTTTTGACGACACGAGCGTAGAGCAATGGCATAAAGATTATCAAAGTCTATGGATGAGCCCAATTGAAGCCATTCATGAATTGCTTCCCTCAATGAAAAAGAATCGTTTTGGTAGAGTTTTAATGGTTTCAAGTATAGCAGCCAAGGAACCTCTTTCTGGTTTAACAACATCCAATGCCTTTAGAGCGGGGTTCCCAGGCCTTGTAAAGTCTCTGGTTAATGAATACTCAGAATTTGGAGTCACCTTTAATATTCTTCTTCCTGGCTATACCAATACAGATCGAATTAAAAACCTGAATTTAAGCGAAGAAAGAATTCGAGAAATAGTTCCTGCTGGTAGACTAGGAGATCCAAGAGAGCTGGCTGATCTAGCATGCTTTCTTTCCAGTGAAAGAGGAAGCTATATTACAGGTCAGAGTATTGCCATCGACGGTGGAGCTTTAAGAAGTCACTGAGAAAATTAGGAACCTATGAAAGTCTTTTTAATTATTGCCATTTTTGTCTTTATCAACGTTCAAGCTTTGGCTGTTAGAAAAATACTTGTTCGAACAAATGAGGGACCCGTTATTGGTACTCAACATGCAGGATACTCTCATTTTCAAAGTATTCCCTATGCAAAACCTCCTGTGGGTGATCTTCGTTGGAAAGCACCAAGAAAATTAGAGCGTCGCCATTATGTTTGGGACGGAAGAAATCTTATCACTCGTTGTGCTCAAATTGAAAATCTCCTTTCAGGGACTCAAGACAAAATATTTGGCTCGGTGGTGGGCCAAGAGGATTGTCTCTATCTAAACATTTGGACTCCTGCCCTTCGCTCTAGAAAAAAGAGGCCTGTCTTCTTTTGGATCCACGGAGGAAGTAACTTCAAGGGCTTTGGCCAGGATGAACTATATGATGCTAAAGACCTCTCTAAAGCTGTTGATGCTGTTATAGTCACATTTAACTATCGTATGGGTCTTCTTGGGGCCTTTACCCATAGAGATTTTATTCAAGAAAATGCTCTCGATCATTCAGGAAACTATACCACTCTTGATATTCTTGCAGCACTAGAATGGGTAAGAGAGAATATCGACCGTTTTGGCGGCGATAAAAATAATATTACAGTTGCTGGAGAATCCGCAGGTTGTATGAATGTATGGGGAATTCTTCAAACTCCCCTTGCTAGAGATAAATTTCATAGGGCCTATTGTGCTTCTGGACTTCCTAATAATTACCCCAGAATTGTTTCCGATCAGGTGGGTGACAACTTAGTCGACAAAGCCAAAAAACTGCATGGAATCGATACACGTTTGAAAGGCGAAAAATTAAAAGAGTTTCTCTACAGTCTTACTGCTGAGGAGATCGTAAAGATTTCTCATGCACTTGTCCCGATCCAGCACATAAGTGATGGAATTGTTTTTCCAAAATTAGGTCTAGGCTCTCTCGTTTTTGGAAACCTTCACAAAGTTCCACTCATGACGGGGATGAATCGAAATGAATCGACTCTTTTTAGCGCTGCCCCTCTAGCAGGCTTATCAGAGCAAGAAATGTGGACGATCGCCAATGGTGATAGTTCTGATCAACCTCTTTTTGATTTTATCAATGACCCCATAAAAATGAGAGCTTTTGAAAGTGCAGATCGAACGAGTTATATGGGAATGAGAGCCGCAATAGATACGAGTCTAACTGCAGCGAAGATCTACCTACCTGCCATATTTAAGTATGAGTTATTTTTTCAATCTGAAGTAGAGCCATGGAAGTCATTTTTTAAATCCACCCATGCCATAGATCTTCCCCTTCTTTTTCAAAAAAAGGAGTTTAAAAAGAAACATTTCATGAGATTTTTAAACTCAGATTTAAAAACAACGCGAGTAAAAAACCTACAAAACCTTTGGGCTGCCTATTTAAAGAACTTTATCTATACAGGAAATCCAAATGGAGACAATCTAGAGCGCTGGCCTGACTGGAAAGTCCTTCCTTGGAAAAACGCTATGATGCGAATCGGTCAGGAAGGTTTTACACCTGTTTCTGATTCAGATACTTAAAGCTTATAAAATAAACTGGATAGCCAAGTAAAACAGCGATAAGTGAGTATGGAAGATTTTCGTACCCAAACATTTCTGGAAGCCAGATGATCAAGCTCACAACAACTGAAATCAGAATAGCTTTCTCATCCCATTTTTTTGAATACAGCCCTACGGTAACAGGAACAAAAAAACCGACAAAACCAATGGCATAGCTTGCTTCCAAAAGGCCATAAACATCTTCCCCAGCAAAGGCCGTCACTAGACTTATTACTGCCACAACAATCACTCCGTACTTACAAAGTTTAAGTAATCCAACATCTGGGAATTTATGTTTTAAATAGTTATGCGAAAGCATACTTGAAGGTGCGAGAAGTGCGGAGGTTATGGTGCTTACTACTGCAGAAATAATAGTAAGAGTCAAAATAACTGCCGTAACGGGATCAAGATAAGTTTTAATGAGGTTAGGAATAACCGATCCTTCAAATTCTCCCAATGTCTGAGATGCAGTCAGACCAAGAATAACTGGGATTGATCCTATAGCAATATAGCCTACACCAGCAATTAAACACCCAAGTTTTGCTACTTTTGCACTTTTGGCCGAGAACATTCTTTGACCTAGATCCTGCCCTGTCATATTTCCTAAAGCGGAGATACTAAAAACGCCGATCCAATTAAACAAGTCTCCCATACGTTCATGAGGAATTAGAACTAATTTATCGTCTTCTACCTGTGCCAATAGACCTGCAATCCCTTCTGGCACCATCCCCGAAATTTTTATGAGTAAATAAATTAATCCAATAATGATGATCATTAATTGAAAACTATCTGTTATAGAGACTGACCACATTCCTCCTGAGATCGTTAAAAAACAGGCAAATAGAGTAATACCAATCATAAAGACCCAAACGGGGACAGGAAAAAAAACACCCAGAATATTAGCGAGGGATACAATTTGTACTGCAATCCATCCGACATAAATCGGAATATTAAGCATGACACTTAGAAACTCTAGTCTCTTTCCAAAACGTTGACGAAAAAAATCAGCGTATGTCATAAGCTGCATATCCCACAAAGGCTTTGCAAAAAAGATTCCCGCCAAAATGAGACACATTCCTGCTCCCAAAGGTTCTAATGCAGTTACCTTAAGTCCCTCAGCTGCCACTTCATCAGTTGCCGCAATTAAAGTTCCAGCTCCAAACCAAGTAGCGAAGAGACAAAAAGTTGTGAGCCATAAATTGAACTTACGCCCACCGACTAAGAAATCCTCTTCTGATTCCATTTTTCCTGACATAAAAAGGGCAAGCCCAACCAACAAACTAAAATAGATGATTAGAGTATAAAAAAGCGCAGTTTCCATTTATCTCACTTTATTTAGAAAATCAGAATTTGTACTGAATTCGCTTATTATCCTACTGGAATCAATTTGGCTTTTTACAACTGGGTTTTTGGAAAATTTTATAGGTTCTAAGTTTAGGCGAGAAGCTATTTTGGTGTAATACTCTTCTTTGGTAGGATGATTCTGATCGACAATATTGTAAACCTTATGCTCTCCTCTATTTTTAAGCATAAAATGAATCGACTCACAGACATCGTCTATATGTACGAAGTTGACTAATTCCTGCGCCTCAGGATGGCTGTTATTTTTAATAATATATTTTACGGGATGACGATTTTCATCAAAAAGTCCTCCTAGTCTTAAGACAACGGCTTCAGGAAGCTTTAGAAATTCAATTTCTATTTGTCTTATTAACTGAGAACGCTCACTTATACCTATAGCACCGGTTTCATTGATAACTGCTTCCTCTTTAGAATAGACCCCTATGCTAGACAAAAGAATGGCCTTGCCTTCAAAGTTTAGATTTCTTACAAGATTTAATGCGGACTTAGAGGGAGGAAGTGAAAAGACTAATCCCTGCACCTTATCTAAAAAACTCAGATCTCCTTTAACATGATCTTCCGTGGCCAAGAGGTTATCTCGGTGAGTCTCATAGAAGTCATAAGCGGGATAAATACTTTTAAATTTTTGAAGAGTATAGCCTGCACCAATGAGCGCTAGCATTATTTATTCTTTGAAGATGTGACTTCGTGTAAAGCAAGAATTTTATTAACAGCACTTACACTAGAACCAGCAGTTAAAGTTGCGCCTGAAAGTCCGTCAATATCATCAATAACTCTAAGCGCTTTCCCTGGCTTTTTCCCTTTGAATTGTTCTAACCATTTTTTGGGAGCTATATATTCTGGCGGTTCATTAAATGAAGCCACTTCATACTCGCTTACTTTCCCGTCTTCAATTTTAATGACAACTGTCTCATTTAACGTTCTCACAATATGAGAATCTACGTATAAAAAAATCGGCTCTACATCTTTGCATCTAATAACATAACGAAGAGCAAGACCACCATAAACTTTTGTCTCAGACTTCTTCTCGATCAAGGCGCGTTGTTTTTTTGTTAAAAATAAGTTTTCTTTTTTAACTGGACAGCTGTTTGGGTTTAACTCGGCTACAACATCAGTATAGGGACGGTTTTTTGCCACCGCCCCTAAACTTGATAGTATTAAAATTAAGCTTAAAAATTTGCTCATATTAAAAGTTATAACCTAAACCTAGTGCGAATTGATCAACTCCTGAATCCGCTTCATTAGTATTTTTTGTATAGTCCGCTTTAAAGACCACTCTATCAAGTGGAAAATAATTAAGACCCACTGTCGCATGTCTTCTTTCAAGTGAAGCATCGTCAGCAATACCATCTGCTTTTTGGGCCTGCAAGTTGATCTGTTCCAGTCTTATAAATGGTACATACTTAGATCCACCTGATCCAGTAATAGTGTATTGATATTCGATATATCCACCGGTTTGAGACTCGTTTAACTGAGCATTCTGAGTCGTTCCATCTGATTCGAATCCGTCATTCCAGTCGTCTACATTGGCAAAAGTATTTCTCACCCCTAAAAAGCGAAATCTATGGGCTCCAGAGTTATATTCTGCATGCAATGAGAGCATTCTATGATCAAGATCCTCATTATCACCTGAAGCTTGTCCAACTAGCCCCGAAGTCCCTAGCATAAGTGAATCGGTCGCTTGAAAATCATACCTCCAAACGGCAATGGCCGTACTTGTTCTTTGGTTATCTGTTTTTTCTTCGCTGTCAGAGTAATGCCCACCTCTCTTTCGAGCGCCCCGATTTGAACTTGCGCTGAAACCTTGAGCATTCATCCCGTTCATAACATAGAATTTGTAAGTGCTTCGTCCACTTGTCCCAAACGCACCAACCCCTAACGATCTCCAAGTTGTAGGAATAATAACTGTCTCTACTCTGGGACGAAGGACTCCGTTAAAAACGGTTGGTTCGTGAAGCTCATTCACAAATCCAATTGGATGGAGCATAAGACCAGATCTAAAATTCAGTTCCTGAGAGTGAAGATAATCAAGATACATAAACTCAGTATAGACCTGAGAGACATGTTCGATCTCTAGCTCCATATTGATAAGCCACTTGTCATTAAATTTATAACCAAGGTAGAGAATATTTCTTAAGACTTCCGATGTTGGATCGTTATCAATAGCATCACCATCTTGATCCTCTGCTCTATCGTGAAGATAGGTAACTTCACCGTATCCACCAACGGATAGACCTTGAGGTATATGGTAGACCTTGGAGGCTGAGGGTGAAAGTCCGTATTTTGACTCATTTTTACTCACAGACAATTGATAAGCCTTTAATTGGTTTATTTCATCTGCAAGTATTTCAACTCTTTTAGAGAGTTCCTCATTACTAAGTTCCTGGGCATTTATTGAATCCACAGTTAGGCCAAAGAATAAGAGAGCAGCTAACAACGTACGCATTGATTTCCTTTTTGTTCTATTGATTTTCTTTTTGTTAGGTATAGCAAACAGGTGGATGAGTGACAATACTTATTTTAAAAAGTATATTTAATTGTGCTCAGACTCAATTACAGATTTACCCATATTGCGGCTTACCTCACTATATTGCATGGAGTGATATACGGGATTTATAAATACTTTTTTCAGCTTGAAACTGAATATGGAATAAGACCTCATCCCTCCCAGGAAATCTGGCAAAGTGTCCATATATTACTGTCCCCGCTATTAATTTTTGCTTTTGGGCTTCTTTGGCAAAATCACATCGTTCGAATGTATGAAAATGCCATTATCAAGCGTAAGACAGGTATTACTTTAGTCATCTTTATGCTGCTCATGATTTTCTCTGGCTACCTCGTTCAAGTGGTCTATGCGGTGGATCTTCAAAAATATTCCGCCTATCTACACATCGCAGTTAGCGCTGTTTTCGTTTTAGCCTACCTCATCCACCATCTGCAGGGTCGCAGGCGTTAACTAACGCAATAAATCAATGACAAAGTGAGAATTCCTCGAAACAATATTCCCAGGAGATCTCAATGAATCTAATAGGACTATTACTTATTTTAAGTTTATGTTTTTCTGCAACAGCTATGGATCGCCAGGATCTTCACAATAAAGCGGAACAAGAGTTTTTTAATACTCATTTTTTTGAAAATGGCCGAGGTGCAACGATCACTCCCAATATCTCTTTATTCTTAGGGGGAATGAATCGCGATGGAGGTTCCAGACAAGGCGGAGTCTTAGACGCTTGGATCGCCCGTCAATACGGATTTACCTATACCGAAGATAAAAAATTTCTAGGAGTCTTCGGCGTTAAGTATAAAGGAATGGAAGTTGGCGTCCTTGGTTGTACTGCTTGCCACTCGGGAAAAGCGGCCGGGGTCATTGTTCCAGGTCTAGGAAACAAAACTATTGATGTCAAAAGAATTGGCCGAGAGGTGGAAAGAGTTCAACGGGCCCTCAGAATTTTTCGTGATACTAATGATGATTTTCGCTATATCTATGACAAGGCTTTGAATTTTGCCAATGTCATTAATGATGAAAACATTGGAAACCTGACTCGTGGACTAGTCCCAGATTCAGTTATTAAAACATTTTTCTATCGAGACCTAGGTCGGCAATATCCAAGTGATATGCCGAGGCTTCAAGTTAAAGCTCCCCATCTTTGGGGATTTGCTGAAAAACGCCCAGCGGGTATTTTTTATGATGGAATCGCTAATGGAAATACATATGCATGGATGTTTGGGGCCGAGTTATTTGCCAGTGATTCCGCTGAACATTTGCGAGCTGTTCTTCCTGGGCTTATTCATATGGCGGATAATGTTCTAGGAAATCTTTTGCCACCAAAATATCCTTTTGAAATTAAAGAAGAGCGCGTGACCCGTGGGCGTGCCATCGCTGAAAATAGATGTTTTGGCTGTCACGGAGAACATAATAGAGACATGCAAGGCTATCCCATTTATGAAGCTCCAAAAGTTATCGAACTATCAAAAGTTAAAACTGATGCAGAGAGAATGCAGGGTTTTGATTTAGAACTTGAAAGACTTGTGGAAGAAGGAAGTCTTAGCGACCTTCTTTATTTTAATCGTGAAAATATAGGAAAAGGATATTTCGCTCCCAAGCTTTGGGGTGTTTGGTCTCGGTTTCCCTATATGCACAACGCCTCCATTCCCAACCTCTATGAGATTTTCAAAAAACCAAGTGAAAGACCCATCGTATTCGACATGATGGACGCTGGAGAAGAAAAACGATTTGATAAAATGAAAGTAGGACTTACGACCTATAATCAAAGAGAATATAGACGGGCCCTTCGTAAAGCTGAGCGGGGTGATAGAGATATCTATTATACCAAACGTGTGGGTCATTCAAATTCTGGTCACTACTTTTCCTGGATGGCGAATTGGAGTGAAGAAGATAAATTGGATTTAATTGAGTTTTTGAAGACGCTTTAAAATCTGTTAGCGGTATTCAGTGACCTTGTGTTCGGTGCTGTAATCTGTAACAGTGACCTCCGACGGAATATGAGAGTTCTTTAAGCTCTGTTACCATCTCTAGTTTCAGTACTAGTTGAACTTCACATTGGCTCGCATAAGCAATATTGAAAAATCTTCTGCGATCTTTTTGGGTAAACTTGGCATTACCTTCTTGAAGATTGAGACAAACACTTAATGCAGCCCTCTCAACTTGAGATATGATGAGTAAAAACTTTAGAACTTATGAACTAGCTATGGACTTCTACAAGGAATGTAGAAAAATTAAACTTAATGGTGCTATGAAAAATCAGTTTGAAAGAGCAAGTTTAAGTATTGTTTTAAATCTATCGGAAGGAAGTGGAAAGCCAACGAGAAAAGATCGTGCTCGGTTTTACTTTATCGCCTATGGTAGTCTCAAGGAAACTTGCTCACAATCCGGGAGGAACTTAATCCCATCCCAAAACCTAAGACCTACTTCCTATCACCTAGAAATTTCACTTTTTCTTATTTCGCGCTTTCTTAAGATTCTCTTGATACTGCTTTAATATTTCTGGATCCATTTCCGTAGGATTAATTTTTTTAAGTGAATCGCGCGTTTTCATAAACTCTTCACATTTATGTTCACCCCCATCACCTTCGACAGGAATATTTTTTCGACCATCTTTGAGCCAAGTAATTTCTTTTCCACAATATCGACAGTTCGCCATTCTTACTTTCCCTTTGACACCGCTTTTGACCAAACGCAAGGTGCATGGTGGTCACTTCAGTGTCAGTTAAGTCATAAAATTATGCCTATATATTGGCACGAATCTTGGAAAGTTTAAAGCATCATCACAGAGGAGGAAAGATGGACAACAAGAGAATGGGAATCTTATTAATTTTGAGTTTACTCATAACACTCAACGCCAAAGCACAAACCAAAGTTGTAGATATTTGTGTAAAAAAACAAGGAACAGTTTTTTATAAGGCAGCTCAATTCGACGTCCTAGCAGTTGATGGTGTCTCCTCAAGAAGATCCACTTTTTGGTATAAAGGACAAAATTCAAAACTAAAACTTGATTTCCATCAATCCAAACATATTACAGCGACATGTCATAGCGCCGGGACAGATCTCTATAAAATTCAGTTTAGAGTTAATGGCGCACGAAATATTCAAACTTTTATGGCCAGAGTAAATTGCATCCATTGTGTTAAATCTACCGTGTTGAAACGAAAAGATCGCTTGGTAGGACTTGGTTTAAGGATTCAAGAAATCCGAAACCCAGAACTTGTTCAAAAACTTCGAGAGCAAATGCTCAAACAATCAAAAAAACTTTTAGAGCTTATTGAAAAAGAACTTAAAAAAGAAGACCAGCCCGAAGAAGTTATAGAACAGCTGGAACAAATGAAACTTATGGTTGAAAAACTTCTAGCCATGATTTTAGAAGGCGATGTTCAAAGCGAGCATTTCACTCATCTATTATCCCAACTTAATTCTCTCTAGCACCAAGTAGCTAAGAACTGTAAATGAGAGTATTACCGAGTTTTTTAGTCGGTGATACTCTTTTCTTAGTAAGGTAATGTTTGAGATTATAACTTCTCATAATGAATCCTCCTGTCCAGAATAGAAGAAACCTAAATGGACTTAAATATCGATTTTCAAGGAGGAAACGGTTTTGAAACTAATAATCACAACAATTGTTATGGGCCTTTTGAGTGTTTCAGCTTTCAGCTGTGACGTGAATGGGGACACAGGATTTTTACCAGAGAATGATCTTAAGATTTCTACATCAGCAAAGTTTAGAAGTGACATGACTGAAGAGAGATTTAACGAGATTATCGATCACGCTGACAAGTTTTATGCGCCAATCGTAAAAGAGAAAGGTGGAAAGCTTAAATGGTCTCGTGGATGGAATAATGACACAGTAAATGCTTCTGCTCAGAGAACTTTTTGGGGTACATGGAAAGTCAATATGTATGGAGGTCTTGCGAGACACCCACTTGTTACCGATGATGGATTTGCTTTAGTTGTATGTCATGAGCTTGGGCATCACCTAGCTGGAACTCCAACGAATTCATTTCCTAATAGCTGGGCTTCAGTTGAAGGACAATCAGACTATTTTGCCACTTTAAAATGTTTTAGAAGACTTTATGAGTCTGAAGATAATCAAGCTATTGTAGCTGCAATGACTGACGTTCCAGCCACAGTTGTGACAAAATGTGAAAAGAACTTCACACTTCCTAATGATAGAGCACTTTGTGTAAGAGCTTCGATGGGTGGACTTTCTTTAGCTAAACTTCTTGGATCCTTAAGAGGAAACACTGATATTGATTTTGACACTCCTGATACGAACGTAGTTAGCAGTACAAACTCTCGTCACCCTGAAGCACAGTGTAGATTGGATACATATTTCCAAGGTGCACTTTGTGATGTAGCAATTGCAGAAGAAGTTGGTCAAGACCCTCTAGCAGGGACTTGTAATAGAGTTGATAATTATATCGATGGTGTAAGACCATTATGTTGGTATAAGCCAGCTGAATAAGCTCAAATAAATATTTTAATTAATATGGCCGGTCAGATTGACCGGCTTTTTTATTGCCTAAAATGCTCCTACAAATGAAAAATAGAAACGCTGCTCATCTCTTATAGTGCCGTCATAATATTGATAAGAAGGTGCAATCTTTAGATAGTTTTGATTGAAATTAAAGTGATAGTAGGCTTTGAAATCATATTTATTTCGATCAGCTACAACACCATCTGCTTCAATGACTTTTCCCACGTCATAATTAGCTTCCAATTCCCATTTTCGAAGTCGATAATGTGCAAATCCTTCAATGCTATTTCCAGTTGGAGTGGAATTTAAAACTTTTAGCTTACCTCCCACCTTCAATTTCTTATTTACATTATAATCTGCACCCACAGTCCCCTTTTGAATACTACTCAATTGATCGTATTCAAAGTGGTCAAGCCCAAGTTTTAAATTGAATCCCTTAAAACGCCATCGAAATTCATTATGAAGAGAGTATGTGGCAAAAAGATTTTCTTCTTGTCCTAGTGAAAATTTCCAACGATAGCTCCAAGACTTCGGAAGTTTAAAGGAGCCTTGAATTCCTACTCTGGAGTCTGAGACCTTCTCATCCTCTGAAAAAACTCTTGTCTCGCTTTGAAAATGCATCCCCAAGCTAAAATTTTGATATTCTAAATATTCAGCTTCTAATCTAGAAAAATTCCCATTTTCGCCGGCCTGGACTAAACCAAGTTCTGAAGAAAGGAGAAATTTTTCTTTGGCAAAAACACTAAAACTTAAAATCGCCATCACAAGACTTAGAGTTAACTTCATTTATCGTCCAAGCCTAATAATCAGAGGATTTGAAAAATTGCTAACGGGCCTTGCCTGGCCATCCAACGCAATTATTCTTACTTGGTACACTCCCCACCCAGGTAATTGTCTGGATGGAAGAAGTCTATAGGTTCCACTTGTTCCCCTAAAAGATTGAAGCCATAATCCATTACGTCTATCAGGCTCTCTACCATTTGGATTAGAGAAACCTTGATTGGGTTTACTTACCTCAATGGCAAAACCTTGCGCCCCTTGATGTCCACTCAAATTGAGAGCGATAGGGATCAATTGATTAGGGTTTTGAGTTTGAATACTTGTCTGACCATTGACAGTAGGAGTTGCCGCCGTATCGCCGCCAGGTGGATTAGGATTAGGATTAGGATTACTTCCAGCAGGCTTAAACCAACAAAGAGGTCTTAATCCTTCACTGTCATTATTGGCCCTATTACAGGTTCCAATATTAGGATTTTGCTGTCCGATCTCAACATCTTCTTCAACTCCACAAACTCCTCCATTATAGTAGGTATCAAGTCGACATTGAGGCTGAGGATGAGACTCGAATGTCTGGGATACTCTATTAGTGTCTGGTGTATTAAAGCGAGGAGGATTACCGTTCGCAAATAATGAAGCCGCACTTAATCCTGCCATAGCGATTCTTTGACAAATATCCTGATCGTTTTGAGCAGAAAATTGATTTTCGCATTTGGAAACAACTTCAGAGGGAACTTGCAATTCACGAACTATAGTTGAATTGTCATCGTTCATAAAAAGTTTTCTTAAGCATTTTGTCGTTGCAAAATAATCAGACTGTCCTTCAACTGATGCCCACTCACCACCTCTTTGCGTATAGCGAGGAACTCCTCCGATATGATGCCCAACCTCATGACAAGCAACTAATGCAAATGCATCACTGGTGACGACTTGATGCCTGGCAAGTCCTCCGTACATATTGATGATGTAATCACTGCCCTGCCTATTAGCACTCGCATTGACCGTCCCGTCCGACCAAAGCCTATTTATTTTAAGATTGCCACCATATTGATTGATTATAGGATCATAAACTTGTTGAAGCTTATCTAAGACTCGATTAAATTCTTGCTCATCGATACCGCCATTGATGGATTTATAATCCACATCTAAGTACATATCATTTTCAGGAAGAAAACCTTTACCACTGATACAGGCAAAACTAGCGGAGGTGTAGACCATTAAGGCCACGAATAATTTCATCATGCAGGACTCACTTTGTTAGAATGATTAATTAACTACTCGGTGAGCTGGTCCTATGATGTAAAAAGGTCGGCAATAAGGGGTAAGATTTTCCTGAAAGGATCGGTTGTTGATACCTGTGTTTATGCGCTTATGCAGCTCTTTTCTTCTTCTGACCTGTAAGAAGGGCAACAAGATCATTCATGGCAAGTGGTTTACTGTAAAGATAACCCTGCATATAGGTACAACCAAAATCACGAAGTAGGTTCCACTCTTGTTGAGTCTCAACTCCTTCGGCAATTACAGTAAGATCAAGAGACTTTGACATCTCAACAATGGACTTTACAATACTGCGAGATTTAGGATCGTTCACAATCTTTTCAACAAACGATTTATCTATTTTTAGATTATTTACTTCAAGATTTGCAAGGTAGCTTAGACTAGAAAAACCTGTCCCAAAATCATCTAAGGCAACAGAGAATCCCATTTTTCTGGCATTCTTAATCCAATCAAAAACGAAAGCTCCTCTAAGAAGTTCTCTTTCTGTGATTTCGAGTTTCACTTCTTTGGGATGAATTCCATACTGCTGGCAAGTTTGACTTAAAAGCTTAAAAAGATTTTTGTCATGGAATTGCTTAGCAGCGATATTAATACTCATAAAAAGTGGTCTTTTATAAGCGCTTTGTTTTTTGATCTTAGCAAAGTCTCGAATGACTTGTTTAACTAGCCATTGACCTAGAGGAACTATCAAAGATGTTTCTTCGGCTATCCCCATAAAGAGATCCGGACGAACCATTCCTCGCTCAGGACTATTCCATCGCATTAGCGCTTCAAAACCTGAAACGCCTCCATTTTTAAAATCTAAAATCGGCTGATAATGCACCATAAACTCATCTTCATCTAGGGCATCTTTGAGGGCCTTTTCTAATTTTATTTTCTCAACGACTTCTTTATTCTTTTTAAGCTCAGAAAGTTTCACGACCTTGCTAACAGAGTGTCCAACTTTTGAAACCGATATGACTCCTGAAGTGGTAAGCTCTTCACTCACTCTTAATGAGTCACGCAAACGATTAATAAGCATTGAAATTAAAAATCGCACGATGGGATCTGTATCTTCAATTCTTTCACTAATTTGATTTTTCGAAACTTCAACTAATTCACATGGCTCTAATGCCACAGCTGTAGCCGAGCGAAAGGAATTATCTAAAACGGCCATCTCTCCAAAGAAATCTCCCACACCTAAAACCGCGATCGGAGTGGATTCCGCACCTCTTCCAATACGTATTTCTACGCGTCCATGATCGATCAGGTAAGCACAATGGCCTTTCTCACCTTCACGGAAGATAACTTCACCTTTTCCATATATTTTCTTGTGAGCGTTTTTACTCAAGATAACACCTCGTCACAATCTTATCGGAGCAATTAAGAAAAGCATTAGGCTAAATTTGGAAAATTTAGGACAGTGTCCCTTGCACAGGATAAAGCTTATGGGGATACTCAAACCATGGATTTTAAAGCACTTTTGATCCAAATTCGCCAAAACCCTAGAGTCCTCATAGAGGAGCGCCAAAGCTTTGCAGATAGCTCTGGCCTTCACTTAGAGCAAATCCATACCTTCAACGTTTTTGATCATCAGAGCTTCGATTTTCACCTTCTAGATACTTATAACTGCCTGTTTATTGGTGGAGCTTCTGAGGCAAGTGTTTTAAAGCCCCACCAGTTTCCCTTTGTAAGCTCACTCGAAAAATTAGTTCTCAAATGTATTGAGGAGAGCTACCCCGTCTTCGCTTCTTGCTTTGGATTCCAGATTGCAGTTCAAGCAATGGGAGGAGTCATTGAGCGAGATGAAACTAATTTTGAAATGGGTACTTATCCTATGCAAATGACACCAGCCTCTAAGGGAGATCCTCTATTTTATAATTTAAAAAGGGACTTTATGGCGGTGTCGGTGCATCAAGAGAAATGCACTAAAATGCCTGATAATTGTGAGTTATTGGCCTTCACGAATGCTTGTCCCCACGCCTTTCGAGTTTTAAATAAACCATTTTGGGCATTTCAATTTCATCCTGAACTCAGTAAGAGAATACTGACCTCCAGATTGAGAGAATATCAGGAGCTCTATACCGATGATTCAGCTCATTACCAAGAGGTCATTGACTCCCTGCAAGATACTCCGGAGGCACCAAAATTAGCAAAAAACTTCGTCACCTACGTGAAATCACTCATCAACTAATTGCTGAACCGGACTAAAACTGTTAAGTTATAGCTTTGATTTGGGTCCTCTGAATTTATGAAAAAGACTCAGAAAATTTTTAGAAAGAGAACATACCATAGAAAACAAAGTAAATTTTAGTGAATTTAATTTAGATGCAGCTCTGATGGCGAACTTAACCGAGGCAGGTTTTGTTAGTTCCTCACCTATTCAAGAGCATAGCATACCGCTCATTCTGGAAGGCAAAGATATCTTTGCTCAAGCAGAAACTGGCTCAGGAAAGACGGGAGCATTTGCCATACCTGTGATCCAAAAACAAATCGCGAGTGGTCAAAAAGGACTTTGCTTAGTCCTGTCCCCTACCCGTGAATTAGCGCAACAAACTCACCGCGCATTCGAAACATTTGGAAGAAACGTGGGAATCACCGCTGTCAATGTTATCGGTGGTGAAAGTATGAGCAAGCAGCAAAAATTACTAGAGAATGGAGTTACTGTTATAGTTGGTACCCCCGGTAGAATCAATGATATGGCAAGAAAGCGTCATATAAACTTAAAGGCAGTGGATACCGTTGTCTTTGATGAAGCCGATAGACTCTTTGATATGGGATTTAAAAAAGATATTGAATATCTTTTAAAGATGATCCCTTCAAAACGCCAAATGATTATGATGTCTGCAACAACTAATCAAGACGTCCTGAGAACGGCATATAAATTTCATAGTCAACCTGAAGAAATCCGACTGAGCGAAGATAATTTGGTCGTTGATGCCATTGATCAATCTTTAGTAATGATTAATTATAAGGAAAAGTTTCCTTATTTGGTCAATCTCCTGAGAGTAGAAAAGCCGGAGTCTTCTTTTATTTTTTGTAATACTCAATTTGAAACACATTTAGTTGGAGAATGGCTAACTCGAATGGGCTTTAAAGCTTCATTTATTTCAGGGAAACTGGCTCAGAATAAAAGAACAAGACTCATTCAAGATTTTAGAGATAAAAAAATTCAGCACCTTGTATGTACGGATGTGGCAGCAAGAGGGCTTGATATTAAAAATGTTCAATTAGTCGTCAACTATCAACTACCAAATGAAGCTGATAATTACGTCCATAGAGTAGGCCGTACTGGACGCGCGGGTGAAAGCGGAAAAGCGATAAGTTTTTGCGCTTTTGAAGACTGTGAAAACCTGGAGGGCATTAAGTCCGTGCTGGGAGAGGATATTCCAAAAATCGACGTTGAAGATAAGGACTTTGCACAAGATGTGTGTGGAAGACCAAGAATTGATGGGAAAACACTAAAAGTACTAGATAGAAAACCACAGAAAGAGAAAATGGAAAAAACCATGGCAAAAAAGGAAAAGAAAGTGAAACAAACTACATCGCGTAACTCTGCACCACGCTCACCCTCTTTGGCACCGTTTATGGTAACAGCAGAAAATTACGACGAAGCTCTCAATCAAGCACTTGGACATTTTAAAGTGAAAGATCCCGAGATGCTGGAGAACAAAGTCGTAAAAAAGACAGGTAAGAAATTTTTGATGTTTGGAAAAGAAGAAATTACTTACGAATTCACCAAAAAAACAAAAGGAAAAAAACAGAGAAAATCTGCAGGAGAGAAGAAAATGAATGCGGACGAAAACGCACAAGGTAATAGAGCTGAAACAAGCCAAACAGATAAAAAAAGAACTGCAGAGCCTGTAGACTTTACCGGTACCCCAGAAAAACTGGAGCCATTTATCACTGAATTATTTGCTAAAATGGGACTTGAATTGACCTTTGAAATTGAAGTTCAAGATCGTCGTATGAAAGTTGACATAAGAGGTGAAGATATTGGGCTTGTGTTAACGAATAAAAAGCAGCTCATGTTTTCAATTGAAACGATTATTAGACAGTTCCTTTTCAGAAGGGAGCTTATCAACAAACAGTCTCAATTAGCAGTATATGCCCATGGCACAAATCCAAAACCTGCGAGAACAACCTCAAGATATGATGATATCGAAGAAGAGGATGATGATAATATTGGAAATAGAGAGCACCATGGTGAGCGTGAATTTAACGGAGCCGATTATGGTGAAGTAAAACGTGAAAGAAGACCTAGGCGTCGCAATCCAAACGGAAACAGAAGCGGAAATGGTAATAGAAGGTCTGCTTCAGGACGTGGAGGAAATAGAAACGGCAATAGAGCCGGTGGTGGACGTAGAAGAGATAATAGACCTCAAAACCATACTGATGAATTTTTACAAGATATGGCGAGAATTCTTCGTGACCAAGTCCTAGAAGAGGGTGAAGTCAGAATGACTAAATCTCTAAACCCTTATGAGAGACGCATTGTTCACGAAACACTTCATGATGACCAAAGAGTTAAAACGGAATCAGAAGGTGACGGAAAATACAAGCAAATCAAAATCGTTAAAATAGCAGACTAATTGCTATATAAGGAACTCTCCTTCTAGGGAGAGTTCCTACCTAAAACACGCTCTTTTAAGTTTCAGTCTTTCAATTATTTCCCAATCAAATGCCGCCATACTTGCTTGGTCTTTAGGACCGGGCTCAAAGCTTACTTTTGTTTTTTCCGCTCGTCCCTTTAAATCATTACTAGGAAAGCTTATATGGCCAATTAATCTATCTGAACTATCTAGCCTTCCATCAAACCCAAAGTAAAAATCTTCTGGGGCACTATCACTGAAAGGACTATAGAATCCAAGTTTAGTATCCATCGATAAAGTTGACAGACTTTCTTCGCATTCAAAAAGATTGGAAATGGAATAGAGCTGAGGCTCTAGACTCTGATTATATTCTAATATAAGACCTTGGCAGTAATCCCTTCGTTTTACGATTCGTATTTTATATCCCGTAAAAACATCTCCTTCTTGAACTAAGTTTGAATAGACTCCCATACTCTCGACACCGTTTGGCGCTACAATTTTTTTAGAAGCAAGCGCTTTTAAACATTTTGCATCTGACTCAAGTTTGCTCTTCGGGGTACTACAGGCAATAAAGAATATAAAAATTAAATATTTCATACTCATATTATAAGAGCATGCCATAAAAAAGGCCCTCAATTTGAGGGCCGAATTCTCATTTAATTAATTGAGCTAATTAGTTTACTCTCTCGATATAGGTTCTTGTGCTCTCGGATGGAAGAGGTAAATTAAGATCTCTGAGTACTTGAATCATATTTTCAATTAAATCGGCATTTTTATCAACCAATTCAATTTCTTGATCAAACGCCCACTCAGGAACAACCTCAGCGAATGCAATCCCTTCATACTGCTTTCCAGCTGAAGTTATCACTCTATCACCAGAGGTACCTTCCCATACTCTAGAGTAAAAACTGAGATGAGTTCTTGGAATATTTGCCAGGTTTGTTCTATGTCTTATATTTTCATAGCCTTCGACTTCTTTTATTTTCTCAGCAACCTCGCCTAAATCTGCAGCAAGGTCATCCTTATTTCTTCTCGTTCTAATGATCTTAATATCTTTAATCAAATCTTCAGCAGCTCTTGCAGCATAGGTTCCGTCTACGATGACAAAGTCAGGATTTGAATTCTCAAGAACTCTTTTTATTAACTTTTCTCGATAGGATTTTGTAGCTTTCATCACTTCATTCCACTCATCTCGAGTCGCACCGTCCATTCCATAAGGAACAGTTTTGATGACTAAATATTGATCATTCACTCCTATATCATTCATTAGATCTTGTAGGTATTGTCCTCTTGTTCCTGTTAATGCACGAGCTGTGACAATATCATCATATCCAATAGGATCTGCAATAATAACCACTTTAGGATTTTTAAAAGTTCCTCGGTAATGTCCAAAGTCATCAACATCAGGGTGAGTCTTGACGTTATAGGCTTCAATTCCATCGTCATCAAAATTCATTTCTCGTCTGTCTTCTTTTTGACCATCCTCACATTTTAATAATTCAGGGTTTGAAGATTTAACCGTTTTCACGATTTCTCTTCCCTCACTACATTTAAGTTCAGTTTTGGTTTGGAAGACTTTGTTTGGTTCGAGGTTAGATATCATAAGTTCTGCCAATTCTGCACCAGGACCCATATCGAACTTATAGCGATCCTCTCTTACTGAAGGTCTTGCGATAAACATTTGATTGGTATCAATCCCAGAAGCTGCTTTTGCCTCTGTCATTTTTTTAATTTGAGACCCAGAAAATTTCCCATTATCTCTTGTTCCTATAATGACAACATTCGCATGCCGGCTCATTCGTCTAGCTGTAGAGCGAGAGACCATTCTATTGGCAGGCGTACCAAAATCATAAAACTCAGGACCAATATCTGATCTTCCATAACGGTAATTTTCTCCTCGGGCATAATAATTAATTTTACCTGGGTCTGCTGAAATTTCCCAACCAGCATCTCGGTATTCATCTAGAACCTCTACATCTCGCATAACTCTTCTAGAAGCATCTTGCATTCCCTCTCTATAAGAGTCAGCTTCCATAACTGTTCGAGATAAACTGCTTGGGTGAGGAAGAGAGATAACGATAATATCATTTTTTATTTTGGTACCATCATTTAAGGTCAACCCTTTTAAAGAGCGTGTTTGGATTCCATTCACCTTCATTGAATCAAGGTCATAACCTCCGAGTTGGGCCATATTAATAAGCCCTGAGCCTTTCTCTCCGCCTGAAGGAATAGCGACTCTCTCTAAAACCTCAGGAAGTCTATTTTTCAGTAAGTCACTAACTGCCCTTTGATCCGAGCTTTTCGTATAATCGAGTCTTCTTCCTAAAAGCTCTTCATAAAGATCTTCTCCCCTTTTCGTTTGAAGACTTGGAAACGTATTATTCCCCCCTGCATATTCCTCTTTAGTAATAGGGACTTTTACTTTGTCAGCTCTGTCAGCAAGCCATCCTTCAACTGTGGCACCTTTAGATTTCGCATAAGAAGCAATTGAGTCTCTTGCTGCTCCTCCAAAAAGTACGATAAGTTTCATCGATTCTTTATTATTTCTAATAATCCAATCAATTAAATCATTTCGCCATTGCGTAATGGGACTATTTAAATCTTGAGAAATAAGCCAAAGATCGTTATCAACCAAGTTTGACTGCCTTACTGAAACTGACCCATCTCTATTCTCGATAAAATAGGGAGTATTATAAACACCGTATTGTCCTTTGATAGTAAAGGCATAGGTATTGATAAAAGCTGCTCCTTCATTGACTCCAAAATAATTGGCAAAGTCTTGAGCTCGACCTCCAAAACCTGCCGTTGCTGGTCTACCTGCCGCCTCGGCAATATGGGTTCCGTCTTGCCCAACAAATAAAATTTTCACTTTGTTCTCTTCTAGAATCATTCTCCAAGGAATAGGACCAAAGGCTGGTCTAAACTTTTGCCTGTACCCTATAATCTCATCACTGATTTGAGGAAAATTAGGGATATTGGCCGTTAAATCAATAAGTTCCTTGCCCATCTGAGTGCTAGGATCAGGACCTGGATCATAAGACCACTCCGGCATTTGTGCAGTCGCATGAATAGAAAATAATAAACCAAAAACAAGCCCTTGAAGCTTCATTGAAACACCCCCGAAGTGTATTAGATTTATTGTTTATTAGCCTTAATATTTGGGAAAACCCATGTGTCTTGAAAAACTTACAGTTAATGCGTAGCAGTAGTTTGACATTTGAATCCACCATGCAAACTCTTAACAAAAGTAAGTTAAGCCCCTAGAATATTTCTATGTTGATTAGACTCTCGCTATTACTTATTTTTTCCTTAAATACCCATGCTGAAGTGACTGAAACAAAGATTCACGGCCTTCACAAATCAAATGTAGCTTATGCGCTCATGGAGCTAGACTCAGGAAAACTTATCACCTCCGAGCAGGTAAATAAGGAGATGATTTTAGCGTCGGTCTCCAAAATTTTTACCTATTATTTTGCCTTAAAAACTCTTGGCCCCGACTTTCGATTCAATACTGAGCTATTTTATTTAGGTGAAATTAAGAAAGGTGTCTTAAAGGGAGATTTAATTTTAAAAGGAGGGGGAGATCCTTACTTAAATGCAGCTCAGTTATCAGCTTTTGCTCAGCACTTAAAGCTCAAAGGTATCCATAAAATCGAAGGTAGATTTCTAGTTGATGGTAGTTTCCTGCAACCTGCTCAAAGCGTTTCGATTCTGGGACTAACTGATCAAGCTGATAATCCAGCTATTTCGGGTCTCAACGTAGAGTTTAACCGTTACGATATTTGGTATAAAGAACTCATCCCTTATCCTCCAGTGGACAGCCTTGTCTTAAAAAGAAAAAATCGATCAGCTTTTGGTCTTAGATTTAATCACAAAGAAACTCTAGGGCATAAAGAAATTTGGGAGGTGAATACGCGAGAATATATCCCTTCAGTGGACTCTATACCTTCTAAAAATAGCTCCTTGTTCACAGGTAACTACCTCAGACTTCTTGCCTCACGAATGGGCGTCACTCTTCCTCCTCCTATTGAGGGGTCTACCCCGCCTAAGGCAAAATTGATTTACACTAATAAAGGATTACCCTTTTCAAGAATTGCCGAACTAGGACTAGAATTCAGTAATAATCTCATGGCTGAAACAGCTTTAATGACGGCAGCCAAAAAAATTAATACCCTTCCACAAGATAGTAAGATATCCGCTGAGACGATGATGAAGTGGTATCAAAAATCTTTTCCTGACTTAGACTGGAAAAAAGTCAGCCTCATAAATGGTTCGGGCCTCACAATTTATAATGAAATTAGTCCTCTCAATATGGTGCAATTTTTAAGAGCGCTTTCCAAACAGACTATTGAGAAAAGAAGTTATTTAAGCTACCTCTCCATCAACGGCCATAGCGGTGGGATAAGAAGAAGACTAACCCATCCCAATCTTGGCTTTCATATTTTTGCTAAAACAGGTTCACTTTTTTATGTCAATAATCTTGCCGGCTACCTCATAGGGAAGTCAGGAAAAATGTATGCTTTTGCGTTCTTCACGACACATCATAAACACCGCGAGGTTATGAGTGGAGAAGACTCTAGTGATAAAAAATATCTACGTTCCAAAAGTGGTGAATGGAATAACCTCTCCACTGAGGCAATGGATAGTATCTTGGAGCAATGGATTCAAGATTACTGATTTTTTAAAGCTTAATTCTTGAAGAGTATTTCTTTTTGCGACTAATAAGTCCTATGAGCCAGCCGACAAAGAGCACACTACCTCCAGCAAGAAACCACTTTATATAATGTGTGTTGACTTGCTCCTCTAATTTTTCGGTACGCACTTTAGCCTGTTTAAGTTGAGCCACGGTGCTATCGTATTTCTTTTTAAGGCCAATATAATCTGAGGCTCCCTCTTGGAGCTGAGTGAAGTTTTGCTCTGTGCTTTGAAGGTTTTCCTTTGTTGTAGAGAGCTCTGATTTAATCTGTGCCAGTTCAGCTCGCAAGTCTTTTACTTGAGCTGAGAGATCCTTCTCTTTGTCCTTTAATTTTTCATTCAAAGATTTTTGATATTGATAGCGATAAATATAAGGCGTCTCTTTAGTCACAAACCGGTTAAGTATATAACCTTCATTGCCTTCACCATCTTTAACTTTTGTCCACTTTTCTCCAGCTTCAATAAGTGTCACTTTCTCATTCGTTTCAATCATCCGGATAATTTTATTGTCTGTTCCAGGGCCAGTTCTAAATGTCACTTTTTGAAGTCCATCAACATACCTCGATTGGGCCATCGCGCTACTCATGAATATGAGAAAGATAGTAAAAATACTCCATTTCAAAGTCATCAAGTTCTCCTGGTTTTAGGCTTTAAAGTCTACCCATTGACTCCTCTATTGGCCAGCTAAGCACCCGTTTCGCAACGCAAAGAGGCAGAATATACGAGTCATCTCAAGCTATTTTAAAACTCACAAATTAAATCCGATTAGCGCAAAAATGATAATTTTCAAAAGGATTTTTTATGGCCAAATGGAGCGCAAGAATTGATGTAAGATGGAACGCAGATGCCCCTGCTACTGAAAACTGGGAATGGTTAAAAGAGTGGAAAGAGGTAAAATGGGCCTGGTCTACTACAGGAGAATGGGATATGACTCTATGGGTTGATGTTTCCACTCCAGATGAATTAGAAAAATTCGTTCATAATAAGCTTCGCACTAAAAAATGGGTTGCAGAAACCAAGTCAACTTGGACAAAAGAAGTCTGGCACTGGCAAGCTGCTTAATTTTTAAGGTATAGTTACCCATTGGTTTTATCGAAGAGATTATCAATTAAATCTATTAGATTTTAAGCTCAGAATAGATAAAATCAAACAAAAGATACGGAGGTAACTATGATCGTATTAGAACAAGACAATTTAAAAGAATTACTAGAAAGCAATAAACAAGTGATCGTTCAATACGGAGCTGGATGGTGTGGAATGTGTCGCATGATTAAGCCCCAGTTTGAAAGTCTGTCTAAAGAAACAGATGGTGTGACTTTTGTTTATGCTGATGCAGAGAAATTTCCAGGTACCAGAGAGTTCGCTGAGGTAAAGAACCTTCCTACTTTTGCTGGTTTTAAAGATGGAAAATTAGTCACCAATAAAATGGGGGCTAAAAAAGAAGTGATTCAAGAGGTATTAGATGCGATTGCCAGTCATTAAATCTTTAGTTGAATTCATTGAAAAAAATGATGAAGACTACGTCATTGAAACGACTGAAGTTCTCGAGCATATGTCTCAGGCAAAAGGTATCAAAGACGAGGAAATTGAAGTTATTGGGGAGTTGATTTCAAATATGTTTGGAGCGATAGAAGTTTCCAAAGAAATCAAGGCTGGAAAATCTCAAAAAGATGCATTAAATGATTTTATGAAAAGGGTTATGGGATCAATAGATCCCTAACCTTTGATTGATTGTGGGGGCAGCTTATTTTTCGAATTCGGATAAACCTGGTACTTACTCGTCACACAATAATTCGTTTTTGGTTGAGCATTATTAAAATCGACTTTTAATTTATTTGTAAAAGTTGCGACTTGATCTGACAGCCCATCCTTTTTAGCAAGTGTCTGTCAGGTCAAAAGTGACCTTCAAAACGTCTCCATATTATTCCTTATTTTGACTTTCTAAAACCTCCCTTGAAAGTTTTCCAGACAACATCTTGTCCTCAACAATTTACTTTCCATCCAAAAATGTTTGCCAAGGAGTTCTTCGATAACACATCTTACCTTGGTGCGTTCGTTCTTTATTGTAATGTTCAAGCCAATCCTCTATGCTTTTTTTGCAGCATTTCTAGACTATCGTAGATACGTTTTCTGAATGCTACTTGATGAAACTCATTAAGAATTGCTTTGTGAAATCGCTCAACGATGCCATTAGTCTGAGGATGCTTGACTTTCGTTTTTGCGTGATCAATATTTTTAACAGCCAAAAACAACTGATAGTCATGCTGCTCAATTTTTCCACAGTACTCGGTTCCTCGATCGGTGTAAGGTGTAACAAAATTATTTCTCTGTTGAACAAAGTGTGTCTATAAAAAGGCTTTTGTAAATAAAATCCACTTAGACCATATCTTGAAATCATTACATTAGAAAATAAGTGTTGTATAATAAGTACATGAAAGAATTTTATCTGGCTTTAATACTTTTTACATCAAGTTTCTTTACCTATGGCTACGTTTACAGAGAGAAGGAAATAAAAATGAAAAAAGAAAAAAATGAACGAATGAAAAAATTGAGAGTAAAATATGAAAATCAGAGCGAAATTAAAGATGATGACAAAAATACTATGACACAATTTTTAATTGGGTATTGTAAAATAGAACATAATAGAATCATTGAGCACACAGTAGAGAAATGGCGCAATTCAAAACGGAATGAAATCACAGAAGAGTCAATAACTAATTGGTGTGAATG
>PAMZ01000020.1 GCA_002707495.1 Halobacteriovoraceae bacterium | reverse complement strand
ATCATTAACTGTGATGTTAAAAGTTATATCTTGCGTTCCACCAGTATTAGTAGCAGTGATGGTTACACTTGCGGTTGGATATAAGACTGTAGGTGTTCCAGTCAACTCACCAGTGGTTGTATTTAAATTGATCCCAGTAGGCAAGGACCCGCTGGTTACAGCGTAAGAGACCACAGCTCCACCAGTATTACCTGTTGGAGTTTGACCAGTAATAGCTGAGTCTTTAGTCCATGTAAAAGGAGCGTTAGCGTAACTTAAGTTAGCCGGAGGATCATCAATGACCACATAATTTTCAGAAGTATAAACTTGAGACGCATCAGTATCTGTTACTGTGATATTAGCTGCTGCTTGTATATCAACCGGAGTTACAGAGAAATTGTATTGCCCGGATGACATACCTTGTGCTCCGGGATCAGAGTCACTGGTGTCAGAGGTAGTGATATTAATATTCGTCGAGTCAGTGGTTATAAGATTGTAATAAGAATCGACAGTATATAGATCCACATTAAAAGCAACCGCCTTATTTTGAGTGGATGGAGTTCCTGAGACAGCATCTGAGCGATTCGTACTATATCCTTGGGTATCGAAACTCTCTCCTGGAAGCACGATTAAAACTTCATTTTTAGGGCCAACATCTACTGTATAATTGGATGAGTCTACTGCGCTATAACCTCCTACACTCGTAGTGACCTGGTGTGCGGATATTCCAGACTGAGGAAAACTCGTATTTGCAACTTGTGGAGTGATTGTAAAACTCGCAGCCCCTGAAACCACATTCAAATTTTGTGCTGCTGGTTCAGTATCGTAGGGATCTTCTGTTGCAATAGTAACTGAAGGCGTAATCCCTCCCATACTATTATGACACGCATCTGTTGCTTGAGTCGTTACTGTAAAGTCAGTTCCTGCTGTAATAGTACTAATAGAGCCATTTTTAGTAAGCGTTCGATTCCCCTCATCTATAGACTCACCTGGAAGGAGGGTTACAATTTTGGTGGCAACTCCATTGTTGACCAGATAATTACTTACTGTATCAGCGGTGAGACCACCAGTATTCGAGAGGCTCAAGGTGTAACCTGTACTCATGTCTTTTTTACTAGGTGAGAGATTTACTGTCGCCACTCCAGAAGAGAAGTTAACTCCGGTATACCCCGTTTGCGGATCTTGAGGATCTGAAGAGGTAAAATCAAAGCTTCCGTTATATGATGTAACGGTATTATAAGAGCTATCAACGGCTCTAAAAGTCACTTGGTAAGTATCTACACATGCCGTTGCAAGTGAGGGAGAGCCCGTTCTTGCATTAGCTAAGCTAGCTGCTCCTTCTACGAAACTCTGCCCGGGGAGGATGGTAACAATTCGACTTACCGCTCCTGTATTGACTGTATAAGAACCTGTTCCATGATTGGAGCTAATACTTCCGTTATTGGTCGAGACAAGAATTTGCTTTCCACTTCCTGCTGTATTATTTTGAACAGTGAATTGAGCTTGCCCATCAGTAACCGTGAGTGGGCCGTCATTAGTGGCATAATTATCACCAAAAAATCCTATGGTTACTTGAGTCGTATCATCGTCCACAATATTAAAATAATCATCAACGATGTAAGCATCGACATTAAAATCTGTCGCTGTATTAACACTATAAGTATTTGTTGTTCTCGCTAGCGCAAGAGATTGTGCTCCTTCATTAAGGGCACTATCGTTAGGTAAAAAAAGTATAGCTTGGCTTGCACTTCCTGGAACAACTGAGAAATTGTCTGAACTTGTATCTCCAGCAAGTGCTGTGGAGGGCGTAATAGTGTGTGTTGTTCCTCTGGTAGTAGAGGTAATTGTAAAACTCGCCACACCAGAGCTAAAGACATTAGGAACAGCGGGATGAGTATCATTAGTATCATTTGTCGAAACAGAAATTGATCCCGAATAAGTGGTAACGGTATTAAAATAATCATCCACGGCTTTTACTTGTGCGACAAAACCTGCACCAGCAGTTTGAGTTAAGGGAATACCAGTGACTGCAGCTGCGTATGAGCTGACACCTTCATTATGAATCTGACCAGGAAGAATAACTATTGATTGAGTCGCAGTTCCCGGTTGAACTGTGTAAGAGCCACTTGCTTGATCAGTATAAGCGGATGTCACACTTAATGTCTGCCCCGAACCTGCTGTCTTATTATTTATAGTGAAACTTGCAATTCCCGAACTGGTTGTTTCATCACTCGGGTCTGAATCATTAGTGTCACTAGTTGAAAGTGAAATATTGGTTCCATTATAAGTCGAACTCGTGACTGTATTAAAATGAAGATCGAGTAGTTTTACAGTTGCCGTAAAATCTACATTAGCTGTTTGGTCAGTAGGTGAGCCTGTTTTAGCTGATGCAAGGTTGGAGACACCTGGTACATGTGTTTCTCCGGGTAAAAATACCATTGTTTGAATCGGATCGTTTGGATCAATTGTATAGTTTGAAGAAGTACCAGAGGTATGACCAGTCGCTGAGTAAGCGAGTGTGTTTGATCCTCCAGCGGTGGTATTGGTTATTGAAAAAGTTTGAGTCCCTGAGCTTAGATTTTGGGCTGCAGGATGAGTGTCATTACTATCACTTGAAGTTATAGTTACGGATTGGGTAGATGAGGTATCGACATTGTGACAAGCATCTACGGAATAGACTTGAAGATTAAAGGCATCACCGGCCACGGCATTTGGTGACATTGAACCCGTGACAGCGGCTCCTAGAGTTAATTTCCCTGGATT
The DNA here is from genome assembly GCA_002707495.1 of Halobacteriovoraceae bacterium. Taxonomy (GTDB): domain Bacteria; phylum Bdellovibrionota; class Bacteriovoracia; order Bacteriovoracales; family Bacteriovoracaceae. The sequence continues at coordinate 17,744 of PAMZ01000020.1, read as the reverse complement.
AAATGTTTGGCCGGGAAGAACACCAATAAGTTTTCTGGTTGAGCCAAGTGCAATATCATAGGTCGAGTTTGAGCCTGCATTTGCATAACTTGAAGTAATGGTGAAGCTATTGGTATTACCCAAATTGACAGGGGTAACACTAAATGTAATCGCACCTGAAGAAAAATTTCCATTATAACTAGTTTCATTATCATCCGCATCAGATGTCGTCATACTTACAGCACTTGAGTCACTAGTATCAACATTAAAATAAGGGTCGACGGCATAGACATTGATATCAAAAGCCGTACAAGCGTTAGTTGTGGAAGCACTTCCAGCTTTAGCGGCTGCAAAATTTGTCACTCCTGAATTTAGACTCTCTCCAGGAAGAAGAGCTATGTACTGAGAGGCATTGGCAGGTTGAACAGTATAGGTGCTTGAGCTTAATTCAATAAGACCTCCAATATCTGATGCTGCCAGGCTTAGATTACTAGCGGCTTTGATATTAGTTGCGCTTAATTGTAGTTGTCCGTCTGTAAAATTTCCGCTTCCACCTGTGGCATTAGCGTCATTTGCAAAAGAAAAGCTGACTGCGGTTGAATCATCATCAACGATATTAAAGTATTTATCTGTAAGATAAAAGTCCACATTAAAGCTTGTCCCAGCGGTATTATTACTTGGACTTCCAGAGACTGCCAAATTCTTAGCGGCCACACCTGTCGTACTAAATGACTCACCAGGAAGAACAGGAAGAATATAATAGGATGCTCCAGGATCAACAGTGAAGGTACTAGAAGAGTGACAAAAACTCGATGTGAAAAATCCATTACAATTAAGATCTATTTTTTGACTTCCCGATTTTCTAAAACTTACTGTAAAGCTTGCTTGACCGGTGCTATCAAAACTTGTGGCTCCGCTTGGAGTTATGACTGCATTAGGATCCTCGGGATTTAAGGTGATATTTCCACCGTAGTTTTCCACTTTGTTAAAAGCTTCATCTACAACATACGCATCCACAGTGTAGGTAACCGTATCATCTACCGTATAAGCAGATGGGGTTCCGGTCACAGCATCTCCAATACTGGTTACACCTTCTACAAAGGTCTCGCCTTGCATGACGAGAAGGACTCTTTTTGGATTCGACGGAATGATATCTATATCTTTTTCTATATAAAAAGCACTATCCGTATGAGTCGCTCTAAGAGTAATCGTCTCAACTTTCACATAATTAATGTCATTAAAAAATGCCTGACCAAAGGCGGTTTGTTTGGTGGTTGTTCCAGTTAAGGAACCTGTCGGTGAGCCTTGAAGGCTTATAACAACATCATCAGAGTTATTATTGTTTACCACGTTTCCAAATTGGTCGTAGAGTTCAGTGATGATAGTAGACCAATTTGAAGAAGTTGCCTCATATTGATCCTCTGGCTCAAAGCCTGTGGCCCAACGTAAACCAACAATCGCATCGGGAAGGATGGTCAAACTGGCGGTTCCAGGATTTATTCCTCCTGGAGTTGTTGTACTCACCTGAATATCTAAGGTTCCTATTTGCTCACTTCTCACATCAAATGTGCCTGTACCATTAACAATATCAGCAGTAACAACGGAGTCATAAGGAGCTCCACTGGCAAGAGAGCTGGGATTAACAGAAGTCAGCCCTGAGGTGGCCACAATTTCTTGATTATTTAATGATGATGTCAAACTGATCGTCACATCAGTATTTACACTTGTGAGAGAATTATCATATTGATCAGCAGCTTGAATTGTTTGGGTTGATGAAGCTCCTGCTGTGACGGTTGCACTTGCATTTGAAATAATAAACTTATTAAAAGCTCCTGGCTCAATAGTACCAGTCCAAGTTCCTGAATAAGTTCCATCGTCAACTCCAATTCTCATAGAATTACCGGCGGCATAAAAGATGACTGTTTGATCAGGAAATTCTCCTGCAACAAGGTTTTGAGTTTCAGAGCTCGGTCCACTATAGCGAGAAGCTGCTAATATAGAATTAGAAGAATCTCTATAGGTAAACGAAAGAGTTTTTGATGAATTTTCAGTAGTGATTATATTTCCGTCAGCATCAACCAGATCAGCTTGAACTGTTAACGAATCACCAACTGTTATTGGAGCTAGGTTTGTTACACTTACATCATAATAACTAGGAACACCGGCATTGACAGTAATTGTTCCTGTTGAGGCAGTGATGCTATTATAAGTTGCTGTTAAAATTCCAGAGCCAACGGTGTGAAAATAGAGTCTTGCAGTTGAACCAAAATCAGAGATTGTAGCATAAGAGTTGATCGTGCCACTAAATCCTGCGTCTCCTAAAGTAGCGACAAAGTTTTCTTCGGAATCGTAGCCGCTAGTATAGAAGTCTATCGTATCATCTGCGGTATAGGTTAAGGCCTGATCCGTTAGATCGTTTCCACCGTTTCCGATTGCGTCTCTAATTTTGATCTCAGAGATATCACCGGCCACGGAGGTTATTGAGATTTGATTGGAAGTTATCGCACCGGTTGTGGCAGAAATATTTGAAAGCGTATCACCTGCAAGAGGGAGTCTTAGTCCTGTGATGGTAACAGTTCCATTCACAAAATTATAATTTCCGTTATTTGCGTAAACAGGGGCCGTGCCAGCAAGAGAATTTGATCCACCTGAGAAATTTGAAAATGAAAAGCTTTGGATTCCATTCAATGTGGTAACGTGATTTCCAAGCGCGTCTATCGCCTTAATTGTTAATGAATATGTTCCCGTTGCATCAACTGTATTGGCGGCGTTGGACCCATCGGTTGCTTCTATTTCAAGTGCGACAAAATTCCCTGGCTGAATCAGACCCTGCATTGTAGAGGTCTCGGTGGGAAAATTTGTATCAGTAAAGTCCAGATAACCTGCTCCAATAGATCCTCCTATCGGATTGATCTGTACCTTAGGAGCTGGGTTAGAAATAATTGTGTCACTTAAATTAGTTGGATTTGCTCCTCCTAGAAAAGCTCCTCTTGCAGTCATTGAGACCGCTGAGGGATTAGCACAATTAGTTGGATCACTTATGGAGTTAGCATCAGAACAGTTTGGTCCATAAGTTGGATTATTATAAATAATATTATTTGTGGAGTCGTAATAGAAAATATGAAAATTTTCCGTCGGTTCGTCGGTTGTAATTGTGAGGTCCCTATCATTATCGGCGTGACAGTTTCGACTACCATCTCTTGGAACTAGACAGCCTCTTTCTGTTCCATCTTTTGTAATAAAATAGCCAACTGGAGTATTTGTTTGAGTGATATCAATGGCCGAAGTCGTTAAAGTTAGATCTGGGACTGCTCCTAGATTAAGTATACCCGAGCTAGTATTGAATATTTTTTTGGAAGTAGATATAACAAGTTGAGGACTATATCTCGCATCTCGAAAGGTTATTTCTAGAGAATCTGCTTGTGCAACACCATTAATAAAGAAAGCATTGACGGCTTGAGATACACTACCATCAAAATTATTAGTTAATGTTAAACCGCTGGATCTAATGGAAGCTCGTCCTTGATTATAACCCACAGGCCCGTAAGTTGTGGTGAAGGCAGCCACGGTTGAAACATCCAATGTAATAAGGTCTGACACTTGCGTACAAATATTACCATGTTGGTCTACGAGTTCGATTTCATTATCAAAATAAGTATCGGCCAATTCAGAAAAATTATTTTCTGTATCATGAGTGAATCCAGCGGGAACACCGGGACTTACTTCAATCGGTATGGAGGCTGTAATGAGTCCACTTCCAGAGGTGTCTGCTAATAATAGATTTGCCGATGTCGTTAATGTTGGCACGAAAGTTACTTGGGAAGTTGCACCAGTATTATTGACTGTGAGATAGGTATTAAGCTCGGTGGTGGTTCCGGCCCAAGAAACTTGAGTGGTATCCATAAGCCAGTTGCCGTATTCGTCCATGACAGCAGCGTAAAAATCTGCACTGGTATCATCAGCGCTATATTCTAAGGTGCTTGAATAATCAATGGGGCTAGCGTTTCCAGGACCACCAGGTCCATCAGATACTGTAAGAGAATAACCTTGAGCCGCGACAACTTCAAACTCAACAACGAAGGCATCTTGATAATCACCTAGACCATCACCAACAGAAATATATTGCTTAGTGGTAGCATCTGTGAGGTAGTAAATTTCAGGCGTTGTACAAACTCCGTCAACAAATGAACAAGAAAAATCGGTAGAAGGGGGAAGATTAGGGGAGTTGCCACCCCATGAGTCAGTCACTGTGTATTGCCATTGAAGATCAATATCTCTGGTGACTTCAAAAACCGAGTCATCTTCGTTAACAATAGAAATTACGAAACTGAAGGGTTCACCTGCAGTGAGAGAACTGCCCTTATTTGTTTCAAGTAAAAACCTAGTTGCAGGAGAGCTATCCACGGTGGAGAAATTAAGGGTTACACTTGTAGTAGAGTCCTCTACAGTTGCCGAGACACTGAAATCTTTGTCGTAAAATCCAGGCGCCGTAAATGAAATTTCGGCGAGACCATTCGAATCTGTCGTGACAGTATTAGTTAAAACCTTGGCAGGTTTTTCGTCGCTAGCATTATTATTGATATTTAAAACAATTCCACTGACGGGAGCACCATCAACAGTACTTAATTTAATAATAGGCTTTACTTCGGGAGACTCACTAGGGTTTATAACTTGATAATTACCTTGAACAATAGAGAGGCGCAAACCCAAGGAAGAGGAAGCAACTTCATCATTACCCGCACCGGAGTTACAGCTGGTATAAACCAGGCTCGTAATCACAAGTAAAATTGAACTGACTAACTTCATTGAAATCTTCCCTTATTTCCGTAAGATGCATCGGATTTATGAGGGTTCTTGTTAAAAAATTACTAATAAACTCTAAGTATAGGGACAAAATTGCACGTCTGATTTGGCGTGTGAAAATAAATTATATTGAATTTTGCTTTAAGCTATTAATTATTTTGATTGTTTTCTTGATAAATATGCCCAAGACCAAGTTTAAGTTGTTCACTTGGTTTTTTAACCAAAAGGATGACTCTTCTGTTTCGACTCAAGTTTTTGGCAATAAAATCCCCCGACTCGTCCCGATCAGGTATCTCTGGACGACTAGATCCATACCCAATAGCGATGAGCTGATCCTTAGCAAATCCATTGTCTTCAAAAACTCTGATGACACTTACGGATCTTGCAGCACTCAATTCCCAATTGTCTTTAAATCGTCTACTTCTAAGTGGTCTAGAGTCTGTATGACCGTGAGCTTCGATGATAAATTCCTCATTCACGTCAATTATGACGTCGACCATCACACTGAGAAGACTTTCCATATCTTGTTTTAGTGTAGCTTCTGCTGTTTCAAAAAAATACTCTGAATTAAATTTTATCTCGATACCATTGTCGATTGATTTTATGTCGACTATTTCTCTATTTTGAGTGATGGCACGAATCTTAGTGATAAGCTCTGTTAATTCTTCATCTTTATCTTGAACATTCGCCCCTCTAAAATATTTTTTAACCTCTTTTGCTACCTTAGAAAACGACTTAGTGTCATAACTTGCAAAAGCAGTCATAAGAATAAAAAAACAGGCAACCAAAGTCATCATATCGGCATAAGAGATTAGCCAAGCTTCACCCTCGTCAGCATCCTCTTGGTCGTAGGCTGATTGAATGAGGGGAGGGAGTTGTTCGTCTTCTTCTTGCATGAAAAGCCTAAGTATTTAGCACTGACTTCCAATCTACCCGCTCCTTGGGTAAGAGGAATGAATTGAGTTCTTCAGCAATGAGGATAGAGTTTTTACCGTTCATTATGAGTTTTATACCCTCAACTATGATGGAGTTTTTAATTCTTATTTCTTTGGACGTCGCACTTAGGTTTTCTGCTATGGGAATGATGACTAAATTAGCTAGAGCGACTCCATATAAAGTAGTGATGAGACATATGGCCATGGCAGGACCTATGGATTTAGCAGCATCAGCACCGCCTAAATTTGAAAGCAGTACAATCATCCCGATAGTTGTCCCCATCATCCCAAATGCTGGAGGAAACTTACCAATAGTTTTAAATTTAGAGGCATCGATAAGGTGATGTTGGTGCATGCTTTCCACACGTGCCCTCAAGATTCTATAAATATCTCCCGGGGAGAGGATGCCCTCTGTTGCGAGTTCGATGGCTTCAAGTAAAAAAGGGTTTTTAGAATCTTGCGCAATCTTTTTTGCCTGCTCAGGATTATTTGAAAAGCTTTCTGAGATCTTAATCAAAGAGACTATGATTTCTTTATACTCAACATCATTTCCTTTAATCACTCGAACGAGAAAGATCTTAATTAACATGATAATCTTCTCCATTCGAAAAGCGATCGCCGTGGCGGCAAAAGTTCCACCGAGAACAATTACCGCACTTATTTCATCAAGAAATATGGTTGGATCATCTGCGGAACTTAAAAGTCCAAGGCCTAAAACAGCAAATGCGATTGCAAAACTAACCAGAGATAGAAAATTCATTGCTAATAGAATACCAAAAAGGACAATTTCCGTATCTTAGGCAAAAATTCCCTTTAAAGAAAATTTTAATCTTTTTCAATATTTTCTGAAAGAATTCGATAAGGATCTTGAGGTGTTATAAATGTTTCGAGTATCAATTTCGATATTATTACTTTCTCTTTTGGTTTCTTGCTCACAGATGAGTCTTTTGACTATTAAAAGTAGCCCTGATGAATCAATCGTTTATGCGAGAGCTATTGGTAGTAAAGATAGAGTTGAAATTGGTAAAACACCAATGCAAATTGAAAGCACTGAGATTGCGGAGAAGATTAAATCTTCAGGAATGATTATTATTGAAATTGAAAAAGAAGGGTACTTCGAAGAAAAATTTTATCTGAGTGAAGTTTCTAGGCAAGATATTGCCCTTAATATTAGCTTAAAAAAACAACCAAAGATTGATCAAGCTCATAATGTGGACTTAATTGTTCAGAAATTATTTGAGTGTCAACAATATGTGAAAATAAAAAGATTTTCTGACTGCAAAGAAATCATCAAGGAATTAAAAAAGAAATATCCTGAAGTTTCTACCGTGCACGAATTTGAAGGAAGTATTTTCTATTTAGAAAATCAAAAGAATAAAGCTTTGCAGGCTTTTATAACAGCTTTGAAATATAATGACGATAATAGAGAAGCAAGAAGAATGATCAAAGTAATAAAGGATAGCGGTGAATAAATTTTTCAAACTATTCCTATTCTCCTTTCTTATTATGCCTTTGGTAAAAGCTGATCTCCTCAAGGTTATTGAAGTAGAGAGTTATATTTCTGAAAATATTGAATATCAACTCAGTCACTTTCTTAAAAAAGAGGACTTTTTTGTTCAGGTCAGAGTCTCAGCCGAAGAACCTTCTCTTAAAAAAGATGAAGCTCCTAAAAAGAAGAAAAAAGTAGATTTTAAACTGACTCCTTTAGCGAAATTTGGTTTGCCGTTTGAGCCGATTGAAGATTTGGATGCTAAACCAACTCAGCCAATACAGGCAGAGCCTCTGAAATTAAAAGATATAACGGTCTCAGTCTTTTTTAGTGATCAATTGGAGCAAGCAAAAATTGAGGAAGCTAAAAATATTATTTCTAAAAACTTTTCAAAATTTGGAAACAAAGAAGTTGAATACGACTTTCAAACGATTCAAAAAGACGTTCCGGTCGTTAAAGAAAAAGAGTTTTTCGAGAAATACCCCTTAGAAACTGTATTCGGCGCAAGTATGGCCATTTTTCTTTTGTTCCTCGTGTTTAGCTTTATGAAGTTTCTAGGATTTGGAAAATCGTTAGTTGAAGCTCTTAAGTCAAATGAGGGATCAGCTTCTATGTCCTCATCCAGCGAAAGTCTAGGTGCAGGAGGAGGAATCACTTCAGAGGCAATGCCATCAGACTTAGAGATAGGAGAAAAGTCTTCAGTGACTACTATTTCTAAAGACCTGGTTGTTGAAAAAGAAGGTCTATCAGCATTCAAAGAGCTGATTATTAATGAACCTAAAAAGGCATCCAATCAGATTCGAATTTGGAATAGAGAAAATTCTTCAATCAGTAATAATGCGATAGCTTATAGTATCAAGTCGCTTGATATGCAGACTTTAGAAAAGTTTCTTTTAGAGTTCACACCTAGTGAGAAGAAAGAAGTACTGAGAAGTGTTAAACAGCCTATAGATCATGAAGTTGTAACGATTGATAATTTTATATTAAGTAAGATGATCGAGGATATGATGAATCCAAGCTTGATTGATGACCCAGAACTTCAAACGAAAGTTGTGAGTACGGAAATTGATCAATTGGTCGAAGTTGCCACTGTAAACCCTGAACTTGGAGCCGAGCTGATGGCGATTCTTCCAAAATCTCTGGTTGATCAAATATGTACACTAATCGATCCAGATATATTTGCTAAAGTGATGAGTTTTTCCATGGATTTCTCACATGAAAAGCTTAAAAATAACTTTTCAAATTTAAAGCTTGCTCTTGAGAGCTCACATGAAGCGGAACTAAAAGAGCTTTCTCCCGTTTTTGATAAGATGATCTCTTTTCTCAAAACAGCTACAAAACAAAAAGAAGACATTATATTCGATGTTCTGGTTAAGGCTAAGAGTCGATCAGAATTTAAAGAAATTGCCTACCAAAACTTCCCAAGAGAGCTTTTTTCTCAACTTCCAGCGCCTCTTTTTAAAGGATTTTTTGCTAAGATTACCATGAATCATAAAGTTGAGTTTCTTGCTATTCAACCTGAAAGTCAGAGAAACGAATTTTTAAATCTTATCGCTGAACCAGGGCATAAAATGAGAGATATGCTAGATATGGAATTAAGAAAAGTTCTTGATAATCCTACGGTACTTGATAATATTAATAGGAACAAAACTAGTATTGAAACTAGGTTTAATGGCCAGCTTCGAACTTTTCTGATGAATATAGATTATCAAGATAAAGTGATGGCAGTTTTGAACCCTTGGGTAGAGTCCAAATATGCGAATGCGGAAAAAATTCAAATGGCATCATAGTTTAGTCATCCTAATTTCTTTTTTACATTTTTCCGCTTATTCAAAATCCTATCACAGTCAATTACATATGGGGCTTTCCTTGGTTAATGCGGCTTATACAGGTCCAGAAAGTGGATCGGTTTCTATTCCCATGGCGATGCATTTTGAGTATGAACTTATTCGTTCCGCCACAAGCTCTTATACTTTTGATAATACGATAGCGATAGACTCTCAAGATAGTAAGACGAAATATTATGGAACTCATATTGGGGGAAGATATTATTTTAGTTCTTCCAACTTGAATTATTCTGATGTGGGAGAGGGAACAAGTATTTCTATTATTCCTAAATGGAGATTCTATTATGGTTGGAATTTAGGCGTCGCCCAGGTGGTTGTAAGAAGCTTGGGAACCGTTCTGGATGCAATAAGTACAATTCTAGAGTACGGAGGGCATGTAGGCTCTATATATCAGGTGGGTAAATCTTGGGGAGTAGAGTCCAAGTTCAGCTATATGATGGGGAACGGATTTTCATCTGTTAGTGTCGATAGTACAGTTATACAGCTCAGTTTTGGTGGAGCGTATTATTTCTAAGCTTTGGCTCCTTTTAATTTTCTGTTTTAATGCCTACTCAGAAATCATGCCGGTTAAAAAAGTTTATATTGAAAGAAATAATGACCTTCCCCAGGAGGTGTTATTAGAGATAACGAGAGCTTTTTTTTATAATAATAAGTATCAAGTCACTTATTCGAAGACTTCGGACACAAAGAATTTATTTAGGTACTACCAAGAGGGAAGTTATATTCTTCTGGAGTTTGAAGGAAAAAGTGAGAAAACTAGATATGTTCCAGGAGAAAAACGAAGCTTGTATAATCTACGAAAAGCAGCTTTTAAAATTCTTCATGGAAGTTCAGAGTTAAGTAAGGTGGAAGCCAAGCCTTGGTTTAAAAAGGACTATTCTTTTCCGGTTAAGAATAACTCCAAAAAAAATAGGCCTAATAAAGTAGTGAGTAAAGTCATAAAAAAAGAGAAGCCTATTATTGTGGCGAAAAAAGAAGATCTAAAGAAAAATACAAAAATTCAAAAGGCACCTTCTCTTAAAAAAGAAGATCGCAAAATTGAAAATAAAAAGCCACTAGGTTTTGATTTGGTGATGGGAGCAAATTTAGTTTATGATTCAAACTCTCAGTACTATCCAGATGAGATAAAACAGTCGCTTTCAATTGAATTTGGAACAAGAATCAAAGATCAGTATGTTTTGACTTATGAGTATAGATTTTTGAATTTAGTCAAAGGTGAAGATACTGTGGTTGCCAATAGATTTCATCTTTTGAACTTAGCTAAACCTGTTTGGAGATTGGAGTCTCGAAGGTTTAAGATCAATCTTTCGACTCATCTTGGATTAGGCAATTACCAACATTCAACTCATGAAGACTTTGAAGAAAGTTCTCTCCTGGGCTCATTGGGCATAAGTCTAAGTTTCAATCAAGTGATGAGAATAAAGTTAGCCTATGAAACAGCTCCAAATAGTGAAACTTATCAAAGTGTCCCCACGCTTAATATAGGAGCAGGGCTTAATTTTTAAAATTATAAATATCGACATGAGAAAAATGATTTGACCAAAATTGAAATTAAAAAATGTGGAAGCTATCTTAATACTGATTCTCAAGGCTTTGTAATTCCCATTGATACGTCAAAACCAATCCAAAAAAAGTGGAAGCAGGAAAAGAGCCTGAAGAGTTAAAAGCTAACTGTATGTGGATTATGAGAAGATTACTGCGAGGATCTTTTGACCTAGTGATAGAACGTGAAAACAGATTTACTCGGGATTTATACTGTTGTTATGAGTCTGTTTCTCACTACTATCCTGAAAGAGAAGCGAAACTTCGATCCGTTTTAGTATACGCTCTCAACCCATCCGAAGACTATAAAGAGTGGAAGGAGTTGGTTGAAGATACATGTAATTGGATCGTAAAAGAGAGTCAAAAATAAAATTTTAAAGGAGAAGTTCAAAATTCCGATTAGAATAAAAAGGGATAATGAATGGAAGATAAAAGTGGCGATAGTGGTTCGTTAATTTCTCTAAAAGAAGTTAAGGATGTTTTTCCAAATGCAACTTCAGGTTTAGACAAGGCTTTGGGAGATACAATTGAGGCGTTACGCTCTTTAGTTACATTCTTCTTTAAGGATAATAAATATCTCATTCGTTTTAGAGATTTATATGTCGAAAAATTTAAAAAAGTCCAAAGTGAAGATGTTACTGTAGTCCCTCCAGAAGTTGGGGTTGAGATTTTAAAACGAATACCTTACACAACTTCCAGTACAAAACTTGAAGCAATGGCTGAGACCTTAAAGAAGGCTAGTTCTAAAAAGGAAATTGCTTCTGTTCACCCTAAACTTGTTTCACTTCTGACACAATTAACAGAGGATGATATTGGATTTTTAATTGCACTTAGTTTTAGAGAATCTAAATCTTTTCCTTTTATACATTTGAGAGCGAGTTCAAAATGCGGTGGGTTCTTAAGAGAAGGTAAAGCTTGGTTTCTATTAAATTCAAATGTTACTGATCAAAATGTGACTCTTGAGACTTTAAAAAGCTCAGGATTGATTACTATGCATGAAGAGGGGTGGCGTACTGAGGACGAATCAGAGTATGAGAGGCAGGAAGGAGTAATTGTCACCGATAGTAGACTTAATCCAGAGTATATTGATTTCGATGAGTGCTTCGAAAATAAAAATAAAGACCTAGAGGAAGAAATTACGTTAGATAGGGGCTTCTATGTGATGACAACTTTAGGCAATTTGATGCTAGAAATGATAGGAAGCTTATCAACGGATATAAAATTCAGTAATAATTTAGTCAAATTAAGTCAAAGAGTTAGTAGTTGACCTGTTTCGTGCGGTTAATAGTATCACATCTTCAAAGTAAATTATTTTATTTATAAATATTTCCGAAAAGTCCTTTGTGAATTCATGTTAATTGGGGATTTATCTATAAGAAATCATGATTAGAATAGCTTTTACTCTATTTCTCATTTCGTTTACTTTTACGGCGTCATCAGACTCTGAATTGGATGTATATAGAAATGTTCAAAGAACTATCGGGTCCAGTACTGGACTGGTGCCTGAATCTGAAATCACGGTTAGAGAACAAATTTGTGCCCATGATATTGAAGATCATAGGCCCAGGCAAAGACGTAGGCGTCGTAGTCGAGGAGATAGTTATTCCACCAGTACAGTCCAGGGATTAACAAGTGAAGAGTATTGGCATGGAAATGAATACTCTTGCCTACAAGAGGCAGGCCTTCTTCTTGATGAGGATACGCTCAATCCAGATCATATAACACAAGCCTCGGACTTCACTCGCTTTGTAAACCAATGTACATTTTTGAGAAATCGAGGCAATGCAACCGCTAGAGATCTCATTACGGATTCAATTTCAGACATAAACGATATTTTAGTTGGTTATCATTTGCCCAATAGAGACAATCTCATGAATGCCTTCTGGCAGGACCTTGCGAGAAGAAGTGAAAATCAATTTTCCTGTAGAAGGGATGTCATAAATCATTCGATTGGAGATGCGGATGCGAAGGCTAGATTGCATGGAGCCGCGAGACGAGTTTTTGAAAGTGTGGTTGATGATGTAAGAGAAATGCTTTTCTATAAGCGCCTCGTAGCCGGAGAAGAAAGGCTTAGAGTCGATACAACGATGCGCTCTCAAGCTGGTGGTTGTGGAGGACCAGCGAGTAGTCTCTTTCATGGCCTGATGGCCTGGGCTGCAAATGTTGAAACTGAAGGTGATGATATATGCGACACGATAGAAGAGGGACGAACGAGAATAAGAGAAGCTGAATATGAGCAAGCTATTGCTGCTAAATTCAGCGCAGTTCCTTTTGGATATGAGCCTGCAGTAGTGCTTGCACTCACTCAAATGGCAGACAGCTCGGGTGAGTTTGATCCGGTAGCCTACGAAAATGCCTTGAGGACAGTGGAAGGTAATTATGCTGAGCAAAGTGAATACTATAGAGACCGCTTCGTTGAGAGATCAGAAGGGGTTGGTAATTATTGTATTGACGAGGAATTTAAAGAGCTAGCCGCTCAAACAGGTGTCGTAGATAAACTTTTAAGTGCGCAATTACAAAATGGTCTACTGGATCAAGAACAAGCGACTATCCTTCAATGTAAATTAAATTCCAAATATAAAGTAGCTCCAAGAGTGGGACGCCAAAGAAGGGCCATTTTTCTAGCCGCGGGAACTTTAGCCGCAGGGATCGCTTTTGCCCTACCTAGTGGAGGGTCGAGTTACGCTTTAGCCGTGGGAGCTATCGGTTTAACAGCCTATTCATTTCAAGAACAAGTTTCGATCGCTTATCAAGCCTGTATGCGTAAAGACTTTCAGATTAATGCTGGAAACGGAAATAGCGAATGTGATGTTACAGAAGAACTTGACTCTGAAATTAGCCAATTTTCAATGCGAGAATGTTTAACAGAAGTTGGCTTTACCGCCTTGGAGACAATTCCTTTTGGTATGGCGGGGTCTGCTTTAGTTAAAGCAAGACGTGGAGTTCCCGTTGCAGATGTTGTGAGAGAGTTTAATGAGGGGGCAGCGAGACTGACCTGGGGACAACCATTACGATTTGGAAATGATGTACCGAATGTCTTCAACAATCAAGCAAGAGTGGCGAGTATTGTAGAGAGCTTAACAAGTGACGGTGTTGATATTGCAAGTGGTGTTTTTAGGTTGTCTGACAGGCAAGCTAGAAGATTAAATGATGAGGAGCAATTAGTCGTTTTTAGTCGCGTTTTATTTCCTGATGGTGATAGAGCTATTACTTCTGCCCAAGCAGAAAGATTAGAGCAATTATTGGATCAAGCTAAAAGAGATAATTTTTCTCAAGCCGAGCTCGAGCGAGGGCTTAATAGTCTTCTTAATGATATCGGTATTTCTTCAAGTGATTTAGCTTGGGTGAGGGCAGATGTCTTAAATTCAGGTCTCTTTGGGTCAAGATTTTCGGGTAGTGTTGAGGATGTGAGTCGTAACCCACTTATCGTTGTCACTGCAAAAAGAGAAGAGACACCAACAATTATACCTGAGCCAGAGGAATTCACGGGAATTTCTGATTCTCGCTTTATTGAACTTCCAGAGAGTGAGCAATTAATTGTTATTCGAGGAGAGTTTCAGGATCAGTTTGCAGATCTTCCCTCAAATGAGATTGATGCTCTTTCCAGAGAGATTCTAGCTGCAAAGAGAAGTGGTGTCAGCGATAGTCAGATTTCAGATATAATAAGGGGAGGAAATAGATGCGGCAGATAATCTTTTTCTTCATTCTTTTACTTTCTTTTGGAATCTACTCAGACTCTACTTCTTCCGGTGAAACTGTTTACATTGGAGATATTGAAGGCAGTGAAACACGAATCAATCAGTTGATTCAGTCTGGCTATTTAGAATATGAACTGAATGATCAAGGAGAGCCGAGAAGAGATAATAATGGAAATCGTATTCTTAACTTCACTCGAAATAGTGATGGAACATCTCGAAACTTGAGACTTCATTTTGTAGGTGACTTAAGTGGACAGAATTTTGATGGTGGAAATCTGGGAGCAGACACAAGAAATATCGAGATTAGAGAGATGCTTTTAAGTTTAAGTGAAAGAAATAGTGGACGGGTCACTTGGAATCTTGGAAATCACGAATACAATAGACTTTCCTATATTAGAAATAATGTCATTTTTAATAGCGATCCTCAGACCTTGTCTGAAGCGGACGGTGCAATTCGAAGCGCTTTTGTTGAATGGTTGAATACCACGGATGCTCCAGGTGAGGATTTTAATGCTAAATTCAATAGTCCTTTGAATCGTGCTCAATTTTGGGCACAAATATATTATGCCCCCGGTAGTGGTGATCCTCCAAATTTTTCACCTGATTATAGAAACCCCATCGTTCATTACCAAAGAGAATTAACTCAGAGGCTAGGACGAGAAGTTTCGTTAACTGAAGCTGCCGAAAGATTTCAAGCAGATCTTGATGTGACAGCAGGTGAAGACGGAAGGCCACGGGGAAGTATGGCCAGATGGTTATTTAGTGAAAATAGTTCTGAACTAGAGGAAGTGGATGGAGTATTCAGAGGACATGGGCCACCTGGACCTGCCGTTAGGCAAAGAGTTATTCCTCTTATCGAGGAGCGTCCTGCAAGCGGAAGAGCTTTCGTTGAAAATCGAGGAAGTCTATTTTTTGAAGCTCAAAGAGCTGAGTTTTTAGACAATGTCCGATCTGGTGAAGTTCCTAGAGACGTTCTTCCTTTTCTTGGTGATGCGTCTTTTGATGAGAGAACTGGTATTATTGGAGCCGCTCAAACCACCACTTATTCAGAGAGACTTGATTATGATATGCAAATTGATGGGCAAAATTTTAAGATTAGAACTTCAGGTTTTAGCGCTGCGGATTTAGCCGAATTTTGCGCTGGAATCCCTCCTGGTAGACCGTGCACTTATGTAAGTGGACATAAACCTGCTGGAAATCTGCCTGATGTTTATCGAATCGATTATATTGATGCTGATGGGAACCCTGCTGTTTTTTATGAGTTAGGAGTGGATACTAGTAGGCAAAGAGGAACTGATGGTGTTGTTGTTTCCATTGCGGACAATGGAGATATAAACTTCAGAGGAAGCGTCAATATTGGTGGAGAGATAGTACAAGTTAACTATACGGCCAATAATCATCCTATGATCGGTAGAGTTACTCAAGATGGATATCTCATAAAAGGTGTCACTCCAGAAGGGCAATTTTTGGTAGAAAGATCAGGTGTGTATGGAGTGGGACGAAATGGTGAGTATGGTTATCAATCAAGACAAGTTGATACACAGATCCGTAATGCGGATCAACTAGGAGAAACCTTTATTCCAGAGGCTCGCTTAGAGGTAAGTAATGCGACTCAAAGAAGACTTGGAACCTTAAGTAATGCAATTACCTCAAATGGAGAAAATCCTGGGAGACTCGCATCTTCATTGGATGATGTGAACAATTTTATTCAGGGACGAACAATTTTTGATTTTAGAGGAGATGCAGATTATCAAACTCGACTGACTCAAGAGCAAGCGGATGAGTTTAGATTACAACTACAGGCCCTAGCCGACGAACTCGATCCTAATGAGGTCGTTATCCTTAAGCGAGGGAATACAGTCACAAACGCCACCGACGGTGCAAGAATTGTAGAAAATATCGTAAGTGAGGTATTTGGCGAGCATCCTAAAGGATTTGATCTCGTGGGAGTTCTCCATGGTGATATTCCCGTAGGTCAAGTTGATGATAGGATCAATCACTTTTTTATTACACCCGCTGACGATGGATTTGGCGGAGCATTTGATGCTTCTAATCGGATTCTTACTAATGGTAATGGAGCAATTTATAATATTGGTGGGCAAGCAGAAGTTGCTCGCTCGGCAAGAACTCCCGAAGGTTTGAGACTAGCGCTGGAAGGACGAGTATTTAACGTGGAAGGGGTTGCTGGCTTTTCGTCTGAAACTTCAACTCCAGGTGAAAGGATCACATTAGCAGGCCTTGATGACTCCACAGAGAGAGTTATTGCAAGTGCTAGAAATGAAGTTCAAAATACTCCTAGCCCTGAATTGGGAAGCGGTGATTTAGAAATAGATCGCTCTGGTTTTTCTGCAACGACTAATTGTAAACTCGATCAATTGAGAAATGCCAGAATACCTTAAAAAATATTCAAAGGATTGGAAGATAAACAATGCCAGAAAAATATCTTCAACGGCAACTGGAGATATTTATCTCGTTGAATCCGATGATAAAAGAGCCGTTTTAAAAATCCTAAATGATCTTGGTGTCAAAGATGAACTTCCAGGAAGTTATTTTCTTAAAATCTGTGAAGGCCTGGGAGCAGCGAGACTTTTTAAGTTTGATGAACGAGCCCTTCTGATGGAATATTTACCTGGAGAGAATTTATATCAGTTTTCAAAAATTAATAATGAAAAACGTGCTAGTGAAATTTTTTGCGAGGTGATAAGAAAAATAAGAAGACCTGCCCATACAATTGACTCTAAAAGACTCGTCGATTATGCAAAACTTTTTTCTGTGTTAGAAGATATAGAGATAAAAAAAGAGATGAGAGAGCTTTTTGAGTGTGCTCGATACCTTGTGAGAGAACTCCTTAAGACTCAATCTGAGGAAGTCATCTTGCATGGAGATCTTCATCATGAAAATATTATTTCACGTGCTACTGGGGAGTTCGTCTGCTTTGATCCTAAAGGGATGGTAGGCGATCCTTCTTATGAATTGGGTACAACTTTAAAAAATCCATGGGATTATCCTGAAATTTCTCAAAATATAGAAATATTTAAAAGAAGGGCAAAATATTTTTCAAAGGAACTCTTACTTCCTTATAATCGAGTGATAGGCTTCAGTTTTGTTCATTTATGTCTCAGTATGGCATGGGCGCTAGAACAAGGTACAAACTATGAGCATCAGTTAAAACTAGCACAAAAACTTTTTCAGACAAAAATACTTGGTTAAAGACATAAATTTTTTCTTGAGTCTCACATACTGTCAGAGTCGATAATTTCTAGTATCGTCTATGGGAGGTTATAAATGATTAAGATTAAAGAGTTTGCAGATAGAACTGGATTTTCGATTCGGATGTTGCGATATCTTGAAGATGATCTGCCCCCATTCTTACTCACAGGTTAATGTATCTTTTCTAGCACATAATTCTTCTCATAACTAGGCAACACAGCTAAAGGTGCTGGAGGCTTAT
>PAMZ01000019.1 GCA_002707495.1 Halobacteriovoraceae bacterium | reverse complement strand
GAGAAGTTTTGAAGGTCACTTTTGACCTGACAGACACTTGCTAAAAAGGAAGGACTGTCAGATCAAGTCGCAACTTTTACACATAAAATTTCATCTGAAGCTATCAGTACTCCAATTACTACCTTTTATGTATTAAAAGAATTCTTCTAATTTTAGATACATTCCTCTTAATAGCCCTCCAGATAGACTTAAAACAACCGATTTAACACAAAACCACACTATATCCTCAAACCATGTGACGAATTTTCGTCAATTTTACAACTAATGAAACTATAGTTTTTCATTTTAGATATAATTCCCTGAATTGAAATCCAAGTAATCAAAAATGGCATTGGTAGCCAACTGTAACTAGTCTAGTATAAGAAGGTTTTTGCTATCAGGAGGCGTTTTTAAAAGTAATTTTACTGCCTCCACAGTACTAGACACTTTATCTTGCTTAAAAGATTTGACCATTGCTTCTTTTGTTGGCCACCCAGCAAAAACATGTACTATATCATCATTACCTTCTTCAAGGCTTACTGAATAGATGATAGCTCCTGATTTTTTCATTTCAGGTGAATCGGAATTTAGGAGGTCGGCTAACTTTCTTCCTTGCCCATCTTTTGCTTGAAAAATAGCATATCTTCCGTACATTACTTATTCTCCTATTTTTTTAAGAAGAAGATAAACTCTTGTCTTCTTAAGTAGATTAGAACTGTCCAAGCAACAAATGCCAGTAATCCGAAACCCACGCCTGCAAAATCTGATGCAACTAGATGAGCTGCTACTATACTGAATAGGATTGGTGCAAGAAGCACTAGCGCAAGATTAATGAACTTATTATTCAGCAACATTATTCCTGATCCTACTTGAATAATTTTAGCCACAGGCATAATGAATTTTACTGCAAGCAAATGCCCCATTATAATAGCAAAACTCTCTGTAGGAGCTGGCATTGGAATGAAACCATTACCGGTTGAAATCATCACTAATCCATTGAGTCCAAATATAGTGAAAAAGCTACCTAGAAAAATTCGAGTCGGCTTCTCTATTTTATCCATTTGGGTTTTCCTCAAATAAGCCAATAATACCTACACACATATTTCCTCCTATATTTTCAATAAGGCTAAGCGAATTTGTTGGTAAAATAAATAGCTTGAAGAGCAAGTGATAATTGCATATTATGCAATAATGAACTTGGAGTTATTTCAGATATTTATTGATGTTTATAGGCATCAGTCTTTTGTAGAAGTCGCAAAACGAAATTGTGTTGCTTCGAGTTCAATTACAAGAGGTATTGCTCAACTTGAAAATGAGTTTGGGGTAAGACTTTTCCATAGAACAACCAGGAAGGTGTCCCCAACTGAAGAGGGTGAGGAGTTTTACAAGAGAATTCTTCCTATTCTTGAAGAGTTAAGCCATATAAAAGAAAAAAGTTCAGACAAGCTTACAAAAGCAACGCTTAAGATAACTTCAAATGTTTCTTTTTGTCATACTTTGCTTAACGAAGTAATTATTAAGTTTAAAAAAAAGTATCCTCAAATAAATGTTGAGTTATTACTCTCGGATCAATATGTTGATCTGATTACTGAAAGGGTGGATCTCGCAGTAAGATTTGGGAAGTTAGTTGATTCTAGCTTTATCGGCTCAAAATTGTTCGAGTTAAAATATGTCCTATGTGCTTCACCTAGTTATTTGAAAAATAAGAGCATTCAAAAGCCTGAAGATCTTAAAAACTATGAAAGTCTTGGTTTCCTCATTTCTAATTACGGTCAATCTTGGAAATTTAGAAAGAAGGGGCAGGTTGTTGAAATACAAATTAATCCTCACGTTAAAGTAATAGGAGCACTCTCTTTAATCGATTTTACATTATCGGGACTTGGTGTCGCAGTTTTGCCAAAATTTATGATAAGAAAAGAACTTGAAAAAAAGAAATTGATTCCATTGCTGCAGTCTTATGAGGTGACTCCTACTGAGTTTGATTCAGCCGCCTGGTTACTCTATCCTTCAAGAGAGTTTGTTCCGACAAAAGTTCAGCTCTTTTCAAATTTTTTGAAAGATTACCTAAAAACAAAGGAATTTTAGGTATTGTTAAAATGAGAAAATGCGGTAGCTTGTGGTTGTGAAGTCGAACTCCCAGCTAAAAAAATATTGTAAGTTTTAATAAAAGCAAGAATCGGGTCGATGCAATCTTCCAAGATCATTAATATCTATTTTATAGAATTTATAGGATAGGAGAAATTATATGAAATTACTTGATGGGAAAGTCGCCATAATTACTGGTGCAAGCTCTGGAATCGGCAGGTCAACGGCAATACTTTTTGCGAAAGAAGGAGCAAAGGTAGTTGTCGCAGCTAGAAGAAAAAATGAACTAGATTCTTTAGTGGAAGAAATTAAAAGAGATGGCGGAATAGCACACGCTTTTAGTGGAGACGTTACGTCAGAAGAGTTCAATCAAGAAATCGTTGAAAAGGCCATATCAGTATATGGGCAATTAGATATTGCCTTTAATAATGCTGGTACTCTTGGTAAGCCTGGGCCAATTCAAAATTTATCGATAGAAGATTGGAACCAGACAATGTCGACAAATTTAACGAGCTGTTTTCTAGCTGCAAAATACCAAGTACCTGCTATGCTTACTAACGGAGGGGCAATTATTTTTACTTCCTCCTTTGTTGGCCATACAATAGGCTTTCCTCACCAGTCTTCATATTCAGCTAGTAAAGCGGGAGTAATAGGGCTGACAAAGTCTTTGGCGACTGAAGTGTCATCTCAAGGGATTCGTATAAACGCTCTTCTTCCCGGGGGAACAGATACACCAATGGCGAAAGAGTTTGGAGATAATGAAGAAGCTATTGCATTTGTAAGAAGCATTCACGCGATGAAGAGAATTGCAACACCAGAGGAAATGGCTAAGTCTGCTCTTTATCTCGCATCTGACTTATCAAGCTTTACAACTGGTTCGGCAATGCTAGTTGATGGTGGTGTTTCAATCAATAAAACATAAGTAGGAGCAAAATTATGTCAGTAAAGCAGGAGGAGATTAATTTTAATAGAATCCAAAAAGCGATTGAATATATTAAAGAAAATTTTAAGTCTCAACCAAGTTTAGAGGAGATTTCAAGTTCTGTTCATGTCAGTCCTCACCATTTTCAGCGTATGTTTCAAGCTTGGGCCGGAGTGACTCCGAAGCAGTTTACTCAGTATTTAAGTGTTGAATACGCAAGAGGATTACTTGCTGATCAACAATCGATTATGGACGTGGCTCATGAAACAGGTTTTTCTGGGCCATCTAGACTTCACGACTTGTTTGTTAGAATTGAAGGAATGACCCCTGGTGAATATAAAAATGGTGGAGCAAATCTAAATATTAACTATAGCTTTGCTGAGACACTTTTTGGAAACGTTTTAGTTGCTTCAACACCTAAGGGATTATGTTGCATGTCCTTTTTTGAAGACGAAAAAACAGCCCTAAAAGAATTAATGTTAATGTTTCCTAATTCAATTTTTAGACAAATTACTGATAAGTTCCAGCAAGATGCTCTTTTTATTTTCCAAAAAGACTGGAGAAACTTGGACAAAGTGAAGCTCCATCTTCATGGTACGCCTTTTCAAATAAAAGTCTGGGAGTGTCTTCTCAAAATACCTGAAAGCGCAATTGTAAGTTATAAAGATATCGCCGAGCATATAGGGGCTCCTAACTCTGCCAGAGCAGTAGGAACTGCTATAGGAAAAAATCCCATAGCTTTTTTGATTCCATGCCACCGTGTTATTCAAAGTAGTGGAGGCATTGGAGACTATAGATGGGGAGCTACTCGAAAACAAGCGATCATAGGGTGGGAAGCTGCAAAGAAAGATTTAGAAAGTAACGATGATTGATTTGAAATCTAGAATAGATAGTTGTGACTGGAACGTCATTTCAAATGATTTAACACTCTTCACCAAGATTGATATGGAAAGACCTTTTTTCCTATTCAGGCTGCTTGTCTTAGATGGCTCAATCGCATCTCTAACCTTCGGTGCAGAAAGAAAGTTCTCATTTAAGCATAAGAAATCTAATGAAGTGACTAGTCCCAGAATAAATCTAACATTTCGGCAGATAAATAGTAAAATTTTGAGAAAGATGCTTTAATTGTAGTATGAAGTTAGAGATAGAAAAAATTTTGAAAAATACAGCTAAAACGAAAAGCTTTTTTGTGTCAGAAGCAGATTTTGTTATTCATTTTTCTAAAGAGCTAAATAAACATTACCAAAATGCGACTCTTTTCTATGAGTACCCGTTAGAAATAGATAGGCGGATGAGGGTTGATTTAATGGTGGCGATACAATCTCCAGCAAACGAAACAAATAATTCTGATCCCTATGATGAGGATTCTAGATATGTTGAAACTTCTGGTGATAACTACAAAAGTGAATTTGTTGAAGAGCTAGAGGATGGAATAATAAAAGAGCTACCAATCGTGTACGATGAGAAATATGTGAAGGGGTGGTCGCCCTTAGGCGATCATATTCAAGTCGGTTATACTCTCAAAACGGATAAAGATTATCCAAACTATGAGCCTCAAACTTTAATGAGCGGTCCTCAGTATGAGATTCATTGGTTCGAGTTTAAGTATATAAAATCGGGGTTAGATAATTATTGTGATAAGTTGACGGAATTGGACATGAAGAATCCCGTTAAGTTCACATCAAAAGACGCTCTATTATCTATAATTGGTGATATACCTAAAATTGAAAAAATTGTTTCACATCAGAATCAAAATTCGAAATTTCAAAATCATCACGGACACGTAATTTGGTTGGCGAATGAGAATGACTTTATAAACATCAAAAGCTCTGATAGCAGTTTAAATGATTTGAGGATTGTCCAAGGTAAAGAGCTTAAAGATGCCTATAACAAGGTCTACTTAAATTCCAAGTTTAAATTAGATAAAATGAATAAAGAACATGAAGTACACTGGGACTTTTTCTCTTCATTAGATGTGGATGGTGAAAAGATTGATCCTAAATTGGATAATTTGAAAAAACTAGTTTTTAAAACATGTTATTTTCCTGTATAGATCTTGAAGTTCTTAAAAAAGTAGGAAAGCTTTTGGGATCGATTAGTAAAAAATATACTGACAGAGAGTTTAGAAACTAAGCTGCCTCATCCTCTCCAATCCCTTTAAGCTCCATCAATTCACACAGTTTTTGATACTCTGGATTGTCTGCCTTACAGCAATGAACGAATAGACCTACTCTTGAGCGAGTGAGGCACATATAGATTTCTTTATACTTATTATCTTTTGATACTTGGTGATAACCATAGCTTCCAAAATTATAAAGAGCACAGTAGCTGGATTCAAGTCCTTTGACTGTACTAGGCATTCCTACTGCGAGACCAAGGGTAAGCTCTTTTGAGAACACATCTTCAATTTTTTTTTTCTGTTTTTTATTATTTGGTGTGATGATAATAATCTCACTAGGGGAGACTCCATTTTGAATTAATGAATCTACCCATAGTTTTAATTTGGAAATTCCAAGATCAAGCCATCCCGTAAAACTAGTTATTTTGCTTTCAAATTGGCTAAGATACTCGATATTATCTATACCCTCATAATAGGTATGAACTTCTTTTTCTAATGTCTTACTTCCGGTCATAAGAAAGCTAAGCGCCAGATCAAGGATATCTCGTCCACAGCGATAGCTACCCTTTAAGTTCTTACTATGGCCTACAACTTCAAAACCAAGTTCAGTCCAATTATGCGAGCCGCCTTTTTCTTTGATTTTTTGAAGCTTATCTCCAGCAAGAAAAATATTTTCAATAAGCTTAGGTTTTTTATTAATTGTGACTTCTTTCTTTTTACAAATGAGCTTAGCGATTTTGAGCTGCTCATCAGTGAAGTCTTGGTATTCATCAATAAGAACTGCGTCATAGACTGGTTCAATGTCTCGAGTCAGTATTATTGTCTCCATGAGCTCAAGTTGTTTTGGATAAGGCATTGATTTGATATGCTTTAGCCCTGAGAGATTACTTAAAAAACCATAGAGCGTTTTACATTCTATATTCTCGTTCGGACTTTGACCTAATCTTTCTAGTGACTCAGCTCTCACTTTAAGGGCGCTTTCATTTTTTAATTTGAGCTTTTTATTTTCAGAGAGAATTAGAACCTTCCAATCAGGATGTTCGTTTGAAATATATAAGGCCCTTGAAATGATCGCGATAGATTTTCCACTGCCAGGTATGCCTGAAATAAGATAATGACCTGCAATGGGCTTTTTTACAAAATCTAGCTGAGTTTGGTCAAGGCTTGCGATCTTTGCATTAATATCACTTAGGCTTAGATCTTCATCTGTATTAAAATAGGTTATAGGATTTAGCGCTTTATAAATTCTCTCAATCGTTAAAAAATCGATAGAAACTGAGGTGAACATTGAGTTTAAGGTCAAAGACTCTTTAAAATTTTTATAATGAAGATTCACAAAAGGGCAGATTTCAAAATAGTCTTTTGCTAGATTCGTAAAGACAAGATTGGTTTTGATCATTTTCGAATCTATTCTAAAGCCGTGACTTTTGATAAAAGCCTCTAGTTTATAGGCATAATCCTGAGCCTTTTTAAAAGGGGAGATACCCGGCTCATTTGAATCTTTAAAATAGATTTTATTGCCTTCAATTCTATCCAAATTCTTTTTAGTGTAGCTTTTTACTTCGATAATCGAGATTCCATACATGGGATCAAGAATGATGAAATCCGGCCTAAAGCTTACTCCGCCCTCATAGCTAAGGAGATTATCATGAAGCAAATAGACGTCCCTATCAACGTTTTTATAGAGTTTTTCAAGGTGTTTGAGCACTTTAGCTTCGCACCTATTGGGAGTGAATTTAGTAAGTTTTAAAGGCATAGATTCCTATCGGAATTATCCTATGAATTGTGAAGTTAATAATTCTTAAGAAAAGGTAATCAGATTGCTGCGTTATCCTTTCTTTGATAAATCTAGAACATGATAGAGAAAGCACTAAAAGATAAAATAATTGAACTTGAGAGCTTGAATATGAAACCGATTCTTGAGGCATCGGGGATCAAGTTTGAGTTAAAGAGATTATTGGAGAATTTAGAAATAGAGCAGAGTGTTGTTACCCTTTTTAAGGGAGACGCTTTAATCGCATTACTTCGCTATAAAGTGCAAGAAGATAGTACAGCCTTCATTTATAGTATTCAGATTCGAAATCCAAATGAAAATAAGTTGCTAGTATATCATTTATTAAAAAAGGCATTGCCCCAATTTGAGGAAGAAAATATTAAAGATGTTGTATCCGTAGTGCAAAGAGCTAATAGCCAAAGTATTAAATTTAACAAAAAATTAGGACTCACAGTAGAAAAAGAAATGGAAAAAGCAATTCGCTATAGAGGAGCAGTTGAAACTCTCAAAAAACGACTTAGGATCTAATTACAGTTTTCTTGAGCTAGATCTAATGATGAGCTATCATCGAATCATGAATAAAGAAATTGAGAATAAGTATAAAAGCTATCCTCCCACAGTAAAAAAAGAGATGTTGGAACTCAGAAAGCTCATTTTAGATATCGCTAATAAAGATAAAGAAATTGACTTCAAAGGCGAAGCCTTAAAATGGGGAGAGCCTAGCTTTCTAACAAAGACTTCAGGGAGTACACTCAGAATAGATTGGAAAGAGAAATCACCGGATCATATTAGTGTTTTTGTGATTTGCCAGACAAATTTGATTTCAATGTTTAAAGAACTATATCCAAACGACTTTGAATATGTCGGAAATAGAGAGTTAAAACTTCCCTTGAAGGAGAAATATTCTAAGGTCAAGCTTAAGAAGTGTATTGGGCTTGCACTTAAATATAATTTAGTGAAAAATCGTTTCTAGAGGAGCAAAATGCAAATTCAAGCCGAATGTAAAATACCCGCATCCAAGACTAAATGCTTTGAGGCATTTTCAGACCTTAATAATCTCGCAGATAAAGTAACAGCCATTACTGAAATTGAGTTATTAACCCAAGGACCGATAGGAGTCGGGACTAAATTTAAAGAGACCCGAATTATGTTTGGTAAAGCCTCAAGTGAGGTTATGGAGATAACTCTATTTGAGCCAGGCGCTCATATTCGAGAAGAGGCCTACTCAGGGGGGATGCACTATGTCTCCGATTGGAAATTCACGGAAGTGGAGGGAGAAACTTTAGTGAGCATTACATTTAGTATAAAGCCTCAGACCTTTCTGGCTAAATTGTATGGTCCTCTATTTCTATTTATGTCGGCGTCTATGAAAAAAGCCTTTATCACGGATATGAGTGAGATGAGAAAAGCGATCTGTAAGGACTAGCTTTTTATAAAATTTTCTTTTTTACCCTTTAGTCTCAATTTTTGAGACATATGTGTTCTACAAACTCTCCTCGGAGGACAACTACGGATAGTATTATCCGTATTCAACCTTGCCTTAACGGAGCTCAGTCCGCTAGCTGGGCTCTTATTTAAAAGGATAGACATGAGAATTCGTCTACACGCGAAGAATAGATTCTATATAAGGTTTCTTGGCGAAATCATGAGTTTTGCGGCCAACCCTAGAAGACTAAGTCTCAATTTCTAAGACACCCACCTGCTAGAATACTAGGATGCTTACCTATCTCTTCATTGCTCCCAAATGCCGTCTTGCCTTTCTAGGTGAGACGCAATTTATAGATTCAAATGAGTTTGGCTTCGTTTTTAGCTTTATCGATTTTGATAGTGCCCATATGGCGATCGAAAAACTTCCCGGTATTAATAAGCGCTATCGCATACATAAAGATAATGCAGACTTCTATCTCAATGATCAGCTACTTTTTAAATTTCAAGGAGAGCTTTGGATTTTTGAATCGATTGATGAAGCGCTTAAAAAAGAATTTTGTCCTAGGTCTCTAGGATTTCACATAAAAGAGGAGAGTGTATGAAACGAAAAATTGTAATGATCTGTCTTATGGTTCTTATCAAGAGCTGTGCAAGTGTCAGTGAAAAAACAGTGGTGCGCATGAAAGGTCATGATGAGGCCCCTGAATGGGCGAGTCTATCCAAAAGCACCTATGTAAAGTCTGATCGACTCTATTCTGTTGGCTTTACCGAGGTTAATGCCAATGCACGAATCTCAGCCGCATTTAGAATAAGTGATAATAATGCACGCTTTGAGATCTCTCGTGAGGTAACTGATGATATGGCGTTTATCTTTCAAAACCTAGAAGAAGGGCTCGATGACTCGGGAACGTTAGCAAGATTCTATGGAACTGAGGTTTCAAAGCTCATTGTTCAAAATATCAGACAAGAAAAACGATATTGGGAAAAAGTTCAAAGTTTTGATGATAGTGGAGAGAGGGTCTATAAACTTAGACTATATTCTCTTGTCTCAATTAGAAAATCTGATCTTAAAAAAGCGATTAAAACCACATTAGATCAGGGAAAGGGAATTACTCCTAGTATTAAAAATCAAATCGATCTTCATATCACCAAAGAAATCCAAAAGATTGGCGAGCTCTAAAATGAAATCAATCTTAATCTTCCTCCTCAGCGCAAATGCCTGGGGAGGAGAGCTTTCTGAGCCCCTACATTCAGAAGATTCTCAGTATCATTATTATATCGGACATAGTGATACGAAGTCGCATTTATCTGAGGCTTTAGAAGAAGCCTATCTTAATGCTGTCAAAGAGGCGGTTCGCCATCAATATGGTTTCGAGCAAAAAATAGTGGAAAGCTTTTTTTCGGAATTGGATGTTGTTCAAACTCAAGAGAGCTATCATTGGCAAAGTGGTTCTATAAGTCTTAGAGGGATTGAGCCCGTGTGGGAGAAAGTTGATGATAATGAGGGAGTCTTTAAGGTGACTCGGAAAATTCGCTATTCCAAGCTTGAGATTAAAAAAGAGCTTAGACGTTTGAGCTTTAAAAAAACGAGTTTGAACAAATATGGAAATAGCGGCGCTAATTTGGGGACGATAGAAATTCGTAGCTTTCCAAAAGCTGCGGATATTACTTTAACTCACATGGAATCTCAGGCAAGTATCTATGGAGTAGGAGATGCACTTATTCACGCCAAACTTGGGATGCATGAACTCATTGTGAGAGCAGAGGGCCATCAAACCTATCGAAAAAAGATCTTAGTCTCAGGACGTAAAACGCTGCATACAATCACGCTTAAACGCTCAATGGGAGAAGTGGAGCTCTCCATATTTCCAAAAGACGCCACTATCATTTTAGATGGAAGAATTGCTAAGAATAATTCCATCCTTGAGCTTCCAGTGGTTGAAGCGCATAAGATACACCTCGAGCATCCAGATTATGAGTCTCAAAGTTTAGAGTTTCATCTATGGATTAAAGAGAGGCGAAAGCTAGCAGTGACCCTGACTCCGAAACAAGGACGTCTGACAGTCTATTCTAAACCTAAAGGAGGAGAGGTATATGTGGATGGTGAGTACTTAGGATTGAGTCCCCTTAAAAACTATCCCATATCCGCTGGTGTGCACGAAGTGAAAGTAAAAAACTCCGCCTTGGCGGATGCAAAAGAGGTGATTGAAATAAAACCTAATCGAAGTCGTGTGACTGAGTTAATAAATCTAAAAAAGAAAAAACCTAAAAGAGAAATTGCCAGGGAGGAAAATAGTGAAAAACTTAGCTGGGGGAATTTTGTTTATACACCTTTAATCGAGCAAAAAGGAAAAAGTCTTATGTATCCCCTAAGCTTTCAATTAAATTTCTTTTTATATAAAAACCTCTCTTTGGGTTATGACTATCGCTATCAGGAGTATATAAAAGAGGATCAAGACCTAATCGAAATAGATAGTCTTTCAAGTCTAAACTTACTCATTTATCCCTATAGGTCTAAGAGATTAAGTCTTGGTATAGGGGCAGAACATAATACGAAAAAATGGACCGTTGAAGATCGGCTTATCATCGAGCCAACTAAGACTATTGAAAAACAAACCATTGGTAGTAGAGTCAATCTCCAGATTCGATTAGGAGAGCACTCAGGTCTTCATTTAGATCATAGAGTGATTGATCTTGAAGACCCAAAGAGTAGTACCTCTAGTGTGGGAATTTATTTTGAATTTTAAAGCTTAAAGCCTAAATAGGGACTGTATTTTTCTGCCCATTCATCAAGTTCATATTTTTTGATATTAAGACTTTTTGGAACGTTCGCGTTTCCAGTGGCAGCACTTTTTTTCATCCCGGGAATTCCTAGTCTTTCAGCATCATCGAGTTTTTGAAGCTCTTCTTTGGGAACCCAATAGGCATAGGTCTTCGGAGCGACCGATAGATCTGAGATATCAATAACTAAAAGAAAATAGTATTTAACTTGATCTTCCCAAAGTCTAAGGCCTGTAAGAGAGACTGCAGAGCCTTTTAATGGTGTGATAAAAGAGGTTTTGATTTCGATTCCTTCACCTGTTGGGAGCCAAGCATCACCTTGTTCTTTTTGAACTGCTTTTTTCCAATTATTTTTTTCAATAATTCTTCGTTCAATTTTAATTCCACGGCTTTTAATATTCATCATGCTGACAATCTTAATAAATTCATTCCATGGGATATCAATGAGACTTTGATTTTGATATTCAGTTTGGAGCTTCCAATAGTCGTTATAGGTTTGATCAAGATCTGAAATTGCATCTAGCTCTTTTTTTAAGTTCATTAGGCAGCCTTTTTTCTTTGAAATTTTAAAAGTCTTTGTGGGATCGCATTCCAAGTGATGGAGTAAAGGCCGTGACCTTTGTAGCTCTCTGATTCAAGAATATTTCCAAGCTCTGAGATAATCTCTGTTTTGGTGAAGTCATACCAAATCTGAGAATGCGTCTCAAAAATACTATAGGTTCCAGAACTTGGTAGAGGATCAATAAGCTCTTTTTTAAAAACTAGGCCACTGGAGTGAATGGAAGCATTTTCTTGTTTTTTAACGCCTACAGGTTGCATTCTCTCGAAATCAAGAAAGGCTTTTATCTGCTTAGGCGTAAAAGGTTTTTTATCCAGAGGGCCTATTTCCATCACATCAGGCTCTGTAAATTGTCTGATGGGAGAATGAGTAATCGCTCCCTCTGGAGTCACTAATTTGTATCTTCCGTCATCCATCTCATCAATATAGATGAAGTAGACTCCGCTTTTGAGATTTTTTACAAATTCAATTTCCATAATTAGGCAGCCTTTTTATCTATTTTTACTTTGTTAATGGATAATGCTTTTAACGCCTTTTCTGTGAAGGCATCTTTAAGCTCTTTTGGTGCAAGGATTTCGATATCTTCCGCATAGACAAAAAGCTGTCCTACAAACTCATTTAAACTTGTATATGTGCATTGATATTTCGAAAACTCATCAGAGTTTTGAACCAAAAGATTATTAAAAAAGTTTTTTTCTTCAAAAATCTGTCTAGTGGGGCCATAGACTTTGATCAGGGCCGTCTCACTCTTTCCATTTATTAAGCCAGACGCATTTTTATAATCTTTTTCAGGATTCCATTTAGAGCTACTTGGATATTCAAAATTGTCTTCTTGTATTTCTAGATCATCTATTCTTGAGATTTTATAGTTTCGAAAAATCTTTTCACCTGCTTCAACTTTATAGCACATGATATAAAGATCATCTCGGTACTGACATAATGTGAGAGGCTCAATAATGCGCTCGTATTCCCCTTGTAGACCTGTAGGCTTATAAATGATTTTTACTTGTCTATGCTCTAGAAGAGCTGTGACTAATTGATCTACCATATGAGTGAGCTTGGGTGTTACCTTTGCATCAATTTTAGAGAGATACATAAATTTTCGATCAAGGTCTACAACCTTGCGGCCTTCAAATTCTATAACGTCTTCAAAGTTTAATTTGGTGTAGTCTGAGTTAATAATTTTACCAAGCCGCCTAAAGGCCTCTAAGAAAAAATATCCTTCACTTCCTGCGGTGACAAAATTATCCCAGGCTTTCGAGTTTAATTTGTAAATTCGATCTTCCAGACTTTGGTGTTTTGACTCAGACAAAAGAGGAGGCATAAAAGCTGTACCGGACTTTAGTTCTGCAACTAGTTTATGAAAACTGGCCCTTGAAGGATTACCCAGTACTCTATGGAGCTCCTGATATCCAATTTTTCTGCCTGGTGCCTGGCTAATAACATGCAAGAGATTAACGAATTTCTCCGTCTTATTCATAGAAGAGGATTTCTTATTGTCGCCCATAGATTTTACCTTTGTCTTCTTTTCGGAGTAAAATGCTAGGGTATTTAGGACTATCTCTGAAATCCACATGAAATCCTCCTGATTTTAGATGGTTACTGATGAACCACCTTTAAATTAAGTCGGTTTAATGAATGAGAAATCTGGCCTTTTTGAAGGCGCTTAATAGTAGGCTTATCTTGCTCTATTTCGGCGATATGGAGCCTATAGGCCTTGATTTCCCTGTCATTGGGGTTTCTTAATAGAGCGTTATCTAAAAAAGGTTTTGCGGCGGAAAAATTATTATTTTTCATATAGTATTCAATCATCTGAAACTCTAAGTTTGAATTTACAAACCCTCTCTCAAAGCAAATATGATAGAGCCTTTCTACTTCACCTTCGGGACCAGGATTCAGATCGATATGCATTTGAATCTTAGACCTGAGTTGATCAAATAAGCTGTATTCAAGGGAGGAATAAAGAGTGTTATAGGGATCATTTATAAGAGCATGATCCAACCAGCCGATTCCCTCCTCAGGCTGATTGAGATTATATTCACACCAAGCAAGTCGATAGCAAATATACATTGTAGGCTCTCCCTTTGAAAGGGCGTATTCATAGATGGATAAAAGCTCCGTTTTAGCCGCTTCATACTCCTCTTGATCCATAAGTCTATTTGCATAGAAAACCTCATTTACTGTTTTAACCATAATGCCTCCTAGTGTTGTTTTTTTATTTTATCTTCGGGCTGTCTTAGAAAATGAGACATTCAAGACTTATTCTGAAACTCAAAATTGGGGAGGAATTATGCAAGTCGCAAGGATTAAACAAACTCGAAGAATTAGAAAAAATCGAGTAGAGAATATTCGTTTCAAAGAAACGGCACTGCTAAATATTAGTGATAGAGATGTCGTTGAGCTTTTTGGAAATAGCAAAATGCTTCATCCTGTAATACATAAGATTTGTTCGGTGTTTGCTAAAAAACAAAGTCTGGAGCTTAGCTTAACCAGAGTACAAACTTGGATGGCGCTTAAAACCTCTGCTACTTACCTTACTGAAAAAGAATCGCTGTGCTACGGGCTCAATGCTTATTTACATGGTTATGATAAAGAAGCTAAGAGGGCAGCTCAAATTGGAAGGTTTTTTAAAAACGCCCTTAGAAAAAGAGAGTATGCAGACCTTGCTCTATTTAGTCTTGCCCTCATGAAAGTAAACGACGCTCTTGAAGGGGGAGAAAATCAAGAAGTAGATCTTGAGTTATTGTCAGAAGCCTTTTTAATGATGGAGAAAATTCGACATTCTGACTTTTTAACCGAGGTTTCTGCTGTTTTTCAGGCGATGATTATGATTCTACACAACGATTTTAAATGTGCTTATGAAATCTTAGATGCAGTTGCATTCGAAGATTCCTATCAACTTCATTGTAAAGTCAAAGAACTTGTTGATGAGCTTAACGCCAAAAAGGATCTAGTTTTAGAGGACTTTCGTCGGAGCAAAATTTATAGGCATAATCTAAGGCTTGTTTGACACGATCTTTTGGGTAGAGGTGATTATTTTGATGTAATAAATAATCCTTCTTCATTTGTTTAAAGCGCTCATCAGCTTGCTTTTTGATTGCTGCGTTAAAGGAATGTGTAATATGGCTTCCTGATTCTTCAAGGGAGCGAGGCCAGCTTTTAGGATAATTATCTGGCAATGGACTGTTAAAAATATCAAGCTGAGAAATATTCTCTTTTGGAACTTCGCATTTAAAACCGTAGGTAAAATATGAGCAAAGTCTAAGAAGGTTTTTTATGTCTTGCATGCAATCAGTGAACGCTTTTAGGGGAGTCGGAAGATTAACCATATTGGCGACATTAGTATAAAAACGGGCGTCTTGAACAATTGAGTTTGGTTTTACAAAGCTTTCATCATCTATTCCCCAAATATGGCAGCAGGTCCAGTTCTTCTCACCTTTAGATTTTCCATACAGGGCCTTACTGAGAGTTGTTTTTCCTCTCTCGTTTGCCTCTCGTTTGTCAGCGCCATTAATCTGGTAGGCGGCAGAATACTCAGCGTTCATCTGAACACATCGTCGATGATACTCTGGATACCAAATAGGGAGATAGGCAAATGTCCTTGGATCAACCCATTGAGCACATGACTCAATGAGTGGGATGATATTGATGTTTTGCTTATTTGCTTGTTTGTTAAATACGGAGATTCCGTCGTGTTTATCTTCATCGCTCATACACCTATTTTATAGGTTATTTAACCTGAAAAATAGGTTTATAATGGAAGAGATATGAATAAAAATTTCGAAAAATGGGTTTCAAACCCCTTTACTGGATATCAAGGTGGTGGAAGAGAAGCTAAGGTTTGGTTTTGTGGAATAGAGTATGGTGGTGAAACATCGCTTTCTGATCTTATAAAACAGACTAATAACATACCGAAAGAGTTTCCTTATGAACCAGTTAATTTATGCAGTCAAAACCTAAGATATTCTTATAACCAAAATGTATACAAAATTGCTCAGCAGTTTTCTAGGCTTAGAAAGGATACTTTTTTTGGAAAAGACAGTGAGATCGCAAAGCTTAATTTATTTCCCTTGAGCTTTAAAACTGATTTTGAAGAGCTTATAAGCGAGGAATTAGTTGAATACACCGGTTTTTTAACCAAGTCTGCCTATCGTGAATTTGTCATCAAAAATAGATTTCCTAAAATGGTGGAATTAACTCGTAAGATGAAACCCAAGATTGTATTAGGCACAAGTACATCTCATATATTGAATTATGTCTTGGCTTTCTCTGGAGAAGAAAATCTGCATGAAAAAATCGAGAGAATAAAAAAATCGAGAAAATCAGTTCCTCAAAATATTTCAGGGAATAAATCGAAGTATATATATCAATTAAGAATCTCTGAGGATACATTGTTAATAGTTTGCCCTTTCTTAGGAGGGCAGTCAGGTCTCAAATCAGATGAGGAGTTAGCTTACTTAGGAAAAACTATTAAAAAGTATTTAGACCTAGGCAGTTAGCTTTACCTTAGCTTTAAAATCAATGCTTTCTTTAAATTGCTCACTGGCTTTAAGAGCTTCGGCACTTGTGGCCCCGCCATCAAGACAGAGATTGTCGATCCAATCTTTCCTTTCTTGGAGAAGATTTGAGAGTTCAATGACTTTATTTTTTTGATTCGGGATAGTTTGATTGTAAAAAACATGCTCTTCTCCCAGTACTGTAGAAATATCTTTTTCAAGTTCTAAGGCAAAACGAGTAAGATGTAGAGGTGCCTCAATAGAGGAAAGCTCGTTTGCCACTGTCTGACCTGTACTTTTATTATTTCTGAATACTTTTTTAAGAAAGCCTACATTATTTGGATTTTCTATATCTTTAAGTGCTGAGTTCATATTTCTAAACCAAGTGTTTCTGAGAAATTTACACTGTTGTTTAAGTTGTCGTAATGTAAACTCATACTTCTCTAAATTATTGATGTCTATTTCTTGCATTGTCTCGTAAATCGTTTCAAGTTCCGCGATCAGTTGATTTTCTTGTCTCGCAATAAGTAAATCTACTTTCTTAATAAGAATTTTAAGCTTTTTGGCATTATCAGCTCCTGAAATTATATGAGAGACACTGACAACAAGGTTTGCAACTTTTGCCATTTTTCCGAAAGTGGAGGGGCCAACCACTTTACCATGCTCAACAATTTTTCCTGTTTTAGCATCTCTTATAACAGGTAGTGCATCTCCAGATTTATTCACAACCATTTTATACTCTTTGGACTTTAAGCCTTTTGCTGCTTTGGATGAAAAGCTCACGACTACATTATTTTTTTCAACTGCTATTTTAGTAACCTCCAAAGCTTGTTGAGCGCCTTCTCCTAGTGAATCAGCAATTATAGAATAATGTTGTTGTTTTTTTTCTTTAGACATTTTCGAAAAATTGAGAGCATCTTCAAAACTTAAGCTTTGATAGGCATGAATAGGTACGATTCTCATTTTTTTATTTTGTTTTAAAGCGACAGTTTCCTGTTCCTTTTTTAATTTTAGAAGATAAACCACAACAACAGAAACAGCACATATAACACCAATTACAATCAAATTCTCAACCATTAAAATCTCCTGAATCAATTTTTCTATATCTTACATGATCTTTATTTCAGTCCATTTTAGATTCAAATCTCAAAGTGATTACTAGGGCTTAGAAAGAAGCATTTAATTAAATTCAGTTTAGAAAACGTGAATATGCCAAGAAAAATTGTACTTGGTCTCAATTTTTGAGACACAGCTTTGTCAAAATAAGCGGACGGAGGACATATGAGAAAAAGTCTCTTTTTTGACAATGTAAAACATCAAATCGCAATGAAATTCATTAAAAAGATGAGGATAACAGAGCCAGAGTTCATGTTCGTCTTAAATCAACTTGAAGATGAAGCCTATGAGGAAGTTTTTGGGCATTTTGAAGAGCTGGTAAACTCCTTCTCTGACTCAGACGAGAGGCGACTCAACGAGAATATGAAAAAGAAAAAAGAGGAGCTATTGTTAAAACTTGGAAAGAGTAGCTTTGTTGTATCAAACCTAAATGACTCAATTGATAGAGATGAAGTTAAAAAACTTCATCTACTTTTGCGTTCAGCAAAACGAACAAAAAAGAAAAAATACCTCTCTCAAGCTTTTGAGCAGCTCATTGCATTGGATGAGATTTTTGAAAGGGAACTGCTTGGTTGGCTTGCTGCATCTATAGAAATTCAGCTTTTAGGTCTTGATTATAAAAATTGTCCGAATTTTTTAGCTCTAGAAGAGATCAAGGGAATTTTTGACTTAGATGAAGTTGAAACTCAGGTTCTTCTTTACATGTTTTTGGTAGAAAGAGAAAGATCTATAGCAGAGATAGTGGAGGATCATAGTTCAGAAATTTCTCATAGAAGATTCGAAAAACTTCTCGTAGGAAGACTTGAGTTGATGAGGAGCCCAGAGTTTGAGAGAGCTTTTAGAAAAAATGGAAAATTAATTAAAAACAACCTTATAGAAAAAAAGAGCTATAAGAATCAATACTTTCTAAATTCTCATGTGGAAAACTATCTAGAGGAGCCAAATGAAGGCGGACTCCTCGGAAGTTTTATCAAACAAGATGTGGAAAGTGTTGAACTTGAGTTTTCTGACTTCAAGATTCCAGAAGAAACGATAAATCTTTTAGTGGGTCTTCTGAAAGCTGGAAGACCCATTCTTTTCCACGGAGAAAGTGGAACAGGTAAGACTCAATTGGCTAAGCTATTAGGTAGAGAAGTTTCAAAATGCACATATTTTTTGGCCCAAAAAGATGAGGATGACGAGGCTAGTCTTAACTTTAGAAAAACGGGTCTAAATATTTTTGCTACAAAGAATTTAACTGGATCTGATTGTATTGTTGTCGATGAGGCTGACTCGCTTTTAGAAACGAAAAGGAATTGGCTTTTTGGAAGTAAATGTGACGATAACAAGGCTTGGCTCAATGAATATATTGAAGGGATTAATATTCCTATGATCTGGATTATTAACGATATTTGTCAGGTTCATGATAGTACTCTTAGGCGTTTTTCTTATACCCTAAAATTTCCTAAACATGGACAAAAGGAAAGAGTCAAAATTATTGAGAAAAATCTTGAGCTTCGAGGACGCACCCTTAATACCAAAGTCATTCATAAACTTGCGGTAAGATATGAACTTAATGCTGGGGATCTTGCTAGGGCGATTAAAGATTGTGCTCCTATTAATGGAAACCAAAAATTAGAGGATAATTTAAAGAGTATTCTTAAAAATAAGCTCGAAGTTTATGGAAAATCGGAAAACTTAGATCGAGTTCCTGATAGTTATTCACTTTCGGCATTAAATCTAAGCGTGGAGCCAGCTAAGCTTCTTGATGCGATAGAAAGTTTTTATAAACAGGATAGGGTTAAAAATTTGAATATTTTAAACCATGGAATGCCGGGGACGGGAAAATCTGAACTTCCGCAATATGTCGCGAATAAGCTAGGCAGAGAATTTATACTTAAAAAAGGCTCCGATCTTCTAGATCCCTATCTTGGAATGACAGAAAGGAATATACATGAAGCCTTTAGAGAAGCCGAGGATCTTGGAGCGATTCTTTTTATAGATGAATGTGACAATTTTTTTAGTGCAAGATCAAATTCAACTCAAAGTTATGATAGGCGTTTTACAAATGAATTTTTAAACCAAATGGAGAGATATAGTGGAGTCATGTTTTGTGCTTCTAACTTTCTTGAATCTCTTGACTCTGCTTGTCTGAGACGGTTTGCGTTTAAAATTGAGTTTCGTCCCTTGAATAATATCGGAAAAGAGCAAATGCTCAAACTATGGTTGGGGGAAAAATTAAATTTAGAATTTTCCTCTTTACAAAAAGAAGAGATTTTTTCATTAGACCCTCTAACTCCAGGGGATTTTAAAACTGTTTTTTATAAAAATGCTTTCAATAGAGGTATCACTCCAGAAGAAATCATTAGCGATCTTTTAGAGGAGGTCAAAATTAAAAGGGATAAAAGAAGAATAACTTTATGACGATGTTGCGATGATTGCTAGGCAGTATCTTCCACTTCGCTCTTTTTTTATCCCAAAATCTGGACTGATCGATACATATAATATTTACTAGCTTGAATAACCCTCCAAAATCACTCATGAAAAAGTGAATCACTTTGTTATGTAGAAATTCTCACATAGAGTTCACATTGAGTTTAAGAACTGTTTGCGATGTTCCTTTATTCTAGATTTAGGAAAAGAAAGGAAAACACTAACAAAGGAAATATTATGAATTTTGAAATTATTACGGAAACATTAAAG
Source organism: Halobacteriovoraceae bacterium (assembly GCA_002707495.1). Taxonomy (GTDB): domain Bacteria; phylum Bdellovibrionota; class Bacteriovoracia; order Bacteriovoracales; family Bacteriovoracaceae. The sequence goes on along the minus strand of PAMZ01000019.1, from coordinate 13,389 downwards.
GGAAGGATTAATATTGGAGTCGAAAAAAGATCTGGCTCAGATTCAATCAACCTAAAACTTATCAATAGAAATATTGAACTAAAACTTGAAGAAGAACTGAATGATATCGAAACAGAACTGTCAGAGTTGACCTTGATATTAGGAAGTCGAAGTGAAACATACAATGTATACGGTATATTGCTCACAAGTCTTCGAAAAGAAATCTTTCTTATTCGTGATCTCTTTGAGTCCAAAATTGGTCTGGATGACATCGAGGTGAGTCTTATTCTTGAGAAAATCAAGACGAAGCTCAGTCGATTAGATAGAAAGATGGATGTAGTATCAGGTTTTGCTTATCCCTATGAGCAGCAATCTGCTTAAATTCAACTTTGCCGTTTGATAAATAGCGATCTAGAATAGGAGAATGCTAAGCCAAGACCTGGTTTCTATTTTAGATCGCTCTTTCGGTCATAAATCTTTTCGAGACGGACAGTTTGAAGTCATGGAATCCATAATAGAAGGCCATGACACTCTCGCTTTAATGCCAACCGGAGCAGGTAAGTCAATTTGTTTTCAAGTGCCAGCTCTTTATTTTTCCGGTACGACGATTGTAATCTCTCCACTAATTGCGCTCATGAAAGATCAAGTGGATTCACTAAATGACAAAGGCATAGAAGCCGGCTTTTTAAATTCTTCTCTCTCAAAAACCGAGCAACAAGAAGTAGAAAAAGACCTATTTTTTGGTCATTATAAAATTCTCTATGTTTCACCTGAAAGACTCGTTATGAATAGCTTTCAAGATTTACTCTCTGAAATAGAGATCTCTCTTTTTGTCATTGACGAGGCTCATTGTGTAAGTCAGTGGGGACATGATTTTCGGCCGGAGTATTTGAAGATCAAAGAAGTCATGGATGAGTATGAAGATGTTCCAAGACTGGCACTCACGGCAACAGCAGGAGAGGCAACGAGAAAAGACATTCTTGATAGCCTAGGAATGAGTGAGGGCAGAGTACTAGTGGGAAGTTTTGATCGACCTAATATTAGTTATACTGCAGTAAAAAAATCGACCAAAGAAGCTAACCGATCTAAGCTTTTAGATTTTGTCAGTAATTATAAAAGTCAAACTGGAATCGTTTATTGTTTGTCCCGAAAAAAAACAGAGGACATCGCTAGTTTTTTGCGGCTTCATGATATTCCTGCCTATGCCTACCACGCAGGTCTTTCACAAAAAGATCGAGAAGCTGTGCAAGAAAGATTTTTAAAAGAAAATGACTCCGTTATTGTGGCAACCATTGCTTTTGGGATGGGGATCGATAAGGCGGATGTCAGATATGTAGCTCATATGGATATGCCAAAATGTTTAGAGTCTTATTATCAAGAAACCGGTAGGGCTGGGCGAGATGGTTTGCCCTCTCAAGCTTGGATGCTCTATGGGCGTCAAGAGCTGGTGATGATTCGAAAGATGATGAATAAGGGCCGAATCGGGATCAAGAGAAAACGAGTAAATGATCAAAAGCTTGATGCGATGATTGGTTTTTGTGAAACAACATCGTGTAGACGAGAAGTTCTTTTAAATTATTTTAGTGATGACTATCAGGGACCATGTCTTAATTGCGATATCTGTGATGAGTCAGTTGAGAACCAAAGAAATGCCACCAAAGAGGCACTGGTTGCTCTTCGATGCGTGCATGAGACAAAACAAAAGTATGATGTGGATCGATTAATTGAAATACTAATTGAGTCGGATTATCAGTTAGACCCCTATGATTGGAAAGTGATTTATCGCCAACTCATAGCAGGTGGCATGCTTAGGGCCAAAATGGATGGCTCTACTAAAATAGAGTTAACGGCAAAAGCGCTTCCTGTAATTAAAGGCGAGCAAGAAGTGTGGCTTCGAACTGATATTTCAAAACCTTCCAAGAAGACGGCTAAAAAAACCACAAGAAGAAAAAAGACGCGAAAGGCTAGAAGGTCAAGAAGGAGAAGATACTAATGGCAAAAAAAGTCATTATTGTTGGCGGAGGTCCAGCTGGTCTATTTTGTGCTTATTTATTATTAAAAAAGAACTATCAAGTTGATCTTTATGACCATTCATCAGGTTTGGCGAAAAAATTCTTAATTGCAGGTAATGGAGGGCTTAATCTTACTCATTCTGAAGACCTTAAGCCTTTTTCACAAAAATATATTGGTAACGAAAATCTTTTTTATGAGCTCATCAATGAATTTAGTCCTTCTGATTTGAGAGGTTTTTGTGATGATCTAGGCGTGGAAACTTTTATTGGAACCAGTGGGAGAGTTTTTCCGAAAAAACTTAAAGCAGGTGAAATTCTTTTGAAGTGGACCAAGATTTTAAAAGAGAATTCAAATTTTAACCTTTACCTTAAACATTCTTTAATTGATATGGATTCAAATAAAACCCTTTCGTTTTCAAGTGCAGCTGGAGAAGTTAAAACTCAAGCTGATACTGTCATTCTTGCAACAGGCGGGGCAAGTTGGAAAAAAACAGGCTCAGATGGCAAGTGGTGCGAGATTATTCAAAGCCTTGGAATAGAGATCGAAGACTTTAGGGCGATGAATTGTGGTTTTGAAGTTTCCTGGTCCGAGCATTTAAAGAAAAGAGTGGAGCGTTCGCATTTAAAAAATATCGAGCTGAGTATTTTAGGACATAAATCTAGAGGCGAAGCCATGATTACGCCTTATGGTATCGAGGGCGGGGTAGTCTATGCATTATCAAAATTCATTCAAGATAAGATTCAAGATGAAGGGAGTGCGAGTGTAAATATAGACCTTAAGCCTGATCTATCTGACCAAGAAATTGAAGCAAAACTTCAAAAAAGAAAACTCAAAGACTCACTATCGAATCATTTAAGAAAGAGTTTAAAACTGGATAAGGCAAGTATCGCACTTTTATATGAAAACAGTCTCAATATCACAGCAAAAAATATTAAATGCCTACCAATTAAACTTGAAAGACCCAGACCAATTGATGAAGCAATCTCGACCTCAGGCGGAGTGAAGTTCTCAGAGTTAACTAAGAATTTTGAATCAAAAGCTGTCCCGGGGCTTTATTTTGCCGGAGAGATGCTAGATTTTGATGCCCCAACAGGGGGTTATCTCCTGCAAGGCTGCTTTTCCACGGCGAGTAGGGTCGTAAAAGGATTAAAGTGAAATATGTTTTGTCATTTACTATATGCTTATTAAGTTTTTCAGCCAAGGCTGAGTTTGTCGGAGGTTTAGCTTATATTCAGTTGGGCGAGTATCGTGTAGATAATGAAATCAATCCTCTTCCCTTAGGTTTAAGTTTAGTTCCAATGATTGCTTATCGAGGAGAACGACTAAGAGTTTTTGGACCCAATATTAACTATATCCTAATAGAAGGACCCGTCAGTTTTTCACTCATTTTAAGTGCAACTGGAGATAGGTATAAAACAAGTACTTTAGATCAAAGAGATGCTTCCATTAACGGTGGATTTAATTTGCGATTATTTGTTTTAAATATTCGATATGGAAGCGATTTGGTGAACGTCTATAAAGGGAATACAGTTGATGTAAATCTTGGGTGGAGATTTAAAATATTAAAATCACTTTTCTTTACACCTAGTTTGGGCAAAGAACTTCTCAATGATAGCTATGTTAATTATTATTATGGTATTTCCGATGGGGAAACTGAGCGTTTTGATTCCTATAGTGCCAATAGTGCAGTTAACGATGTTTATAGAATAGGGGTTACTTTTATAGAGTCAAAGAAGAGTTCTTTCACTTTAAACTACTCATACAAAGTGTTTGATGACGTGATTTATGATTCACCGACTATAGATAAAGATTCCTATGGAGCAACTAGCTTTTTTTGGAGTCGTAGTTTTTAGGGAATCGCCTTGACTGACGAGTAAAAGAAGAGCATTATGGCGCCATCATCTGGACATAGAACTAAATAGAGAAGCGACTGGTGTTCGGATTAAGTCTGCTTTCACATCTAAAGGTTTTCTATGTCTGCTTTTAAGCAATTAAATTTGCCTGCGCAAATTCTATCCGCAATCTCTAAACAAGGCTATAAAGAGCCTACTCCTATTCAAGCTGGAGCGGTTCCTCCGCTTATGAAGGGCTCTGATTTAATTGGAATCGCTCAAACTGGTACGGGGAAAACCGCTGCATTTTCATGGCCTGTCATCACGAGACTTTCGAAAAGCAAAATTAAAACGAAGCCAAAGCATGTAAGAGCTTTAATTTTGACACCTACTCGCGAACTTGCTTCCCAGATAGATGCGAATATCAAGACATATAGTCAGGGTATGAATTTAAAATCTGGTGTAATGTTTGGTGGAGTAGGAAAAAAAGCTCAAATGAATCTCATGAAACAGGGTTGTGATATCTTGATCGCCACACCCGGAAGACTTTTAGATCTTATGGGGGAGGGATATGTGAAATATGATCAACTCGAGGTCTTTGTACTAGACGAGGCTGATCGTATGCTCGATATGGGATTCATTCATGATTTAAAAAAGATTATGAAGGTCTTACCGGTCAAGAAACAAACTATGTTATTTACTGCAACGATGCCAAAGACAATTGTAGGTCTAGCTAATTCGATACTAAAGAACCCAAAACGAGTTGAGGTTACTCCTGAATCATCTACCGTTGATAAAATAGATCAAAAAGTTTTTATGGTGGATAAAGTTGATAAATTAAGACTTTTAAAAAGTGTTCTTGCTGATAAAGCTGTGAAAAGTGCTCTCGTTTTTTCAAGAACGAAGCACGGTGCGGATAGAATCGTAAAGGAACTTAAAAAGGTTGGGATAGATTCTTATGCAATCCATGGAAATAAATCTCAGAGTGCTAGGGAAAGAGCCTTAAAGAGTTTTAAAGACGGTCAGACTAATGTTCTCGTTGCCACAGATATTGCCGCAAGAGGAATAGATATCGATCGAGTTACCCATGTGATTAATTATAATCTTCCTGAAGATGCAGAAAGTTACGTCCACAGAATCGGTCGAACTGCGAGGGCCGGACGAGAGGGAGTTTCTCTTTCATTTTGTGAAGCCACGGAAGTGAAATATCTTAAGAATATTGAGAAGTTTATTAAGTTTAAAATCCCTGTTGAGAGGGGACATGAGTTCGATGTTATTCATACGGATAAAGTGATTCGTGAAAAAGAGCAAGAGAAGAAGGATCAGAAAAAACTTCGATTAAGTCAACGGGCTGCCAGAAAGAAAACTCCTGCCAAAAGGAAAGCTCCTGCTAGAAACAAGACTTCTGCAAATAAGACTAATGGTAATAGGCCTCGAAAGAAGATAAGAAAGAGCTTTAAGAGGTAGTTATAAATTTAAAGTTTAGAAAATCTATTTCAAAAGATGAGATCCAAAAATTACCTCGATATCATTTTTTTGGAAAAATAGTTGTTATAGAGAATCAAAAAGCGGCTTTGAGAGCTGTAAAGGAATTAGAAAGGGAAAAGGTTCTTGGCTTTGATACAGAGACAAGACCGGCATTCAAAAAAGGTGAAAAATACAAAGTCTCACTATTACAACTTGCGACAGACTCGAAAGCTTATTTATTCCGGTTAAATAAATTGAAGAATTATTCCGAGATTTTCGAAGTCTTATCAAATCCGGAGATTATAAAAACAGGAGTCGCCATAAAAGATGATATAAAAGCTCTTAAGAAAAAAGAGCCGTTCATCGCTGAGAATTTTGTAGATCTTGCTTTAGTGGCTAAAGAAATGGATATTGAAAATTTTGGTTTAAGAGCACTGACAGCCATTGTATTGGGGAAACGTTTATCTAAGAAATCTAAGATTTCAAATTGGGAGAGAGATAAGCTAACACCAGCTCAAGTTGATTATGCAGCTTGCGATGGTGTTGTGGGATATGAAATCTATCAAGCATTCTTTGCCAGTTAAAACTCAAAAATCCTAAAAACAGATTCCAGTGAAAAATTTTACACCCTCATGATTCATAAAGCTTGAATCATGCCTATTGAGATCTAGCGGATCGCCGAAGTAGTTAGAGTTAGTGCCACCTGCTTCTCTTTGAATCACTGAACTGGCAGCAAAATCCCAAATACTCCCACCTCCGAGCGACTCCTTCGGGTGCTTATAATATATAGCAGGAGCATATTCGATGGTACTTATCCCGTTCATTACTGCGCCACCAAGGTGATGGAGTTCAACTCCTGAAAGACTTGATTTCAAAGCTAGATTTTCAAGTTTTTGAATTTCTTCGTCATAGTTTTTTATTTTTAAAAAACTTTGGTCATACAAAAGAGTGAGTTTTGAGCCTTTGTTTTCGACTTTGAATGAGCAATCATTTTTAAAAGCACCTTTTTCGTGGATAGCAGAGTATAGCGTATTTGATCTAGGGTCATAAACGACTCCGATAATTGGAGTTCCGTCTTTTTTTATAAGAGCTATTGAGACACTATAGCCATCTTCATCGCGACTGAAGGCGAGAGTTCCATCAAGAGGGTCAATACACCAAAAATAGTCTTTACTGAATCTAGAACCGTCATCATTTGACTCCTCTGCCAAGAGTCCAAGGTCATATTCTTTGAGTGTCGGCAAAAGCTTTTGTAGGATAGCCTCTTGCGCTTTAATATCAATTTCGGTTACCACCTGACTGGCGAGATTCTCGCCCCCTGTTTTTCTATCGACCTCAAGCTTGGATCTATCCGCATTTTTAATGATTTCACCTGCTGTAAGAGCTGCTATTTTAGCCTTCTCACAAAGCTTACTTAAAATTTCATCATTTAATTTCATCAATGACCTTATTCATTTGTACTTTAATATATTCGTTAATTTTACAATGCCCAGGCGACCAACCGGCAAGAAAGCGGTAAAAATCAAACCAAGCATAGGGATAGAGCGTACGCCAAGAATTGATATGGGTCTCATTTGCGCCTAGTCGTTCAAGTTCACTAAAGTAATAGTTGAGTATTTCTGTTTCAGTTTTAAAAAGCTCCGCTTCATTAAATACGCTTGAACAAAAGTAAGCTAGATCTTTCACTCCTACGCCTTTTCCGCAATATTGAAAATCAACTGCACTCACTTTGTCTTCACTAAAGAGAAAATTGGCCAGTTTTGCATCTCCATGCAAAAGAGTTTGGAATTTAGATGAATTAAGCTTTTGATCGACAATATGAGCGTACTTTTTTAGAGGTCCCTCAGGCATGATCTCAAATTCCTTGGGCCTTGTTTCAAGATGCCAGTAAGTGCCTGTTTCCCAAAGATCCGAGGGAGACTGATCGAGATAAATGAAATGAAAGTGAGCGAGCCACTCAATACAGAGTTTAATTTCATCAGAGGTGATTTCACTTTTTGGTTTGAATCCTAGATATTGAAGGTCCTCTAAAATAAGATAATTTGTTTCATCTCTAACTTGCGCAATAAATTTAGGTGTATAGGCTAGACTTCGATGCTTGGTATAGCTTTCGTAAAAATTGGCCTCTACTTCATAGGACTTAACCTTTCTATTGTGGCCGAAAAGTGAATTGTGACCTTTTGGGTGATCAACTGTTTCAGGAAAGCATATATATTTTATAATAAATTGCTGTGTATCAGTCTTTACGCGCGCAAGCGTACCGTAGCCACTCCAAAGCTCCTGGATGATATGGTAATTCTCGAGATAGTTTCCCAGGTTATGTTTTTTAATGATTCTTGGAAGTAGTTCTTTCAAATTCATTGAATATTAGTTTAATTTCTTTCGATCTTTAAGTCCATCGACCTTCCGATTACAGCTAAAGATAGAATAGTACTAATTGTCTTATAAAAAAATCGAGATTTGATAATCCTTATTATATAATTCTAGTTATTTTGTGCGGCAATAAAAAAGTGGAGAAGCTGATTAAATTAGCAAAAAGGGTCATGAGTTTAACCGAAAATAAACATCGCTGCTTAACTTGTAGAAGACCACAGATGGCTTGTTTGTGTGAATTTGTCTCTCCGGTCGAGACGAATACGAAATTTGTGATCTTAATGCACCCAAAAGAGTATAAGAAGGTAAAAATTGCAACGGGCAGATTGACTCATCTTCAGCTTAAAAACTCTGAGATCTTAGTTGATATAAATTTTAGCCAGAATAAGCGTTTAAATAAGTTGATTGAATCTCATAATAGCTTTGTTCTTTATCCAAACGAGAAAAGTTTAAATCTTACTGGAATTCAAGAAAAAAAACCGATCGAATTTAAACAAGAGACCCTTTTTATTGTGATTGATGCCACTTGGTATCTTGCCAAAAAAATGTATAAAGAGAGTACTAATTTACATGCTCTAAGATCGATTAGCTTCGAACACAATCGAGTTTCAGAGTTTAAAATTAAACAACAACCATTTCCTAAATGCCTAAGTACGATTGAGTCAGTCAAAATCGTCATTGAAGAACTGAATCGCCTGAATATTGAGACTTGTCCCTTGGAAAACTTTCTTAATCCCTTTTATAAAATGGTAGAGTATCAAATTGAATGTCAGATGAACCCACCAATGAATAGTTATCGAAATGATTCCAGTCTAAAGAAGCTTGATAAAACCCAATACCGCTCAAAGCAAGCTCGAAATTTATTTTTTCAGCTGGATGCTAAAGCCTGAAGTTATAGTGATTTAGATTTTATCAGTTGCAACAGAGTAATGAGGATCTTCTTCAATATTGACTTCGATCATGGCGGATGCATTATCAAGTAGGCGACGACAATCAGGACTTAGATGCCTTAAATGTAGTTTTTTACCAAGTAAAGCATATTTTTTAGTTAGTTTTTGGACAGCTTCTATACCACTATGATCAGCAATTCTTGATTCTTGGAAGTCTATTATGACCTCTGATGGATCCTCATTTGGAGTGAATTTGTCCATGAATACTCCGGTAGAAGCGAAAAAAAGTGGCCCCCACATTTCATAGAGTTTTGCGCCCTCTGGAGTTATGCTTTTTCTGGCACGAATTCTCGTTGCACTTTCCCAGGCAAATACGATGGCAGAGAAAATCACACCCGCCACAACGGCAATCGCAAGATCAAATGCTACAGTCATTGATGTGACTAAGACAACTGTGATGGCATCACTCAAAGGCATTTTTCTAAGGTATTTAAGACTCGTCCATTTAAAGGTTCCAATACAGACCATGAACATCACTCCCACCAATGCTGCGAGAGGAACATTTTCAATAAGAGAAGAGCCAAATAGAATAAAAGAAATGAGGAAAACGGCAGCAACGAGCCCAGACAAACGCCTTCTTGCACCACTGGAGACATTGATAATACTTTGACCGATCATGGCACAACCACCCATGCCTCCAAAAAAACCAGTTACGATATTTGCGGCACCTTGGGCCAAACATTCCTTATTCCCATTGCCTCGTGTTTCAGTAATTTCATCTATCAAAGTTAGAGTGAGAAGAGATTCAATGATTCCAATTGAAGCTAAAATGAGTGAGTAGGGGAAAATAATTTTAAGAGTCTCCCAGTTAAAGGGTACATCGGGAACACTAAAAGAGGGGAATCCTCCTTTGATGCTGGCCATATCCCCAACGGCCCTTGTGGGAATATCTAAAAGAATGACTATCGTTGAGGTAAATAAAATTGCAGCTAGAGAAGATGGAATCGCTTTTGTTAGCTTTGGAAGAAAGTATATGATCGCCATAGTCACTAATACAAGCCCCATCATTATCCCAAGATCCACTCCTTGCATCCAAACGAGTTCGTTTTGAGAGTTTAGAGTTTTAAATTGTGAAAGTTGTGCAAGAAATATGACAATGGCAAGGCCATTTACGAATCCTAAAATGACGGACTCTGGTACTAGTCGAATAAATTTACCAAGTTTTAAAAGTCCCATCAATATTTGGATGACACCCATCAAGACGACAGCACTGAAGAGATATTCCACACCGTGACTTGTTACTAATGAAACCATAACAACAGCCAGAGCACCTGTTGCACCTGATATCATTCCCGGTCTTCCACCGAAGGCTGAAGTAATAAGGCAGACGATGAAGGCTGCATAAAGTCCCACCAAAGGAGCCACGTTTGCTATAATGGCGAAAGCTACTGCCTCCGGAACGAGAGCGAGCGCAACAGTAATACCTGAAAGAACCTCTGTTTTAAGATCCGACTTGGATATATTAGTATTTAAAATTGTCATGAATTCCTTATATTTAGGGAATGCTTATACTAATAAGTAAAAGCGCTAAAGGCAATAACATTTTGACAACTTAATCAAAGCTTAATGAAGATTTTTTTAAGGCAGTTCGACTATAAAATACTATTAATAGTCTCATCGATGCTAGTAGAAGAGCTCCCGATACTGTGACCGTCGGCACATCTGTATGGATCGCCGCTATTTGGATTACCATTGGCATCCGTATCAATATATAAGACAACGTTGTAGGTCCCGTCCTCAAGTGTGGTTATATTGTTACTGTTTGCCGTCCACGAATTAACCGTGAAGGTGCAATTGTCAGAATCACAATTGACTGATGTTGTTTCACCAATTGCACTTATGGTTGAACTTGAGCTGAAGTCGGCGCAGGTATCCTTGATAAAGGCAACTCTGGCGGTAGCGCTATCTGCGCTTCCTCCTGTTGCACATATTGTGTTTATCCTACAATCTCCACTGACTCGAGGTATTGTGGAAACACCGTCATCTGAATTATCTCCACTAGAGGAGTTTGAATCTCCGTTGATACAAGAAACGAAGCAAAGTATAAGCATTAAAAAGGCTATTTTCATAATTTATCCTTTCGATCAAATGTACTCTTTTCTAAATTTAATTTTTTTTCCCATCGTAGAAGATCTAATTGAGCTTTTTCAGGACTAGTATGCCCTCCACTTAAGAGAAAGGGGATACTACATTCATTATCATTATATTTTAAAACCACTCCAAACCGTTCTCTATTTGATTTCCCACGCATTTGCTTTTGAGTAATCAGACTCAAAGCTGATTTACCGGGACCATTATAATTGAGTTTAAATCCGCGCCGCTTAGCCTTAATTTGGAGTAAGTCGCTTCCTATATAATATGTGAAAGAAACTTTAGAAGTCGATATATCATAGAGTGCATAGAGAAGGATCAATCCACCAAGGCTCATACTTAATTTAATGATCAAAGGAAATTCATTAGCTCGGTTGAATCCCAACCAAGTTAAGACTCCAAGAAAGAGAACAATGCAAATCAAAGCAAAGAATCGCAATTGATCAATTTTTAAAATATCATTCTTCAACTTAACTTTAGAGACGATATTACTAAAAATGATTTTTTTATTCGCCATACTAGTTGAAGACCGCTTGCTTATTGAGATCATCAGTTACAATTATTTTATCTTCTCTAACACTCAGATCTTGGAGAGTACCATTAAGTTGAGTGTCTAAATCTATTTGCCATAAGGCTTCTCTTTGCTCGGTAAAATTGAAGGCAGAGAGATTTCTTTTCACTTTATCCAGCACTAAAAGATCACCTTTATAGAGCTTTATAATTCTATCACCTTGACTTTTAAATATGTATTGTTGAATTGAGCTTGGCTTTCTTTCAAGCTTTTTGTAGCGGCTATCTCCATCAATTTTGCCATAAACAATTTTTTGTCCGCAAAGCAAAAAGTATTCTTGATCTTGATCATTTATAGTCATTTGACTGCATTCTTTATTCTTTATATTGAGAAGCCTTTTCGGAGCGCTATTTCCACTTGTCATGGTGTCAAATTCAAGAATATTATTCTGATCTAAAACATAAACTGTATTCTGGTCTTTAGTGACATGAATAGACTTAATATCATGAAGAAAGGTTTTGTCTCCCGCGATTTTGTAATCTTTTATTCCTTCAGCTGTTTTATACTGAATAAAGAGGATATTATTATAGGCGAATGCCTCCACTTTATCTCCTTTGAAGTAATTACTGTCTGGTGCATTTCTTTTGGCATAACTTAAACATTGAAAATCAATTTCGTTTAATTTACCAAAATTTTCACCCTGATTCTCGCAAACATCAAAGTTTGCTAAGAGATTAAAGGAGCTTATAAAGAGAGAAAATATTAATAGATAATTTTTCATCATACTTTCCTTCATGATTTATGGAATTGTGGCGGACAAGTTAAAAGTCACGCTCTCGTCTCCATCGTCTATAGTTAAAGTTGCTGTATATCCACCAGAAACAGGAGAACCTGTATTTCCTGTGGCACCTTTAAAAGTTATCTGTACATTACAGTCACTAGCAGCGCTAAGAGTTGAGGAGTCACAATTATCTATAACGACGTTCCAATAGCTTGCATCATCAGGGGTGAAAGTTGTTGTTATGGTTCCAGTTGTTAAACTTCCGCTATTGGTAACTATGAATTCAGAGGTATCATCACTTGCAGTACTTCCATATCCTTCTGAATCACCAGATTTATCAAGTTGAATCCCTTGAACGGTAATATCAAAGGTTATATCATGCGTTCCCCCTGTATTAGTCGCAGTGATGGTTACACTTGCAGTGGAGTAAATTGCACTTGGTGTTCCAGTGAGTTCACCGGTTGAAGTATTAAGATTGATGCCAGTTGGCAAGGACCCGCTGGTTACAGTATAAGAGACAACAGCTCCACCGGTATTACCTGTTGGAGTTTGGCCTGTGATAGCTGAGTCTTTGGTCCATGTAAAAGGAGCATTAGTGTAACTTAAATTGGCCGGAGCCTCGTCATTAACTGTGATGTTAAAGGTAATATCTTGAGTTCCACCAGTATTAGTCGCAGTGATCGTCACACTTGCAGTGGAGTAAATTACACTTGGTGTTCCTGTGAGTTCACCGGTTGAAGTGTTAAGATTGATGCCAGTAGGCAAGGACCCGCTGGTTACAGCATAAGAGACAACTGCGCCACCTGTGTTTCCTGTTGGCGTTTGGCCGGTAATAGCAGAGTCTTTCGTCCAAGTAAAGGGAGCGTTAGCGTAATTTAAATTAGCTGGGGCTACATCATTAACAGTGATGTTAAAAGTAATATCTTGCGTTCCACCAGTATTAGTCGCAGTGACAGTCACGCTTGAAGTGGAGTAAACCGCAGTTGGTGTTCCGGTAAGCTCTCCAGTTGAAGTGTTAAGATTGATGCCACTTGGAAGTGATCCACTAGTCACTGCATAAGAGATAACTGCGCCACCGGTATTACCACTTGGAGTTTGTCCAGTGATAGCTGAGTCTTTAGTCCAAGCAAAGGGAGCGTTAGTGTAACTTATATTGGCCGGAGCCTCGTCATTGACAGTGGTGTTGAAAGTAATATCCTGAGTTCCACCAGTATTAGTCGCAGTGATAGTTACACTGGCAGTCGTGTATAAAGCCGTAGGTGTTCCGGTGAGTTCACCAGTAGCTGTATTTAAGTTTATTCCTGTTGGAAGTGATCCACTTGTTACAGCATAAGATACAACTGCACCTCCGGTATTACCTGTTGGAGTTTGACCAGTGATGGCCGAGTCTTT
>PAMZ01000002.1 GCA_002707495.1 Halobacteriovoraceae bacterium | reverse complement strand
GAGAGGATCGGATTTGAACCGACGGCTTTACAGTTTTGCAAACTGTTCCCTTGGACCACTCGGGCACCTCTCCACCAGAGAATATTTATATTCGTAAATGTGGGGGTAATTGTCAATAAAAACGGGGAATTAGTTAGGGAGGAGGATGAACTCCTCCCTTATATAGATGACATTTAGAGAATAATTAAGCTTCGCGAATGACGTATTTATCTTTACCGGCGTCTACCATCTCTTTGAGTTCTTTTCCGACTTTGAAGAAAGGAACTTTTTTGGGTTCGACGATAACGACTTTTCCGGTTTTTGGGTTTCGTCCTTCATAAGCTTTGTAGTTTCTGTTGGCGAATGAGCCGAAGCCTCTGATTTCGATTCTTTCATCGTCGTAGAGAGCTTGGATCATGCTGTCAAAACAGATGTTCACGACTTTTTCAGCTTGCTTAGGGCTAAGGTTAGCTTGCTTTTCAATTACGGCAATTAAATCAGCTTTTGTCATTCTCTTCTCCTGATATAAGTTTCTGTTATTTGGAACTCTATCGGTATAAGGACTTAAAAACATTAGCAGGCAAAAATCCTGGGCGGCCGTTTTTTTAAATCTCCCTTTATTCTAACGTAAACTACTGTTTTTACATAGACGTACGTAATTGCCGGATAAACCTACTAAAATAATAAAGTCTAGCCAATTAGTGGTCGATAAGTGCTGTGAGCTGATTATGAAAAATATAACGCAATACATTCTTTTCTTGGTGCTGATTGCGGCAAGTATTTCCTGTGAGGATAATATTCCTAGGAATCGTCCTACTCTTTCATTAGAAAATGTATCGGTGTCTGACGATGTAATAGAGGTTGAAGAAGAAGATGAAACGATTCAAAGGCCTACGGGAGCGATCATTATTCAACCAAATGCTTGTGCCTGCCAAGGAGGAGAACCGATCAGTATTGGTGATTGCGATGCTATCTGCGCTCAAAAACAATCCACAGGAGATCAAAGAAAAACATTTTTCTTTGATGTGCAATTAACAGAAGCGATTACGCTTGATGTGTATGGAGATGTGGCAGGATGGTGTAGCACACTTCCGGGCGAAGATATTACGAATCAATGTTTAATCAATATTAAAGATCAAGATGGTGATGATCTTAGTCCCATTGCTTTTAATCCAGCTCCGGATCAATTATCTTTTGAATTGGATCTCAGTGGAGAGATATTAAATGAGGATGAAACTTATAGGATTTCTATTTCTGAGGCGACCTCGGGTGCGAGCTCTACTACGATTCAACTAAGACTCGTATCTAATTTGATTGATGATACTATTGGTGGACCGCTAGCTCTTATGCCAGTTAATTCTTATAGCTGTCTTTTCAGAGATGGTGAGTTTGATCAAAATACCGGTGAGTTGATTGTTAATGATGTGAATCGTTTTCATTTTTATTTTATTCCCGAGACGAGACCTGAACCTTTAACTGAGGCCACAGTTCCTACGGTTAATTGTTACGATATCAACACTTATGGAAATACTCCGGTTAATAGTCCGCTTTTAGAAGAAACAACGGGAGCGTTCACGGTGTGGAATGCTAATGATCCACGCTTCTTTTTTCTTTCTGGAGGAACGACGAGGCGAGTGCATGAGCTTATAGAACAAAATGTTATGCTTCAAGGTTTGACTCTTTCTCAGACCCCAGAAATCTTTTTTCCACTTAATTGGCTCAACGGCTTTGATGATGGAGACCAAGCACCAGGAGAGCAGGCTTCAGTGACGATTTCCACGACGACTGCAGAGCTTGGATTTTATATGGCGCCCTTTTTTGATGAAGAAACCTTTCGAGCCTATTGCCCTACTAGAGAGCATTATTATCAAGACAGTCCCCTTTTCGAAGCGATGAGAGAGATTGTTGGCGTAGATACAGAAGGTCTTTATGTGGCCAAGCAGCAAAACGTTTGTGACTTTATTCTAATAAAAGAATCTCTTCTAAAGAGTATTTGGTTTTATATTGAAGGTGGACAACATATCCAACCAACTGAGGCCACTGTACAAGGAAAGCAGATCCAATTTTACTGGCCTGCTGATCCGAGTTCACCATTCATTAAAAAATCTCATCAAAGAACTTATACCATCAGAGCTGCGGATGAAGTGAGTTGTGGAAGCAACTCAATTACAGATACTGGTTCATCAACTTCAAGTGCTGATCGAACACAAGTTCCACCCCATGATAAAAGAATTGGTTGTATTCCAGTTCTGGGTGACTAATTAAGCAAATCCAAAAACTTTTGCTGCCACTCTAAATGTAGGGTTCACTTCGTCTTGAAAAAAGAAATAAAAAGCTGCGATATTTGCGGTGAAAGTACCTGCTCCCAAACAAAGTTTAAAGAAGATTCTTTTTAAAAGATTTCCCTTGGTATTATTGAGGTTTAATAAAAATGCCACCACAAAAATCACCCCGACAGTGATTCCATAATATTTCATTTGATCCGGTTTATTAATAATTGAAATAAGACTAGGCAGGGCCTTTTCATCGTGAGCTACTTCCACCATCAGCTCTTTTATTTTAGGATTTCTCGCCATCATCTTTCCCATAGGAGTGCCTTGGGCATTGAGATCAATTTGAGCTGAAATCTCTTCTTTTGAAACATTAGTAAGAGGATTTTTTTTCATCATGACAGATAATTGCTCTTTCATCTTGGCATCCAACATACCTGAAAGAAAATTCTCATTAATGGGAACACCCTCTACTGACTCGCTATTATCCTTTACCTGACTAAGAACCCTTTCAAAGTCCCTCTCATCTATTTGCCTCTTCATTTTTTTCACGACTCTTCGAGCAGGAACATTCTGATTTCTAGCATTCCGGCTTCTTGCAGCTTGAGTTTTCTTTTGCTCATCAAGCTCTGCATAGGTGCCCATAAGGTATTCAAGCCGCTTGTCTCGTAGCTTTAATTGCTGTTCAGCATTTAAGCGCTTTAACTCGTCTGAATTGAGAAGAGGAAGTTTTCTAAGCTTTTGAACCAATTCTTCCCCATGGTATTGGTTTCGAAGTTCAGTAATTTGAGCTTTTGACTCCTCAAAAGCTCTATTAACAGCGGGATCGGCCAGGAGATCTCCTACACTTAAGTAAAGGAGAACTACAAAGAGAACTGGCCAAGCCGATTTCAATTTAAGCCTTTTTTCCTAAATACTTATCAAAGAAAAGAATCGTAGGTGCGGCCACAAAAAGTGAGGAATAAGTCCCAATGATAACACCTAGACAAATGGCAAAGAAGAAATCTTCAATCCCTGCTCCCCCCATAATATACATTACTGCGGCCACAAGAAAGGTGGTAAATGAAGTCAAAAATGTTCGACTTAAAGTTTCGTTTAGAGCTGTATTAATTTGTCCTTTGAGACCTTTACTTGGAGATTTTTCTTCATGCTCACGTACTCTATCGTAGACAACAACTGTATCGTTTACGGAGTAACCAATAACCGCAAGAAGAGCACCAACGATCTGAAGCGAAAACTCCTTATCCATTATGGCAAACACACCTACAATTATCAGAACATCGTGAATAAGCGCCACGATCGCACCTGGTGAATATTTATAATCAAAACGAAGCGCAATATAGATCATAATCATAAGAAGCGCCCAAGCCATGGCTTGGAATCCAGAAATTCGAAGCTGCTCACCAGCTTTAGGACCTACGATATCTGTTTTATCAATTTCAGCCCCACTACTTGCAAAATTAGTAGTTAGCATAGTGGTGATTTTATCTGTCACTTGGTTTAAGTTTTCTTCTTTAGCATTGACCTTTACTAAAAAAGAATTTTTTTGAACTTCTCCCCCAATACTTTGCACGGAAGAAGAACTAAAGCCTGCTTTTTCTAATTCTGAACGAAGAGTTCCTAGATCAACACTATCTTTAAAGTGTACTTGAACCTCAGCTCCCCCTCTAAAGTCGACCCCGTAATTAAGTCCTTTTGAAAGGAACATAAAAAGTGAAATTCCCACTAATGCCAAAGACAGTGGAACTGCCACGATAAATTTACCTGTAAAATCAATATTATATTTTTTCATATCTAATCTTCCTTAACCTTAAATACTTATACTCTGACCGCGAGTTTTATCCATATAAAATTGAAACATCATCTTTCCAACAAAATAAGCTGAATAGACGGTGCAAACAATTCCAATAATCAATGTGACCGCAAAACCTCTAATTGGCCCAGTCCCAAAATTAAGGAGCATAAACCCTGCCACCGCAGTGGTGAGGTTGGCATCGAGAATAGTCCAAAAAGCTCTCGCAAAACCAGTCTCTACAGATTCTCTGACCGGTGTGCCAATCGCTAATTCTTCTTTGATCCGCTCATAGATAATAATATTCGCATCAACCGCCATACCGATTGTCAAAGCAATCCCAGCAATACCTGGAAGTGTTAACGTCGCCTCAAGTCCTACTAAACAAGCGAGAACGAAAACAATATTTGCAATGAGAGTTTTTATCGCAATGACTCCAGCCACCTTGTAATAGATCAAGATAAAAATCAGAACTAAAACTCCCCCGATAATTCCGGCTTTCTTCGATCTCGCAATTGAATCCGCCCCAAGACTAGGACCAACAATTCTTTGCTCTTGAAATTCAAGTTCTACGGGGAGTGCACCAGCTCGAAGCACTAAACTTAAATCTCTCGCTTCAGAAAGGAGAGAGTTATAGTCTCCCTGACCTAAAGTGATCTGAGCGTTTCCACCTCCAATTCTTTGTTGAATATTAGGAGCAGAGTAGATATTTCCATCTAGGATAATAGCAAGTCTTCTATTTACGTTATCCCCAGTTACTTTTTCAAATTTATCAGCACCTTTAGACTTAAAGGTAAGACCAACATAAGGCTGATTGTCTTCTTGATTAATTCTTACAGTTGCGTCTTGTAGATCCTCACCGGTAACATCAGCTTGCTCCTCTACCACATAGGGATACAGAGCTGTTACTTCATTTGTTACAGGATTGGTTTGCTTATCAAAAGCCAGCTCATGACCTTTAGGCATATCCTTATAGAACTCGTTCATTTTACTTACGTACTCAGAGAATCTATCACCTTTTTTAAAGACGATTCCCGCTTCTTTTGAATCTGCCATAAGCTTGGCAAGCTCAGGGGGAACAACCATTCTTCCCGACTCTCCTTGATAGGAAGCTAAGGTTTGATGAACGATTTTAAACTCAAGTTTTGCCGTTTTCCCAATCAGGTCTTTTGCTCTTTCGATATCATCAACACCAGGAAGTTGGACGACAATTCTATCTGCCCCAAGAGAGACGATTTCAGGTTCAGTTACCCCGAACTCATCAATTCTGTTTCTTATGACTTCAATTGATTTTTTCACTGAATTCTCTTCAATCTCTTCTCTATACTGACGACCAATTCCAAAACGAAGAGTATTGCTCTCCTCTCCAGTTAGTCTTACGGGATAATTATAGAATTCTTTTATAATTGATTTGGCTTGATCCATTTGAGCCACATTATTGATAATCAAAGTATGCATAGGATCAGTGATGTCTTCTTTGGTTAATTCACCCAGTTCAGACTCAATTCCTTCATCTTTTAGGGTGAGTTTGATTTTACTCATATAGTTTCTGACTTCATCAGCATAAACTTTATTAAAATCTATTCCCAAAACCATATAGAGACCACCTTGAAGATCTAGACCCAGGTTAATCTTAGACTTAACTGGGAAAGAGCTTTTATTGGGATCAAAGTTCATCACTGTGGGAACTAGAGAGACGGCTGCTATTATGAACAAACCAAGAAATACGCTAAAGCGAAACCACCAACTACGATTCATTGAAAAATACCTTTTTACTTAAGTTAATACGGTCTGGAAATTTTAAACAATTTTAAACAGTTGAGCAAAGCAAATTAAGGTTTTTGTTTCGTATCAGTGTCATCATCAATGGGTCCCCAAGGATCTTTAGTCTCACCATGATCAGTTCCGATACCTGACTCTGCTCTCTCTTCTGAAGACATGGAAGCACTGATTTCATCTTCGGGAATTTTTTGATCATGCTTCGGGTCATCTCTAAACTCAGTTACAGGCTCGGCATTTGCTTGATCTTGAATTTGTTGTTTGATCTGATCCATTGGCTCACGTATCGAGTCACTGACCCCACGCATGGCCCTTTGAAACTCACCTAAAGTTCTCGCCAGGTTTTTTGCCACTCCGGGTAATTTCTCAGGACCAATCGCAATTAATGCAATGAATAAGATGATGAGAATTTCACCGGCACCTAGTCCGAACATGAGTTTTCTGCCTTGTTATTTAGTGGCAGGCTCGAACAAAGCTTTGCTTGAACCAGCAATGCTTGAACGCAAAACCTTAATCTTGTTTCCCCCTTCAATTTCAAGGGTCACAATTTTATCGGTAAGCCCAGTTATCTTTCCTAGAATACCAGAATTTGTGTAAACTTCATGTCCTTTTTCAAGGCTTTTAAGAAAAGTTTGAACTTCTTGATTACGTTTCTTTTGAGGAAGAAAAACGAATATATACATTATGACGATAACTAATGCGATGGGAACAAGGTTCATTATTGGATTAGGTTGAGCAGGGGCCTCTTGAGCAAAAGCAGTCGCGATGAAATACATATATTCTCCTTATTACCAGCGATTTTCAGTGTAAGCGTTATAAAATTCTTTATAAAATTCGTCAAACTTGTCTGCAAGGATCGCAGCGCGTGCCTTTTTCACCATGCGAAGATAAAAATACAAATTATGATAACTAATCATTTGCCCTGCGAGGTATTCTCCCACGTTAAAAAGATGCCTAATATAACTTCTTGAATATTTCGAACACACTTTACAGTCACATGTGGGATCTGGCGGCTGAGAATCTTCCAGGTAACGAGCCTTCTTGATATTCAGGGGTCCATGGGTAGTGAGAAATTGTCCATTTCTCGCATTTCTAGTTGGAAGGACACAGTCAAACATATCAATTCCCGCACGAATTCCATTGAGGACATCAAGTGGCTTTCCTACTCCCATTAAATAGCGAGGCTTCTCGCTTGGCATGCAAGGAGAAAACTCATTTAAAAATTCCACCATTTCTTCATTTTTTTCTCCCACTGAAAGTCCACCGAGTGCAAAACCAGGAAAATCCATTTCCATCATGCGCTCCATACATTCTTGGCGCAGATCCAGATGCAGTCCACCTTGGACAATAGCAAAAAGAGATTGGTGATCTTGCAATTCATAATCACGACAGCGTTTGGCCCAGCGAAGAGTTAACTCCATCGACTCGCGAAGAGTATCTTTGGAAGCGGGTAGTTTCGGGCACTCATCAAAAATCATCACAATATCAGAGCCTAAGGCTTTTTGAATTTCCATGGATTTTTCAGGCGATAACATATGCCTGGAGCCGTCTATATGAGATTGAAACTCCACACCTTCTTCTGTGATTTTATTTAAATCACTTAAAGAGAAAACTTGAAAGCCTCCTGAGTCGGTAAGAATAGGCTTATTCCATTGCATGAATTTATGGAGTCCTCCCATTTTTTCTACTAACTCGTGACCAGGTCTAAGATATAAATGATAGGTATTTCCTAGAATAATTTGTGCTCCAAGCTCATCCAACTCTTCTTGCCAAAGAGATTTTACTGAAGCACGTGTTCCCACCGGCATAAAGATTGGAGTCTCAATCGGCCCGTGAGCGGTTTCAATTAGACCAGCTCTCGCCTGCCCTGATTGTGCTTGCAGCGTGAAATTTTTCATGACTTCCTTAAAATTAACATCGCATCTCCATAAGAGTAGAAACGATATTTATGCGCAACTGCGATTTTATACAATTCTAGAGTTTTCTCTCTTCCAATAAGACTACTCACGAGCATAAGTAATGTCGACTTTGGCAGGTGAAAGTTGGTTAAAAGTCCAGAGATTGATTTCACTTCAACTCCTGGATAGAGAAAAATATTCGTCTCTCCAGCTGATTTCGAAAAATCTCCATTATCATAAATAGATTCAAGAACTCTAAGACTTGTGGTCCCCACTGCAATTCTTCTTTTAGCCGTTTTAATCTTTTCCAAGTTTTCTTGATCCACTTGATAGATTTCACTATGCATTTGATGCTCTAAAATATTTTCCGTTTGAACCGGTTTAAAAGTTCCCATGCCTACATGTAAAGTGACAAAGGCTTTATCGATCCCTTTTTGCTCTAAATGAGAAAAAACTTTGGAAGTAAAATGAAGCCCAGCTGTAGGAGCTGCCACTGAGCCTGACTCTTTCGCATAAATGGTTTGATAGTCAGACTTATCTTTTTCATCTGCTCTTCCCTCTCTAATATAGGGTGGGATAGGAACTTGTCCTTGGTTTTCTAAAATGTCTAAAAGTTTTGAGTCGTCTATACTAAAGCGTCCCCAAAAAACTCCTTCTTCCCCTTTAGAGACAATTTCAAATTCAAATTCTCCAAGAAGGTATTTATCTCCGATATGTTTTTTCCCATTTGACCTGATCATCACGGGATATTGAGAGCTTTTACTCTCCAAAGAAAGTAAGAAAAGCTCAGCCTTTCCACCAGATGATTTTTGAGCCAATAATCGGCAGGGATAAACCTTGGATTGATTAAAAACTATCTGATCACCGGAATTAAGTAGCTCTGGAAGCTCTTTGAAAATACGATGTTCAATGACTCCTGTCTCCTCGTGATAAACCAATAGCCTTGAGTGGTCTCTTGGACTTGCAGGTCTTTTCGCAATAAGTGATTCATCAAAATCATAATCGTATGAAGCTGTAAGCAGTTCAGGATTTTCCATTTAAGTGGATTTAGCATATAATCTTCTTATGAAAAAGACTTTTGGTCGGATAATTCTACTTATCCTCACAATCAGCAGCTTTTCGATTTCCACTTATGCCACTTCTTATCAGGAAGAAGTTCAAACGATTGACCAGGCTTTTTTTCAAGCGTCAGCTGATAAGAAAAAAACTAAGCCTATTCGTCAAAAAACTAAAAAACGCACCAGAGGTGAGACTAAGCTCGGTGATTTAGAACAAAAATTCTTTCAAGACAGTGTGAGTACAGGGGCTGCCGCGCCCACCTTGAACAAAAGCAGAAAAATTAGATCCCGCTGATTAAGCGATGGAGAATTTTTTAAAAAGCTCCAAGCGCCCCATGACATGATCAATAAAATCTTTCACTATAAGAAACATCGGATAGCTACTGACATTTTCCAGTAGAGTTTTAAAAATATTCATCATGAGTTCAATTAAGGGCTCAAGATTGAATTTTTTGATTAGCATATCTACAAAATTACTAGCTTGCTCCACCTGATCTCCTTTGACCACGTAAAGAGGATTTGAATTTTTTTGTTTTGCACCCATAATTATTGCCTTAATTGATTTTCCACGCTCTCTACCATATCACGAAACTGACCTTGAAGTTGTCTAAAATCTTGTGCCTCGTAGTCAAAAACAGATTTTCTGGACGCTACGGATTTGGCAAGATGAGCCCTATTATTAAACGGTTCAAAGATATGAGCGTCACTAAAACGGTTTTTTATCGACTCAAAATCTTCACGGGATTTTTTGCGTCTTCCTTCAAATAAATTGGGAATATAACCCAGAATTTTTGGCGATTGAACAATTCCCATATCTTCAATGTCCATCAGGACATCATGGATATTTTGAAGACCCTGCTCACTAAACGCATCTGGTATAAACGGAAATAAAACTCCATCACAGGCACAAAGAATATTTACCACCAAAAGCCCAAGAGTCGGAGGACCATCAATCACAATATAATCATAATGATCAAGTAGATTATTTTTTTCGATAAATTTTTTGAGAATCAATTGCCTCGGAGCATTGATACCAGCGACGGTTAATTCAAAGCCCGATAACTCCTGTCCAGCTGGGATCATATCTATACCGCGCTCATTGGTGACAATCACTTCACTTAAAAGAGCGTCAGAATGTAGAGCTCTTAACTCTCGAATAGAGTTAACTAGTAGATGGTGAATACTTTTTTGGGGATTTTGAATCCCAAATAGCAGTGAAAAATTGAATTGAGGATCCATATCGATCCCAAGAACCTTATGACCTTCAGCATGAAGAGCATGCAAAAGATTATAGGCCATCGTGGTTTTACCAACTCCACCTTTTTGATTCATAAGTGAGACGACACGTCCGCGTTTTGGCTGTGAGGGGGAATTTTCATTTTGATTAGAGAAAAGCTTGAACATTTTTACTCTCCAGAAGTTTCAATACTTTAGACTGTATAGAAGCCCCAAAAAAGCGTCAATTTAATTAGGCTTAATCTCTCTTAAGCATTTGTGAGAGCTATCTAACAACTTGATATTACGTATTCTTAAAAACCTGAGCATTATTAAAGGTAAAATATTTAAGCACCCGGCAGAAATTTCCGATGCGAGAGAAGTGATGAATAGTGTTTTGGGTATTTTACAAATTCTAGGGTTGATTTTTTTAGTCGCCTGTAATCCAACGGAACAAAAAGACGTTGATCTTGGGGCAGCATCGCTGTCGGCGGCGACGTTCAATTATAATGCTAGTGTGGTGGAAGGAATTGAGAACACTACTGATATTGGAGTCTACCCTAGTGAGCTCTTTGATGCAGCCTACACCATCACTCCGGATCTTCCCAGTGGTCTTTCGATAGATTCCTCAACAGGGGAAATATCTGGTGTTGCTACCGAAACTCAAACCGCTACAACACATAGAATTGTGGCCACCACATCGACGGGCTCCACAGAAGTTGCCTTTGTGACCATTACGATTCTCGCTGAAGCTCCGGCAACTCTGACTTACGGAGTATCCATTTTAGCTTTTGAAAAGGGAATCTCGACCACGAGTTACTCACCCACTGTATCTGGCGGAACTCCGACTTCCTATAGTGTTGATTCTGATCTACCGGCTGGACTTAATATTGATCCATCAACTGGTGTTATTTCAGGAACGGCTACAGCGGTGGAATCTAAAGTCATTCAAGTAGAAGCCTCTAATTCAACGGGATCAACTTTCTTAAATATTGTTGTTTCAGTAAGAAAAGCAGCTCCTGTTTTCAATGCAACTCCCTATTCCAATGACGCTCAAACAATTGATGTAGGAACGGCCATCACTTCAATGGTGGCGTCCTTAGATACACCTCTAGCAGATGCTACGTTTGAAATCAGACCTAGCCTTCCTACTGGTTTAAATTTTGATACGAGTACGGGAATTATTTCCGGAACACCCACAGCTTATACGGGAATCACAAATTTTGAAGTCCGCGTCTACAATGAAATTGGAGATGATACGGCAGATATCACAATCACCTTTGAACAACCTGCTGTAAGTCTAGATTATCCAGCAGATAATGATGCTGTTATTAATGCTTATGTCGTCCAAGAGGGTGTGAAGATTAAAGATATCATCCCCACCTATGTTGGAGGGGAACCAGGGCCTACGGGTTTTGTTATGGAAGCCACAGACCTTGCCGCTATTCAGGCGATTGGTCTCAGTTTTGATCAAAGTGATGGACGAATCTCAGGAACTCCAACGGGAACACTTAACCGAGTACTTGATATAGATGTAACCTCTACAACTGATGCCACTGCAACTGTGACTATCAGTGATACCTTTACTTTAGATGTGGCGGAAGATTATCCGGAAGACGCCAATGATCTTGGTTACGAGGATTCCTATACTCTTTCTCAATTTGTTTCTCCGTCAAATCATTGTATTGATATTAGTGCGGGAACGCAGGATACAGATATTACAGATGAGACGATTTGTAGGAATACAACTCTAAGGGCCTGGAATGAAGAAAACTCTCTTTGTTACGAGATAGATGCAACTACTCCTATCACAACCGCTTTTAGCACTCAAGCAACATGTGATGCAAATGGAACCAATGCAGCTTGGATTAATACTAATGATGCGACTCCGCTGAGACCTAGTGGAGATGGGCTCAAGCCTAGGGATTCGGCTCGCGCCACTAAATATGAAATTTCAGCGGCTCTTCCATCGGGTCTTGAATTAAATGATCAAACAGGAGAGATAACGGGAACACCTTTGGTGCAACTCTCCCCTACTGCTTTTACAATTACTGGTTACACTCTGTACGGAGATGGCACCACTGATAAAAGTCATACACATACTTTTACTCTCGAAGTTTCTGTATCTGCCCCTCAAAGTTTGGGTTATAGCAATATTGACAGCACAGTTTGTGCTTATAAAAATGACACGCTCAATGTGTTTGAATTGCAAGATGGTGTTGAAGCACTCGGGGTTTCTGGAGGGAATTGTATTTTCCCCACTGTACCTAAGGGATCTGGAATACCTACCAGTTATTCTATCACTCCAAAGCTTCCCAATGGTTTAAGCTTAAACACAACTACAGGAGTTATTTCGGGAACTCCTAATGAAATCCTTCCGGTAAAATACTATACAATTGTCGGAACCAACTCTGCAGGAAGTGTGAGTGAGTCTATTGCGATTTCTACAAATACTATTATTGCGCCTCAAAGCTTAGACTATAGTGGAGATGGATATGCCTCGGCTGACCCTGATACTAATAATGAAGATACTTTAAGTTTTAACCTTTTCTCTTCAACTATATTTGATCCTACTTATGTTGGAGGACAAGGTACCTTCACTATTACAAGCGGAGAACTACCATCAGGTCTCACACTTGATTCTAAAACAGGAAGAATTTCTGGTATCCCTTTAGTCGCCGCCAATCCGTTTCCAAGTGTAACCATTAATGTGTCTAATAGTGAAGGCCTGTTGCCTGAGCCCGTGATCATAGAGTTTGATATCTCTAATTTAAGTCTTGATGCAGATACTTCAGGCACGATCGAGGCAACAGAGTTTTATGCTGTGGGAGCAGATGATCTCGATGATAATGGAGTTGATGATAATGATATCGTTTTATTGACTGTCGGAGATACAATGAACAATAGTGTCGCAGTCATTGGTAGTGGTTATGACACTCAAACCGCAGGATATATTAATTCATATACCGCCACCACAACAGATGGGTGGAATATTAATACCCTTCTTAATGTGGGAATTGATGAGTCAGGAAATTTCTATGACTTAAATGGATATTGCGTCGATATCTCCGGAGAGACAACTGATGGAACGATCACAGATGAGACAACTTGTCGGGAAACATTCTATCGCGCTTGGAATGAAGAAAATAGTCTCTGCTATATCGTAGATGAAAATACACCTTTGGCTTCCAGTCTTACGACTCAAACTAATTGTGATGCCGGCGGATCTGATGCGGCATGGATAGCATTCGATGGTGTGACACCAAGTGAATATCGTGCCTACGATCCAACAGCTGGTGGAGCCTCTCCTTTTACCTGTTGTACGGTGGAGTTTGCACTGACAGCTGAAAATATCGGCGGTGGCGGAGTCACAAATGAAAGCTTCACCACAGCTCAGGTTGACGATACTATTGATATTTTGGTGGTAGAAGAAGAGCCTGATTATGATTACTCCAAATACGGAAATGTAGTTGTCATCCAAGGTGGCCTTGCGGCAGACGGAACGAACGCTTATACCCCTGATGCCAACGGTGGTTTGGTAGCCTCGTATGACTCTGACAATGGTGGAGCAACGACAACCGCTTATTGTACGGCGACGGATTTAGGCAGTTCAACTG
Organism: Halobacteriovoraceae bacterium; assembly: GCA_002707495.1. Taxonomy (GTDB): domain Bacteria; phylum Bdellovibrionota; class Bacteriovoracia; order Bacteriovoracales; family Bacteriovoracaceae. The sequence continues at coordinate 194,641 of PAMZ01000002.1, read as the reverse complement.
CTCTGACTGCTCAAATAGCTGCCGACTTTAATGGCGGAACATCGACAGGCTATTTAGGTTCACCTAACACGACCTTCAATTCTAATTTTGCTTGTGAATTTGAACAGCCAGGAGCTGGCAATTGTTTTGGTGATCTCGTTATGGATTACTCGGTGCAAATAGAAGCTCGAAATAGTGGAACACTTTATAGAAGTGGAGCGAGAAATACGGCAAGTTCCGGTCAACTAGAAACCATTAGAGTGATAGTTGGTGATGGACCAAATTTTGAATTTGAACCAAGCCCCGATAGATTTGCTGATGAAACTCACTTAACTATAGACTCAACTAGTTTAAATGCGGCTATTTTAAATAATGCAAGCTCTTATACTCCGAATACGACTAATCTTTGCCACCAGGGGGATTATAATTTAACCACTGCAGGCGATCTTCCCAGCCCGTTTACATTTAGTGGGAGCACGGGAGCCATTGCAAAAACAGATAATGCTATTTTAGGAAGAAGAACATTTAGCCTCTCCTCTTCACGCTCACTGGCGGGAAATACGATTTCTAAAGAAGAGTCTATTACTGTTCAAGCGAATCATATTTTAACACCATTAACTGGAACAGCTTCAGCGCATAGATTTAAAATCATGCAATTTGATATCGATGCTGATGGAAATAATGACTTCATTCTTTTTGATACTTATTGTGAAGGAAATACTGATGGTATTGCCTGTGCAGGAACTATTCCAGGTGCGGCTTATCTTAATAACACTGGCGCTGTTGCCCTATATGATGGAACAGAGGTTGCTTTTAGTGTAGGTGCTAATTTGGATGCAAGGGCGGCTGCCCCCTTTTATTACGAAACTGGTAACTCGGCCCTAGCCTACCTTGCTGACGATGGTACAGTTACTGTAGATAGTTTTGCCACTATTGATGATTTAACTGCCACCACAAATGCTAATCAATACGGGATTGTCCCTGCTGCTGATACGACGACTAAAATTCTTTTCACCGTTGGGGTTAATGGTAATCAATTTTCAACGTATAAAATTGAATTAGACGCTACAACGCCTCTTGATGAAGTGGGAACACCAGCAACTGTGACGGGTCCTTTTACCGTAAGTGACGGTTCATCTGGTGGAGCTGATGTTGGTACGATCAATTTTGTCCGGTCTTTTGATATGGATGATGATGGTGATAATGAAGCCCTGGTCGCCTATGTAGATAGTAACGATGGTCTCCATAAGGTTTGTATAATAGGTAATACGGCAGGAAATCTTAATACCGCATGTGATACCTTAATTTCAGCACCAACGGGAGAATCCATTCGAGAGATTAAGTTTTCTGATGTAGTAGGTGATGACTTAGATGATCTGATCATTCAAACTTATGGCAGCGATAACACCCTTTATTTTTATGAAAATAGAAATGATTCTTTGGCGGGCTTCTTTCAACTTGTTGACACTCTTACCACGAAAAGTACTGTGGATATGGCCGGCTTTGGTCTGGGTGATGTAAATAATGACGGAAATCCAGACCTGGTTATAGCCGATGTGGTAACAGATCCTAATGGTGATGGTGACATGAATACCGGCTATACGATTTATTATAATACTTCTTCTTCAGATCTCTTTACAGCAAGTGTAAGTGATGTGGGAGCTTCAGACGGGCAGGATTTCTTTTATCATTACTCCGAAGGTTCAACTAATGAGATCGAATTACTGGATACTGGAAGCTCAACCCTACTTATGCATTGTCAGACTGATACTGTTGATGATGATAGTGTCGCCAGTACGGATGATGACCCTCACGCCAGCTGTGGAATTATTGGAGAATTTGCTAATTGAGACTTCCCTGCCTCAAATCACTGTCAAATTGGTCTTTAAATTAACATTTATTAAATAAAGGTTTTTTAGCTGTCCAAGCGATGCTTCGAAAAATTGATAAGTTATCTCAAAAATCTACCGATAAGCTTAAGGTGAGCTAAAGGATGTTATAATTGAGTTAGAAACTTAGGAAGAAAATGGAAGAAAAACTAAACATACTTTTATTCAATTTTCCAAGCGGGGCAACTCTCCCCTCGGAATTAAGTGAACACTACAAGAACAATGAAGACGCAACGATTGAAACTTATGAGACGCCCCTAGAGGCATCTGAGTTCCTCAACCAAGCAGAGCAGGCCATCTTTATATTTATTGCCAAAGATAATCAAGACCTCTCTCAAGTTAAATTATTATTAAAAAGATTCAAAAATAAAATTACTAATAAAAATCTAAGACCTATCGCTCTTATAAAAAATTACAATCGTGATGCTGTTTCGGTACTTAAACGGCTTGGGTGCGATGAGGTTTACAACCACCAACTCTCCACCCAAAGACTTATTGAGTCTATTGACAAAATTCATGGTGAATTCCTCTTTAATGATCCTGAGATCGATGAGATTGAAGGTCTAGCTGAAAGAGAGCAGCTTTCATCTGAGATGGACGAGCTGACTCGTATTAGAAATGTCACTGAGACTAATGTAGATGATTCACTTCACTACAAAGCTTTGGAGCATCCAAAGCTTGGAGGAATAAGTTTAGAATCGGGACGTATGGAAATCAATGTCTCGGAAGATTTACCAGATAATAGTGAGTTCTTTCTTGAACATTTTGATTCTAATGAACTTGAATTTGAAATTAAAACTGAAGATGCTCTCGCTCTTGAACGAGGTCAAAATATTGAATTACAGATTGTCTTTGTTTATGATCGCTGTAGAGTGGAGATCATGGTGGAAGGACAAATTGATGATATCTTGACCGAAAATGCTGAGTCTTCGATTGTGGCCCTTCACCTCTTAGATGATGAAAGCTTAAAACTTGAGCAATTTATGGCCTTATATCAAAAACGCCAATCTCAGATAAAAGAGTTTATGGAAGTGGCTAAAGAAGGAGTTTTATATAACCCCTTTAAAAAAGGTGAAATAGCTTAAATCCTAGATTTCACGTACTTACTACTACCTATCGCATCTAAAAATTGTCATTCCCCAGACTATTAACGCCATATAGTGATGGTAACTATCTGATATCTCAATACAAAAAAATTCACGTGAGATAATTAATCTATAGAAGAAACCTTTAAGGTTCTATTTTTAAAGTCCGATAAATGTAGATGAGGAATCGTATGCTGAACTTTTTGAAAGGACTCCACATTCTAAGTATTTTATTTCTGGTAAGTTGTTTACCCCAGGAAAAGACGACTCAATGTAAGAGTAACGAAGCTTATGATTCGACTCAAAGAAGATGTGTGGCCACTCTAGGTGCAAGTGGGCAAACAGTTTCCATTTCAAATATCACTCCAGCTACTTCTTATACAATTTCTTTTGCTGACCCCTCAGTAACTCACTCTGTAACAGTTTCTGATTCTTATAATAATGGCTACCAACTTCGTTGGTATCTAACCAACTCTAGTGGGAACCAAAGTCTTTTGGCCACAACCACCTCATTAACTTTTAATCATACGGCTTATTCTGCTGGAACTTATATTATTGAAGTGCAACTCCTGGACGAAGATGGAACTCAGATCTTTGACTCTAGAAGTTGGACGGTAAACGTCATCACGGAGACAACACCCTCTGTCTATACAGAAACCTCTCCCGTGTTCACCACAACGATTTCAAGTGCGGCAACAACAATTGATGCTACAATTCAAAACCCTGATGGGGTTAATAATATTACTTATACTTGGTATGTGAATGGAGCGAGTGTATCGACGGGTACAACAGGTGCAGTTAGCACAGATGTAGATTTCTCTTTTGATCCGACTTCTGGCTCAGGCTATTTTGTTGGAACCGGAATCTATGCAATCCAACTCGTTCTCACAGATGCATCAACTTCTGTCTATGATTCACAACTTTGGCAAGTGACTAATACTGTCCCTACTTTTGCAAGTGTATCCTTGGGAACGAGTACAACTCTTGGGAATGCGACTCCAGCTTCTGGAACGGTCATAACAGCGATCGATGAATTAAGTATCTCTAATAGTGGATTTTTAACTCCGGCCGATACGTTAACAACTCCGGTAGACTTTTGTGTTTATGCCACAGAAAACGGAGATGCTAATTTAGATGGTGTGAATGGAGACGGTGTTTTTGTAGACTATCTCATAGACGGTCAACCCATCCCAGGTGCCATTGATATTCAGATGGCTTTAGAATATAACGCTGCTGATGACAGCACTGTCTACTGTCTTTCTGAAGATGGTTATAATGATTATGAATACGATATCCCAAGTAATGTGAATATCGAGTCTCATACTCTCTCCATTGTTGTCTATGATAAATTTACGGGAACAACTTCTCAAAGTAAGTATAAAGGATTTAATCAAATTCAAAGATATGATTATACCTTGAGAGTAAGAAGAGCGAATACTCCACCGGTTATCACCATTGCTGATGTTGAATTGCCTGCTGATACTTCAACTGAGCCTACTCCGGCAGGAAGTCAGTATCAAGCACTAGATTGTTCCAGTGAAACCTCAACGAGATACACTGGTTGTAAAATGACTTGGGGAGATAATATTCTCAATTATGATATAACTGGAAATGCAAGACCTGTTAGGCTAAGAATCGAAGTTGAAGACGATGACTATGATCCTTATGATACCAGTGCAACAAATGAATCGGCTAATTTTACGCTTGAAATCTATATCAACGGTGAACTTGCCGATGGAGATATGCCAAGTAAGTATTCTTTTTCAAATTGTAATCTTACTGGTGATACAAGAATTGACATCGATTCAAATGATACCAATGATGATCAAGCTTACGAATGTGATATCATCATCAATCCATTTGATAATGATGGACCTCTCGTTTACTCCAGTCAAAGCTATACTATCAGCGCGATAGTAAGAGATAATGGATCACCATTTGACCTTGGAAATGGTCAAGCCTCAAACGAGATTGAGTGGGTTGTTGACGATGTTCAAGATTATAATGACGATGTGGCGATTGCAGATTTTATTGATTCAGCGACAACTTCGTCTTATGTTTCACTCCCTTCCACTCCTGGTTCTGCCATCACTTTAGGTGAAGATCTTTCAGTTGACCCAGGGCTATCAGAGGGTGAGCTCATTCAATTCCACGTACAAGTGACTGACAATCAGAGAGATCAACATAGAATTAGTATTGACCAGCTCTATTGTACGGAAGACCTGGCCACAGCGGTGACTGAATGTGATCCTGATGATGCTGCATTTGATGCTTCTAAACTCTCTACTCTCGTGCCAAATATTGCAACGACAACGGTTAATTGGGGAGATGTAAGTCAAACGACAAACAGTGTGGCCATTAATCATCAAATCCGATTTGATGCTCTTCAAGGCACTGATCAAATAGACGCGAACGGAAGAGGTATCGCTTATTATAAAGTTTCTGTGACAGACCTTCCAGGGGCAGCGGCAAGTGCAGTGGATGGAACTGATTGTAATACAGACGATAAACCAGGTTGTCGAACTTCTGAAGCTGTCTATGTTCGTATACCAATAAACAACGATAACCCGGATCCAAGTTTTGATGATCCAGGTCAGGTAGATCCTACTCTACCGACAAATATAACTATCCTTGCAGGACTTCCAGTAACACTTGATCCTGGACCTGTCACTGATGCTTCAACAGCTGATGGGGATGAGATTGAGTATCAATGGGTTGTCAATTACGACGGCACGGGAAATGACTGGTTTCCAATCGAAGGCGCTAATGAGCGAATCCTCTCATGGACTCCAAGCTCAGAGATTGTCGAGGCTGCATCACTACTTCCGGTGGCCGTCACTCAGTTTACTGGCGTCCCTGTTCAGGTAAAATTATGTTTAGGTGATGATGGATTTATCGATGGATCTCAAACTCTAAAAGAGGCTTATGATGCTACCAATGATGATTGTACTGACGCAGGAGGACCAATGGACTCCTCTACTGCCATTGGTTCAGGTGGACTCGGTCAGGCTTGGGATTTTAACGTCATTCCTAACCTATCAGCAGGATATGCTTATGATGAAAATTCAACAGCTAATAACGGTGAAGGTGCGGTAGCCACTTGGGTTGATCCAAGCAGCACAGATCCTATCGTTCAATACACCGCATATGTAACTATCAACAAACAAATTGTTGTAGAAAAACACGTCATTGGCGCTGATGGAACGAAACAAGGCTCACTTGACCCTACTATCTCCGCAACGGGGGAAGGTTCAAGTGTTACAGGTCAGATGGAAAGTATTATTTTTGATGCTTCAACCGATGGTGCATTTGCCTCTAACGAAGTTACCAATTTATCCATTACCGGAGATCCGACTAATGGTTCTCTTTATATTTCCTATATGGCACCAATTTCTGGAAACGACTCTGTTCATATCAGAAGAATTGATATTGGCTCAGGAAAAACGGGCTTTATTCATTCTGGCACTTTTGGTTGGGATCCCGGCTATGATGATCTCACCAATAATATCACGGTTGCAAGTACAGGTATCAATAGCGAATCTATAAATAGTGACGGAAATGCTGAGCTTGTTTTCACTCAGCCTTATAATAACGGATCGATTACTGCGATGACGGTAACCTTCTCTGGTCTACATGGAGGTTCTCTCTCCTTAGTCGGTGGGACTGATTTTTGTACGAGCGGTTGCACCACAGTCAATCTGACGGCTCAGAGTTTTGCAACTGCAATCAACGCTTCGACGGCCACCGAAATTCAAGGTTTAAGAGCGGTTGCAACTGGAAGTACAGTTGAACTTTTTGGAATCTCAGAGGGTGATTTTTTCGAAAACGATATTGGGGCAGCAATCATTGGAAGTATTATGGTAAATGAAACCAATGGTAAGTTTCAATTACCTTATATCGATGTTAATCAATCAGGGGCAAATAAATTTAAAGTCTCAGTCCTACAAGGTGATTTAGGAGTCAGACTTGATGATGCTAATATGACCAGTACACTCTACTCCGGGACCACAAATGTACAGGCCTCTGCCATCGCTAATGATATTGATGGAAATGACAGAGTATTGATCGCAGTAAAAGAATTAGCCGGCGGTGAAATTCATCTGCATGAAGTTTCGACTGCAAATGCAATTGTTGAAACGAATACTGACCTTTTTAGCAACTCAGATGTTACCAAAATTAAACTAAGCGTTTCCAAAGAAACTACGGATTTTGATCCTTCTGTTTTTGTCACGGGAACCAATGATAGTGGAAACCTTGCCCTTGCGAGAGTCGACTCCACTGGTGGAGATTATGACCTAGACGGAAGTTCACTTCCTATCTACTCCTATGAGGAATTTGATGTTGGATTTGCTCCTTTTGCGAGTATTAGTGAGTACGATATTGTGGCAGGTCCTGCAGAAGCTCAGCTTTTACTAGCGGTAAATGATGACTCTTTAAGTGCAGGAAATTACCATACTTATTTAATTCGAATTGATGGCTCCGCTCCTACTGCAAAATGTAGTTATGATTCAGCTGACTCTCAAAACTTAGAGAAATGTGCTTGGATTCAACCTATGGTTGCAAACGAGAGTTTTAATCTAGGAGTTGCACTCTCAGACCCTATTAAAAATATCACCATCGGCGATGAAGGTTCAGTGAGTTCTGAAAACGAAGGTGACTTTATCGGTATCGCCAATCATATTGACGAAAATGGTGCAGGTTCGAGCCTTACGGATGCAATCGTTGTGACTGGATTTTTAAATGTACGATCAAATTCTTTAACGGCGACTGAAGCAAGTTCTTCGGCAAGTAATAATGAAGTTTATACATTGCCATATGTTTCTCCCTAATTTGCCATGATCTAGCGATTAATAAAGTTGACTAAAGAACTCTTTCTGTTTCGAAATTTCAAGATTTTGCTAAAATATAAGAGATGCGTCATCTTTTGATTTTCAGTCTATTTATCTACCTCACCTTCCCCCAAGAAGTCTTTGCTTCTTACGAACTAGTGGTTGTGCAAGGAATCTCAAAGTCTGGCCAAACTTTTGTGACGAGAAATAATAATTCAGGAGATGAGTCCGAAGTATTTATTGGAAAGAGAGTTACTTTTACTTCAGAGAACACTAGTGTCATTGCCAGGGCCAGAGAAATCACTCAGGAGTTTGTACAATGGGAAATCGAAAATGATTTTACTGAGGCTCCTTTTCAAAGAGGATCATTGGTCACCATGTATGATACGACTGAGTATCTATGGACTCTCACCCCCGAAAAAATCAAAAGAAAATTTATTCGTAACCGAGTCTTTATCCCTCGTCGCTCACTTGAATATGGACTTTCTTTTTCTGGAGGTTTATCTGAATCAGTGACTGAAACTCTTCCGGATAATGCAGATCGAGGTGGCTATAATTTTGATCTCGTCTTTAGAAAGCAATATGACCTCAATTGGGCGCTCGCTTTTGGGATTAGATATGACAGAGAAGTTGTAAATTTAACTGCATCTTCTTTAACAAATCAACGTTTTATGGGGACGACTGAGCTTCGCTATTATTTTGATCCGATGTTTGGATTTTATAATGCTCAAATAGGTTTAGGTCTAGGACTTGGCTTTGGCCAATCTAGAACTGAGACTCCGGGACTTGCTACTTTTGGAAATGCTCTCCTCCTTCCTTCAACAAAAATAGGAATTAGCTTTCCCGTCGATCGAGATACTGATGTAGAATTTTCAGCTGCCTTTGAATCCTTTCGACTAGACGAAGAGGATCTAGACGGCGCCGATCAAACTACTAATTTAGACAGTGCGAGGGTTTCAGTATTTTATCGTATCTATCTTGAAGACTAAGAAATATCACAACGAGCAGTGACCTCAGCTTTACAAGATACAAGCTCACCGCCTTCGATATCATATTGTAGACATTGAATATCTGATTCTTGTGGGAATATCACGTCAGTAATAATACCCCTTCTTTGAGTTTCGCATTCGCGAAATGCTTTATCTTTTCCATCCTCAATAGCATTAGTCATGGCCTGCTTTTTGACCAGATTAAGATCACAGGAGCTATCGCAGATACTAGATCCACCACCAGTTATAGTCAGACTAAAATCATGACTCATGGCCAAATTGAAAAGCATAATAAATGTACCGACGCTAAATAGCTTCATAATTAGACCCCTAGTGGAGTGGTTTCTCGATGAACAGTATATAACGCTAAGCGCCACAATTCTCCACTAGGAAATCTTTTAATAGTAATATTTACAATTTAAGCTAAGCCCTTAAATTTATTGACCTTGACCGAGGGAATATCCCGCATTTCCATCAAACTCGTAAAGACCCTCGGTCTTAATAAAGTCAATACTTTCTCCCGCCATCACACTCAATAAGCCTGCAATTTGATCATGACTGACAGATCCATCAGCTTGGAAACGACAGCGCCAATGATCTGTACAATAAGTCGCGGGATTATAGCGAGGCCATACCATGACTCCTCTATTAGTAATCATTTTTATTTTCAAAGGACTATCTAGCGCTTCAAGTTTAGCCGCTAGAACATTAGGATCTTTATTTTTATCATCAATAAAAACATCAACACCAACTAAGACTTTTTTCTCTTTATAATCTGGTGCATTTAATTTTTTTCTTGTTGGTTGTCCTGGATCATCTGAGACGTGCTTAAGTACAGTAGCCTTCTGCCCCAGTCTTGAGATGACTTCTGAAGCAAAGTCTGAGGTATTAATGGCGCTGACACCATCCACGTGTCGAGCTAAATCTCCGGTAAGTTTTCCATCCTCAAGAGTCTTTAAAATAGCATGATGAATTTTATTCGCAACTGAGTGTTGTCCCAGATAGATAAGCATTTCTACGGCAGCTAGAGTCAAACCTGTAGGATTTGCTATGTTTTTTCCTGCGATATCTGGCGCAGAACCGTGAATGGCCTCAAACATTGCGTATTGCTCACCCAGATTAGCAGAACCTGCAATACCTACAGAGCCCGATATCTCTGCCGTGATATCACTTAAAATATCCCCGTAGAGATTTTGACAAACAACCACATCAAAAGCTTCTGGATTATTAGCAAGTTTAGCTGCACCAATATCAATGATCATATGATCCGTTTCAATTTCTGGATACTCTTTTTTGATCTCATCAAAAGTTCTATGAAACATACCATCAGTGAGTTTCATAATATTGTCTTTTGACATACATGTAATTTTCTTTCTGCCATGAGTTTTTGCATACTCAAAAGCGGCTGTAATAATTTTCTTAGAACCTTCTGTTGTGGTCAGCTTAAGACATTGAAAAACCTCATGGGTTTGACGATGCTCAATTCCTGCATAGAGGTCTTCCTCATTTTCTCTAAATATAATGACATCCATATTCTTAAATCGACATGGGAGAATCGGATCATAAGAAAGACTTCTTCTGATATTGCTAAAGAGGCCTAGGGTTTTTCTCAATGTCACGTTTAAACTCTTATAACCACCACCCTGAGGCGTTGTGATAGGTGCCTTAAGTAAAATGGGATTATTTCTTAAAACTTCCCAAGCCGAGTCATCTATACCTGAACTATTTCCACTTAAATAAACCTGCTCTCCTAGGGTTAATTCTTCATACTCTAATTCTGCACCAGCAGCTTTTAAAATATCTAAAGTCGCCTGCATAATTTCAGGTCCAATTCCATCACCTCTTGCAATACAAATCTTAGTTGTCATAATCACCTCTTTGAAAAATTTCTCTAAATTTACTTATATAAATATCTAAGTTCAATAAACTAAAAGTTTCAGGGCGAGTGACTAGATAAAACACTTCTTCAAAATCTTTGACGTGTTTTAAGATACGCAGTTTTCCCTGAATCAAATCGCGATAAACACCAATTTTAGGTATCAAAACAATATTATTCTCATTAACAGCAAAAAGTCTTAAAAGTGCAGTATCTTCAACCTCACCTTTAATGACAGAATTATCTAATCCATTTCTTTTTAAAAATAAATCCAAGTTGACTTTTGCCTGAGCTTCCAACCTTGGGATGATCAACCCTTTTTCTTTTATCGCCGCTAAATACTCCTCATTAGAATGAGTCTCACTTGAGACTAAACAATAGGGAAATTTTTGGATGAGATAATTTTTAAAACTTTGATTTTTATCCTCATTTACGGAGTCTGTTATAATAAAATCAATTTCATAGCGATTAAGCGCTTCATATAATTCGTTTGTACTTCCAGAGCGGACTTCTACATTAGTGGCCCCTTGAATCATAGGTCCAATAAAAAGCTGCTGAATATTTTTCGACAAAGTTGCAACTGAGCCTACTCGCAAACTCATAGGCCCATGTCCTAGCTGGTTATTGGAAATTTCTGAAATAAGTGCATCACCTAGACTAAATATTTTATTTGCCACTTCTAAGACGTAATTGCCCTCGTTTGTCAGAACCAATTTCCTTCCTTCCCTTAGAAAAAGTTGAAATCCGAATGAAGACTCAAGACTTTTGAGCTGGCTACTGAGTGAGCTTTGTGTGGTCTGAAGTTTTCTTGAAGCGTTGGCAATCGAGCCCTCTTGAGCAATCTCTTTAAAATAATAAAGGTGGTGATAATTTAGCCAATTCATTAGGCAATATTAGTCGAAGATGTCCACTTATCAAATATGATAATATAGCTATTATCGTTCGATTTAATCGAAGCTGTAACCACTTGATTTTATAAAAACCTTCGTAAAATGTAGTGTTTAAACGTCTATATTTGAGTCTTTTATAATTCTGAAGCTCCGAGGATACTGATTACAGTTGCAAGGAGACTTATCATGATTGATCAAATTTTTGAAAAACCAACAGAACTAAATAGCCTTGAATCTATTGATTATGGGCTAGGAGCGATGTCTCTTACTCTACCTAAGTTAACAGAGAAAAATATTATTTCTCAAATTAACGACGCTAATCAAATCACCTATTTTGGAACTTTAGGTGAGCCCATTAAATTAAAGATTTTTGAAGGGAGCCCAGATTTATCAAAGTCAAAAACAATTGAGAAATTTAATTTTTCTGAGGGATACCTTTACAGCTCACTACTTAAGCAAGAACGCGAAGCTGGAGTTTATTATTTAAAACTTAAAGATCAGTTGAGTAAGGAATGGATCTTTAAAGTCGAAGATAATCGTATTTTGAATTGCGAAGTTAAACTCAATTTAAATTTCCACTCAAACTAAAGGAATAGCATGAATATAGGTTTTGATTATATGGTTATGGCAGCGGGCTTAATTTGGATAATGGGTCTCGCCAATTCGATGATTCAGGAAAGAAAGGCCCAGGAAAAAAGATTTGAAGATCTAAAGCAAGAAAAGCTCTCAGCCCATCAAGCCGATATCTCTTAAGCGCTCCATTAGACTTTCGTGTGCACTAATCGGAGGATATTTGGCTCCACTTCCTACACAACTAGGAATACACTCTAAGATAGCTTCAGGATTAGGGTGTACGAAAAATGGCATAGAGTATCGTGCTGTATTAGAGTTATCTGGATTAATGACTCTGTGAATAGTGGCCGGAATAATATCGTTAGTAATTCTAGACATCATATCACCTGAGTCTACTACCAATTGACCAGGTTTAGTCTCTACATCTAACCACTGCTCATCCCGATCAAGTAGTTGTAAACCTGATGCCGTTGCTCCCATGAGAATCGTTATCAGATTAATATCTCCGTGAGCAGCTGCACGGATAGAACCGACTGGAGGAGCTTCACCAACAGGTGGGTAATGAATCGCGCGTAGAATGGAATTACCAGTATCGATCATGTCCCTAAAGTAATTTTTTGGCACATCAAGCGCTTCCCCTAGAGCATCTAAAAGATGAACTGAGGTTTGGTCAAGTGAATCGTAGAGGTTTTCTAAATTAGCTCTAAAACTAGCGACTTCCGATGGCCAAACATTATTGGGGTAATACTTTGCAAACCGATGATCAGCCGAAACTTCCCGACCAACATGCCAGAATTCTTTTAAGTCTTTATGAGGATTGTCTTTAGCATGCTCGGTTCCAAAGGGAGTGTAACCACGTTGTCCACCAGAAGCAATCGCGTATTTCTTTTTCACTTCTTCCTCAAGTGCAAAGAAATCCTCAACCGCCTGATAGCCTTTTTTTATGACAGAGTCTTCAACCGTGTGGTCAGTTAAGATAATGAAACCGTAATCTTTTATCCCACTAAAAAGCTGATCAACAAATCTTGCTCTTTCAGTTGAATTTCCATTCACATAACTTAAAAGACTTAACTCTGGGACTTTTCTGGAAGTCTCACTCATAAACCTGCCTCCGGTATACACTATAGTGGCGCTAAATTAGGTTTTAAAGCACGATTAGGCAATTTTTTTGTAATATTTTCACTCGCGAGATCCAAAAATCTGGGTGCCAATTCTCACCCAATCAGAGCCATACTCCATAGCAATTTTAAAGTCTTGGCTCATTCCCATGGATAATTCCAAATCTAGATCATATTTTTGATCAAGTTTTTGCTTATAATCTCTTAAAAGACCAAAGCTCGCTTGCGCCGCTTTTTCAAAATCTTGAGCGCGAATACTTCCTATAGTCATAAGCCCTGTAAGCTTCCATACTTCTTGTTCTTTGAGAATTCTCACGGCATGCTCTAAATCCTCGAAGTTTTCAAAGCCAGACTTTTCATTTTCACCTGAGGTATTGACCTGTAAGTAGATCCTGACTTCACTACTTATTTCCCTTTTTAAAAGTTTTTTTAAAAGCTTTAAGCTATCTATCGAGTGAATAGCATACAAACCAGGAACACTGAGAAGTTTATTTATTTTATTAGATTGAAGTGTTCCAATAAAATGCCACCTTAAACCTGCAAGACTTTCTAAATCCTGGGCCTTCTCATAAAGATCTTGAACCTTATTTTCTCCAAAATCCATTTGTCCTAATTCATAGGCTTCTTTGATTAATTCCACAGGCTTGGTTTTGGAGACCGCTAAAAGCTTAGTGCGACCTTGAAGTTGATTATTGATCTGAGACAAATTCTCTTGAACAGACATTTTACGTTATTTTTTAGAAGGAGTTTTCTTTTGATCGGACTTCTTCTCTTTTGGAGTGAGCTTTATTTTCGCGCTCACTTCCATATCATAGTTTTCAATGATTCGATCAATCTCTTTTGACACATCGATACGTTCAAGTCTTTGCCTCAGCTCGGTTTTTACTGAAGTGATAAAATCATCTCGCGTGGTTTTAGCGTTATTAATTAAGCCTTGCACGAGTTCTTTAGGAAGAGGAAGATCTCCCACCATATTCTTGATGGCATCCTCGGTCATAAAAGCGGCACTAAAACCTGTATTCACGACCTTTTTTAGAATATCGGAGAGGCTTTCTTTATCTGATTTATCACTCATAAGTTTTGAGCTCTCTTTTCGACTGAATTTAAAAGAATAGGTAGTTGAACTTCAGTTAATTTTTTTGTGATCATTCCAGCACCCATCATACGAACTTTAATGTCCACTTCTACAGAGTAAACGACTTCTGTGGTTCCATCACCATTATCGCTAAGCTCCCAACTTCCACTATTCACGCTGAAGATATCTCCTTCCACAAAGCTCCACTTGATTGACTTATTCTCTTCATGAACCAGGTTGAGTACATAAGAGAACTTTTTAATCATATTGATTGAATACTCCGCTTTCGTCTCGTTTCCAGACTCACTGATAACTTTAACAGAGGTCACACCATCCATGAATTCTGAATAAGCTTCATAATCTCTCAGCACCTGATAGATCTTTTCTGCAGGAGCTTTCATTGTTACCGTTTTAGTTGCACTTGCCATATTTAATACCTCGGTTTCTTATCAAAATGATGTTCAGCTGTAATATGTCTAATTGTTCCCGACTGACTTCTCATAACTATAGAATCAGTAGAAGCCCCCCAGGACTTAAATTTTACACCTTCTAGTAGTGATCCATCAGTTACACCCGTGGCCACAAACATAACATTTCCTGATGCGAGATCTTCGATCGTCATAACTTTATTCATATCATCCACACCCATTTCCTTGGCGCGAAGTACTTCCTCTTCGTTTCGTGGTTTAAATACACCTTGAAAATCACCACCCATACAACGAAGTGCCGCAGCTGAAATAACTCCTTCAGGCGCTCCACCCACTCCAAAAAGAACATCTATTCCTGAATCAGGTAAGCAAGTTGCAATCGCAGCAGAAACATCTCCATCGCCAATTAAGTTTATTCTGCAACCAGTTTGCCTTAATTCCGCAATTAAATCATGGTGGCGAGGTCTATCCAATACGACGGCGGTTAAATCCGCAATCCTACAACCCTTGGCTTCCGCAATTCTTACTAAATTTTCTGTGGGACTCACTGTTATATCAATTTTGCCGCGAGCTGCAGGCCCGACTGCAATTTTTTGCATATATGTATCAGGAGCATGCATAAGATTGCCTTTCTCCCCAATCGCCATAACTGATATTGAATTGTATCCACCATTGGCACAAATTGTCGTACCCTCTAGGGGATCTACAGCAATCTCAAGATCTGGACCATTTCCACTTCCTACTTTCTCTCCAATATAAAGCATAGGAGCTTCATCACGTTCACCTTCACCAATAACAACTGTCGCATTACAATCGACGGAATCAAGCATGGATCTCATGGCGTCTACGGCCGCTCGATCAGCTGCTTTTTCGTCACCACGCCCCATTAAACGAGCACTCGCAATAGCTGCCATCTCAGTTACTCGCACAAATTCAAGTGCTAAATTTCTATTCACTATCATCCCCTTTTGATGGCATTATCATAACAATTTAACCAGCAATTGAGCAATCCTAAATGTATTCTAAGAACGAAGCTTCAATGTGATGAATTGCACCACGTTAGGATCCATGAGGCTCTCTGAAATATGTCCGATCAAGCGAGCGGCTTTTGTTATTTTTTCTTTATCTGCCGTGGGGTCCATTTGAAAAACGAATTCGTCCTCGGTCAATAAGGGAGTATCAATATCTCTTTTGGAGATGACTCGCCCAGATTTAAGTCCTCTGGTGTCTTCCCATTCTACGAAATTTTCCATCAGAATCATTTCAAATTTTGCAATTTCACCATCCCCATGCTGCCAAACAAAAACTTCAACAGGTCCATCAGCACGAAGCCAAAACTTTAAACGAGCTGGGATATCCACCCCATAATCCATGGCATGAACAGGCTTAAGTCGTTGCGCAAAAGAAGCTGGATCAAGCAAGTCGCTCACCCTGTCTCGCACTTGGTGAGAAGAATGAAATTCTATCCCTGCACGCATTCCTGTACTCCAACGCACTGTTCCTGAGACTTTAATCTCGACACCGTTCCAATGCAAAAGACCAGAAATAGTATCATCTTTTTGTAAATTATGTTGACCCATCCTAAGTGCGATCTGCATTCCGGAATGTGAAATATCTTTAACCTCAAAAGTAAGGTCTCCCTCAGTACTACTGTCTGCTTGGCTTGCTTTGAATGTCAGAAAACAAAATGGGAAGCGAGGAAAAACTTTTTTCTCCAATTCCTCAAAATCACTTTCAACTAAGTTTAGATGTCGCTCCATAATTTCTCCTTCTCACTATTATAGCTTAAGGGAAATTTTTGAATCAGGGGGAAGAAATTTATAACAAACTGTGATACTTTTTGTGCATGACAGACGAAATGGATGATCTTCAGATCAATAATCTACCTAATCTCTTAACTATTTTCAGAATGGGACTGATTCCTGTAGTCATATCATGTCTCTATTTTTCAAATACCGAGTCCGAACTTTTTGAAGGAAGTAATAGCCTTCTCGGGTGGACGGCAGGGTGGATCTTCGCCATCGCCTCTATCACTGACTTTTTTGACGGTTATATCGCGCGCAAAAAAAATATTGTCACCGTCTTTGGCTCATTTCTCGATCCAATAGCAGACAAATTTCTTACAGTATCAAGTCTGATAATGCTGCAAGCACTAGAGAGATTACCCGCGGTTATTGTCATTGTTTTGGTTTTGCGTGAAATGTATATGACTTCACTCAGGCTTCTCGCTTTAAATGAAGGAGTCAGAGTTCCCGTCAATCAAATTGGTAAATGGAAAACCGCTATCGCTATGATTGGGATTCCGTTATTGATGGCCAATGAGAATTGGCAAGGAATCCCCCTTCCTCTGATGGGAAATGTTCTTATCTACATCGCTTGTATACTTTCTTTATGGTCTGCGTTTCATTATACTTTTAATATGATCGCAAGCCTTAAAAAGAAGAGGCTTCTTAACAAATCAAAAGCAAAGAGAAGCCAAGGACATGAAGTCAAAGCTAACAGTCATTAATATTTCAGGTCCCGATCATCCGGGTATTACCGCTAGACTCATGCAATGCTTGGAGGAGCACCAAGTAAAACTTTATGATATCGGTCAAAATGTTACTTACGAGCTCCTTTCATTAAGTTTTGTTATTAAAGTACTTCCAGGTTCAACTGTCCTCAAAGACCTCCTTTTTGAAGCAACAGAGATGGGTATGAAGCTCGACTATAAAGAAGTTGATCGTTTGGACTCTGCTCTAAATCGAGAGTCATATATTATAAGCTGTATTTCTCCTAAAAATATCACACCAGAATTTATGAAAGATATTGCAGGCTTATTGGCAAGCCATCAGATCAATATCAAAAGAATGGACAATTTAAGACCGAAGACTTTTCAATCTATTGATTTTCAAGTTGAACTAAAAGCCAAGCAAAGTGAGCTAGACATTATTAAACAAGGTTTACTAGGACTTTCCCAAACCCATGGACTTGACCTGGCCATGATTAAAGATAATGTCTGGAGAAGAAATAAACGGTTGATCGTTTTTGATATGGACTCCACACTTATTCAATCAGAGGTCATTGTTGAGATGGCAAAGGCTCATGGTGTAGGAGACAAGGTTTATGATATCACTGAACGTGCCATGAACGGGGAACTCAATTTTGACCAAAGTCTCACTGAACGGGTTGCTCTTTTAAAAGGACTTCCGACTTCTAGTCTCGAAGGACTATTGGATAAAATTAAAATCACCGATGGTGTAGAAGAATTTCTTAAAACTGTTCAAAAGCTTGGATATAAAACCGCGATCATATCAGGTGGCTTTACATTTTTTGCCCATTATTTTCAAAAAAAATTATCGATCGATTATGCTTTTGCTAACGACCTAGAAGTTTCGCAGGATAAACTCACTGGCACTATAAAAGGTGAAATTGTTAACGCTGAAAAAAAAGCAGTCCTTTTAGAGATGCTCTCTAAACAAGAAAATTTAAATTTAGAACAAGTCGTGGCCATTGGAGATGGAGCGAATGATCTTCCGATGCTTGCTAAAGCAGGGCTAGGAATTGCCTTTCATGCAAAAGAGATAGTCAAAAAAGAGGCTTCGCAACATATGAGCTACGGCAATATGGCGAGTATACTTCAGTTTTTAGGTATCCCACCCGAGGTTTAAATGGCCATTTTTAAGAATTTAAAAAAAGCTCTTGCGGATATAGACCAAGTGAGCACGCTAAATATAAAACTAAAATCCACCACCCCACCAGTAGAAATCGCTCGACTCAAAAACCTAGAAGCCTTGTATCTTAAGTCAGATCAACTAGAGAAGTTAGATTTTCCATTTGAGAAGCTTACTAAGCTTAAAGTCTTTTATATTCAAGCTCCAAAGCTTAAGAACCTACCAGAGAATCTTCTCACCCACCCGAATTTAGAAACTTTAAGTGCGAGTGAGTGTCATATTACTTCTCTTGAAATTTTGCCTCAGCAAAATTTTAACTTAAAAACGCTTCTCTTAAATAAAAATAAGCTCGATCAAGTTCCACAGTTCTTAGAACATCTAGAGAGTCTTGAGAATTTGAATCTAAGCGATAATAATCTTTCCGCACTTCCAGAAGTTCTAAGACTTTTAAACAATTTAAAGACTCTAAGCCTCAATAGAAATCAGCTCACTCATATCCCTATTGAGTTGATCAAAAACTGGAAATCACTTCACTCGCTTTCACTTGATGGCAATAAGTTTACTCAAGAAACCAAACAAGTCATTGAACAAGAACTCAATTATTGGTTTGGTGAGCTTTAAAAGAATTCTTGTTCAATCAATTTTCATGTCGTCTCAAGTTTGATCTCTTCATCCTCGATGGTAAAGCGCACTTTTTCAATCGACTTGCCTTGCAAGATATATTTTGAAAGTGGCCTAATAATCAATCGGTTGAATATTCCTTGAAGTGGTCTCGCTCCATAAGTTTCGCTATAACCTACCTCTCCTAAATGTTTTACAACTTCTGGCGCAAACTCCAAATCAAGATGCTGTGCTTTTGTTCTCTCTTTGAGAAGAGCTATTTGTTTTTGAACCAAGTTTGCCATCACCTCTTTTCCAAGTGAGTTATAGGTTAAGGTCGCATCCAACCGCCCCAAAACTTCAGGTTTAAAATCGAGCTCTGGATTTTTAGAGTTAGTTGTCAGCAAAATGACCGTATTCTTAAAATTAATGGTCCTTCCCTTGTTGTCAGAAAGTCGACCGTCATCCAAAATCTGCAAGAGAATATCTGAGAAATCAGGGTGGGCCTTTTCTATCTCGTCAAAAAGAATAACAGAATAAGGTTTTCTTCTTACTGCCTCAGTAAGCACTCCTCCGTCATCATAACCAACATAACCAGCTGGGGAACCAATCAACTTTGCCACCGAGTGTTTCTCAGAGAACTCACTCATATCAAGCCTTACAATATGTTCTTCACTATCAAATAAAAACTCTGCGAGAGCTTTTGCAGTCTCCGTTTTCCCGACACCCGTAGGACCTTTTAGAAGAAATGAACCTAAGGGTCTGGTTTCATCCGTTAAACCTGCATAACTTGCAAGCAGAGATTCACTAATTTCATTAAGGGCTTCACTTTGTCCAAAGACTCTTTTGTTGAGAACCTCTTCGAGTTTAAGAAGTTCTTCTTGTTTAGACTTTAGAATCTTCTCAACTGGAATTCCCGTATGTCGAGCAATAATATTAGCGATATTTTCACGTCTTAACTCCCAATCGTGAGCATAATCTTTCAACTCAGCTTCTACTTCGGGTATCAAAGAATACTTAAGTTTAGAGGCCTCTTCATAATTTTGCTCCCGCTCTGCTTTATCTAAGTCAAACTTTAGGCGATCAAGTCGATTTTTAATCTCTCCCACTTTTTTAAGAGCATTCACTTGTTGCTCCCAGGCCACAAATCCCTCATCAAATTTTTGCTCCAGCTTTTTCACTTCCTCTTCAAGTTCTTTATTTGACTCCACTTGAGCAAGAATACGCTTATTTCGAATTTCACTTTGTAGAAGTTCAAGCTCAGCGGGCATCGCTTCGGCGGAAAGCTTTAAGGCCGAAGCTGATTCATCCACGAGGTCAATTGCCTTATCAGGAAGGTTCTTATCGGTTATATACTGATCCGAGAGCATAACAGCCGCATAAATAGCATCGTCAGTGATTTTAATTCCATGATGTCCTTCAAATTTTTCTTTTAATCCCATTAAAATTTCAATGGAATCTTCTTTAGAAGGTTCTCGTACTGGAACTTGTCTAAATCTTCTCTCCAGAGCGGGATCTTTTAAGATATATTTTTGAAATTCATCTTCCGTTGTGGCCCCAATACAATGAAGTTCTCCACGAGACAGTGCTGGTTTTAAAAGGTTAGCCGCATCCATAGCTCCATCGGTTTTTCCAGCACCTATGATTTGATGAATTTCATCTATAAAAATAATCGCCTGACCAGCTTTTTCTTTGGCATATTTCAAAAGATGCTGAATTCGTTCCTCAAACTCTCCTCTATATTTTGTTCCTGCAATAAGTGAGCCTAACTCAAGCGAATAAACTGTCTTTCCTTTAAGAACATCAGGAACACTCCCCTTCACTATCGCTTCGGCAAGCCCTTCTACAATAGCCGTTTTACCAACACCTGCCGGCCCTACCAAGACTGGGTTATTTTTCGATCTTCTTCCCAGGATTTCCATTACGGCCCGAATTTCCTTCGTTCGTCCAATGACAGGATCAAGCTTACCGTCTTGAGCCTTTTCATTTAAGTTCACAAGAAAGCTTGGAACTTCCGTATTTTCGTCCACACTATTAAACTGTGAATAATCAACTGGGAGGTTTGGAAAGTATTGAGGGAGAAATTTTAATAAGTGCTTCTCCGCAATCTCCTGCTTACCGGACTTAGCCGCCTCAGCGCCAGCTTGAGTAAGCCAAGAACTAAGTGAACCACTAGGTCTTATCTGGCTTGATTCAAGATTTTGTCCACTCTTTGGAAGTAAATTGATCAACTCTTCAACCCTAGCAATTTGATCATTTAATTTTTGTGACGCAAATGAGCTAGGATTCAATATCAATCCATATAAAAGGTGACCTGGTGCCAACTCAGTATTCTTATTTTCTATTGCTTTAGATTGTGCAATATCTAGTGCCCCAGCTACAATTTTATCAAAATTATTCATCTCAGACTCCTTATCTATACTTAATATGGGGTGCAATTTAGGCCTGTCAAGGCTTCAGACTATAGATAGATGACAAGCGAGAACGACTGTCTTATCATCAGATTCAAAGGAAATTCTATGCGTTATATACTTTTGATTTTGTTATCATTACCAACTTTTGCCAACACCACAAATCCAAGAGAGACATTTAGAACTTTTCTCAAGGCGATGGTTCAAGTCAAATTAGAAATTGATGTTAACGATAATTATGAAAGAGCTATTAAAACGCTAGATCTCTCTAAATTCTCAGCTCCAGCAAATACCATCGGAAGAAAGCTTTCAAATGATCTGATTCAAGTTTTGGATAAAATTAAAAAAGTTGATTATGAAAAAATTCCAACGGCACCTGACTCTCCTTATTGGAATTTTGATAAAAGAGCTTATCAAGGACGGGTACTTGAAATTTCTTTGATAAAAAAGGGTGAAGACTGGCTATTCTCTTATGAGACTTTTGAGTCTTTAGATTACTACCAAGAATCGCTTAAGAATGTAGACAATATAGAAGGTGTTGAGACTCTTAACCGTTTTCAAGATAAGATCCAGTCTTGGCTTCCAGAGAAATTTCAAGGCTCGATTGGAAAAGTAAAATACTGGCAAATATTTGGACTTGTATTGATCGTCATAGTTGGTCTTATTTTACAAAAAATATCGCACTCTATTATAGAAGTTGTGGTTAAAAACCTCTCCAAGATTGCCCATGATGCCAGCACTAATAAACTAGATAAGGCGATTGATCCTCTTACCAATATTTTCTTTGTCTATTTCTGCATGAAGATGATCTTTTATCTCAATTTTACTCCCAAGATGATGATTACAATTGAAAGAGTTCTACTTATTGCTATGAGCTTTATGGCGGTGTGGTTTGGTCATCGAGTGGTGGAACTTTTAAGTTTTTATGCCAGTCAGAAGGCAGAAGCAACTGACTCTCGCTTTGATGACATTATAGTCCCTCTTTTAACTAAAACTTCTTTTGTCATTGTGTATATGGTGGGAGCTATAATTGTTGCAAGTGCTTTTACTATCGATGTGACAGGTTTAATCGCCGGTCTTGGAATTGGGGGTCTAGCCTTTGCATTTGCTGCTAAAGACACCTTAGCCAATTTTTTTGGCTCGATCATGCTCGTATTAGACCGTCCTTTTGATATTGGTGATGTTATTGATGCCGATGGAATCGTAGGTATCGTTGAAGAAGTTGGCTTTAGATCAACTCGAATTAGAACCTTTAACGATTCTCTCATTACAATCTCTAATGGCAACCTTATGAACCGTTCCATTGATAATATGGGCAAGCGTCGATTTCGAAGACTCAATACAACTTTGGGGGTTGAATATGGAACTCCCGCAGCAAAAATTGAAGCCTTTTGTGAGGGGATTAGGCAATTGATTCTTAGTCATAAGTGGACCAGAAAGGATTCATTTCATGTCTATTTTGATGGCTTTGGCGCCAGCTCACTTGATATAAAACTGATGGTTTATTGGGAGACTGATGACTACGCTCGAGAGCTTGCTGAAAGACATAGGCTTAATGTGGATATTATGAGACTCGCCAAAGAGATGGGAATAAATTTTGCCTTCCCCACTCAAACTCTTCATGTCATCAATCAAGCGGAAATCACCCAAGAGGATCTACCAGATAAATATTTCGAAGTGGGCATGGAAAAAGCTAAAACTGTGGCATCAAAACCGCTTTCACTTAAAAATCCAAGAAGTAATGCACAGGATGAAAATCAATTTGGGAAAAACGATGTGGGTATCTAGCCCTACTCAGAAATAAGCTTTGCAATAGCATTTTCAATTTTTTGAAATCCACCGGCTTTAAGAAAAAAACTTCTCGCTCCTAGTTTTTGTAATTCTTCTGTACTTACATCATCAAAGGCAGACATCATAATCATGGGAGGCATGCTCTCTTTGCTACTTTTCATGAGTCTTAAAAGATCTATGCCAGAGCACTCAGGCATTCTAATATCACATAAGACTGCATCGAAATCCTGCTCAAGAATCAAGTGAAAAGCATCGTTACCATCAGATGCCTCCATCACAGTGGCCCCTCTTAAACTGAACTGCTCTACAAGTGTTTCTCTTACAAGGCTTTCGTCATCAACAACTAAAAAACGTCTTCCGGTGAAGTCTTGAATTTCCATTTTGCTCTGAGATCCCCGTTGGCCATGGATTTAATCGGCTCAAGCTTAATTGTATCACCTGCGAGAAGTTTTTGAAGGTTTTTCTGTTCAGACTTAGAGAGTCCCTTGTAGATTACCTCAACTTTTCTCAAGCTAGCCTTCCCCTCATTTCCTGCGGTGCAAACCACCATCGGTTGTGCGAATTTAAGCGGCGAAAGCATTCGTTGGATGACATAGCTTGTCGTATCGCAGTGACTTGACTTCTCCTTAGCATAAAAGTGTAGGGTCACAGGAAGAAGTCTTCGATCTTTTTTTGCCAGCTGGCAAAGCCTTTCAACTTCAGGATCATGAGTGACTTTTACATATTGATGACACCAGTCAGGAGCTTGCACCGGACATTGACTTTGAGCGGGACATGGAAACTGTACTTGGAATTCATTGGCCATAAGCCACTCTCTAAGTGGAACCATTTTTTCAAAAAAATCTCTAGTACCAGGTTCAATGAATAAAACATAATCTAGTTCTAACTTACTAATATAGTTTTTAATTTGCTCCAGTTCCATTTCATTGGCACTATGTCCAAATAAACCTAGCCTTGGTTTCTCGCCATGGGGCATTCTATTAAGACCATCTATAAATCTAATATTCGATTTTGGGAAAAGACCTGTGATCAACTTTTGCGCTTGATCACGCATTAAACCAGAGGTTTCAACCATGGCAATCTGTTGATCACTATTTAGACTTAGAGCTGCCAGTGTGAAAGTTCCTGGACCCGCTCCTATATCTATTAACTCAAACCTGGTAAGATCGCTTAAACCTATTTTGTCCAAACAAACCTTTAACTTCATAAAATTCGTGAGAGCATAAAAACAGGTATAGGCGGATACAGATTTTTCAGATTGAGTGTATTGATCTAGCTTAGCCCGCTCAGTTGTAAAGCGCTGTGAAAGCTTTTCGATCTCTTGCACGAGCTCTGTCTCGGATTTAAAATCATAAAGAAGAAAGGGCCGAATTTCTGTGAGATTCATTAAGTTCCTGGTTGAAGTCATTACCATAAAGATCCAAAATGAATTACCATATAAAGTGGAAGGAGCAAATATGGATACGACAAGACTTAAAAAGGTTCTCCAGAACAAAGAGTCTGACGTGAAGAAAAAACTCTATGCTTTAAGCCTCGCCTTGCACGATCAAAACTTAAAGGATTTAGAGAAGCGCTCATTAGTGAAAATTCGAGAGGCCATCGATCGTATCGATATGGGAGATTATGGAGTCTGCGCTTCTTGTGATGCCGCCATTAGTGATAACCGCCTAGAGACCTTGCCAGAAGCAGATTACTGCGATTCATGCCATTCAATTATTGACGAGTAAGTCTTTAAAATTACGAAAAGATTAAAAATTTTTCTCATGCATATTGTTTGATATGCCGAACAATGCTAAGGTATAGATAACTAAGGTTTAAGTATGTATATATGCATTTGTAAGGCCATAACAGATAAACAACTCGAAGATGCTCACAAGGCTGGTAAGACCTTTAAAGAAGCCTGCCGTTTGTTAGGTATAGGAAGCGAGTGTGGCACTTGCCTAACAGATGCTTGGGAAAACCTAAAAAGATCACAAAACCAAAGACAAGAACAAAAATCCGAATAGCAGCTGCGCATTTCCTTTTTAAAATGTTATATTACAGACTCAAAATCCAAGGAGTCTGAAATGAAAGGAAGTCCCGTTATTATAAGTGCCCTCAACGATGTCTTGACTGCTGAGCTCACTGCCATCAACCAATATTTTCTCCATGCGAGAATGCTTGAGGATTGGGGATTGGCGAAACTTGGAAAACTTGAATATGACGCCTCAATTGATGAGATGAAACATTCTGATGAAATCATTAAGCGAATTTTATTTTTGGAAGGTCTTCCGAATCTTCAAAAACTCAGCCGATTAAGAATTGGCCAAAACGTAAAAGAAATTCTTGAAGCTGATCTTGCTGTAGAAATGGAAGCGGTACCAAGACTAAAAGAAGCCATCGCCCTGGCGGAAACTGAATCAGACTTTGTCACCAGAGACCTCTTTCAATCCATTTTAGAATCTGAAGAACATCATGTTGATTGGCTTGAGACGCAGCTGAATTTACTCACAAAACTTGGTGAGCAAAACTATATTCAATCTCAGATAAACCCAAACGCAGCTAATTAATAACAAGAAACGCTGTAATCTGCGGGAACGAAAGTCACTCCCCCAAATGCGTTGGGTCTGTCAGCATATCCAATACAACGGACAAAATCCCCTAGAATAACTCGCGAAGCACACATATTTCGAGCCACGGGTGCGACACCGCGTCCGTAATTAAATCCAACAGTGGAACAAGAAATCACTCGCCCATCAGGACAAGTCGTTTGAGCCACACATTTCGTGGGATGATAAACCCAATTGACATTGACGACTTGTGCAAACGCAGAGGTGCTCATTAATAGGAAAATAATTAACCCAGACTTCATAGTATCCTCCAAATAATGACTTTATAGAAGATACTTTGAGTCTGCACCAGAAGGTGTATAAATAATTCACGATGTTTTGATATGGACATAAAAAAAGGCCCGATAAATCGAGCCTTTAGTGCTGTTATGATAAAAAACAGACTAGAGTTTTTCGTCTGTCTTACCTTGATAAATTTGACGAGGTCTGGTGATTCTAAACCCGTCTTGCTCAATAAGTTCTTTCCACTGTGCCATCCAACCAGGTTGACGCCCTAGTGCAAACATAACTGTGAACATATTAGTAGGGATTCCTAACGCTTTATAAATAATTCCAGAATAGAAATCTACGTTTGGAAAAAGCTTTCTTTTCACAAAATATTCGTCTTGTAGAGCTGTCTTTTCTAATCCTTTTGCAATTTCTAAAAGAGGATCTTGAACATTTAATTTTTCCAGTACCACATCACAATAACCCTTAATAACTTTCGCTCTAGGATCAAAGTTCTTATATACTCTGTGTCCAAATCCCATAAGTCTGAATGGATCTTCTTTATCTTTAGCCTTGGCGATAAATTTTTCGTATCCTCCACCATCGTTTTGAATGGCTTCTAGCATCTCCAATACGGCTTGATTAGCTCCACCGTGAAGAGGTCCCCATAGAGCGTCAATACCCGCGGAGATTGAAGCAAAAATATTAGCTTTTGAAGATCCAACAACCCTTACCGTTGATGCCGAGCAGTTTTGTTCGTGATCAGCGTGAAGTATAAGAAGAACGTCTAAACTCTTTGCGACATCAACATTCGGTTTTTCACCCGTCATCATATAAAGAAAATCTGATGTGTAATCAAGAGAAGTATCTGGGTCAATCAGCTCTTTTCCTTGTCCGTGTCTATATACCGCAGCACTAATAGTTTTTAGCTGGCCCAGCATAAGGGGAAAAATTTCTTGTTTTTGTTTATCGGTGAGATCCGAGTCAGTTAAATGTCCATAGTATCCAGAAAGTGCAACCATAGCCGCTGATGTAATCCCCATCGGATGAGCATCTTTTGGAAAAGATTTGATTAGCGCTTTAATACCATCTGGGATTTTTGAAACATCTTTTATTTGTGCCTTAAGAGCGCTAAGTTCGTCAGCGTTTGGAAGCTTTCCAAAATAGGCTAGATAAGAGACTTCAAGGTAGCTGGATTTTTCACAAAGATTCTCAATCGTATAACCTCTATGTTTCAGAACTCCCTTTTCTCCATCAATAAAAGTAATATCTGAAAGACACGCTCCCGTATTACCTAATCCGTTATCATAAGTAATATAACCAGTCTGCGCTCTCAATTTAGAGATATCGACGGCTTTCTCGCCCTCAGTTCCTTCAATAACTGGAAGGTCTATAGTGGTCTCGCCTAGATCTAGTTTCGCTGTCTTAGCCATTAAATGACTCCTTTTTATAATGGTTTTAAAGCTTATCGGTGCCAACAAAGGATTACTTGAGTGAAATTATCGGTAACAAATTGACCCTAGTGTCATTTATCATCCGGCTAAATTTACCGATTTAGATTCGGCAAAACAACTGCTAAACTCCCCTGTTTTTGCGTGTTTAAGTTAATCTATCCCACGAAAAAAAGCAATTTTATTTAAACTTAATCCTACTGGCACAAAGGTTGCACAAAGGTAATCAAGAAACGCGTACTTAAATTATGGGTGCGTACAATCACAGAGGGACAAGCAAAGGGGAAAAAATGAGCTTAACAATTTCATCAATGATCCGCATTTTACTAATCCAATGCTTTCTCACAGCTTTATTCGCTATGCCTCTACAACAGGCCAATGCGGTTCAAAATGCTAGAGTTATTACTCACCATGAAAGTGTAATAAGTGCACGAGTTAATTCTTATATCTTCGAAGGTGAAAAAATTGATTTGAAACAAGAACTCATGCTTGAGTCCAGCGAAAAAATCAAAGTCTTGCAATTGAGAGCGCAAGGGATAGAGGATCAAGCGCAAATTGCCATTGAAGTTGATGAAAATGAACTTATCGTTTTACCACTTGAGAATAGGATGAAAACTCTCCAACTAAAGCTAGATAAGCCAGTTCACTCTCTAAAAATCTCTTCAAATGCAGCCTTTTTAAGAGGGGCAAGAGCAAGAGTTCAACCAGTAAGTGATGAACCACACCCAGAAGATGTTGGGCACGGGTTTTGGTCACTTCAAATGATCAAATAACGAAAAAGCGCTATACTTTCTTATAGCAATACAATCTCTCCCCAGGGCCTGATTTTCAGGCCCTTTTTTTATTTTTGAGTTTAAAATATCGGTAAAAATAACAATCCTGCCCCCTCACCCTAACATTATGTGTTATAAACCGTTTATGATTTTGCGCTTATCATTTCTCATGCTTTTTTGCTTGTCTTTTCAGGTACTTGGAAGCTCAATCAGCATTCCATTAAGTCCTGAAGATCAGTCCAAAAGACCAGCTGAGGACTTGATATACCAAGGTAATAGGATTGATTCCTACCAAGCACTCGAGTTAGACCAACGAGGAGTTAATCTGGCTCAATTAAACCCCTATGAGAGTTCTCTTTGGAAAAATGAAAAGCTACCTTTAGAAATATTAAATCCAACGAGCAATCAATTTAGGTTTGAAGAATATAAGCGCTCACCCACTGAGTTTTTTAGGGCGGTGGTCTCGCACCAAGGTCAGCGATTTGTCATCACAGCTTCACTAGATAACCATACCAATATTTTAAGGGCGGGACTTTTAAGAAAACTCGGCTACGATATAGCACTTCCACGCTATCTGGAGTCTGCTTCAATTCGCTTTAATTCTAGAGAGCAAAAAACGGCGTTCCTAGAAAAACTTGGCGAGGAAACACTAACAGCAAGATCACGCTGGGTCGCAACTGAAACCCAAAATAATGTTCTAAACCTTAAAGATATCACTATAGAGCCTGCGGAGTTAAAAAACGTCAATATTCACATTCCAGTGATGAACCGAGAACGTCAAAAGCAAAGAAGAGTTTTTCGAGGACTTTTAGCGATATACACTCTGACGGACTTTCCTCAGTCGATCAATGGAATAGATGAAAAAATAGGTCGAGTTTTTAACGGATTTTTAACCTTTACTCATCCCTACGCTAATCAATTCAGAGATGTTTCATTAGACGATCTAAAATGGATGACATCGAGGCTCAACCAAGTCATGACATCCCAAGATATTCACGAAATTGTTCAAGGAGCAGGGTATCCCTATGACATTGCCAGGCTTATTGAGCACAAATTAAAATCTCGTATCAATTCATTGTCACAGCATTTAAGTCTACCTCAACGATTTAACACGAATTCTCAAATATCTTTGGGAAATATCCAATCCGGAGAATTAACAGGAAATGCCTACCCTAATCGAGTGGTGGAATACTTTAGAGAAGATGCAGATTCACCCTACGAGTTTCGAGAGTTATTCAGGCTCTTTAGAACTCAGGCCACTTACAATGCTTTAAGCCAAGTACTGGATCAAGCTATAGACCGAATTGTTCCCGGAGTCAGTGTCAACGATGCGGTAGAGAATATCCAAGATGAAATAGCAGATTTTAGAATTAATAATGGAAATGTGGATGGTAGTTTACCACTATCAGTATTCACTTACCCAACCGCTTATGTAAATGCATCGGCTAGAAGGAATGTTGTTTTTGGTCAATATCAAGAAAGCGTCGCACCTATTCAATTAGTTGATTCCGTTCAAGCTGATGCAAACTTAGGCGTCTACTCCATGATCACAGGTGTAAATAATAGAGTGACTCCTTCAGTTTCAGCGAGTGTAGGATTCTCTAGAACTTACTCCCACGTAAGGGCCATGCCAGACTTAGAGACTGCGACCAGCCAAGAAGTTGAGAGAATCCTGGTTCCCCGACTGATGAAGCAAGTGGGAAATATTCTTAAGACTGAATTTGAATGTTCTTTGACTGATACAGTGACAGTTCAAGAAAGTGAGCTCAATGGAGAGCCTATTGTTTATATTAAGTTTGATACCGCGGTAGAAGGAGCAATCGAATTGGCAAGATCCAGACGCCAAGAATTAATAGCGACGGGAACTCCTGAGAGCATAATCCTTCTCGTTCCAGTTGAAAGAGAAGAAGAATGTCTTGCAGAGATAGAAGATTTAAAAACAAAAAGTTTAGATGATTTTCTTAAAGAGCTGGCTGACAACGAGACTTTTATCATCAGTGATAGTATTAATCTGATTGGTATGGGGAATGCATCCTTGCCTCTTGACCCAGTACTCGGACAACCTCTGACTCTTTCCGTTGGTGCCGAAGCTCTTAAGGGTTTTGTACGTGCCGTATTTATCAGAAAAAAAGATGGTTATATAGAAGTTTCACTTCAAAGACAAAAGAATTTTAATCGGCAATTATCACTAAGTTTGAATTATTTTATTGAGGTTCTTAGAGGGACAAAAAAATGGTTTGATGGAGAGCAGGAAACTCTTATATACAAAATTCCAACTGAGGGAGTGGATGATAGTAGAAAACTCATAACTCTCAAAACCCTACGTGAGCTTTTCGTATCAAACAATACCTTTTATATGGACGAACATTTTGATCCCATCACTTTAAATCATGATGTCAGAGGAACCTTAACGACCCTGCAAATGCTTTGGTATAAATCAGAAAGTCTTTATATGGATCATAATGTTGAAATAGATCTTCCTGCCTCTGACTACCCTCACCTTACAGAAGAGCAACGAAAGAAGACTCTCTTTGCAACGAGTTCAATGAGAAGAAATGGAAGAAATTTTTTCGGATTCGCTAATTCTATTCTTTCCAGTCTTTCTCGTTTTTTAAACCTAGGTTCAGGAAATAGCGATCCAGGAAGAACATTTCAAGGGACCAGTAAATCGAGATATTATGTTACCGAGGGGGATATAAGTCCTGATGCAAGTGCTAATCGAATCACAACTAAAATAGACTATATATGGAGAGGATGGAGTGCTGGAGCTAGCACCTTAAATGATATTTTTAATTGGATAGAATGGCTTTTTGATCAAACTCAAGTCAACTACCATATTGACCGAACCCAATTTCGCGGAATTGGACCTTTAAAAGGTTTTGAAATAAAATCTACTTTTATTATTTACCCAGAGTTCTATCAAAAGTTTGAAAGAGAGATACTAGATTCCTCCCATTATCAGGCGTTAGAAAAATTAAGAGCCCTTTTTGGGGAAGAAAAATGGAATCGCTATTGTTCTCGTCGCAGCCGTTATGTCGGTGGTAGAAGAAGAATAGGTACCAATAGAAATTGTATCCCTACTCCCGTAAAAAGAATTACGAGACTTCGAAGAGCAGGTCTTCCAGAAGACAAAAAATTGAGAGTGAAAAAATTTAATTATATTCTCGTTATGCTTTTAGAGGGTTTTGATAGACAAAAAGTTCTTCAATATATCAGTGATCAAAACTTTTTTGCCTCAACACGAGTGACAGGCTTTCTAGAAAATAGCGAGAGAGGATATGTGGACTATATCTCCAATACCTTCGGCCGCTATAATACTGAATACGGAACAGGGATCTTCGATCAAATTAGTAGTGTTCTTAATATTACACCCTATGAGCTGAGAGCTCTCAACTACACACCGGGGATGTAACATGAAGCTAATTTTACTCGCCTTATTATTCACTTCTAACCTCCTAGCTGCGGATTTTTATGTCTATCACCCTGTGGATCAATCTATTCACGGTGGCAAGACAATCTATTCAAAACATGAATTAAAGAGCCTTCAGAATCTTGGTATTCATTATCAAGTCTCTCGTATTTCATCAGATAAAAATATTAAAGACCTCAAGGCCAAGTATCCAAACTATAAGCTAGAGCCCGTGCAAAATATTGAATTTTATGATTATAGATCCTATCAATGGTATTTAAACAATCCAGGTGGAGTTATCACTCGAAGAATTACCGATATTGATACACAAGAGATTCAAGCCGTAGCCGGTGAAGACATTCAAAATCTCCATGATACTAGTGAGCAAACCACTAAAATTCGAGTTGCCGTTATTGACAGTGGTGTCGATATTTCTCACCCTGAATTAAGACATCTTATTGTAAAGAAGGATGAAGAGTGCCAATTGCTTCAAGAGTATAAGCAATGCCTATCAGATAGAAGCCGTGAAAATAGTGAGTGCCATCAAGATTTTGCCACAAGAGACTCGGATGGAGATGGCTACCCTCTGGACTGTCACGGGTGGAGTGTCACTAATTCTTCTTATCCTGGAGTTGAAGTGACTGGGAATCCTGAAATGGACGATCAAATCGGACATGGGACACATATCGCAGGACTTATTGCCGCTCCCAAAGATGGGACTGGAATTAATGGGATATCTGATAACGTTGAAATTCTCCCCGTTCAAGTAGCGATGAACTCTGCGACAGACAATCCGATTGATAATATTGCTAAAGGGGTTTTATACGCCCTTAAGAATGGAGCTAAAGTTATCAATCTCTCTTTGGGTTGGAGATTTCAATTTGAAACAACTTTAATGCGAGACATGATTAGACTAGCAAACCAGCAAGGAGTTGCCGTTATCGTTGCTGCCGGAAACGACGCTCATTCCGATATCAGCTATCCATGTGCTTACGATGACGTTATTTGCGTGGGCGCGCATGATCAAACCGGTAAACTTGCAAGCTTTTCTAACCGCGGAACATCAGTAGATTTAATTGCGCCTGGAGTTGATATACTAAGTACTTGGCCGACTCAAATACGATCAAGACTCTTCACCCAAGATTATAATTATGAATTTATGTCGGGTACCAGCCAGGCAGCCCCGCTGGTCAGTGGAATGGTGGCCAAACTTATGAGTAGAGGATTTAGCGCGAATCAGGCCAAAATAAAACTCTTTAAGGGTGCTAGAGACAAAAAAGAAAAATCTGATATTAGATTTGGTAACGTCGATTACAAAAAGGCGCTAAGTGCAAAGCCTGATTATTTTCTCTACCCTGCTCACAAAGAAGCGGCACTTATTTTATATAAGACGGAAGCTGAAAATAATATTCGTATCAAAATTAAAAATTTAGGACAGACGCAAACTCAAATACCTGTAGAGCTGATATCAAGCTCGTCTGATATAATCGTGCAAAACTCACAAAAAACCATCGCTCAAATTGACTCAAATGAAACAATCGAAATTGATTTTGGTTTGACTATCCAAAGTTACCTGGAGTCTGAACAAAGATTTACCCTAAAGCTTAGAGATGATGAGTTTATAGTAAGGGCCAATATTGTAAGAGTCATACGTCCCAACCTTAAAGAAGACGAACAGGTCCAGATCGAATCGCTTGAGGGTGATTTAGGGCAAAATACGATTTTAAGACCTTTTGAACAAATAACGGAACCTAGCTCTAGACCTGATTTTCTTGCGGTGACCACTGAAAACAATACGAGTTCAATAGCGATCCTTGCCTTTGATGGTGAGGAGTACAAATTAGGAAGGAAGCTAACTCTTCGTGATGTGAATCCCGTTTTTCTTAATTTCTCAAAACTTGATGTGGATATTGATGGAAGCCAAGATTATATTGTGACTTATGTTGTGACAGATCGTGACGGTAATAAAACATCCAAATTTATTGCCTTCAAAGAGGATCTTACACCGAAACGAATTTTTATCGCTCCTAATAATCAATATGACAATAAGAAGACATTTCTTCCGGGAAAATTTAAGTGGCTCAAAAAGTCAGATCGTTTCGTTCCCTATTGGATTGGTTTTGGTGAAAACGGAACAGAAACTCCAGCTTCTCCTTGGGAACCTGCTAGAAACCCAACCTCGAATTATGTTTATTATCTAGACCCCGAGCTTGGCCTACAAAATGAAAGTATAAATGAAGAGATTATCCCCCTTCACTTTCTCTACCAATCCAAGCAAGAGTTAGCTGCAGGTCGGGCCTTTTTCATAGGTAGCGAGGGAGTTGGTTTTTTAAAGAATTATATTTTATTTGAAGTCTATAATGGAGTAATTTCTCAAACCAATGTAGAACTTAATCAATTCTTTGATCTCTTTGAGCCTAGACCACTACCTTTAGTGGACTTATCCGAAACTCATTCCTCCCATGGATTTTTTAACGAAAGCTCAAATGGAGGCTCACAGCTTATTTTCAAAACCTATCTCCAAGATAAAAACCTTAGAAGTGAGCTCATTAGGCTTTCAAATATCTTTGAAAATGAAAATATTAAATTCGTTAAGACCGTTGGAGAGAATACCGTTTTTTATCAAACTGATCATAAAATTGCGGTCTTTGACAGAGAAAGTGAATCTCATTTTTATCGAGAGTCAAAAGTTAATGCTACCCGAAGAAGATTTGAACCTATTTCTCATTTTGAAGGCCTCTATCTTCCGGCAAGAGAAGCTCCTAATTTCACCAGCGAAGTCTTTCGCTATATCCCCGACCGAGGTATCGTAAGCCTTGCCTCTTTTAGGACCTTAGCGATTGGTGGCTGTGAGAGTATTGGTAAAATTGCCTCAAACGATAGTGAGTCCCTTGCCTTCGTATGCGCTGCAGAGAATCAGATTATATTTCTTCCCTTAAGCTTGTAAATAATACACAAGTCTCTTTCAAGCTTAGACAGATTGACTGTAAATCGATAAAAGCTTTTTATAAAGTGTTGACGAGACATGAATTAGTAAGTTGAAGTTTATTTTGTGGTCACAATGGCACCATTTTAAGCCAAATTTACGTAAGAAAATGTATGAGTTAATTGTAAGACAATGTATGATCTCTCAGTTAAATAAATAGAGAGCAACACCACAGGAAGAAAATAGGAGAAGTTAATGAAAAAACTACTTATGAATGCTTTGGCAATCGCTACCCTAACAGGATCGCTTGTTTCATGTTCTGGAGGCGGAGGTTATTACTACGCACCAGATTGGTATTACAACTGTTATGCAGTTTATGATGCTTGGGGATATTACCTTTATGATGATTGTTACTGGGAATACTACAATGTTGCAGGAGAAAAAGTTAAGTCTGAGCTAGACGTTGCTTCTGTTGTTGGAGATATTGAGCAAGTTAAATTAGAAAGAATGGCCGTTCATTATGCTGATGAGTTTAATATGAGTCATGATCAAGCTATGAAAGTAGCTAAGAATGTTCAAGACTTCACAGCTCTTGAAGATAGATCAGAGACTGATATTGCAGACTTTGCTGAAAGAATGTACGGGATTAATCCTTCTGATATCGTAACTGCTGTTGGTGCTGCTCAGGTTGGAAATAATGAAGCTCTAGATGCACTTGTAAATGAAGCTGCAGCTAACTTTGAAATTTCTACTGAAGATACAAAAGCTTTAATCAAAGAGCTTCACGGAAATGCTCTTTCTTCAGCTGGTATCAATTTATAAAAAACTAAACTATAGTTAAGGAAGGGTCACTTAGGTGGCCCTTTTTTTTTGCTCAAACTAAATTTACAGAATATTTCCTTGAGATTTATCTACAAAATCCATAATGATAGCTTCATTTTTTTTGTTCATGCTTGAACCATTCACACCAAAAACAATAATCAATTGAATCTCATTAATTTTTTTATCAATTCTTAAAATATTCTGAGGTAACTTCGATCTGTCCAAGGTGAAGGGTGTCAAATGCGTAGGATAACCTTGTTTCTCAATAATATTTTGAATATCGATGACGATATCATTTTTTACAAGTGATCGTAGAGAATTCTCAGAGGTGGTAAAGTACCTGGTCTTAAAAGACTCATAGACTGCATCAAACTTGGTTTTAATTTTTTTTCGCGCATCTGCACTGTATTCAGTATCAATTAAAAAATCTCCACCCAAATAGATTCCAAAATATGGTTCATACCAATAGTATTCTATTGTCTTTTCTTTGAGAGCCTCAAAAAGTTCCTGTTCCTTTGCCGATTTATATTTTCTTTCATTCTCAGTTACTTGTGGCTTAGCCTCTTCGATAAATCCTTTAATTTTATCAACCATCAATTTGAATTGAGTTTTATCTGGTTTGGCATAAAGTGAAAAACAAAGATACTCCTTATCTCTAAAGGAGTCTGACTTTGGCATAAAGACTCTAACATTACTCGGATAATCTTGTTTTTCAAGAGCATCATATTGATCAAACCTCACCATTTTGAAAGGTAACGTAGGATCGTATTCTTTTAAAGTCACCAGGCTTTTTTCTTTAATATCCTTCAGTGTTTTTCTTATAGATTCTAAACTCGAGTTAAGCCTCGTTCGAATCTTATCTCGCTGTGTGGTTCGATATTTATGATAACTTCCAAATGTCGTAAATTTATTTCGACTCTCAGGACTGTGAATATATCCCATATGCCTTGTGAGCACTTCTCTTTTTAAACCTTGTAAATCCTCAGCATGAACAAAAGCACTAAAAGATAGAATACCAAATATCAACCAAATCAACTTAATCATCATCATTTACTTATTATAAGATATATATGAAGTTGGATCAAAGTTAGATTCATTGCCTATATTAGGCCTTAGAGTTAGTATCTTATTATGAAATTTTCATCCCCATTGATTAGAGTAAAAATTATCAAACGCTATAAAAGATTTTTGAGTGATCTAGAACTTGAAAATGGTGAAATCATCCATGCCCATGTCCCCAACACGGGTAGCATGAAGACCTGTTGGAAAGAGGGATGGCATGCTTATATTTCAAAAAGCAATGACCCGAAGCGAAAACTTCCCTATACTTGGGAGTTAACTGATACCGGAGACTCACTTATTTGTATAAACACAAATCTTCCAAACAAAATTGTCAAGGAAGCTTTAGAGCTAAAAAAAATTGAGGAACTGAAAGAATATAGCCAGATTAAACCTGAGAAAAAAGTTCTGGATTCAAGGATTGATTTTTACTTAACCGAGCCAGGGAAGCCTGATGCCTATGTGGAAGTAAAAAATGTTACACTAAAAGGCGATGATAAGAGAGCGCTTTTTCCAGACGCAGTTTCCACTAGAGGACAAAAGCATTTAAGAGATTTAATTCAGCTCAAACAACAAGGACATAGGGCCGTTATGCTATACTTAATAAACAGAACGGATGTGGATTTCTTTAGTCCGGCCTCTGAAATAGACCCTGAATATACAAAGCTTTTGAAAGAAGCGCATGAAACTGGAGTCGAGATTTTGCCTTACCAAACTCACTTGAGTCAAAACGAAATTTCGATCCACAAAAAAATTGATTTTGAATTATGACTATAAGTGAATTTATCGAAAATCATAAACTAGATTCAAGATACGAAGAGCTGATCTTTTTTGGAGGCTCTTTTAATCCCTGGCATTCGGGTCATACCAGCTGCCTCAAACTCATGCCAACAGATAAACTTATCATAGTCATGCCAGATCACAATCCTTTTAAAAATGTTACAAGTCAGGAGAACCGATTTAGTAGTCTTAAAGATTTAGAAAAAGTGCTGGAAATAAGACCAGAAAATACTTATCTCTACGGTGGATTCATCAAAGAGAACATCCATAACCCGACTCATAATTGGCTTTCTCAGGTAAAGTTCCAATTTCCTCACAATAAAATATCTCTTTTAATGGGATTTGATTCGTTTATGTCATTAGATAAATGGATTGAAGCTGAAAATATAATCCAAAGCCTAGATTGTCTTTATGTGGTTTCGAGGCTAGATAATATCGCAGCTAGAGAGGCGCAAGAAAAAGTCATGAAGGAAATCGCTCCAAGACTTAAGATGAGCTTTCTAGGCCATCATGACTACGAGCATCTGTCCTCGACTCAAATTCGTAAGAAAGAGTCTTAGGAATTTTTTGCAGAAAAATCCTTGAAATGAGCAATGGCACGGACTCTAGTTTGTTTTAAATCAACGATGGCCTCGGGATAGTCTTTTCCAATAATAACTCCCACCTCTTTTTGTTTTTCCTCTGTGAATTTTTCCATCGCAGAAAAGTATTTTACCGGAACTTCTTTCAATTCAGGAACCCATTTATAGATATACTCACCTTTCGGATCGAATTTTTTTACTTGGGATTCTGGGTTAAACACACGAAAATAAGGTTGTGCATCACAACCTGTGGAACTCGCCCATTGCCAACTTCCATTATTGACAGCTAGCTCAAAATCATAAAGTTTCTCAGCAAAATATCTCTCCCCAAGTCGCCAGTCCAGTAAAAGATTTTTAGTCAAAAAGCTCGCTACAATCATTCTCACTCTATTATGCATATAACCCGTCTGGTTTAATTCTCTCATCCCCGCATCAATAATGGGAAAACCAGTCTTTCCCTCTTTCCACGCTTTGAGCGCTTCTTTGTCCTCTCTCCAAGGCATGTCAGTATATTGTTTATTAAATTCACTATGTTCAGCATAAGGAAAGTTTTGAAAAATACTGAAAAAGAAATCACGCCAAATGATTTGCGAAAGCCAAGTCTCCGGCAGTTTCTCTAGCTCTTTTAGTTTCCGACAAACCGCCCTAGTCGAGATGGTGCCGAACCTAAAATGCACGGCTAGCCTGGAAGTATTGTCTTTTGCAGGGTAATCACGAGTCTCTTTATACTCATGTACTTTATCCAGATAATTTTTAAAAACTTTCTCTCCGTCGGTATCAATAAGAGGGATGGTTTCTGTGGGCTTAAAACCAAAGTCTTCCAAAGACTTAATTTGTTCGGTTTTCGTTGATACTTTAGCCAATCTAGCTGGCTTATATTTGAACTCAAAAATTCGTTCAGGTTTTCTCTCTAGATTTTCGAGCCATTTCTTTTTATATGGCGTATAGACTTTATAAGAAGTGCCTGAGCCTGTCTGAATCTCATCTCCTGCAAAAATAATATGATCAAGAAAGGTTTTTAACTCAATTTCCTTTTTAATCTTAGCATCTCTCTCTCTAGCATAGCTCTCATAATCCTCATTGGTATAGACAGCATCTACCTTCATTTCATCAGCTAATTTGGGAATCAAACTTACTGGGTCTCCAAAAAAAATATGAATATGATGTTTTTCCTTAAGCTTTTTTAATCTTTCAAAAATAAAGCTTACTCTATGATCGTCACGAGGTAGCTTCTCCAGAATATTCTCATCAAAAATAAATACAGGATAGACCTTATCAGCATCTTTACAGGCCATCGCAAGGGCACGATTATCTTTCCACCTTAAATCTCTCCTCATCCAATATATTGCTTTCATGCCTTGTAGTAATCCCTTATGTACTCATACCGATATTTAAAAATACTCTTCACATCTAACTTGATAAACCAACTAACGAGAATATTCGAAATCCATCTAAGAGGCAGGACAAATTTAACTTCATCTATCAATAAAGTCCCTGACTCCGTCTCTACAAAGAGATGATTATGATACCAAACTCGATAAGGTCCTTTTTCCTGCCAATCAACAAACTCATAGGGAGGGTTCCAATTCGTTATATTTGTCTTCCACTTTGCAGGAACTCCATGAATTTTAAGTTTGTAGACAAATTTTGTCCCCTCCTGAATTTCTTCTGTACTTTGAGAATCAATTTTAAATTGTAGCTGGCTAGGAGTTATTCTTTCTAAATTTTTAGCTTCCGCAAAGAATTTGAAAACTTCTTCAATTGGTTTAGCCACAAATTGATATTGTCTAAAACGAAAATATTTTGTTGGGGAGTCTTTCGGAGGCAAAGTTTTTTTGTCCTCACCATAATAATAATTTTGATAGGGAAACTCTAAGTCTTCAATTTCTCTGACTAAGTTTTGAAGAAGTTCCCCTTTGAGCTTTTCATGTATCTGATCAATGGGAATTTGATCTACCTGGGTCATCAATAACATAAGCGTATCATATTCCGCCTAGAGTTCTGGAGCAATCCATTGTGATAGACAAGTTCAAGACAAAAAAAGGGCCCTTAAGCAGGCCCTCTTTTTTAGTGTAGGTTATTTGGAACTCCGTCCAAATATTCTAAATAGCTCTATAGGTATGCTGTGGCATTTTCTGAATTTGTAGTCTATAGAAATTCATGACTTCATCAGATAGCCCGCCTTGTAAAAAAGCTCCCATGACTTGAACAGGTAGCTCAAAAAGAGCTTGTTCTTCAGCACTAGCGCCTTCAACTGGATTATTCATAATAACCATTTTAAGTTGAAGTACTGGTGCCATAGCTTCTGGCCCTGCCACAAAAAGCTCAAAAATATTTGCTCCATCCTCAGGTCCAGCAATGGCCAAAAGCTGTGGTCTAATCTGCTCAAGAAATTGCTGTCTTTGCTCTTCTGTTTCAAATTCACGTCCAGAAAGTTCAATTAACTGTTGAATCAGACCATTTTGCTGTTTGAACAATGAAGCTTGTTGCTCATTTAACACTTCTGGAGCGTCTGGGTTAGTTCTTTGTTTAAAAACTTTTTCTACCAACGCTCTTTCGGTATTATCTAGAGTTGACTTAGCATTAATTCCATCAATCATGAACTTAGCTATTTGATTCGCTTCACCTGCGTAAAAGGTTCTATCACCAATATCAACATAACTATACTCTTCAACTCTTTGGCTTTCTGGAATTCTTCCAGAGATTCTAACTGAAGCTAGGTTCGACATTTGATAGGC
Organism: Halobacteriovoraceae bacterium; assembly: GCA_002707495.1. GTDB lineage: Bacteria > Bdellovibrionota > Bacteriovoracia > Bacteriovoracales > Bacteriovoracaceae. Next base: position 154,100 of record PAMZ01000002.1, on the reverse strand, counting down.
TTGCTCTTTAAAGTCCTCACCATAAGCTGTTCCTCTTGAGGTTTGTGCCAACAGCATATCGATGAGGTTAGATTTCCCCTGACCTTGCATATTCAAATAACGCTTGATCCACCAAAAGAAATCCTCTAACTGTTCAGCTTGATACTCATTTCCAATCACATATGGAATTTGAAAAGTAGCACCGTTCTCAGCTTTAAAAGGGATTGGATTATCAAGTGAGTTACCAAGTAAGTAGTGAGCTAGAACATTTAACGTTTTCTCTTGAATACTTGGGATATCGACTAAGGCCATGTGCTCAGTATCTGTTGATCTATTTTTCCAAGTACGATTAAAAAGACCTCTCATTGCCATGACCTTATCCGGCCATGTTCCTAATACCGCACGATCTTGTGCATATCTAAAATTAGGGTCAGTATCTTTGAACCCGTTAAGGAATTTTCCTGTTTCACCGACAGGAATGAGATCCTCAGTTGCAAGTTGCTCCTTAACTGCTGCATCAAAACAAGTCTTTGGTACGTAGTTAATATTAAACTTAATTTCGTCATAAATTTCAGCAAGTTTTTTATAGGCGACAACAACTGTAGGTGCATCTGCCTTAACTGCAGCGCATAAATGATCCGGAGTTTTTAAGATATTAATCAAGGCATCACCAACGACTTGAACAGCATCTCTTCGATCATTGACCATTCCACAGACTGGGAATTGTGCGACCTGCTGAGGGCTACAACCCGCCGCCATCAAGTCTTCTCCAAAAATCCCTACGAAAAACTCGTAATCTTCTACGATATCTCTCAGAGTAGAAAGTTCTCTTCTGACTCTAAAAATATATCCTGCAAGACTTTGAGTGTTAAAATCAAGTCTTCCATCTCTAAAGTTTCTATACTTGTATAATCGATCAAAGTTTTCAGTTCTAAATTTAGCTATTTCAACTAAATTAGTTCCTTCATCAAATCTATTACAAGACGATGAAAGGCCTGCATTTTCATCAGTACAAAATTCATAAGATTTTCTCGTTAAACCTGCCGCCTGTAATTTCGGCTCAAGAGTCACTAAAGGCTCGTTAACCTTGATCACTCTTACATTTGGTTTACAAATTTGTAATGAACTTGGGTTGGTACGAATCGACGCTTCACAAGCATCTTGTTCTGCTGCGGAAGCCTGATCCATAACTTCGATCTCTCTATTATAAGCAAATCTAAGTGCTGCAAGATCATAATTACCAAAAGATGCAAGCTGATTATATTCACTAAAAGCATAATCCATAATTGAAGAATACGCAGGTCTGTGCTCAGATACAATATCGTAAGAAGCAAGATCATCATTGGTTAAGAAATTATGACGATCATGTGAACCAGAAAAATTATGTCTAAGACCTAGGTTATGACCAACTTCATGGATAAGAGTTGCCGTCCATGCCTTTTTGATAATAACATTCACAATCTCGTTTCTTTGAGATTGATTTAAGATTTCCCACCTTTTTAGAACTCCAGTCTCTTCGTGAACGATCCCCGGAATTAGCTTCAATTCTTCAAAAATAACCTTTGATGTCCCTCCGATAGGAAAGAACTCAGGTTTATGTTTATGAATTGAAGAGACTCCATGAAATTCTTTTTCATATTCCAAGAACTGTCTTTCAAATTCAGACATTTCTGGATCGCCATTACTGAGAAGATCTTCAATAGCGATTCTATTATTATGGGTCATTGACTTCATGCGATTATCAAGCATTTGCTCAAGTCTCTTAACTGTCATATTCCCAAGAACGGCTTCATCAACAGGAAGCTGCTCGAGCCTCTCGATTTGGATATTTGAGAGACCAGTTGCCTCTGCTTCTGAGGCTGCTGCTGGTTGCTCTGAAGTCGCAAGCGTTGCTGCAAGTGCCGTAGGAAGAGTTGCCAAGGCAGAGGGAGCCACTGTGTATTGTGAGTCTAGTGCCACATTTTGAGCATCTTCGTATCTTTGTTCAGAGATATCAACTGCTTCATCATATCCTCTTCTTGAAATGGCCCTTAAAATACCACCATACATATTAGTGTGAGCTTTGAGAATCTCTCCAGTCAGTGGATTTTTTACTGATGGACCGTAACCTAAAAGTCCATTGGATAGTGGATCTTCTAGAAGAACGATCATATTATATCTAAGATCTCCGACGGCAATTTCTTTGGCATCGTCTTCTTGTTGTTTAACCACAATTTTAAAAGGATTATTGATCTTTTCTAAGCCTTTGTTCATGACTTCGATTGCTTCATAAGTAGCATCTAGAAGTATCTTATTTTCAGGCTTATTAAAATTTTTAGTCAAATAGTAAACTAATTCTCCATTAGGCTGATTAGGATTGAATCTATTAAGAAAGTATCTCTCCTGCGGTCTTTGGAAATCAAAATCCGGTGAGAATCGCTCTTCTCGAGACGTAAAAAATCCCAGTTTTCCGTGGTCTGGAATGGGGTAATTTACCGGCTGGTAATCTGGACTTGCAAGTTTGTCCAGCTCAACTAATGAATAGTGGAAATTTGTTTTAAAGCTATTCACCGATAGATCATCGTCAATCCAACTTTGAATCGTACATCTAAAAGTTGCTTTAACACTAAAAGTTTTCTCTACTTCAAAGTTAATAACACCATCTGAGATCTCATAATCTACAAGTCTTGTATTTTTTACGGAAGTACAGCTATCTTCGCCTACGTTCCAAAAATTTTGAGTTCCTACTTCAGAAATCTTTACATCTGTGAAGTCTGGAACAAAGAACTCTTTTTGAAACCATTCAAGTTCATCATTTTCTTCTTCAACATTAGTACAATCGCCAAATTCATCCTCTTTACATCTATACGCAGAATACTCAACGGGAATAGTCATAACCGGAAGATCATTAAACTCATTATCAGCAAATCGAGAGTCTCGCTCAATTTCTAATACTTCTAAGCCATCTTCTGCCCACTGAAGGCGAACCAATTTTTCATCACCTTGAAAGAAGGGATAGGCTTGTCTTATTTTTCTAGGAGTTCCTTCTGTCATGGGCACATACATGTACTTAACCGGGACTTCAACTTGATTTCCGTCTTTATCAGTTTCCATTCTCGTGATTTTAATGGAACCCCTACTAGTTAAATCCACATCTTTGTAAACAGTGTCATACTCCTTTTCTTTAGCACAACCTATCAGTGCTAAAGTAATCAGAAGTAATGGAGTTTTCTTTCGTAGCATAATGCCCCCTAAAAAAGTATTCCTATATTGGCGTAGATACTTGTTGAGTTTTCATCAAATATTTCAATATTCTGGTCCGGTCCCACTTGAGCATCATAAAGTGAGCCCCCAGTTAAGGTACCAAAACTTATATATTTTTTTCTATCCAGTTGATAGCGCATTTCTAAAATCGTGAGATAAGTTGGATCAATTTGAGTACCTTCATAAGACCACCGGTCTGTAAAAAGAAGGATGGGAGTTACCGTCCACTTATTAGAAAGAGAATAAGAAACTCCAAGCAATTGTGTGAATTGATATTGAGTATTCACTCTATCTGTTTCTGTCGTTGTATATTCGTGTAAATTAACTCTCATCCGAGGAGTATAAAAAACTGTCGTTAGACTATTGGGCTGATATATAAGAGTTGGATTGAATTCAATTCCAGCATTTAGTCTTTGATTTCTTCGACTGAATTCGGATGTTGGTAGCGTTGCAGTGATATTAGGTGCAAGTAATAGACCTTTTAATAATTTAGTCGGAGTCTTGGCAATACCAACCCGCGTGTCACGGACAAGATTTTCCTGTCCTCCGGTTAGGCCCTTATCAAACCAAAGAGTTCCTTGAAGAGCATAATTTCTCGTTAATTGATAACGGGGACGGATAAATAAACTAGAAAGACTTGCCTTAGTTTGGTCTGTAAAAGGCTTTAAGTCTGTACTGGCACCAAATTCTACGTTACCGGTAAGCTTTTTACCCTTTCCTCCTCCTGTTAAATTTGCGAGATTTCCCGTCAACTGGGGAGCCGCATCAGAGGTACTGACTTCATCACTTATTTCTTTATCCACTTCATCACCTGCTGCAACGACTTCCTCATCAGAAGCTTTTTCAGAAGGTTTATCTGTGTTCTTTTTTTCCAGTTTTTTTGGTGCTACGACCGTTGCCTTGGAGTCATCTGGCATTATCTCTTGCTTTTTTTCAGAAGTTTTCGACTGAGTTTTTTCAACAGGTTCATCTGAAGCTTGAGCTGAAGGTAGTATTGCTGCTGCTACATTATCAATAGCACTCTTTTTAGGAGCCTTTTTGTTGGACGTTTTTAGCTCTTTTTTCTCAGGCGTTTCTTCTATTTTAGAAACTTCAGAAATTGAATTTTTATCCGTCGAATGATTAGTCGAATCTTTAACAGTTGGATTTTGCACAGGTACCTGCTTTGCAGACTTGGCAGCAATATCTTCGTTTGAATTTTTTGATTTCATCCAGACTGCAGCAACGGTTGACCCTAGCAGCAGGACAAAACCGATGAGTGTTATTCTCATAGGTACCCCACTAAAAAGTGACCAATTCCGTTCAGTCTAGAGGATCATTATGCAATAACCATGACAAATTACTAGAATGTGCGTATTATTTATATATAGCAAAGCATTAAAATCTCGAAATTACTGAAATTTTTACATTGTCAGGAAGTCATTAATCTTAAAATTTATGAAAAAATGAGTCGTATTTCGGGTGTCTAATTGGCCTCTTAACCCTGTGCAAGGTGCTTTAGGAGACCAATTTTGAGCGAAAAAAATCCTCTAGTTTTTTCGCCTGGACATCTTGCGCTTGCCAGGAGTTATAAATTTCTAGCTCAACTCTACCAAAGAGACGTTTAAAAATAATACTGGGATGACTTAGCGCTTTTCCGCCATGGGCCCTAGAAAAAAAGCTTCCCCATAAACCTTTAAGTGTCATAGGCACAACTGGCACAGGGCATTTTTCTAGAATTTTTTCTATCCCTGGCTTAAATTCGCAAAGCTCTCCATCATGAGTTATTTGTCCTTCGGGGAATAGACAAATAATATCTCCTGCACTTAGCGCTTGATCTATTTCACTATAAGCCTGATTCAGGATCGTTTCATTTTCTTTACGAGAAGCAATGGGAATGACTTTAGCATCTCTAAACAAAAAACCGATTAAAGGGATCTGCATAAACTTATACCACATCACAAAACGTACCGGTCTTCTAATAGCTGCAGCAAAAACTAACCAATCAATAAATGAAATATGATTACAGACAATAATACATCCACCTTTTGATGGAATATTATCATGTCCCTTAACCCGTAATTTATAGATAAATCGGGTTAAGATCATGGCCAAAAACCGCATGAGATATTCAGGAATGACTGTATAAATATAAAAAGCAACTATTAAGTTAAGAGCCCCCCAAATTCCAAAAATTTGAGTCACTGTTAAGCCTACTCCATAGAGAACTGTCAAAAGAATAGCGGATGACACCATAAAAGCAGCATTGATAATATTAAGTCCTGCGATAACTTGAGAACGACTCCCCCTAGGACTGCGTGATTGAATAAAAGTATAAAGAGGAACGATAAAAAATCCAGAAAAGACTGAAAGCATAAAGATATCAACGAGGATACGCCAATGAATTGCATAGGATAAAAACTCTCCAATTCCAACTCCACTCAGCCCAAGCTTCGGATCTCCCACGATACATAAATCTATAACGAAAAAACTAATTCCTATCGTTCCAAACGGAACAAGACCAAGCTCAACCTGTTTATGACTTAGTTTTTCGCAAATCTGACTTCCGACTCCTACACCGATACTAAACATGGCCAAAAACAAGGTCACCACATCTGAATTTGTCCCTAGAACATTCTTCCCGTAAACGGGAAACATAGAAAGAAGTGCTGCACCCAGAAACCAAAACCAAGAAATTCCCATCACAGCTAGAAAGACCGATTTAATTTCCCTCGTGACTTTAACTATTTTCCAGGAAGGTTTAAAAAGTCCCCATTCGATTTTAAGATCGGGATTGGCCGGAGCTAAGTTTTGAACTTTCGCGCTTACCCAAGTTCCTATTATGGCAAAAATAAGAACCGCAATTCCAGTGGCTTCCCTACCACCGGACTCAATACCAATCAAGGCACCACCGATAATAGTTCCTATCAAAATAGAAATAAAGGTTCCCGATGCTACCAGAGCATTACCTTGTACTAATTCATCTTCATCTAAGAGCTCTGGAAGAATTGAATACTTGATAGGACCAAAAAAGGCTGACTGGAGTCCCATAAAAAATAAAGTCCCTAATAAGACGACTATATTTTCAAAGTAAAAACCTGAGGCACCTGAAAGCATGACGATAACCTCCCAGACTTTTATCCCCACAATTAATTTATCTTTAGGATAGCGATCACAAACTTGACCAGCGACAGCGGAAAAAAGAAAAAAAGGAAGAATAAAAATTCCCCCACATAAGGCTACCATTTGTTCAGGACTGATACTTCCTAAGCGGTAGGCCTTAAAAGTAATCAAAAGGACCAAGGCATTTTTAAAAACATTATCGTTGAAGGCACCAAAAAACTGGGTCCAAAAAAGAGGCCAAAACCTCTTATCTTTCATTAAGCTCATACACTCATTCTCAAGGCAAGATATGAGAATGGCAAAACAAAAAGTAGCTTAATCAGGTACAGTTTATTGGGGAAGATCTCTTAGTAAGGCCTTGGTCAGTCGTGATAAGTCATTTTTGAAAGTCTCCATAGTAACACCAATATCTTCCATTGAACTACAGATCGAGTGATTACACATGATCATTGCTTTATGCATTATAACTCCAATTACAGAGCGCATAACCCACAAAATATCGTGCTCACTAGCCTTTGGATAATACTCTTGGATAATTTTATTGAATGAGAGCATCCCCGGCGGTCCCTTATACTCTCGCATATGTTCTAATATTTCATCGGGAGCATCATCACTAGAAGAGATCATGATAATAATCGATCTCAACTTATGCGAATTCTGCATGAAATAATCCATTATCTTTAACGAAAAAGTGACGGGATCAATACTTTTATCTTGCTCATAAATTTGATTTAAATCAATTTCTACGTTTTTAATAGAACTCAAGATTGTTTGAGCATAAAGACATTCTTTATTTTTAAAATGATAATTGATTGCTGCAACATTCACATCACAAGCGGTTGCGATTTCTCTAACACTAACTCCGTAAAGGCCTTTTTGAGCAAAAAGGCCGTGAGCAATCTTTAAGATTTTTTCTTTCGTAGAGATATCGTTCATTTAGCACTACCTATACTTCCCTTTGCTATCGGGGCCTGTGCCTCATCCATTTGACCAACATCCATCCCTGCTTTATTTAAGACTTTTTGTACAAATCTTGACCAGTCTTCCAAAATTGCATAAGCACATGGTACCCAAACTAGCGTTAGTATTGTTCCAGAGGTTAATCCCCAGGCCATCGCCAGAGTCATCGGAACCAACATGGCATCACTTCCTCCAATACCATAAGCAGTAGGAATCAATCCCGAAATAGTAGTAAGCGAAGTCACGAAAACAGCTCTTAGTCTCATCCCAGAAGCTTTGGCAAGAATTTCATCCATAGGAAGTTTTCCTTCCTCTTTTAACTGATCAATAAAAGAAATGAGAATAATCCCCGAATTAACAATAATTCCCGCGAGTCCAATAACCCCGATCATTGCCAAAAAGGAGATCGGTCTTTGATGAAGAAAAAACGCAATTGAAAAACCAACTAATCCCAGTGGAATTGTTGTCATGATAATAAAAGGTCTTAAGTATGAGCTAAATAAGAAAACCAAAAGAGCAAATATGCCTAAAAGGGCCAGGATTAAAGCTTGCCCTAAAGACTGCATACTCTCTTTTGTTGATTCTTCCTGACCTCCAAAAACGAGCGAAACCTCTGGGTATTCTGGAGAATACTTTGCATAGATTTCTTTAAGTTTTTGGTTCGCCAAGAAACTAGTTATATAGTTTTCATCCACGTTACCAGTAAGAGTTTTGGCCCTTTTAAAGTCAAATCGCTTAATTTCAAATTGCCCATTAGTACTCTCTAAGCTTGCAACAGTACTTACAGGGACTAAATTCCCCAAGCTATCCATAACTTTAATGTCTTTAATATTTTTGTCTGTTCGACGATTTTTATCAAGATACCTAACGTTTATATCAACTTCTTTATTGTTTAACGTTACTTTTGATACCATAGTTCCAGAAAGTGCAGTTCTTATAGCGTTTCCTATTGAGTCAACAGAGAGACCAAGTCTATCCGCTTTAGCATAATCCACCCTAACTTTTATCTCCTCTTCTCCCAAAATATCATTCACTCTAAGATTGAGAACTCCTTCTACCGCACCTAGTTCACTGGTGATTTTACTCAGCATTTGATCCAGTTTCTCTACATCATTCGCTCTAAAGGTGGCATTGATTGGCTCACCTACAGGTGGTCCATTAACCATTTCTTGGAATTCTAGACTAGTTGCTACATCAGACTTAATTGTCCTCATCTTCTCAAGGAAGGTCTTATAGTCCACATTGAATTTAGCAAAGTCAGTAGCATAAATTGTAAAGAGACCATGATTATCTCCGGTCGCCCCTTTAGGGTCTGTCGGTCCCATGGATGAAATTCCCGCCCTTACAACAACTCCCTTTTGCCAATCCCCCAGAGTCTTTTCTAGTTTAGTTTGAACTCGATTCATCTCTGCTCTCGTTTCTTCTAAGCTAGTACCTCTAGGCATTTCGATTCGACCGAGATAGATTTCAGTTTGCTCCGCTGGAAATAAAATAAATTTATTTCCCACTCCCATCAAGACAAAACATCCAATTAAAACTCCTCCGAAAACAAACAAGACAATATACCTATGTCTAACCGCTTTTCGCATGAAGTGTTCAAACTTCGTTATATATTTTTGAAACCAATCCGCTTTTACCTCTGAAGCCTTTTGTTTCGCAACTCCTGCAAAACGAAGACGCATAGGAAGTAAAAAGAATGATTCAACCAGAGAAATCACTAAAGAGATCGAAACAACTATGGGAATCCACTTAATAAATTGTCCCATAATTCCTTTTGTCACCAACATCGGCAAGAAAGCAGCAATAGTTGTAAAGGCAGTGGAGGTTATAGGAAGCCACAATTGTTTTACAGACTCAATTGCAGCCGGGATGGGATCCATTTCTTCTTCTTGTTGGAGCCTTACAAAGTTCTCAGAAATAACGACCGAGTTATCGACAAGCATACCCAAGGCAATAACTAAGGCCAAGATAGTGATTGCATCTAAATTCATATCCATAATGGGCATGAATCCTATGGTGGCCAGTACCGCAAGAGGAAGGGACATAGATGCCACGATTCCAACTCTTCCAGGCAGAAAAATAAAAAGAAAAACAATAACTAATATTAGACCTGAGACTGCATTACCAGAAAGCACTTCCAGTTTATTTTTGACTCTTTTTGCTTCGTTATTATAAACGGATATCTCAAATTCATTTTTATACTGTTGTCGGAATCTCTCTAAAATGAGATTCACCTCTTCCACCAACGCTAAAGTATCAGCACCAGCTTTTTTATTCACAATCACTAATGTCGCAGGCTTGCCATTATAACTGGCTAAAACTTGGGCATCCTCCTCTCCATCTTCTACGACTGCTATATCTTTAAGTAAGATTTTTTGGCCTGAGAAATTCGACCTCACGACGAGATTTTCGAGTTCATTTGTATCGGAAACTTTTCCTTCAATCCTGATAAGTTTTTGGATACCCTCTCTAATCAACTCACCACCTGGAATATCAATATTTCTAGAGCGAATTTTCATAAGAACTTCCTCAAGCCCTATATGATTCTCTACTAATTTATCTTCATCCAGTCTTATATTGAACTGTCGCTTTCTAAAGCCTACTAGCCTGGCATCCTTTACCCGCTTCGAGTCTTCAAGCTCTTCTTGCAAAAGATCAACCATTTTATCTCGCGCACGATTCTCATTGGGTCCGACAATAGCAATTTCTATCGCAGGGAACTCCTCCGAATTTATTTCTTGATAATCAGGATCCTCTCTTAGGTCTGGAGGTAAGTCCGAAACACCATCGACAGCCTTTTGAAGTTCATCTAAAACCTCATCTTCATCCTCATTGTCCATATCGACTCGAACAAAAATAGTAGATAACCCTGACTTAGAAGTTGATTTAACATCTTTTAGCCCCGAGACCTCTCTAATCTTATCTTCAATCGGTTTCGTAATTTTTGTCTCTATGTCTTGTGCGGTAGCTCCATCGTAGCGAGTGGTTACCTGTACCATAGCAAAATTTACCATTGGATAGGATTCAGCGTTTAATTTGAATAACCCCATCAAACCAAAGATGACCATCATCAATGAAAGTATTAGAGTGAGTTTGTAATTTTCTAAGAAAAATTTTACTAATTTTATCATTTGACCATCCTATTAAATGCACATGGGTATTCATGAAAAACACCGAAATAATCTAACATCGTTCCTATAACTAAGAGCTGAATATCCACAACACTTAGATCAGATTGAAGTAAAGAGTCTTCATCTTGAATTAAAGCATACTCTGGAATACGTGCCTGATTATATTTTCTTTTCATCTCTTTAACTCGAATCGCCAATTGTCTTGAGTTGGCTTTTTGCTCTTTCATTAATTCAGATAAGAGTTTTACTGATTTTTGAGTTTGCTGGTGAGTTGAGCGAACTTTAGCATCCATCATATTAATATTCGCTAAAAATGACTTTTCAGTATAGGCTTCTTTAACGGTCTTAGTCGCTTTTTTATCTTCACCAAATGGAATTGTTAAGGCTATTCCTGCCTCCATCCCGGAGCGATTATTGTCAGCAATATCTTCCAATGAATCTGCATATGACCCTGTGTAGGTACTTCCCCCATCATCAGTGTCTGAAGCCACACCTACTTGTCTCAATTTAAGATTCAGTTGCAAGTCCACATCATCATAAGTTTCATCAATCTGAGTCTGTCTCGTCTGAACAGAACGAAGTAGTGAAATGACCTCATCATAGGAAGTTGTTTTATAGGGGACATTTTTTTCTTCGTTTATTTTCGCTGAGCAAGCTAGGATATCGAAAAGAATTTTATCTTTATTGTAAGGCGCTAGTACAACTTCTTTTCCTGCCAATTGAGGAAAGGTATCTCTTAAAGACTTTAAAAGCATTTCGCGTTCATACTTTAGATTGATCAGTGAACCTTTTCTTTGATGCACTAGAGATTCAAATCGTGCCACCTCTGCAGTATCAGAAACTGAGTTGGCTTTTCTTCTCCTCGCATCTGCTGCCTGTTGCTCTGCTTTCTTAGTTAATCGTTGTGTAATTTTAATTTTCTCTTCGTTTCCAATGAGATTCCAAAATAGCTTTCTCGTATTCGTGACAAAAGCTGCTTTACTTATTGAAGCTTGAAGCTCGTCTTTCTTTTTTAGATCTTGAAGATTATCAAATTGGGATTTAGTCATGCGACCTAAAAAGTCTTTCCAAAGATCCATCTGTAAGCCAACTTCGTAAGTGGTTGTCGTCACTTGATCAAAATTAGTATTGTTTGAATCTCCCCATCTGGCATCTACTGAAGTATTGGCATCTAACACCATTCCGTATTTTGTATATTTCCTTACCCCAATCTGGTATTGGTTAATATTTCTAAAAATAGGGATAAAGGAAATGGTCGCTCTTTCATTCGTGTTAAGATAATTATAACCACTATAAGCTTCGAAACCAAATTTATCTTTTAGCTCCTCTGCTTTGATTTTAGAATCTAGAAAGGTCGCTTCTATTTGGTCTAGATTTGGATTTGAGGTTAAGCTCATTTCTGTGAGCATTTGTTCAGAGAGTTTTACTTCCTCAGCATGGCCGTAACTAAAAACGATAGCCGTTGATATAAAAAACAAGAATTTCATTAAATGGACTCCAATTCAAACATTTGTTTGAAAAAGTATCAGATAAATGCGTACTATCAAACAGTTGTTTGAATCAATTGTTTAAAAGCCTTTAAATTCAACAACTTAGTCTTTGTTTTTTACACCAATATTTTTTAAGGCACGCCCCAATTCCTCCCTAGCCTTAGGGTCATCACGACGAGTCTTCACTGCCTGAGCCTTTGAAAGTTGCTCCCGGTGAATTCTAATTAAATTGAGTTTTTTTTCTAAATGTTTAAGATAGGAGGTTTGCTGAGATAATGTTAAATCAAGTCGTTTTAATTTTTGCTCTTTAATCTTTGGACTTAAACTTTTTTTCCAAGACTTTTGATCTTCTGACAACTGAGCAGCTAAAAGACTTAGTTGGGTTTTCTCACAGCTCTCTTGTTCTATTTCATTTTCAAGAACATGACAGCTGGAGTTTTCATCATAGCCTGCAATGACTGGGTAAGTTGAGATCATTGCCAGCATTATAAAATTTAAAATAATAAAAATTCGCATAAGCTCTCTAAATCAGAAAAAAAAGGGCCCGAAACTCGGGCCCAAGTCTTTTAATGTGATTCTACTTTTTTATGTTCGTATTGTTTGTGGTCTTCAGCCGCCGCAGCTTTTCGCATTTGCATGTGCTGTTTTGATAGCGGCTTTACCATAGAGTGGCTATGCCTATGATGATGACCATGACCATGGTGTCCACTAGATTTAATCGCAATATGAGGTGCAATAATAAGAGCCACAATACTCATAAGTTTAATCAGGATATTCATGGAAGGTCCTGAGGTATCTTTGAACGGATCACCTACAGTATCACCAGTTACAGATGCTTTGTGAGCTTCAGAACCTTTGTATTCCATCTTGCCATTAATCTCTACACCAGCTTCGAAAGATTTTTTAGCGTTATCCCATGCGCCTCCGGCATTGTTTTGAAACATTCCCATAAGAACACCAGAAACAGTTACACCAGCAAGAAGACCACCAAGGACCTCTGGCCCAAACGCAAACCCTACTACTACTGGAGTAATAAGCGCGATTGCACCTGGAAGCATCATCTCTCTGATTGACGCTTGAGTAGAGATCGCAACACATTTGTCATATTCTGGTTTCGCTTTATGCTCCATGATTCCTGGAATTTCTTTAAACTGACGTCTTACTTCTTTAACCATTTCCATCGCTGCACGACCAACGGCTGCGATTGCAAGTGATGAGAAGATAAATGGAATCATCCCACCTACAAATAAACCAGCAAGTACATCTGCCTTATAAATATCAATTGAACTAATTCCTGCAAGACCAACAAAGGCAGCAAAAAGAGCTAGTGCTGTTAGTGCCGCAGAAGCGATAGCAAAACCTTTACCAGTTGCGGCTGTCGTATTTCCAACTGCATCTAGAATATCAGTTCTCTCTCTAACTTCTTTTGGAAGACCACTCATCTCAGCAATCCCACCAGCGTTATCTGCGATTGGTCCAAAAGCATCAATTGCAAGTTGCATAGCCGTTGTGGCCATCATCCCTGCAGCTGCGATGGCAACTCCATATAGACCAGCAAAATGGTGAGACATATAAATACCAGCGGCTAATATAATGGTAGGAATTAAAGTTGATTCCATCCCAACAGAAAGACCACCAATAATATTAGTAGCGGCACCTGTATCAGATTGTTGAATAATACTTGTTACAGGTCTCTTCCCCATTGCTGTATAAAACTCTGTTACGATACTCATAAGAGCACCAACAACTGAACCAACTAGAATGGCATAGAAAACACCCATATTTGTAAACTCATGTCCTCTTAGCATCATATTTTCTGGAAGCATCCAACGCACAAGAAAGAAACAAGCTACTGTTGTAAGAATAACTGAAGTCCAGTTCCCGATATTAAGTGCTTTTTGAACATCGCCCTTATCATCTGAAATTCTAACAAGTGAACAACCAATAATAGAAAAGATTATCCCAATCCCAGCGATAACCATAGGAAGAAGAATAGGAGAAAGTCCGCCAAAATTATCAGAAACGGCAATCTCACGACCAAGTACCATGGTAGCAAGAATCGTCGCAACATAAGATCCAAAAAGGTCAGCTCCCATACCAGCAACGTCACCTACGTTATCACCAACATTATCTGCGATTGTAGCAGGGTTTCTTACGTCATCTTCAGGTATTCCTGCTTCAACCTTACCAACAAGATCAGCTCCAACGTCTGCAGCTTTCGTATAAATACCACCACCAACTCGAGCGAAAAGTGCAATAGATTCAGCACCAAGTGAGAAGCCAGCTAGAACTTCAATGGCTTTTTCCATTTCCATTCCGTTAACTGATCCACCAGTCGACACAACATACATATTATAAAAAAGAATAAAGAGAGCACCAAGACCGAGTACCGCAAGACCTGCAACTCCAAGTCCCATAACAGTTCCACCTGTAAAGGCTACTTTAAGTGCACCTTTAAGATCTGTTCTCGCAGCTTGTGTCGTTCTTACGTTTGCTTTGGTTGCGATATTCATTCCAAAATATCCGGCTAGGGCAGAAAAGAATGCTCCAATTAAAAAAGAAATAGCAATAATCCAATCTGAAGTTGGAACCATCGTTCCAGAAATTCCAAGAAGAACAGATGCTACAGCAGCGAAGACCGCAAGTACCTTCCACTCGGCTACAAGAAATGCCATGGCACCTTCTGCAATATAAGTCGAAAGCTCGACCATATTTTCTTCACCAGTTGCTTGTTTGTTTACCCAAGCTGACTTGACCGCCATCACCACTAATCCGAAGACTCCAAGTGCTGGAACCATGTACAAAATTGTGTTTTGCATCCTTAAACCACCTATAATTTAAATGTTTCTTAGTTTACTAAAAGACTTGAATATTATTGATTTGAGCGTGTAGTGTCAAAGAATTTTAAAGGCTTAGGAAAAAAAAATGGGAGTCTTTCGACTCCCAAAGTCATTACAAATTACTTTTTCTCTAACTTCATTTTGTCTCCAATATTCTTATGGAGAACATCAAGGTATTCATGACTTGCACTATCCATGAAGCTCACCTTGCTAGCATCTAAATGAACGTCTCCCTGGTGATCCTCAAGACTCTCATCAATACGCTTAGATAATCCTGGCAGTGTCAAAAAAGTCATTGCACCGTGCAAATTAACCTTTAAGACCCCTTCTTTATTTTCAACCTCAATTTGAAAATCATTCAATCGATAAATCAATTGCACTAAAGATAGGGCATACCCAATCATGACCCCGTAAAGGAGGTTGATTGAGATTATGCTTACAATGGTCACTAAATAAATTAAAACCTCAGATTTTCCAAATTCAGTGTTGAATTTCTTAAAGGCTTTAAAGTCGAAAAGTTTGTATCCCGTATAAACGAGAATTGCAGCTAGTGCTGAGGTTGGAATATAAGCCAATATATTGCTAAATAAGAATAGAAACAGAACTAACCAAGCGCCATGAAGTATAGTGGAGACTCTCGTTCTTCCGCCAAACTCTAAGTTTGCTGAACTTCGAACAATGACTCCAGTAATGGGCATCGCCCCTACTAAACCCGCCAGAGTGTTCCCAATCCCCTGGGCCATAAGTTCTTGGTTATAATTCGATTTATGATCAGGCTTAATTGTGTCCACTGCCGTTACGCAAAGTAATGTCTCGGTTGTGGCGACCAATCCCATACCTATTCCAGCAAATATCAACTCAGCATTAATATTTTGTATTCCCTCCCAAAGGTTAAAGCTCAATCCATCCAGAAGATTATCAGGGATAGAAATGAAGTTAATACCCAGACCAGCGAAGTTTGCAATGGCAGCACTAACAATGATGGCAATTAAAGGGGCTGGAACGGGAAGTTTTACCTTCTCTCTAATCGTATTCCAACCAACCAAACAAAGCAGGGTGATTAAACCAATTGTGGCAGCATGTTCATGCTGAACCGGAAGTTTAGTGCTAAAGATATCTAGAAAAGCTTGCGGGATTGTTGTTAAATTCTCTACCCCGCTTGAACTTGGTTTGTGATCTAACATAACATGAAACTGAGAAGCGAAAATAAGAAGCCCAATACCGGACAGCATTCCTTTAACAACTGCAGGAGAAACGGCTTTAAATAAATTGCCAAGTTTCAAAAAAGCGCCTAAGAGTTGGAAAATACCTGCAACGAAACAGACTATTGCCATCGCCTCCAGTCCATGGGCATCAACGACTTCAAAAACCATAACAGCAAGACCTGCAGCTGGTCCCGAAACTTGAAGAGGAGATCCCGTAAAACTTCCGACCACAAGCCCGCCGATAATCCCCGCCATTAAGCCTACAATTGGCGGAACACCTGAAGCTAAAGCTATTCCTAGGCAAAGAGGAAGTGCGACCAAGAAAACAACTAAAGAGGCCAAAAAATCGTGTAGAAAATCATCTTTTTTATATTCTGTATTTAACATCTTAAGCCTCACAGTCGACTAACTCGACTTCACCCGTCTCAAGTCCATAGATCCAACCATAGGTTTTTAATTTCCCCTGGCTCATGGCCTGTTGAACAAAGTCGTAAGAGTGAATATTCTCTAATTGAAATTTAATATTTTCTTTAATTGTCTCAATTCCAGTCATCTTTCTTTCTAGGCTGAGCTCACGAAGTTCATTAAGTTCACTTAAATAACTGGCAATAGTCCCCAATTGATTTGCATCCACCCCTGTCATCAAGGCTCCAATAGCTCCACAATGGGTATGTCCACAGACGATAATCTCTTCTACCCCAAGAGCCTTAACGGCATACTCTAAAGTTGCTGCATCAGCATTTCCGTTTGATTTATCAAAGTGAGGAATAGTATTCCCGGCATTTCGAATAACAAAAAGTTCACCTTGCTCACTTGAAGTTAATTCATTTGGACAAATTCTCGAATCTGAACAAGTGATGAAGAGAGTTTTAGGACTCTGGCCATTCTCTATTCCAGCCAGTTTAGGCTTCAGGGTAGCTAGTTTTTCTTTTTTATATTTCTCATAACCTTTATATGCGTACATCGGTACTCCTTACAGTTTTCATCTTTAAAAATAGATTGGATAAGTGGAATTTTTTTAAACGAATTCTGGAGGTGGAGTTATGACTTCGATTGCAGTCGCAGATAATAGGTTTTCTAAATCATATAAGGGATAAATTTTAAAAATTTTTGGCCCCAAGACGGATGGAAGAGAGCTTTCAGCTAATATAGTTTCACTCTCAATTTCTTCAAATATTTCTTGGGATTCGGTTACTTCTATTAACTCACATACACATTGCTGAGCCTGCGATGACACACCAAGTAAGGTTAAAAATAAAAGAAAGATCGCGGTCGTTTTCACTTTGATTATAGTACATATATACCTTGATAAAATAAAAGGATAAATATTAGGATAGACGATTTTTAGACAAATTTCATGGGCTTTCTTATTTATTTTAAGTACTTACGTCGAAAAAGGATAATGGCATTTTCCCCTGAGATAGAATGAACTTATGAAAAGAAAAGTCATCATCCGCTACTTTTCGCAAATATTTACTCTTAAGAGTCAACATTAGATGATTTCCCACCAAATAAGAAAGCGGGTAGCCCGACTCCTGAGAATACCAGTTAAGCTCCCCTTGCACTCTATCGGGAACAAAACCAGTGACGGCTTGAAGTAATTGACCGGCAGATTCAAAAGGATCATCCGAACTAATATCTGCATCAATTCCGACCTCTAAATAATCTTTTTCTCCTGACATGAAAAAAAGATCTATGGCCACCCTCGCACCCAGTCTCGCCATATCTCTTTTGGCACTAAACCTAAGTTCATCCTCTAGTTCGCCCCCAAAACCTTGATCGAGAATATAGTCCTCTAACATAGTCGTCCATCCCTCTGCGAGGTCATTACAAGGCATGATTCTTCGAATAACACTTTTATGCGTTGTTGCCGTTGCTAAGTGCAAATGATGACCTGGTATACCTTCATGAATCATCATATTAGGGATGCTAAGCTCAGTATGCTCAGCTAAGTTTGTTTCTTTAAGGGTTAAGTAAATTAAACTATGCCGAGTTCCCTCTCTCAGACCCAAGGGGCAAATCATCGCACCTGCAGGAATACTTGGTTGTAAGTAGACAGGTGTTTGCATAATTTTTAAAGATTGATTTTCAATGATGGGGAAAAGATTTTTTTGTTTAAGCCAATTTAGAATTTTACTTTGTTCATGCTCATAACGCTGAATAATATCTTCAAAGGTTTCAAATGGGACTGAAAATTTCTGTGCTAAAAAGCTCTGCAACTCAGCGGCACTAGTTTCAGGCGCAAGCCTATATTTTAAGCAAAGTTTTTTTCGAAGTTCTTCCACCATAGCTTGATTCTCTTTTAAAAATACTTTAGCTAATTGATGAATTTCACTAGGTGTCAGATCAATACCTCTCGCCTTGATAATCTCCCTCATTTGATTTTCACCGAGATGAAAATCCTTAGACTTTGTCACATCATTCAAGAAATTTTTATAAAATTGAAGCGCAGATTTAGCAGCTATTATTGATTTTTCAAGAGCATTCATTTGAATAAACCCTTCTTTGACTGCCCACACCTGGAGCGACTCAAAAATTGAGTCTACTTGAGATAGAGCTTCTAGCTCCATATCGACCCATCTTTGAACAGGCTCTTTTATATTTCTTACATAAGACTGGATGTAGGACATGGACTTATTTAACTTAGAGATGATATTAACTATCCTCTGCTTAGCTGGTCTTGGATCGTTAATCATCAAGAGAAATATCGGATCTATTATTTCAGAAAATGCCTTAGGGAGTCGCATGATTTTTGGGACTCCATTAATTTCAACTTCTAATTTCAATCTCATTTGTTCTAGATATAAATCCCAAAGCTTCAGGTCCTTCTCTTCTTCTTTTAAATCTGTTTCAACTGATTTGATCATGCCGCGAAACATTTTGATTTTTCCTTGGACTTTTATACGTTGGTTCTTTCCGGGGTCAGGAAGATCTCCAAGGTTTTGATCTAATCCACTATGAGAGCAAAAAGCTGGATCTTGAGAGAGAAAGTCTAATATTTGTTTTTCGAAGACTGAGTATTTCATATTTAATAAATTATAGACAATCTTTGAGAATGCCAACGCATTCCTTATAATCTTATTTATGAAAGTTTTTTACTCTGACACTTATGAAGTCCCTTTACCCGATGGTCATCGTTTTCCCATGGGTAAGTACAAAAAATTAAGAGAGAGACTTATAAAAGATAGAGTCATCGATGCTGAGTTTATCGAAGCTGATATTTGTCAGATAGAAGATCTTTTACTGGCACATGATCATGAATATATCCATCAGGTCCTCAGTTTAACACTCGAAAGAAAATTAGCACGAGCTGTGGGTCTTCCTTTGACTCCTGAAATGGTCATACGCGCTAGAGCATCTATGCAAAGTTTTCTCAACGCAACTTTCACCGCGCTAGAGGAAGGAGTTTCGAGTTCACTAGCAGGGGGAACTCATCACGCTCACAAAGATGGTGGCGAAGGTTTTTGTTTCTTTAATGACTTTGCAGTGGCCACACGAAAAATTCACTCAATTGATCCCTATAAAAAAATCCTTATCCTCGATCTAGATGTACATCAGGGAAATGGAAATTCCTCTATTTTGAATCAAGACAAAAATGTGTTCATTATAAGTTTTCATGGGGAGACAAACTATCCTTACAGAAAGGTTGAGTCCCATATTGATATTGGATTTTCTAAAAATACTAAAGATGATGAGTATCTACAAAAACTCAAAGAGGTATTAACCGAAATCTCAGGCCATGAACTTTTACTTTATCAAGCAGGAGTTGATAGCTTAGTTCATGATAGGTTTGGTTCATTAGATTTGAGTTACGAAGGTCTTTTGGAGCGAGATAGACTTGTTTTTGAGTTTGTTAAGTCTCAAGGAATCTCTATGGCAATGGCATTAGGTGGTGGGTACACCGATCCGGTAGACTTATCGGTTGAAGCTTATGTTAATACTTACAAAACACTTAATGATGTTTTCTTTAAATAAAAAAGCCCCACAAAATGTGGGGCCCTATTCCAAAAACTTTATATTCTACAATTAACGACAGTCTCTTCCACGGCAAGGTCTTGATGGACGACTTGGTCTATCAGGACGGCTTGGTCTANNNGGTCTTGTAGTAGGACGGCTTGGAGCTGGTCTACTTGGTCTTGTAGTAGGACGNCTTGGCGCTGGTCTANTNGGTCTTGTNGTNGGACGGCTTGGNGCTGGTCTACTTGGTCTTGTAGTAGGACGGCTTGGNGCTGGTCTACTTGGTCTTGTNGTAGGACGGCTTGGCGCTGGTCTAGTCGGTCTTGTCGTCGGACGGCTTGGCGCTGGTCTAGTCGGTCTTGTCGTCGGACGACTTGGCGCTGGTCTAGTCGGTCTTGTCGTCGGACGGCTTGGTGCCGGTCTAGTAGGTCTTGTCGTCGGACGATCTGGCCTAGTCGTTGGACGATTAGGTCTTGTTGGTCTATCCGGTCTAGTAGTTGGACGGTTAGGTCTCGTTGGTCTATCCGGTCTCGTCGTTGGACGGTTAGGTCTCGTTGGTCTATCCGGTCTCGTCGTTGGACGGTTAGGTCTTGTTGGTCTATCCGGTCTCGTCGTTGGACGGTTAGGTCTTGTTGGTCTATCCGGTCTCGTCGTTGGACGGTTAGGTCTATTAGGACGATTTGGTCTGGTTACTACTGGACGGTGAGGACGTCTTGGACGTCTATTAATACGACCTGGATCATGAGAAACACATCTTCCAGAACGACTTGAATAACGAGTCCCTCTGGCACATGTTCTAGAGATAACACGTCGTCGACAAGTATTTGAACCACGATCATAAACAGATCCCGGACTACAGCTTCTCACAGTAGATCTTCTTACGCATCTAAGAGTTCGGTTATCGTAGTAACTTCCGCTTCCACAATTCCATGAGTTTCTTACACACCTTGAACCATTCCAGTAAGCACCACGCCCACAAGATCTATATCTTGTAACACATCTATTATAATAGCTATCGTAATAAGAGTTTGATCCACAACGACTAACTCTTCTTACTGGAACACAACTTCTTACTCTATAGTTGTATCTATAACCAATGCGACAAGTATACGGAAGTCTCACACATCTTGAGTAGTAATGATCATACTCATAGTTGATGGGACATCTTCTAGCACCAATTCGAACACATCTATTTAAGAAGTGATCATAGTGAGAGCCTACTCGACAATAACTTCTTGTTTGGTAAGGAATACATCTTCCCGACTCAACATCATAGAAGTGATTATCGTTACAGCTATATCTTCCACTTCCCTGAACACAGTACTGAAGATAGTCATCCCAATAATACCCAGGAGCACAAGTGTGCTGAGGAGCATCCTGATAAGACTCGATCTGAAATTGCTTATAACTAACGACTCCAGAGTCAACTTCTACTGCTCTCAAAACAACCTCATAAACTCCTGATTGATTCAGTCTTCCTGAAATATCAGCTCCGTTAGAAGTTTCAGTTACTGAAACTCCTTGAGGTAGTTCACCGATAGCTTGAGTTTCGATAGCAACATCGCTTTCAATTTCAATCGCTCTTGAAAAAATATTCGATTCTAATACTGAATCAAGATATCTCGTCGTGAGAAATTTAGGATAAGCAATTTGGTCATTTTCATCACCATAAAGACAAAGTCTTTCTGTGGTGAATTCACCATTTGTTTTTTCTGCATCTACGAGAAAACAAAGTTTTCCTAAGAAAGCAGTCTGACCAAAAAGAACATAAGTTCGGTCATCGATTTTTTCCATGTCCATTCCAAAAGGAACGACTTCATTGGTAAATTTAAGATTTACCGACTCTAAAGAATTGACTTCAATTTCTGCATACTCACCATACCTGACAACACTTTGCTCTTCATTAATAGAGAGAAGATCTGAAACGACCTCATCTTGAGCAAAGGAAACAGTTGATGCAAATGCGAATAAAAGTGCGCTGCATAAAAGATGCCTCATGGCATTTCCCCCTTACATTTAATTTCGTACTGAAATATTAGTGTTATTGACTCAGAATTACTTGCAATAAATTTGCCAAAAAACAGATTCTGAAAGTAAGCACTTGACGCAAGGCAAGTGGTGACAAAAAACTTTTTGAAAGATAAAGTGCATCTTTCATTGCGTTAATTTAAGTGACAAAATGTCTCCGCGCAGTGCAGCTTATATATCGTAGATAAAGTCTAATCCAAAGCCTAGCGCTTTTCGATCATAATTAAAGTCATCATTATTTGTTTCTAAGCTGTGATAAAAAGCTGACGGATTGATACCAAGCTTTTTTGAATACTGCCATTGAGCTTCCACCCCTAGAGTGAGTCCACTATGCTCTGCCCCCAGCTCATTATTTTGAGCTGGCGCGTTTACATCCAAACCAAGTTCATACATTGCCGTAAAAAAATAGCCTATATTTTCATAGGACTTAATCTCGTATTGCACTCCAAACTCTAAAGTTTGAAGATAATTTGTTCTAAACTCTACTTCGTTAGAGCTATTGCCAGAATTACCTACTAAATAGAAAGCTTGTCTATCCACTAAATCCAAACTGAATTGAGCTTTTGTGTTTAACTGATAGATCGCTCCGAGTGAAAGGTATTCATTCGAGTCATCTTGCTCACCATAATATCGAATATTAATACCATCTTGGCTAAAATCATAATCAGTGATTCCCATTCGCAATCTTGAAGACCACTTTTTACTCCATACTTGCTTCCATGCGAAAATAAAGTTTCTGGCCCCCTCAGAAGAAACATTGGCCTTACTTCCATTTCTCTTATTTTTAATTGTAAGCACTTCTGAGTAAGGCATAAGCTTCGCGGAGAGAATATGATTTTTAGGACCCCATGATTTAGCAGGCTTTGATGTCTTCTGAGCTTTAACTTTATTAACAACGAGAGGAACATCTTTTTCTGCTTTCTTGACTTGTAAGACTGTCGCTTTAATTTCTTCTTGATCTTCTTTACTTGCAAGAGTGGCCAGTTCTTTTTCATCTATAACAAGACCTTTTTTATCATCAACTCTTACTCCTTTAGGTGGAATAAAATCTCCTGTCTCGTCAATTTTTCCTAATCTTGGAGCTTCATAGGTCCCGGTCTGCGCATTAAGTTTTGCATTAGAGGCAGGAGGAACATAAAGTCCAGTATCGAAATCAACGTAGCCTCCAGACTTAATCTTGCTGGCTTTAGCAGCCTGTACTTCGGCATCATCTGTGATTTTCATCACATCTTCTGCTTTTTTATTAGAGCCCATAGACTTTGCGAGAGCGTCATACTGCTCTGGTGCAATTTTGACCGGCTCGATTGGCTTTACTGTATTATCACTAAGTCCAGTGTATTTCCCCTGAGTAACCTCTACAACACCTTCGCCGCTATTTATACTTTGATCAAGCTGATCGACTTCATCGACTCTATTTTTTGGGTCTGTTGACAACGGTGCTGCCGCTTCTTTTTTCATTGCCACTTGACCTTCGACCGTGACCAGAGATGTGGTTTTATTAGTAGGATTATAAATAGATTGGAATTTAGTCCCTCTTACTCCAAGGACTGCATTAGGGGTTTTGACAATCATTTTAGTTTTAGTTTGAGTTGTTGTTTGCTTTTCAACCTCTGCTTTTACGATTCCGTTTAAAAGCTTAACAACACTAGCTTTATCTTTTGGCATCTTTGAGATAACGGCCATGCTCTTTGGCGCAACATTCATGGTTGAATTATCTGAAAACCTAAGCCTAACAAAACTTTTAGGTTGAGTGACAACTGACGTGTCTTCCACCAAAACATCACCTTTTAAAATCGGCTCCGCTTTAATCTTTCCTGGGGATAACTTAGTGGCATCTCCTCTAACCATCAACACTTTCGCTGTAAGTGCTGCTAGAGTTGGCTTACAAACTACCGTCAAACATACTATAATGAGAAGCTTCACTACTCTTCGCCCTTTTTAATAGTAATAAGGGATAGGTTCTCTAATTTATTTCTCTGAAGAAGATCTAGCACTTTTACGAGTCGATCATATTTGACCGAGCCGTCAACTCTTAAGTTAATGAGCGTCTTTTTTTCAAGACCAGTCACTTTCTCAGAAAGTGCTTCCATGGCTAGTTTTTCTCCCTCAAATGCGATCGACCCATCTGAGAGCTCAATTGTTATATAGTCTTTTTGCACTGTCTCTGTTTTTCCAGATTCAGTCTTAGGAAGATTTAAAAGCAGCGCCAACTCATCTTTTTTAAAGACTGACGAGACCATAAAAAAGATCAAGAGTAAGAACACCACATCAATAAGTGGCGTTAACTCAGGAGTAATCTGCTCTCTTCTACTCTTTCTTGCCATAGACTTCTTTTACAACCTGTTTTTCTAAATGAATCTCAAAATCATCTAGCGCTCCCACTAAGTAGTTATATCCAACAAAATGTGGGATCGCGACAATAAGTCCAGCAACCGTTGTCAACAACGCCATAGCAATACCTCCAGCAAAGAGTGAAGGATTACTTAAACCGGAATCAGAGATAACTCGAAAGGCAGATAAAATACCAATGACCGTCCCAAGCAAGCCCAAAAGAGGAGCAATACTTGCAATAATCTTGATGGTATTTAGGCCGGACTCAAGACGATGAACTGTAATTTGAACCTCATCTTTTAAAATATTTAAAGCCACATCAGAGTCATTAATATCCACAAGATTTTTTAATCTATTTTTTAAATCCTCAACGGTACCGTCAAAATGTTTTTTCGCATCTATCAAGCTAAATGTTTTCCAAAATAATAATGCGAACCCAATGATATTCAATGTTAAAAGAATATACATGATGGGACCGCCTTGCTCGATATAATCAAACAAACGCATGGTCTATCCCCTTGTTACTTCGATATTATAGGTTTTAGTTTTTCGGGTGTAAATGATCAGTTGACTGACTAATTCACTCTTTTGTGGCGATAAAATCTAATCAGCCTTCTAGCAAAATAAATAAGAATCAAAACTGCCACAACCGCTGCTAGAGCTAGTTTAAACTCTCTAAGTTTATCCAGAATCACTTTCCCATTATAGGCCACCAATAGCACTTGGGTAGGAACTGAAACCAGTGCTGCTAATCCATCAACTAATAAAAATTGCCAAAGTGAAATTCCCATCAACCCACAACTCATATGACCAGGAAAACGCAGTCCTGGGGTGAAACGAAAAAGCCCACACGCCCAGTATGAATACTTCTTGAAAACTTTGTTGATTTTATTAAATCTTTCTTGCCCTATGTTATTATTGAAAAATTTCGTGCCTATGATTTTTTGTCCAAAGAATTTCCCGATAAAATAAATAAGTAAATCACTGCCCAAAACTGCAATAGTGCAAATAATGGCTAAAAAAACAAGATTAACGCCTTCCGCATCAGGTGTAGGTGGGGGAAACTCGATAGGATTTCTTGCCATATAGGCGACAAGGCCAGCACTAACTAAAATGACCTCTTCAGGAAGGGGAAGTCCAAAAGAACTAGCCGTCATGAAAGCAATGATAAAAGTATAAACTAAATAAGGTTGGTAAGCGTACTGAGCAAAAAACTCTAGTATCTCAGCTTCATTCATTCGGTCTCCGTGTGGACAATTTAATATAACAAAGACAGAATTTTATTTATAGAAAAAAATGGATATTTAAATGCATAAAATTTTAATTGTTGACGACGAACCTGAAATACTAGAGACACTAGAAGATCTTATTGATAATAAACTCTCTGGATGTGATATCACAAAAGCAAGTAATGGTCTTGATGCCTTTATCCTCTGTCAAAAAACCATATTTGACCTTATTATTACTGATCATAAAATGCCCTTCATGACAGGTGCTGCTTTTATTATTGCGATAAAAACGCGAGAGAATCAGTGCAGCGAAACTCCCATCATTGTTCTATCAGCAAATATTGATGAAGACCTTCAAAAAAAACTAACTCTCCAAAACGTTGGCTACGTTGAAAAACCGTTCACGCCAAATCATTTTATAGATATTATTCGAACCCGGTTAATCTGATAGCAGTTGATTAACATTTTGTGAGTAACGAAGTTTGAAAGTAAAAAATATTGTCATTACAGTTAAAAGATAGAGAGCGATATTAACACCTATTAAAAATTCTCCATTGAAGACAAAAACTCCATCTAAAAACAAAAAGCTTACAATATAGGCGACGATGATTCCCATCACGCTTCCTATGAATTGAGCCACGAAGCTTAAAAAAGAAAATTCAAATAGAGTTATCTTGAGAATATCGTTTGCTTCAAAACCCATAAGTTTTTGCAAAGCCATTTCTTTTTGTTTTTTCAATAATTGACTTTGGAGAATCGAATACAAAACGAATAAGCCTACTACAATACAACAAAGACTCATCACTCCAATCGCCCACGCCATAACTTTGAACATGGCCAATATTTTTTCAATAACTTCAGAAACATTAATGATGGAAATATTGCTGAAATTTTCTACTAAAAGATCCTGAATCTTTAATTGAGTTTCAAATGAAATCTGTCTTACAACTGCTAAGAAAGTTTTTGGTGCATTTTCTAATACACCTGGCTGAAAAACGATAAAGAAATTGGGAAGAAAAGATGTCCAATTAACTTGGCGAAGGTTGACCACTTTTGCCTGGACTTCCACCCCTAATACTTCATAAGTTAATGTATCTCCTACTTCCACTCCCAAACGCTTGGCGTACCTTTTTTCAAGCGATACTTCTGCAAGTCCTTCACCGGAGTAAGTCCCAGAAAAGTCTCTCCCCTCGACGAGTTTTTCAGACGCATTGAGACCTGGAGCGTAACTTAAGTTAACTCCACGATTATTAAACCTTCTACTCTGATCCTCCTCCCGAGTTGAAAATCCTTCTTTTTTTTCTTCGCGCTTAACGATTTCTCCATTTTTTTTCAAAAGGCGCGCTCTAATCATGGGAGTTGGCTCCCTTAAGGGGATTTGGTTTTGTTTAGTAAAGGCTTTGAGATCAGCGACCTGCTCTTCTTGAATATCAAACAGAAAAAGTGAGGGCTTTGGTTCTTTTGAACTGGTCAGTTCTGTTTTTAAACTTTTATCAAGCTGACCTATTACTGAGATGAGGGTTACACCAATAGACAAACTCAAAACCATTA
The DNA here is from genome assembly GCA_002707495.1 of Halobacteriovoraceae bacterium. Lineage (GTDB taxonomy): Bacteria > Bdellovibrionota > Bacteriovoracia > Bacteriovoracales > Bacteriovoracaceae. The sequence continues at coordinate 127,054 of PAMZ01000002.1, read as the reverse complement.
ATAATGTTGTAAACTTATTTCGCGCTATCAGTCTCAAGCTATACCCAAAGGGAAGGCTCACAGGGCGACTCACGGGTACACCCAGCAGTTTTTTATTTAAGCGATTTAAGCCCATTGGCAAGATTGTCATGACAATCAAAAAAACAACAAAAAGTGCGAGAAAGAACACTGAACCGATGATGATGGAGTGCGCTTGCCAAATAGACATGGCCCATAAAAAAAAGGCTCCGGGTAGATAAAGCCATGGACTTAAGCTTCCCTCAAGTTCACCGTTTAATAATGTCGTTGTTTTTTGTTTTAAAAGTAAACTCAAAACCGGAAAACAAGTTAGTATATTAACGATCAAAGAGAGTCCAAAAATAGCTCCCACCACTTCCCAAGTGACACCCTGAAGAAAATCACCTTTGAAAAATTCTTTGAGATAATCAGTGGCAAAAGGTAGAGCGAAATTAGCCATACCTAAAGTCATAAGGGTAGAAAGAATGCCAACACAAACAATAATAATTAAAAAATTCAAAAGGATCTGGCTTCTTGAGACTCCAATAGATTTAAGTATTCCCACCTGCTTTAGTCTCTCAAAAATATAACTTTGATAAAGATAGGATATACCCACTGCTGACATCAATAATGCGACGACTCCGATAAGTCCCAGGAAGTCAGACAGATAACCAATAACACGACTAAGTTGTTCACTCGCATTTTCGGGGGTTCTCACCTTTATGGCCTTATCAGTGATAATATTATTGAGCTGTGTTTTTATACTTTCAGCCTGACTAGGATCTTTTAAATTAAAAAATCTTGTCCTCCACGCAACTGTACCGTAACTAACGAGTTCTGTTTGCTCTAAAAATGATTGTCCTACGTACACTTTTGGAGCAAGCTGAAACCCTCTCATTGCGGAAGTTGTATCTTCCTTAATCACCCCGTCCACTTTAAATTCGATACTCCCAATCTTTAGTCTATCACCTCGAGAAAGCTTAAACTGGTGTTCTACTTCGGGTGATATCCAAACTAAGGGATTGCGATTAAGTTCTTTGATATGTTTTGAGTTTACAGTCCCATGGGAAGAGACTTTTATTTCCCCTATGAGAGGATAATTATCTTGAATAAACTTTACAAAAAGAAGTCTCGTTTTTGAATCTGACTTTCCCATAGAATAAAGCGAAACCAAACGAGAGTATTCCGTATGCAAAGGCTGCATAAACTCCATGACTTTTTTTTCTTCCTCTCCGGAGACATCTCTTCGACCGGAGATAGCGATATCACTAGATAATAATTGAGTGGATCTCATCGCCAGTGATTGGGTAACATTTCCTCTGAAAAGAAAAATAAAAGTAAACCCTACTAGGCCTATTGTCAGATTAAGAGAAAAGAAAAACCAATAGCGAAAATTATTTTTGAATTCTCTTTGAGCAAGTTTAAGGGCTAACATACGTGATTAAGCCTATGGTCTTTGATTTCATAAATGCTATCGCATTTACGGGCCAGTTCATCGTCATGAGTAACCAGGATGACAGTTTGATTGAGTTCTCGAGCAGTTTCAAATAAAGTCTGCATAACCTTTTCTCCTGTTTCCGGATCTAGGTTTCCACTTGGCTCATCTGCTAGAATAATTTTTGGATTGGTAACATAAGCTCTGGCAATCGCGACCCGCTGCTTTTCTCCTCCTGATAATTGATTAGGGAAATGATGTATCCTATCTTCAAGTCCAACTGTCGCGAGAACATTTTTGGCTTTTTCCATAGCATCTTTTACTCCCGTAACTTCCAAAGGGAGCATAACGTTTTCCAGTGCAGTGAAGTTTTCAATAAGATGAAAGTGTTGAAAAATAATTCCGATATTTGAGGCTCGAAACTTTGTTAATTCAGACTCATTTAAATCACTCACACATACATCATCGATATGAATTTCACCGTGAGTTGGATTGTCTAAACCGGCTAAAAGTGAAAGCAACGTGGATTTACCACTTCCTGACTTTCCTACGATTGCAACTAATCCCTTTTTATCTAATCTAAAATTTAATTCTTTGAGAACTTCAACCTCTTTGATCCCTTGAAGGTAGGTTTTTGAAACTGATTTAAATTCGATCATAAGTAGTCCTTAATATGAAGAAAGACATTTTGCGCAATAATAATATGCCCTTTCGGATTGGGGTGAATTCCATCTTCAATATTTAGTTCTGGTTTTCCAGCGACACCCTCTATAAGAAAAGGAATCTGAGGAACCTTGTATTTTTTTGCTACTTCTTGAAACATTTTTTTAAAAGAACTTGTATACTCTTTTCCATAGTTTGGTGGAAGCTGCATGCCAGCTAATATCACAGGAATATTTTCTTTTTGGCACTTAGAGATAAAATCTTCTAGGTTTTTTTGACTCTTCTCTACCTTAATTCCTCGCAGACCATCGTTGGCACCTAATGCCAGAATGATTAAATCTGGCTTCGCTTTTAAAAACCATTTTAGCCGAGACATTCCAGAGGAAGTGGTCGATCCAGAGACCCCTCCATTTATAACTTGGTAGTTGAGTTTATTTTTATTTAAAATTTTTTCAAGCTGAGCCGGGAAAGCTTGTGACTTCTCGACTCCATATCCCTCCGTGAGCGAATCTCCTATGATCACTAGCTTTTTTGATGCCTCATTGGCTTGGGCTAGACAGGAGATAAACAGGACCAAACTAAGCCATAATAATTTCATTCACCACTCCTTCTTGGCTTGGAAACGCTACCAAATATTGGTATGATAGACTATAACACTAATCATGAGGAATGATATATGTCTAATGTATTTAAACCTATAGCAGCACTTTTAGTGGGAACAGCTATCTTAGGCGCAGCTGCCACAGGAGTCGCAATTCCAATAGGTATCATAGCCTACCTATTCTAACCTCAGTTATGAAAATACTGTTGTGGAACTTACAGGACTTTTTCGTCTTCTTAGATAAACTTCCCGATGACAAAAAACCTACTGATCTTTCTGAAGCACATTGGCAATTAGCTTCTTCTAGCTTTAAAGAAAATAAAACTTTGCAACATGTCCAAGCCATGGCCGATTTAATCCAAAACATACAGCCAGATTTATGTTTGTTTACTGAAGTGGGAGGCAAAGAAAGCCTTGAAAACTTAAACCTTCATTTTCTAAAGGACCAGTTTAAATCAATTCACTACACTACCAATTCTGACCGGGGAATTGACCTCGGTATACTTGCCTCAAAAGAACTCGAGTTCTTAGGTGACAAAATCTATCGAGATAAAGTTTTTAGTCGTGGGGTTTTAGAGCTACGTTTGCAGTGGGAGGATAAGAAACTTTGCTTTCTCCTCACTCACCTTAAGTCAAAACTTGATAAAGAAAAAAAAGACTTTGAGGGACGAACTAAAAGAAAGGAAGAGGTCTCTGCAATTATCAAGATCGCTCAGCGACGTAAAAAACAAGATCACAATGTCATTGTTTGTGGAGATCTCAATGGAGTAATATACGAAGATCAAACTGAGCCTGAGCTCCATGATTTTGCCAAATATTTGGGGCTTAAAGATGCACTTGAATGGCTGAAAACCCCAGTTTTTGAACGCTCTACCTACCTTTATTATAATCAAAAAAACGATATGTTCCCCATGCAGCTAGACTATGTTCTTTTAGACGCAGAGATCGCAAAACTTCTCGATGAAGAAACTTGTGTGGTGAATTTTGAGGGAAAGCCTAGATCCAATTTTCCAAAGAGTTTAGCGGAAAAAAGAATGCATCCTAGTGATCACTACCCTCTTGTAGTAAAATTGAAGAGTTCATAATTTAGAAAAGGAAACACTATGATGAAGTTATTATTATTGTCGCTATTTACATTATCTCTCCAAGCTTTTGCAGATGGAAAGGCACTCGATATAACAGTCAATCTAACTCCCGCAGGTTCGTTTCAAGTTCAAGCTGATAAGGTAAAAGGGAAAGTTCAAAAAAGCGGCGATGTCTATATGGCCAAGAAATTATGGGTCAAGGCCAGGGATCTAGAGACAGGGATCGAGCTGAGAGACGATCATATGCGTAAAAGAATCGAAGCCGACAAACATAAGAATATTATCGTCTCCGATGTTAAAGCAAAAGGCGGCAAAGGTATTGGTAAAATCACAATTAAGGGAATTACCAAGAAAATAGGCTTTATCTACAAAGTCAGTGGGAGTAAGATGCTGGCAAAATTTAAGCTCAATTTATCCGATTTTAAGGTTAAAGACCTAAAATATTTGGGTGTTGGAGCCAAAGATGAAGTGCTAGTCAGTGCTGAGGTTGCTGTAAAGTAGACAAATTTGCTTAACTCCAGCTTTTCAGTATAATAGGGCAAAAATGGTTTAAAGGAGACCTAGTGGCAGAGTCAAAAAAGAACAAAGAAAATTTTAAAATTAGTATTGGAGATGGCTTTCCGGTGGAAAAAGCGCTCAGAAAGTTCAAGAGACTCTGTGATTCCTACGGTATTACTAAAACCTATAAAGCCCGCCAGGCGTATCAAAAGCCTTCTATCAAGGCTAAAGAAAAGCGTGAGGCTGCTGAGAAGAGACGTAGAAAAACCAACTCTAAGAACTCTCGTTATAGAGCTAAAATCTAACATTAACTTGCAATAATATTTTCAATAAATACACGGGGACCTAAGTCCCCGTTTTTATTTACATCTACTGCTGTAATTTTTTCAGATCCCTCTTATCACAAGCTCCTAGAGCTGGTTTAGTCCTATTTAAGGGGAAATTAATGAAAAAAACTTTATGTATGTTGATGTTAGTTACAAGCGCAATTGCAAGTGAGGGGCAAGCTGCAGAATGCAGAGATGCAGTAGTCGCAGGGTTTGCGGCCCTAGACCAGTCTATTGAGAGAGAGTCATTTAGTACGGGAAGTTTCGATCAGTTTGAATTGTCACCAGAACAATACAATGCTCTGACTCCAGCGGAGCAAGTAGAGATTTATCAAAAGATAAAACCTCTACCGGTGATGGTTCAAGAAACGATAGATCTTCTAAACGGAAACATCGGGCAAGTCGCAGGAACGATTTATGAATTCTTCCTAATAGACGAGCTAGCGCGTTGGCGTGAAGCGAGAGATGGGCTTCGTCAATGTGAGATGACCGAATAGTTCTAAAACCTGAAAAGGTATTTGAACTGCAGTGAACTCTCGGTTTCGGTGAAATCGAGAGATTCCGTTTCTTTGGTGATATTACTGACAATATAATTAATTTCAAATGCGTTGAGCACAGCAAAGACTCCGTAGTGAACGGCTTGTCTATTCTCAATGGTATCTCCACTCCCCCCAATATCAGCACCCACTTTAAACCCTGAGTACATGGTGCCTCCCAAAAAAACAATCTGATCATAAAATACACTGGGATAAATTAAAGATTCCTGCTCTAAAACAGCTTGATTATTGCTATCAACGGTAAAAACTAAATCCTCGGCAAAATTGATTAAAAGTCTAAAAGCGACCCGACTAAGAGCTATCCATCGAAAACCAAGCTGAGTATTTGTTATTGAAAAGGCTTCTTCTCCCGCTATAATTTCTTGGGTATTGTCGAAGGAATAATTCTTATTCAAATGATTCATCTGAAACTGAAGACTATTACCCATCATATAAGCAAAGTGTACACCATAGTGAAAATTGGTATTTGATACCAGCTTCCCTTCCTCTTCAGTAACCTTATCTACTCCTGTCATTTCTTTCGAAAGAAGCGCCCCTGAAAATCCAAATCGGTATTTCTGAGCAAAGCACAAGGTGGGAAATAATAATGTTATTGCGAGCCAAACCTTCACAATCAAATATTAAAACAATTCTTAATAAAAAAAAAGGCGGCCAACCAGACCGCCTACTAAATTAATCAATACTTTAGATAAATTAATTGAGTTCAAGCATTTGCTTTTTCTTATGCATTCGATAAAGCATACTGTTAATTTTCCTCTCCTGTCTTCTACTTGGTTCTGGAGAAGAATAGTCAAGTGAGGACTGAGCCTGTCTCGCAAAAATATTTGGAATACTCACGTTAATAACACCTGATAGATCCGCCACTAATGCAAAACCATTTTTACCAGCTTCAGCAGATGTATAAACTCCAGCTGCCCCCAAAATATTATTATTATTAAAGATTGGCATTAAAGCCGTTGTTCCTACCTTTGAACCAATGGCATCGAAAGTTTTAATGGGAACAGCAACACCAATCGCCTGGGCTCCATCTAAAAGACTTAAATAAATTTGAACTTTGCCCGCTGGAATGACTAAAACAGAATTATCTCCAATGATAGGAAGCATAGACCCATTTGGTAATTGGACTGATGCTAATTCAAGGTTTGCCGCTTCAGATACATTTACATCTAAGACAAGTTGATTTGCTCCATCTGCTGAACTCTGTAAAGTTAATTGCCCAATCTGTTTTCCAACTTTGGGTAATATTATAGGTAAACTAGTAAAGGGAAGTTGAACATTTCCAATGCTTAAATCAGCAGATAAAGACACTAATACGTCATTGTCTTGCTGAGAAGTTGAGACTTTAACATTTTTAACCATGGGGGCCTGTGACCCACACGAAACAAAACTCACTAATACTGTCAAAAGAACAAACGCTTTTAATAAGGGTGTTTTAGTCATAAATTTTCCTATGATAAATTTGAAAAAAGCACCAAAGACACAAACGTACAACTAAGAACCTACGTACAACAAATTGATGATTTTGAGATAGAAGTAACAATGAAGTGCTACGCGTTAATGATAACAGGTTTTACAAAGGATTCAATAGAGATTTAAATTAAATTCCAATCTGTCTTTGTTTTTAATAACTTGTATTAAGGACTTTTATGCCATTAAGCTCAAAAATTGATTTTTATTTTGATTTTCTCTCTCCTTTTTCTTTTTTTGCGTGGACAAAACTTCGAAGCTCTCCTCTCATAAGCAATATAGAGCCTCGAGCAGTTCCTATGGGAAAACTATTTTCCTCTCATGGATTTTTAGGCCCGGGTGAAATTCCCGCTAAAAGAGATTACGAACTTAAAAAATGCTTTCGTTATGCAGCTCGAAACAATATTGACTTTCAACCGCCAAGAATTTTTCCCTTTAATCCATTGGCGATTCTCAGAGTGGCAACAAAATATGCCGCTGAAGGGAGCCAAATGGAGATCATTGATCTTATTTTCAATGCTATATGGCAGAAATCAATGGTTCTTGATGATCCAGAGCTAATCTCTGAGTTGATTGAACCCCAATTCGAAGGTACTTGTGAGCGCTCTTTTAGTCGACAGGCCCGTCATGAAATAAGAGAGAATATCCAGTCTGCCCTGGATCATGGCGCTTTTGGAGTTCCAAGCATGGTTTTTCAGGGTGAGCTATTTTGGGGTAATGATGAAATTCCAGCTCTTCTTAGTTTTATTGATGGAAATGACAATTGGAACCGTGAATACTATGATAGCTTGGTGGAAAAAAAGTAGACCTTCCATGGCCAGACGTGCTTCATCCATAAAGTTCTTGGTAGGTCTTTATTATGAAAAAATAATTGGTTGTTGAAAAGAATAACCCTTTTAAAGTAAGTTTTTAAAAGATAGAAAGAGATTTTAGCTATTTATGCCTGCAAAACCTGTCAAAGAGCTGACGAAATGTATTACAGAAGTTATTAGTGAGACCAATGGTATCACTATTATGGATACGCTGGAGTTGGCGAGTACCAGTGAATATGCGTTAGGAAATCCTACAGTAAAAAAATCCATTCAAGAGTTTTTGCGCTTATTAGGGGGATTTCAACAAGACGAAGTTGATATTCAAACATTATTGAATCACCCCGTTTCTGAGGCTTTGAGAAACTTCTTTAAAAAATTTCCCCTCTCATACAAAGAAGAACATATCCATTTAACCGGCTCATTAACGGCAGAGTTCGTTTACCCAAGATTAAAGGCTTTGCTTCAAGGTCCTCACAAAGAGATGTATTGGAAAAAAATTCAAGCAGTCTATGGTGATGTTAAAATAGAATCTGTTGAAGATGTGGATGAGCTTCTACGTTTAAAAGAAGATGAGCAATTTGACCGATACCTCGAAATTTTATTATTACCCAAGCTTATCTTAGTTGATAGAGACGCTCATAGACAGGCGGCTTTTCATATGGCCTCTGAACTCTACCATTCCTATAATGTGGGATCGATCAGACTTAAGTTCACCTTTTCAAGGGCCACAAATGTAGAGACAGAAAAGATACCAGGTCTTGGAAGTCCAAGTGAAGAAGATGTTGTTTTGGGACTTTATGATGGCTTTATGGAGTTTAAACAAAAAGTTCCCTCATTTGAGTTTGTTTTATCACCATGTTTTAGAAAAGAAGCAGATTTTTTTGATGGGACCAAATTTAAGTCTAAGAGAGAACATTTTAATCATCAAATAGATCAAATCCTCAGCATTTTAGAGAGAAACCCTCAGCTTGATCCCTACCTCACAGATGTAGATACCGTTGGAAATGAAAAAGACCTGTATAGGAAGGGTCACTTCCAAGATATGAAGCTTGGATTTAGAAAGCTTCACTATAAAGGATTCTCAATTCGCTCCCACCATGGTGAAACTTGGCATTCTTTGAAAAAAGGCGTTCAAGCAGTGGATAATGCGATGAATATTTGGCATATAGACACGCTTGAGCACGGACTAAGCTTGGGAATCAATCCAAATTTTTACTATCACTCTCTTTATCAACATTGTTTAAAATTAAATGAGCAAGGTAAACCCGTCCCGGCCAACAAGAGAATCTGGAACGAGCTGGATGAGATGGAATGGCGTGAGCATGAACATATCAAGCATAAGCTTTTTTCTGGAGAGAAATTATCTGAAGAAGAAAAAGTTTTGTTTGTAAAAGTTAAATTTCATACAGCACGAGAAGTTGAGCACTACCAACACGATGTTCTTAATAGAATGATTACCAAGGATGTCTCCTTAATTGCTCTTCCTTCTTCAAACAAAAAATTAACGGGAAGCTTTGCTGACTATAAAGATCATCCCTTTTCTTGGTGGGAGAAAAAAGGGGTCAAACTAGGTATAGGAACGGACAATTATATAACCCTCAATACAAATTATATCCAAGAGCTCTTGATTCTTCTTTTTACAGACCCTGAAATGCTCAAAATAACCAAACTTCTAATGGTAGCGACTAAAGAAGAGAGAAGACCCTATATTTCACAACTACTATGGCAAATGAGAGCTAGCGTTTCTTAAGTATAAGACAATGTCGTAGGCTCTAATTTAGTAAGTAGGTGTTGATCACTTTGAAAGATTTCATGCTCAAGATAGAGTTGATTGTGAACTCTTCGATAAGCTGATTCAAATTCTTCGAATTGAGCTTTAAAATTATCTTGGGTAAAGACTCTTGGTTTCCCAATAACAATAGTAATGGTGCCCGGTCTTATATCAAAGAGATGTCTGGACTTAGATGAACAGCGCTCTGAACCTAAAATATATAAGGGTAAAACTCTCTTTTTATGTTCCACTGCATGATAAAAAGCACCTTTTTTAAAGGACAATAAATCTCGTCCTTGTCCCCGAGTACCTTCCATAAAGAAACAAACATTCTCATTTTGTTTTAAACATCTATTTAGGGTAGAGTTCGCATTTGGATCTAATTTTTTCTTAGTAACGGGAATCATCTCGAAGTTTTTCATACATCTTCCCAGAATAGGAATCTTAAAATATTCTTCTTTCGCCAGAAAATGAATTCCACTTGGATAACTTGCCAACATAGCGATCTGATCGAACCACGATCTATGATTTGAAACCATCACAAAATTTTCAGCTAGATCGACTTCATGAGGATTAAGTAATTCAACGTCAAAACCCATGGCCTCAATTGACTTTTTTCCGTAGCGAGTAAGATCAAACTCACTCCCCTTAAAATCTCTCTTTTTTCCTAAATTTTTTAAGCTAGGGATGAGATAGAGGTAGATGAATGTGACCAGGTAGTTTTTGAGCCAGCAATAAGCACCAAAAATATATCCAAATGGGGTCATAAATTGAAAGTTCCTTTATACGGTTGCCCAAATTTTAGCATCCGAAAGTATCTGGACCTATCCAATATGTAAAATTTTCAAGATCCAATTCCCTGTTATTTCAATAACTAAGCCATGGGAAAGGAGACTCATCCAAACAATCACCAGACTACTGATAAGCAAATAGCCCTCAGTTAGCTTTTGCAGTGATGAGGTCATTCGCTCGTCCATATTTATCATAAAGACAAGAAGGTACAAATTATAAAATCCTAACACTGAACCTAGAAAGACCTTAAGTTCTGGATAAAAAGGAAAATCTTTGCAAACAAATCTAAAGGCATAAAACTGAGCGGTAAAAGCTAACATGGGTAAAAGCGTCGCTCCCCTAGTCCCAAGTACCATAGAGTAAGTTTCATAAGCAGTTTCTTGACTAGGGACTCGAATCTTTCTTGCAGTTTCCCAGCCAAATGATGACATCCAAAAAGCAAAACTCAAAGAAAAAGCCTCTAAACTCCAAATACTTAAATTTTCCTGCTTATTGAAAATAGAAACTGTGTATAACATCGCAACAAAGATTAAAGGATTATGGGTGACGAGTGCAAGAATCAAACTTTTAGAGATGATTTGGGGAATAAAAAAATAATGATAAAAAAGGAATAGATACAATAGCAAAACAGAAAAGAGGATTAAATTTCCTCCCCAAATGAGGTTCATCACAACAAAGACGGCAATCAAAAAAAGCATGAGATAATAAACATCCCGATAAAAAACTTTGCCAGAAGGAAGACATCTCTCGGGAAAATGCATTCTGTCAGCCTCCCTATCCTTCAACTCATCCCCAAGTCTCATTATCATAGTCAAAAGAAACATGCTTAAGGCTGCATTAATTAAATAAGGCGAAGTTAAGTTCAAATCTAAGTTATATAGTCTGGCCCATATGAGGTAGAGTCCTAGAACTCCCATAATAGAGCTTAAGAATCCTGCTAGTAGAGGATAACGTTCTTTAAAAAAGATATTCAATCTAGAAAGATAAGCCATCATGACAAGATCCTAACAGTTCCAGTAAAGGCATCTAATTCTATTTTATCACCGGTCTTGATAAGCTCTGTTGCGCCTGCAACTCCTACGATAGTAGGAACACCTAACTCTCTTCCTATGATAGCCGTATGGGACAATAAACTACCTTTTTCAACCAGAAGTCCCTTAGAATTTGCCATAAGAAAAACCCAGCCAGGGTCGGTCATCCTTGCAACAAGTATCTTCCCTTTAACTTTTGAAGCATCTAGGTCTTTATCTGTAATCTCAGTAATAACTAAAGCCTCTGCAGTCACCTTTCCAGCCGCACATCCAACTCCTTTTAACTCCTGAGTGGATTCGGTATTGGATTTAAGTTCGCTAAGGATTCCCTGTCTAAAAGTATATCGATTAAAAACTTCAACTTGTTTATACTGATAGAAGAGCTGTTTTTTATGCATGACTATGCTTTTTAGATCAAAATCAAAGCTCAGCCCTGAGTAGAACTGATAGAGATCTTCCTTATCAAGGTAGTAGATATCTCTAGGGGAATCAAGTGCTTCCAGGGCAGCAAGTTTACTACCAAGATTATTAGTCATTCTTCTTAAAACACCATACGCTCTCGTCCTATTAAGCCTGAAGTTTTCACGATAATTGATGCTTCTCTTTGCCAGGTATAGACACAGATTAAAAATGGGCCTTTTAATAAATCCCTTAAAATAGACATGATCATCATGATTACTTTGAGTGAGGTCTAAGACTTTATCATAGCTAAGTATGAGTTTAATAAGGTCTTCTGGACGCTCCCTAAAGGTAAGAGTCTCAAGTTTTAATTCATTTAAACCTCTATCACCGAATTTTGAAATATGCTCTTTGAATAGCTCAATAAATTCCTTTCCTCCTTCAAGAGAAGAAAGAACCTCTAAGGGAATTTTGGGTGAGACGTTGATAGCCATTAAAGCTTTTTCTAACTCTGGATATTTAAGCTTTAGCTCAACTAGTTTATTGATGGAAACTAGTGGCTTAACCGAATCCATAACATCCTGACCTAAAAGCAGTTGATTAAAGCTTTGATCCGGGTCTTGGCCTGACCATTTTTTTATCAACTCTTTAGTGAAACTTGTGAATGTAAAGGCAAATATATCGTTTATCAAAGTGAATTCAGAATTTTCAAAGATCTTGGCTTTAAAAGCTTCCAGTTCATTGATAGCCTCAACCGGAGTAAGTTCTTTGCTTCTGCCTTCCTGGCTCCAAAAATCCTCAAAAGCCTCATGTTGTGATCGATCGAGCTTCTTTAGTATGGGTCCTAAAAAAACAAGATAATAAGTTATTCGGCTAAAGACGATCATCGCTCTTAAAACTTCATTGAGATGATTTTTGGTATTTTTGGTTTCTACAGTCTTTACCCCAAGACTTTCTTCCCACGCTTTAACATACCTTTGTGTAAAAGGAATAAGTCGCATCATAGAAGACCAATGGGTTAAATTCAAATAGACCCTTCCCCTGTACAATCCCAATAAGGAAGCAAAAAGAAAATTATTTTGGTTCACTTTCTCTCGCCCAAAACCAAGTCGAAGACAAGTCCTCTTAAAAGCAATTCGATAAATATCTTTTACTTGGCCAAGAGTCCAAGGTGTATTCACACCAGGGAAACTTTCAACAATATTACTATTATCAAAAAGAAAATCTAATTTATTGGTACCTTTTAGAAGTGTTGTAATGGGCCTTGTTTGTGTAATAAATAACTCACCCGAAGTGCTGATACACCACTCAATATCTTGTTCACAATTAAGAGTCTTTTCAAGTCTCAGACCTTGAGCCACTAGGTTCATAATTTGTGAACGATTGAGAACACTGACGAGGCTTTTGGCGGGTTCTACGTCGACAAGACATGTGCCCTGAGCTGATTTATTAGGTACGACCATTTTCGTTTTTTTGCCATGCAGATGATCGATAATGCTCTTCTGAGATTTAGAATATAAATAAGTGTCTACTTCAACTTGGTCACTTACAACACCTTCTCCTAAACCATAGCCAGCATTAATAACAATTTGATCGAGGTAGCCTTCGTTTAAAAGCGGGTGTGCCGTAAACATCACTCCTGAGCTTTCAACTTCAACCATATCTTGGATGATAACTCCTACTGCCGGAGTCGAATGTATTTCATTTAGTATACGATATTGGATATTTCTTTCGGAAAAAATTGAGGCCCAGACTTTTTTTATGGCCTCTGTTATTTCATCTATCCCCCTACAATTCAGAAATGAATCCAGCTGTCCTGCAAAGGAGTTTATTTGTCCATCTTCGTCTTTGGCTGAGGATCTCACTGAGTAAGATTTTTCTTTTGAAATTCTCTTTTGAATTAATTCGACAAATGAGCTCTCCAGATTTCTTTGTAAAAATAAATTTTCGATATTTTTGGCACAGTTTTTAAGAGAGTCCAAGTCTTTTAAGGATACTAATTGAATCTCATTTAGAATGCTTTTCTCTAGTTCACGATAATGAACTTCGAAGTAATGCGAAGGTATCGCAAACCAATGAGGAACTCTAATATTTGCCTGCTCAATCAAAAACAGATTAAAAGCTTTGCCCCCGACGGAATCTAGTTTTGACACATGAGAATTTGAGTCCATAAATTCGCTCATAATTTATTGTAGAAGAGAAAGATTGCGAATGTTAACCTTTTTTCTCGATTGGTTTTTTTCTATTGGGGTATAAAGTACGACAAATGGGGCAAACCAACCCTTTACAGCCTCTTGCAGTACAGTATTCCCGCCCATAAAAGATAATTTGCAGATGGAGCTTATTCCATGACTCTTTAGGAAAAAGTCTTTTTAGATCCTTTTCCGTTTGCTCAACATTTTTACCATTTGTTAGTTTCCAGTTTTGCGCCAGTCTGTGAATATGGGTATCAATGGGAAAGGCTGGATGTCCAAATGCTTGGGACATCACGACTCCGGCTGTTTTATGTCCTACACCAGGTAGTTTCTCTAGCTCCTCAAAGCTCTCTGGAACTTTTCCCTCATGCTTTTCAATAATGATTTTTGAAAGCTCCCAAATGGCCTTTGACTTTCTAGGACTCAAACCACAGGGTTTTATAATTTCTCGTATTTCATCTACGGAGAGCTTAATCATTTTTTGAGGAGTATTGGCCTTTTTAAAGAGTTTCGGCGTAATTTGATTGACTCTTTCATCGGTACATTGAGCTGAAAGTAAAACTGCAATCAATAAGGTATAGGCACTTGTATGATCGAGTGGAACCGGTGTTTCTGGATAGTACTTTTCAAGTTCCTGCTGAATATATTGTGCCCTTAACTTTTTAGAAGTTGTGTAGTCAATCACGAAAAATCTCCTGAGAGAGTTTATCCAGTTCATTTAAAATATCAGTTTGTCCCTTATATATTCTCTCTAGATTGTCTTTTAAATTTAAACTTTCAATTTTGGTGTCTAATTGCTCCATTAATAATTCTTTCAACCAAATCTGAAGTTGAGTTTTTCGACTTTCTAAGTTGTATTGCTTAAAAAATTTATCAATAACAGATTCGGTTTCTTCAAAGCCTGTCTTCTCTAGACTTGAGCAGGCTAGAACAGGTGTCTGCCAAGAGCGATCATTTTGAAGGATGGCAAGTGAGCGTTTAAAATCATGTTGAGCAATTTTAGCAAGCTTTTGATTCTCTCCATCTGCTTTATGTATCAAAACTAAATCACTTACTTCAAGAATTCCTCTTTTTATTCCTTGCAACTCATCTCCAGAGCCTGGCTGCATGAGTAGGATAAAAAAATCTACTAAATGAGAAACACTCAATTCACTCTGTCCCACTCCTACAGTTTCAATAAAAATAAAGTCAAATCCAAAGGCATCACAAAGTAGCATGGCCTCACGAGTCTTTGCAGCAATTCCTCCTAAGGTCTCACCATTGGGAGAGGGTCTAATAAAGGCATCTTTATGCGCCGACAGGTGAGTCATTCTGGTTTTATCTCCCAAAATCGACCCTCCCGTTCTCTGACTAGTAGGATCTATAGCTAGAACGGCTAGCTTTTGATCTTTCCCTATTAAATACATCCCGAAGCTTTCAATAAATGTGCTTTTACCAACGCCAGGAGTTCCTGAGATTGCAATTCTTTTAGCCCTTCCTGTTAGAGGATAAATCAGTTTCAGTAATTCTCTGGCCTCTTTTTGATGGTCAGGGTTTCGTGACTCAATAAGAGTGATCCCTTGAGAGAGAGAAGTTATATCTCCTTTCTTAATTCCAGAAAAAAGTTCTTGAGCCTTTCTCACTATTTATAACCGTTCAATTTTTGAATTAAATCCAATGCTGCATCCGGAATAACTGTACCTGGTCCAAAAACAGCGGCGACTCCCATTTCCATTAGAGTGGGATAATCTTGGGGAGGAATAACTCCACCTACAACGATAAGAATATCTTCTCGCTTATATTTTTTAAGCTCGGCTTTAAGTTTGGGAACCAAAGTAAGGTGTCCGGCTGCAAGGGAACTCACTCCAATTATATGCACATCATTTTCGACAGCTTGCTTGGCGGATTCTTCAGGCGTTTGAAAAAGAGGGCCGATATCAACATCAAACCCCAGATCAGCAAAAGCTGTTGCAATAACTTTTTGCCCTCTATCGTGACCATCTTGTCCCATTTTAGCCAGTAGGATTCGAGGGCGCCTACCTTGAATTTTCTCAAAAGTTTTAAGGTTTTCAGTTAACTCTTTCATTTGAGGATAATCTCCAAAATTTTGTTTATAGACATTGCTTATGGCCTTAATCTCAGCTTGATGTCGACCGTATACCTGCTCAAGAGCGTAGCTTATCTCTCCCACTGTAGCTTTTGCCCGGGCTGCCTCTATCGCAAGTTCTAGTAAATTTCCCTCGCCTGACTTTGCTGCCAATGACAACTGGTTTAAACAATGGCTTAAGACTTTATCGTCTCTTTCACGCTTTAATTTTGCTAATCGTTGAATTTGAGAGGCTCTGACTTGAACATTTTCAACTTTAAGGACAGGAATATCTTCTTCACCATCAAATTTATATTTATTGATTCCTACTAGTGTTTGTTTTCCTGAGTCAATTCTTGCCTGAGTCTTAGCAGCAGCCTCTTCGATTCGCATTTTAGGTATACCGGCATTGATAGCTTCCGCCATTCCTCCATAGCTCTCAATTTCTTCAATATGTTTCCAAGCCTTTTTCATCAATTGATCAGTCAATTTTTCAACATAAAAACTTCCGGCCCAAGGATCGATAACTCTGGTGGTATCTGTCTCATTTTGAAGAAAGACCTGAGTATTTCTTGCTATTCTTGCGCTATAGTCGGTAGGTAGAGCAAGTGCCTCATCAAGAGAGTTTGTATGTAAGGACTGTGTATGTCCATGAGTCGCGGCCATAGCCTCAACACAGGTTCTTGTCACATTATTGTAAATATCAGTCGCAGTTAAAGACCAACCAGAAGTTTGACTATGAGTCCTTAGGCTTTGAGATTTCTGATTCTTTGGATTAAATTTCCCAACAATTTCAGACCACATGAGTCTAGCAGCTCGCATTTTAGCTACTTCCGTATAGTAGTTCATCCCTATCGCCCAAAAAAATGACAACCTTGGTGCGAAGGCATCGATATCAAGACCAGCGGCAATCCCCGTTTTAATATACTCCAAACCATCAGCAAGAGTATAGGCTAGTTCTAGATCTGCCGTGGCTCCCGCTTCTTGCATATGGTAGCCGGAAATCGATATAGAGTTAAATTTGGGCATATTTTGAGAAGTGTATTCAAAAATATCGGCGATAATTTTCATCGAGGATTTTGGTGGGTATATATAGGTATTTCGAACCATAAACTCTTTCAAAATATCGTTTTGAATTGTGCCACTTAATTTTTCAGGGGAAACTCCTTGCTCTTCTGCTGCCACCACATAGAGCGCCAAAATGGGAAGAACCGCACCATTCATGGTCATGGAAACTGACATTTTGTCTAGTGGAATACCTTCAAAAAGAATTCGCATATCCTCGATAGAGTCTATGGCCACACCTGCCATTCCTACGTCACCTTCGACTCTCGGATGGTCAGAATCGTAACCTCGATGAGTGGCCAAATCGAAAGCAATTGAAAGACCTTTTTGTCCTTTTGAGAGATTTCTTCGATAGAAAGCATTGGATTCTTCAGCGGTCGAAAAACCAGCATATTGCCTAATTGTCCAAGGTCTTGTCATATACATGCTTGCATAAGGCCCTCCCAAAAAAGGAGGTTGACCAGCTTTATGGCCCAAGTGTTTTAAAGACTTGTCCTCTTGATAGCGAGAGAAAACTTCAATCCCCTCGGGTATCACTCCCCTAGATTCAGCCTCGTGCTGAGTTGATTTACGTTTAAACTCTAAATCATTCCAATTCATAGTAACTCCTTAACCTCGGGAAGAGTGTCACTTAAAAAGTCTATTAAATTTAAGCCTTGATAAAGATTGTGACATTGAGGTATTTTTACTTCCCTTGAAACGATGAAAACCGGTCTCCCATGGGCCTTAAATTTCTCTATAATTTGCGGATAATCAGCATCACGAGCGCAAAGAATGATAAAGCTTTCGTCTCCTGCTTCTATGTCGAAATCTTTTCTATGAACGTGATGAACTTCTTTTCCTGTTACTTCAAAGAAGTTTTTAGCAAAATTAACTCTATCAAAAACTTGATTCAACTCTCCAAAACTATAGAGAATCGGACTCAAAGTTTTCCTCTGAAGTGCTTCCCTTAATTTTTCTATTCTCGCCACTGCTCGACGAACGGGAAATTTTTCAGGTGTTTTCCAATTTTCTTTAAGTGCCGTGAATTCACTCGGGTCAGAATAATTATTAACTCCCACAATAATTGTTTTTCTCGTTTCCACTTTCTCTCTTTTTATGAGAAACAATTCCTCACAAGCTTTAGAAAGTATCGACAATTTAGAGTCTAAATCTAAACTCTGATTTTCTAAAAACCACTTATGACTTTCTTTAACAAGATAATCAGTGAGTGATTCTACTAAGAGACTTCCTGCTGCAGGGTCTTTTGTGCGGCTCAAATTTGATTCTTCGGCCATGACATGAAAAGCATTCCTCGTTTGACGCCAGAAAGTCTCATCTTCAGGATCTATGGCATTATCAAGAGCAATCCAGTCAGCTCCCCCCATCATCGCCGCACTAATACTTGCAGTGTTTCTTAACATCAAAGAAGATTTTTCATAAAACGAATACTCAGCCTTAGAGGGAGTGGCAATAATTTTAAACTCACTCCTATAACCTTGATCCTTTAGAGCATCCAGTATCACCCGTGCAGCTCTAAGCTTCGAGATCTGATAAAATTGTCTTGAATCAAGGGCAAAAATAAAATTGATAGTTTGGCAGTTCTTCTTTTCTAATACATCGAGAAAAGAAAACATCCCAGCTAACTCTAGAACTGCGTTTCCACCGGCTTGCTGAATATGAGCCAAATTCACTATAACTTCAGAGTTTTCAGATAAATTATCCAAACTACCCTGTTCTAAATTGAGCATGAGTTCTGGTATTCCCAGATCTATTTTGTCTTGCAAACTTGGTATATCCTCCTCTCCAGGTCCCTTCAGTTTCAGCCGACAAAATTGAGTCGCTTCAGGAAAAGATTCTAAATAATAATGTGGATGTGACTCAGTTAAAGCACAAAAATCCAAACCTTCGTCAGTAAGGATTCTAAAACGATTTTTGAGTTGCTCTAAATCATCTAATTTAAAACTTTTCAATAAATCGCTACACCAATTTTCAAAATGACTCACACTCACAATAGGCTCCTTAAGTCCTAACATCATAGCAAATTAAGCCTATGTTTTTAAAGACTTTGGAAAAATTCATTACATTTATCTCATCTCATAACTTATAATCTAGGCATGGGTTTAACGCTAATCGTTGAAGATCATATTCAACTGCAAGATTTTTATCATCTTAATCTCTATACCTGGGTTGGCAGTGATGTCATTCGAGCATCTAATGCCAAATTCGCAGGAGAGATTCTTGAAAGCAGAGGACAAGAGATAGATTTAATCCTCACAAGATTTAATATAAAAACCGAGCAAACATTTGATGCACTGGTAAATAACTTAGCTCTACTAAAGCTAAAAATCCCTATTGTCAGTCTTGGAGTCGAAAACCTAGCTGAGAATAATGTGACGTACCTAAGTTCAGGAATAAATATTAAAGAAATAATCAAGACCTGTGCCGGATATTTAGGTGTTACAGCACAAAGTATGTCAAAGCTTGAAGTGGATGAATTTTTCCCCGTCCCTATTCAATTGTTTAATCACTTAGAATTAGCCGTTTGTGAAATCTTTGATTTAGAAAAAAATAAAATATTGGATCCGGACCAACCAATTGACTCTGCTCGTTTAAAAAACGATATAGCATCTGGGGTGAGTTTTTATCATGTAAAAAAAGATAAAAGATTGAAATTTGTTTCTAATTATAATGAAGTGATGGCGAGCCAGATGAATCTATTAGAACTCAATAAAGATGAGCAAGTTCAGGCTAGTGAGCTTTGTCATAATTTGACCAGAGAAAACCTTAGAAAATTTGGAATGAATGAAGAGACGGTAAAGCTTGCTAACAAGAATTTGAAAGATATGATTCAAACGACCAAGCAAACCAGGTCTTTATTAAGATTCATCAAACGCTTAGTGCAAAATAAAGCTGGCTTTCATTTTAAGCACACCCAAATCCTTATGTATATTTCTGCCCACTTAATGGATGAGCTAGATTGGGGGACTGAAGAACAAAAAGCTAAAATACAATTCATTGCATTTTTTCACGATATAGCTCTTGAAAATGATGAACAGGCAAGAATTCATTCCAATGAGGAGCTTAAAAACTCAGAGCTTCCTTTGATGAAAAAGGAACTTGTTAAAAAACACGCTATGTTGGCAGCAACACTAGTCTCACAGTATCCCAATCCACCTATGGGAGTGGAACAGATCATTAAGCAGCATCATGGCGCTCTAAATGGCGTGGGTTTTTCGGATCATTATTCTCAAAATATCTCTCCCTTGGCGATTGTCCACATTTTAGCAGAGGACTTTGCCACTCATATACTTGAAGATGGAGTTCATTTTGATCATAAAAAAATCATTAAAGAGATGAGAGAGAAGTATTCGACTCAAAGATTTAAAAAGATAATCGATTCATTACAAACGATCGCGATATAAGACTTCCGATTGCTTTTCCAAAAGATGAGCTATATTAGGCAGTAGCCACTTACCAAATACGCTATGTCCACCTTCGTAGAGCTGATTTTCGTATTCTTCTGGAGTTAATAAATACCCCATATAAGAATAACAATAGCCATTAATCGTGACCGACTTAACCTCTGGATGGAGTTTTTTTACGACGGACTTTAATCTCCTACTGGCCATTGAACTCACTTCAAAAGGCAATGCTACTATTGCATGTGACCCCCAAACCATCAGGGAGTAATACGACTGCTGATCTAGCCAAGTAGACTTTTCACCGTATTCAGCAGTGGCCAGAAGTTGGTTCATTTTTTTTATAACAGGATCTACTAGAGAGATGAGCCTAACTTTTTTGCGAATTTTAAATCCGAGAAGCTCTTTGGCATCAGCATTAATAAAGACATCCTTATTGCCTTGAGCTGCGTAGTAACGTTCAAGCTGCTTTTTCTGCTCACTTGAACTAAAAATCATTCGAATCATCTTAGAAAAACGAACTACAGCCTTTAAAACAATCGCCAAGGCAGTTGGAATTCCA
Source organism: Halobacteriovoraceae bacterium (assembly GCA_002707495.1). GTDB lineage: Bacteria > Bdellovibrionota > Bacteriovoracia > Bacteriovoracales > Bacteriovoracaceae. Next base: position 106,332 of record PAMZ01000002.1, on the reverse strand, counting down.
GGGCCCTCTTTTGTCCCTTGAATCATGGCCACTCCAAAGCTGGCACCTACTGTATATAATCCCCCAACTTCTAGTTTTGAAAAGTCAGCCTTGTGCTTAGTAAAATACATCGGTCCATTAAGTTCAATTGACCTGTCTTTAAAAATTTCCACAGCAAGCTCCTGCTGAAGCTTCCCATTTTTTTGGGCATACTTATCTTCGAGGATAAGATCTCCCCTAGATTCACTCATAGTAGCATCAAAAACATTATGTGGAGTCACATCTCCTGCACTTGCCTGAGCAAAAATAGCCATAGAGCCCTCACCTAGATACTCTTCCATGTATTGGCAGGCATAACCCTTATTATCGAAATGATATTCATTTCGATTTTTTGAAAGACAAGTCCCATGGACTCCAAACCAATTGATAATAGCATGATCATTCTCTCGGATAATATTCCACTGCGACATTGTTCTATCGATTGCATTTTTGGGATTAGCTGTTTTGGGATTATCGATTTCTTGATTTCTCAGATAAGAGCTCATACTGCGATTAAATGCAACCGGTGTCTCTTCAGGGAAGTCTCTTTCAGCGTAATAGATTCTTGCTTTCTCTGAGTTTTCTTTAGAAGCTTTTAAAACTTCTAGGCTAACCTCTACAATTCTTTCAATAACGTCTTTTTGTAAGCCAGGAGTTGGGACTTCATAATAAAGATGCTCATTGATTCCCCCCGGTCCCGAATGCGTATGGCTTGCTGACATCTGGATTTGAGATGAATCTTTAATAAGCCCTTGATCTATAGCCTTTTCACAAATTAATCTATGGAGATAGTGAGTAATATAGCATATCTCCAAATAGAGATAGTAAAATTCTGTTTGAGCCTGAGTCAGATGGATCGCTCTGGCATTGAGAGGAGTAAATTGAGAGCGCGCGATATTGTGCTCATCTCCCCATCCCATCATGACTAACGGAGTTCTAAAAGGAGTTAACTCTTTTTTGGACCAGCCTGCTTTCCAAGTCGCTTTATCTAGAGAAAGCATTTTTCTTCTCCTCGATAAGATTTCCAGGTCTCTTGAATTTTTCCCTCTCTCACCACAAGAATATCTTTAAAGCGCTCTAATAACTCACCAGCCTTGGAGTGACGAAAAAAAACAGGATCACCCAATTCAATTTTTTGTAGTCCTTTATACTCCACGGGTGTTTGAACCTCCCCTGCCATTTCGTTTTTAATGAGTGAAGCTCCTTTGGGAGAAATAATTACGGGAGCTTTGTCTCGTCCCACGGCTCCAGAAGCAACATAACCACCTCCATGAACCGTAAACATGGATTCACTTGGTCTTCTCTGGACCGCCATAGCGTAACCAAGTGCCGGATGAAATCTCTTGTCATAGCCATCAAATAAGGCTGGAGCAAAATAGCCAGAACCAACTGTAATCTCAGTTACAGAGTGATCCTTAGCGGTAACTTCAAGGGAGCCTGTTCCTCCACCATTAACAAATTTAAGCTTAAAGAGCTCACTAGCTTTCTTAGTCGCATAGGCTCTCAATTGGTAAACTTTTTTTACAGAAAAAGACTTCAAAAGTCCTACGACAAAATCGAGCAGGAAATTATCGTATAGTTTGTCTCTCACGCCAGCTATTTGCGCTTCATAACCCATTAATCCAACACAGCTCACATGCTCATAATCTTTTAACTTACTAACTAATTGATCCACTTTGTTTTGATTGTCCAAAGGAGATCTAAAAACACCAAAATTTAGACCGGGAAGCTTCAATGACATATCTAAATCTAAACAATATTCAAATTTAACCGAAAACATTTCGCCGATTCTATTTAAGTGTTCTAATTGCTCAGTAGAATCCACCATAAATATTATTTCATGTCCGGCTTGAACTCTCTGGGCAAGTTTTCTCGCCTGAACCTCATTTGGTTTTTGAGGATAGCCCATAAGAAAGCTGGTTTTAAAATGCTCACTAAGCCATAGGACTTCATCCAAATGAAAGCACATAAACCCATTGAAGCGATTCCCTAGTTTTTGAGCAAGATATTTGAGAACATCCTTAGACCTAACCGACTTGGTTGCCACTCTGATCTGTTTATCACCAGCTCGTTTAAGTGATAAATCAATATTTTTATCTAGCTCATCTAAAAAGAGAAACGAGTAAGGCGGAGTATGCCCATTAAAAATAGCTTTGAAATCTTTGTATATGAGATCTTCCATTTATCCTTCCTAGATTTAAGTTTAGATCAAAATAAGTTTTTTTTCTCTACTTCACTGCGGCAATATAAGTTACCCAAGCATCGCAATTTTCAGCATCTTCAGTAACAAAGAAGTTTCCATCACCATCGCCATCTTCATCCTCACCTTCCCAATAGGAGATGCATTGCGAAAAGCCGGCTTCAGTTAAAATATCCTTTAATTCACTCATGACCCACATGCGCCACTCATAGACAAAAGCATTTTTAACTTTCTTTTCACCTTTGCGCTTAAAATGTATCGCAAAGCGGCAGTGATTATTTAAAGGATTAAACTGCTGACATTCCCAATAGTATTTAAAGTCCCCATGATCAATTTCATCCACCATAACAGTTTGACTGTCCGGGCCTCCAAATAAATCTATAAAAAAGACTCCATCATCATTGAGGGCATCTTTGGCTTTTTTAAAATAATCTAAAAGCTCACTTCGCTTTTTAAAAATAAAATAAGAAAAATTAAATGCAAATGCGATATCCACCTTGGGAGTTTGAGCCGTCAAAACGTTTTCCAGTAAATAATTGACTCTTTTTTGATCTTCAGGCTTGAGCTTAGCTAAGTGGTGCTTTCTTCCATAGTCTACCGGCTCTGGATCGAGATCAACTCCATAGGAAAAATGTTCAGAGCCCTGAGCCGCCCAAGCACAAGTAATCGCCCCTGTACCACAAAAATCTTCTCTTAAAGTGAGAGGTTTTCTCCCTTTAATTTCACTAAATTTTTCATTGAAGAAGTCTAACTCATTTTGAGGATTTTGAACGCTTTTCTCATAATAGAGATATTTATCAAAGTCTACCGGTGGGGCTTTTTTCTTTTTTTTAGATTTATTTTTATCTTTATTCTTTTTATCTGTTTTCATAAGCATGAGACCTCTCCTAGAAGCAAAATTCTAGCAGGGTCTCATTCAAAAGTATAGCTTACTTTGAGGCAACTTCACCGTCAGATAGCATATCACTGAAGATGTGAAGTGCCTCTTCGATAACAGGATCTTTTTGAAGCTCTTTCTTGAAATCATCAAAACTAGCTTTTTCAACGTCAGTAGATAGCTTATCGATGGAAGTGACTTTAATATTCTCATCCACCTGATCTGTCTCATGTTTCTCGCCAAATTCTCTGGTCTCTTTTCTGTACTCTTCCATTTTAGTATAGAGTAAGGAGCGCTCAGTATTCTCTCTTCGCTCCTTAGACCACTGCACACTTTCTACGATTTTTTTGAACTTCTCAGATTTTTTAACTCTTTGCTCACTCTTTCTTTTTAATTTGTCTACGTTAAAGCTTGCGTCTAATGCCTTATATTTTGAAGCTGGTATTTCGTCGTAAGGAATTGCATAATCCAAAGATTTTTCTCCGGTATCTAAGTAACCATATTGATCAGGTAGAGCTATATGTGGCCTTACTCCTCTGAACTGTGTCGACATCCCATTAACTCGATAGAACATATCTGTGGTTATTTTGATCGCACCAACTTTGTCTCTAATACTCCCGGCAAAAGGCGTAATAAAATTTTTAAGATCTAGAATCGCTTGAACCGTTCCCTTTCCGTGAGTCTGCTCTGAGTCACCAACAATGAGAGCACGATTATAGTCTTTTAGAGCTCCTGCAACGATTTCTGAAGCAGAAGCACTAAATCTATTAACTAGAACGATCACAGGCTTATCCCAATAAGTCTTTCCATCGATATCACGTTTCACATCCGCCTCGCCTTGGTTTTTAACTTGAACGATCGGTCCTGAGTCTACAAAAAGTCCGCCCATTAGAGTCGCATCTTGCAGAGCTCCCCCTCCATTATTTCTCAAGTTTAGAATAACCCCATCAACATTTTTCTTTTGTAAACTGACCAAGGCTTTTTTCACATCATCAGAACTATTAGGTCCATTTGGATTGGAGAAATCTCTGTAAAATTTAGGCACATGAATATAACCCACTTTTTTACCAAGTTCTTTGTGTTCTATAATTGTAGCTTTAACATAGGCTTCTTCGAGCACAACTTCGTCTCTAATAATGGCAATCACTTTTTGAGTACCATCTGGTCTTTTCACCTTTAGATTGACAGTTGTACCCTTTTTACCACGAATCAATTTCACCGCATCTCGAATACTCATATCCACGATATCAACAAAGTCGCTATCCTCTTGCCCTACCGCCAAGATTGTGTCTTCAGCTTTTAACTCTTTTCCTTTCCAAGATGCACTTCCCGGAATAATTCTTTCAACTTTGATATAGGAGCCCTCTTCTCTTAGAAGCGCTCCAATTCCTTCCAGCTTTCCAGACATATCAATATCAAAGTCTTCTTTCTCTTCTGGTGGGAAGTATTTTGTGTGCGGATCATAAACGAGGGTAATAGCATTATAAAATTTATCTAATCGATCAGATCTTTTTTGTTCTAGTAGTCTTTTAAAAACTCTAGCGTATCTTTTTTGAACTTTCTTTTTAGCCTCAGAAAACATTTCTTTTTTAGAAAGTTTCTTTTCTGCCTTCTTTTTCTTCTTCTTTTTCTTATCGTCTTTGTCGCCAAGCTTTTTCACACCATCTTGTTCATCTTTGAGTTCAAAATACTCAACTAAAACTTCTAGTTTGATCAGCTTACGCCAACGTTCTTTAAGTTCGCTCTCATTTTTCACCCAGTCTCTCTTTTCAGGATCTGACTGATAGGACTCGCTCGTATTGTAATCAAAGTCTTTTTTCAAGAGCGCTTCAACGTGCTTTTGAACCATAGGAATTCTTTCATCAAAAATTTTGGACGTCGTTTTTACGATGGAAAGATCACCGCTGATCAATTGATCATCAAACTCATATTTTTGTTTTTTAAGCTTATTTAAATCTTTTTGAGTTAAAAATTGTTTTCCGTAGTCGATTTGCTCTAAATATACCTGATAGGCTTTTTCTGAAAGATCATCATTCACTTCTTTTTGAGAAAGATGATACCTTTGTAGAACGCCTTTTAAAATTTCGCCTAAGATTTGATCCGGATCAGGAGTAAAAAGTGCACCTATGACACCTGGCTTTTTCTCATCAGACTTGCGACCTATCTCTTCTTTTGTCCAGCTTAGACTTGGAATCGCAAGGAGCGCTACTAATAATAAATTGAATTTCATCTTCATCTTTTTTGATCCTTTATGCTTATGAAAACTTCTTTTTTATCTCACCAATAAGTTTTTCAATGATATCTTTTTTCTCTTTCTCGCCTTTGCAAATTTTTTGCACTTCTCCCCTCATCTCAAGATCAAAAATTGAAGAGCATGCTTTCTTCTCAAAAGCTTTCATTTCGTATTTAAGACGGATAAATTTATCCGCAAAATTATCATCCATTGTTTGAGCGACCGAACGATCAACCTTCCAAACTTTAACGAGATCTTCTCCTTTATACTTAGAAAGACTGAACTCACCAGAACCGCTGGATTCCAATGAGAGTTTTTCTCTCTTATCCGAGACAGAAAAAATAACCTGACGAGAGCGTAAGTCATCATTGGAGGAACGTTTCTCATCTTGTGCCATTAAGTCAGATGAAGAGCCAATTATTGAAGCTATCAAAAGTAGAATACCGAAAATAAAGTTTTTCGTTATATGGTTCATCATCACAGGGTTCATTTTAATATTGAATCTCATAGCTGGCCATTATATAAGGTTTATATGTTCTACTCGGTTTTTAAACAGCTTGCCTTTAAGGTGGACCCTGAAGTTGCCCACAACCTGATCATTAATTCCTCTTCTTACCTGACGAATTTAACCGGACTTTTTTCTCCTCTTAAATCAGCCTCCCACTATCAACTAAAGCAAGGTGAGTTGACTTGGAATTTCCCCGTAGGTCTAGCGGCAGGCTTTGACAAAAATGCTAAGGCGATTGGCTTTTTTAAAAGCTTGGGCTTTGGAAGTGTCGAGGTTGGAACTGTCACGAAAAAACCTCAAGCCGGAAACCCTACTCCTCGCATTTGGCGGCATACCGCTGAAGATAGTTTACAAAATGCCATGGGTTTTCCCAATAGCGGTTATCAAGAAATGACGCAAAATTTACACAAGTCTGACCTTAATAACTTCTGTCTAGGAATAAATATTGGGAAAAATAAAGATACCTCTGAGGAAAAGACTGCTGAAGAGTATGCTTTTCTTTATGAGAAGATGGCTCCCTTCGCAAATTATTTAGTTGTTAATGTCTCATCACCCAATACCCCGGGCCTGAGACAATTTCAGGACAAGTCTAAACTACTCCCTATTCTTGAAGCCATAAATATTCAGCGAAAAGAATTCTCAAAGCCTTGCTTTATTAAAATTTCCCCAGACATGGATCCTGCTGACATCAGGCTTGTTTGCGAGCTTTCCAAAGAGCTTAAGTATTCCGGGATTGTAGCGACGAATACCACTATTCAACATAATTATGGCAAAGGGGGGCTTTCCGGAAAGTTTATTAAACCAATGGCAAGTCAAACTCGCTCTCTAGTCTGTGAGTGCTTACGCGAAGATCCAACTCAGCATATTATTGGCGTGGGTGGTATTGACTCCTATGCTGAGATAAAAGACTTTTGGAAGCAGGGTGGAGGTTTCGTTCAGGTTTATACTGCATTTATCTATCAAGGGCCTCAGCTTTTAAAGAATATTGCCAAAGAAATGGATAGAGATCTTAAAGAAAATGGAATGCAAAACCTGCAAGAACTCGTCACTTATTATCAAAAGAAATAATTCAATTTTCTCAAAGTCATATCGATAAGAGCTTTCAATTTTTCAGTATAAGGCGGATAGAAATAACTCATTTTCCCATCAAATTTTCTTTTTAGAACTGCCCTTTGATTAGAGAATTCTATAAAACCTTCATGACCATGATAGCGCCCATGACCACTTTTGCCTGCGCCTCCGAAAGGAAGCCTCGAGTGAGCCACGTGCAAAAGAGTTTCATTAATACCTAATCCTCCAGATTGAGTGTTTTGGCGAAAAAACTCGATCACCTCCTTGTCTTCACTAAAAAGGTACATGGCTAGAGGATTATCTAATCTTTGAATAAACTTTACCATATCGGCTTTAGAGTCTACTGTCACAATAGGAAGTATGGGACCAAATATCTCTTCTTGCATAACTTGCATCGATTCGTTTACATCAATTAAAATCGTTGGCTCAAATTTTCTATTTTCAAAAAGATGCCCACCAAATAGGACTTTAGCACCTTTTGATTTTGCATCTTGAACCAAGTCTTTGAGTCTTTGAGCGTGTCTTTGAGTAATAATCTGGCAGAAATCTTCATTCTGAGTGAACTGATTGCCATAGCGATTTTCGATTTGTTCTTTTACCGCTGTTACAAATTCAGCTGAACGATCTTTATGAATGAGAATATAGTCAGGCGCGACACAGGTTTGACCGGCATTGACGAATTTCCCCCATACAACACGTTCAGCAGCGGTTCGTAAGCTAAAATCATCTGCAATAATGGCCGGTGACTTCCCTCCCAACTCCAAAGAAACACTAGTAAGATGCTTTGAGGCTTTCTCCATAATGATTTTCCCCACAGAAGTGCTGCCGGTAAAAAACACATGATCAAAAGCTTGCTCCATTAATATATTGGTAACCTCTACTTCTCCTTCAAATAGACATATTTCGTTTTCATCAAAAACTTCACTAATTAACTTTCCAATAATCTTATTTGTCTGTGGAGTGTACTCGGATGGCTTGATCATCACCGTATTACCCGCACTAAAAGCCGTCAATATAGGATATAGATTTAGCTGAAAAGGATAGTTCCATGGAGAGATTATTAGCACCTGCCCTTTAGCTTCATAGCTTATTGAGGAGCTTGTACCGAAAAACAAAAGAGAGCTAGAAATCCTTTTTGGTTTCATCCATCTTTTCAATTTTTTTACGGTTAAATTTATCATGGCGATAACTGGCATCACTTCAGTTAACAATGTCTCGGCAGGAGCTTTAGAAAAATCTTCTTTTAGCGCACTCTCAATTTCTGTTTGATGATCCAGGATATATTTCTTTACGGCCTTAAGCTTTTTAATTCTATATTGTGCAGTAGTATTTTTTTGAAAATACTTACGCTCTTTTTGCGAGTTAAAAACTTGAGTGATTCTATTTTTCAATTCCATTCTAATCTCCTGAGAATCAAGTTTCACATATGTTTTCCCGATAATAAATCATACATGACTTATTTTGATATTAAATTTCTCCACCATCTGATGACTGCCTTGCTTATCTATTCTTTGATGATGATGTCCTATAATCCAAAGCCTAAACTCAATAAATTTTTATACCTCTTTTGCTCGATTATGATGTTAGTTTCGGGTGTTATGAGTATGGAACGACTGGATATGAGGGCGGATGATACCTACCCCGTCTGGATATACGCTAAGCTTGGATGTCTTTTGATTGCAACTGCTCTTCCGATTCTTATGGCCAAATTTCTGCCTAAAATTGCCAGTAAACTAAGTTTTCTTTATCTCATTTTTATCCTGGCAGCGGTGTTTTTAGGGGTTTATAGGCCCTAACGTACCAATTAAGCTTATAAAATATTTCTACGCTTCGCATTTTATCCTTTTCATCACTCGTTTTCTTGCTTATATTCGGTCGATGTCAAAAACCTCTAGGGAAAACTCTGAAATTATAGACAAAATCGGAATTTGCGCATCGAGTCTATGTCTCATCCACTGTATTATAACAGCTTTAATGATAGTTGGACTCCCTCTACTTGGTCATAGCTTCCTAAGTCATGAACTCGTTCATGATATTTTTGCTGTGGTGGTTGTCATAACTGTGGTCATAGCCGTCTACCCTCATTGTCATAGACATGGGCATAAAGATATTGTGGCCTATGCTGTCTTAGGAGCTGGCTTGGTCCTCGGCGGTGTTATCCTGCACGAATCAATTAAATTGCCCGCAGATATTTTGACTATTCTTGGCTCACTTAGTTTAATTTTTGCCCATTATAGAAATATTAAAGTCCGCCACGGTAAGTGCTTGCATTAAATTATTTAACTTCTATCGTTTCTCCACTGGAGTACCCCACAAACTCTGGTGCATACACCGATTGAAGAGTGGCAGGGTGGGTTCTAAATTTCCCCGCAAGATTGGCCCTCATCCTATGCTTTAATGTAAACTCCCCTGCCGGTAGATTCTCAAAGAAAAAATTAATCCCAGAGTCTCTCATTTCTTCATACCTAATCAAACCTAAATCCCATTTATAGCCGCTAACCTGTGATTCTGGTTCAAATCCAGCAGGCCTAGGGTCTCGCAAGTGAACATACTCAGCAGCATGCTTGGATCGAATAGAAATTTGAACTTCAATTTGATCACCAACTTCTATTTTAGCACCCTCGCTAAGTGGCATGAGAGTCATTTTTCCAGCTTTGGCCACTCGTTTGTAATACTTTCGATCTACCGAGAAAAAATCACCTCTATTTTCTTCAGGTAATTTTTCCGTGGAAAAATGCCAAGTTGCAGAAGCAAACATCATTCCTTTGGTTTTTTGTTCGACCTCGATTTTATGCATTTTTTTAGGTTTTACATCACTTCCTTTTACGACAACGAAATTATCTTTGCCCGAAAATTCCTCTGGATCAAATACGAACTCTTTTTCTATATCACCTATTTTGATTTTTGCTCTTTCCTGGGAGCCGACTAAATTTTCTGCCTTCAAATAATGCAATAAAGAATACATGACTTCTGCGGTGGCACGGGTAGACTTCCAATGATTCAGTTTCTTATTGAGAAATAGCCATTGCACTAATCCGTGTCTTCTCTCATCTTTAGGCCTGATTTCCATTAAGGCCCTTAAAGCAAATGAATGAGTTTCAATAGTGTCATTATACCATAACCAAGATCTGTCTTCTGGAGCCCAAAAAACGCCTAGATCTCTCTCTTCTCTGGCAGAATCCATGACTGAATCCAAAACTAATACCGCATCATTATGTCTCTTTTCGCGCTCAAGAGTAAGCGCCAACATACCTTTCAGTTGAGGTGAATGCTTCTTCCAGTAGTTAAAAGAGTGATTCAACATTTTCTCTCGATCGGCTTTACTGAAAGCGTGTGAAAAATAAGATGGATCTGGGTAGCTAGACATAATAAAATTTAAAAACGTTATCCACTCCCAACAACTTTCATGGGTTATACACCAATCGATTTTTCTCCCAAACTCAGCCTTCGTAAAGGTAAAAGCATTTTTAATACTGGTTTTGGGAACCTCAACTCCAAATTCTGACGCCTTGGCAAAGCTATAAAGGACGTACTTCGTCATATAAAAAGAGGGTTTGCCTCCAGGAAACCAAGAAAAGCCACCATCTTTATATTGAAGTTTTAAAAGCTTATTGAGCGAGACGTCTTTTTGATATTTAACCATACGAGGCTTCAACATATTGAGAAGATCCTCAGGCTCGCCTCCTTCGCCTCTTGATTGACGTAACCAAGGAGTCTCCTCTAGACCCATTTTACGATTGGGATCATTCTCATTCATCTTTTCATACTGAGTCTTTCGAGAAGACATCTTTTGCGCCATTTTTGCGACTGAAGGAAAATCTTTATAAGTATGGGATAAAATCGCCGTTGTGACGTACTTATTTACTGTTTGTTCGGAACACTCATACGGATAATCTACGATATACGGAAGCGCAGACAATACTGAATAAAAAAGCTGAGCGTCGAGTTTTAAGATAAGTGAATCATGAATCAGACTTTTATCTGAAGAGAGCATATCTTTAAAGACTAAATCTCTTTTTTCTTGGTTTTTAAGTGTCACAAAGCGAGATTGAGCTAAGTGAATTCGACTAGGAAGAATAGGAAAGGACTTCACTTCTGCATCACTAAAGTCGCTAGTTTTGGCACGAGCCTTTATTTCAACTTCTCCTAATTTATTAAAAGGCACTTGAAGATTGATTTTATAGGTCTTTGACTTCCCGGGAGAAAGTTTATAACGAACTCCTTTTAAGTAAGATGATTCGAGCTTAAATTCTTTCGACAAATCACTTTGAGAAGTAGGGTCATTTATTTGAAAATAAAACTCCCCTTCTAAAGTCTTATCACTCGCATTATCCACCACAGCCTTAACTTCAATCAGATCGCCCTCTCTTACAAACCGAGGAAGATAGGTGCGCACCATCAAGTCTTTAGCAGCCTCAACTGTTGTGTTAATCATTCCAAAGTCTAAATCTTTTGTCGCCGCTATCGCCCAGACATTATATGATGTTAAGTTGTCAGGTGTCTTGAATTTCACCTCCAATTCTCCATTTTTCTTGGATATAAGTTGAGGTTGAAAAAAAGCGGTTTCTGAAAAATTTGATCTCAGTTGATTTTTAACAGGTTTAGTTTTAGGCAAAGAGTTTTCTTTTGAAGAAGATTCCTCTGTAGATTTTGCCTTTACTTCCATCCCTCTCGACTGAGGAGCTTCAGCAGAATCGAATGCTACACTTTCCATTACTGCATTTTTAAAATGCATACCAGCCCTCATACCACCAGCTCGTTTAGGAGAACCTAAATGCATCCACCTCCCAAAACCGCCAATCCCCCACTTTGAAAAGACCTCTAACTTATCCATCACCAAATTTTCACCATAAAATTGAGTGGCCCAGCCGGAACTATTGTACTGTCCAGATTGCATGGAGTTTTGAGTCGTATATATCGGCTGAGCTCTCACTGAAGGCTTAGCAGCTAACTCGGGTGGATTATGGGAAGTAAATGAATCAAGACTTTTATCAAACATATATGTGAGGACTTCAGCAAGTTGATCAAGTTGCTTCAATTCCCCTTTCTCATTTTTCGATTTAATCTTTAAAGTCCAAGACTGTTCAACTCCAGGGTAAATCTTTTTTCTAATTCTCTCCCAAGAAAGATCTAACTGCTTCGAGTAAAAGGGAACTTTGATGGTTTTTGTCTCAGCAATGAATTGATGGTCTATGACCGTGTACAGTCTTACAGAAATTCCCCCGAGATCTCTTTTGGCTATTCTGTATTTTATTATTTTCTCTCCCGTATAGACCTCATTCATAATTTTCTTGTCTTTAATAAAAAGTTCAAAATAAAGTTTCTGCTGACTAAAGCCTGATTTCATAACAATAGTGACAATATCTCCTATCTGGGCTGATTCTCTATCCACTTCAAACAAAAAAGGAAGATTTAGTTTTTGATTTTTTCCCAACACAATGAATTCACTTTGACTCTCAAACACCCCGCCGTATTTATCTTTCGTTGCGTATTTTATTCGATAGGCTCCTGGAGATAGTTTCTTTATTGTCTCAACGACTTTCCCATTGTCGCCATGGTTAAGATTTTTACTAGCCACTAACTTGTCTTCACCCCATGATTTTAAGATGGTATACGCGTTCGCTTCAGACTGCCATCTCGATCTTCTCAAATCGTCTTTCGTTTTGAATTCACTTGGAATATTATCTCCATAAAAAAGAGCCTGCTCTGTAGGTGATAATGTCTCATTGGGCTGATTTAATTTGAATACCTTTAAATTCGCTTTCCCTCCAAGAGCAGCGCCATTAAGATCCTCTCTTCGAATTTGGAGTTGTAGTTGTTCACTGCCCGGAAAAAGGACTTTCTCATGTTCAAGTGAAGCAGTCACAGCAACACTTCCTATCTGATATATTTTCTCAACACTCGCCGTTTCCCCTCCCTCGTTTAAAACTTCTACTTCCACTGAATAGTTATAGGTCACCCCCTTAAATGAATCGTTTGCACGAGGAGTAAATGAGACTAAGAACTCTCCTTTTTCATCTGTTTGTATTTGTCCCTGTTCTACAATTTGAGGATTTTCTGATTGGCGGGGATACCACCACCAATACCAATAGGGATAATTTTTAGTTCTTTTCACCAAAAACTTTACACGCGCTCCTTTAACAGGAAGGCCGAAATAATATTTTACATTACCCTTAAAACTAGCCTTTTTATTAAATTTAAGTTCTCCAAGTGCGTCATTTAATTCCACTAAAAATGTAGGTCTCTTATACTCCTCTACCTTTATTGAAGAAAAACCTTGAGGAGCTGTAGTGATTCTCCATTCACCTAAAAACCTTCCTTTAGGAATATCAAATTCCCCAGCAACGGTTCCAAACTTATTAGCCTTAAGAGTTTTCTCTGAGACCACCTCACCATTGCCGTCATGGAGTTTAACCACAATAGGTTTATCTACCATAGGCTTTGGTAGTTCAAATTGTGCTGAGCGATCTGTATAGGCCAAAACTTTAAACTGAATTTTTTGCCCTGGTCGATAAATACTACGATCGGTAAAGATTAGGGATCTATCGTGTTTAGTAGTGTTGCTGCCTGTGGGGTAAATTCGAAAATTTCGATCATTAAGAAGAAAGTCTCCTTTTTTTTCTAAAGTATAAAATTTTGCATATCGATCAAAATTAATCCAGGATTTGGTAAAAAGAAGTTCTCCCTTTTCATCCGTACGAGCTTGTTCATCTTTTTCAATACCATCTTGCCAGTTTAGCTCATAAAGAGTCACCTTAACATCCGGCTCCACTTCACCCGTTAGAGAATTGAGAACTTTTAATCTTGATCCCTCTTTTTCTGATTTAAGGACTGGGTGAAGGTCAGTTATATTCAAATAGGCTATCCCCATTAGGTTCTTTTTTTTCTTAAAACTTGGGTCCGCTGAGAGGTGGACTAAATAGAAGCCCTTTTCTTTGAAAGGGGGAACTTCCAATTTTTTATGCTCTTTGAAATCACCGGGATCAGGTAGATCTACAGACCAATTTTTAAAACTTTTGTTTTTTTGAATAAAACCTAGGGCTTCTTTCAATCGTGGTAGAGCGTGAGACTTTTTTCCCACAAACCACTTAACGGGGTTAAATTTATAGGCCCTGAAATAAACCTTTTTCCAATTTTTATAACGAATCTCGATAGTACTTCGATTCGAGCTATCCCATTTTAAATGATTTACCTGCAATAAAGGTTGTTCAATTTTTGAGATTAAAGACTTGGCCCTTTTTGCTCCCAAAGACTTTGAATGAGCTTTTACTGACTCCAAAGCTAATTTCCTGGCCCGTATATAGGAGTCTGAGTCAGATTTCTCAGAAACTAACAAAGCCCTCAAATAGGTTCCTTCGCTCCACCAATGATTAATTTTATAGTCTCGTAGATACTTTTTAAGGAAATCGGCCATCAATTGTTTTTGCTCATCTCCCGTAAAGTTTTGCATCAAAACTCTTATTTTTTGAAAACGTGCCTCTAAAAGAGCACCCACCCTATCGCCTCTCCAATGCCAGTCTTCTAGGTCAGAAAGAAGCTTATTGATTTTTTCAAGAGGGTGATCAGATATCAACTCCAACTTACCATCAGATTTTTCTAAAAGTTTGTCTAAGCTTAATAATTGTTTGTCATTATTTTGTGCCGCTGACCAAAACTGAGTATTTTCTAAAAAGGAGGCATAAAAATAGGTGAATGCGTCTCTCAATGTGCCTCTAATATCTCTTGGATAATTTCCTCGATCGATAAAACTTGCAAAGACATCCAAACTTATAACGCCCATCTGCTCTCTTTTTAACCATACAGAATGAAGTGTCTTTTGAATTTCTCTAAATATGTCTTCTTTTGACCATTTTTTTAAATCAAGTTTATTATCACTATTGATTTGTTCTCGTTGATTGATTTCCCAACTATAGGTTTGGTAATAATTGAGCAGAGTTTGTGCATAATACAGTTTTAAAATGAATTGGGAGTTTGAACTTTGAGGCCAATTCTCTTTTTTAAAATTTTCAACAGAACTCTCTGCTTCACCCAAAGCCATGCTCAGCCGTTGAACTTGAATTAAGAGAATGGTCCAATTTTTTTCGTCTTTAACAAAGTCTGATTTATTTTTGATCAGATAATCGCGAGCTGCTTTAAATTTTTGTTCATCAATTAGTTTTTGAACTGGCTTCCAAAGGTCTGATTGAATCCAAGATTTATCTTTGAATTGTGGACCATTATCTTGAGAAAAACTGGGATGGGTAAGTAATACTAAGATCAGCGTGAGTAGCCACTTCATAAGATTCCTTTCATTGAGTCTGTCAAAAGTGTAGCAAAAGCAAGCGAGCAGGACAAAAAAAAGGTCTCCACAGTGGAGACCTCTTTGTATGAAAAACCTAACCTTAGGTTTAGAGAAATTTAAGCTATCTTAAGAAAAAGACTAAGAACGACGTCTTGCGTATTTCTTCTTAAATTTATCAACTCTTCCCTCTGTATCAAGAATCTTCTGAGTTCCAGTGTAGAAAGGATGAGAAGCTGCTGAGATATCTACTTTTACGTAGGGATAAGTTGTTCCTTCGTGATCGATTGTATCTTTCGCTTCAATTGTTGATCTTGTTATAAACTTGTCATCTGCAGCGATATCGTGGAAAAGTACTTCACGATATTCAGGATGGATGTCTTTTTTCATTGCAATATCCTCTATATTTTACGTACAAATTTAAATGTACAATGTTTTGTCTTAAGGCACAGAAATATAAGAACTTAGCGCCAATAAGTCAACAGCTAAAGTGCACTGAATTACTTACTATTTTCTTTAATAAATTTAACGACTTCTGCCTCTTTAAGCTTCTTTACAACTTCGTCTTTCTTCCATTCATCCGGCATTGCGTAATTTTTCGTCCCAGCTTTTATATAGAGACCATATTTTCCGTCTACTATTTTTACTGACTTTTTCAGAGACTCTACTTTACCGAAATCTTTAACCACAGTTCCTCCTCTCCCAAATTTTGGCATTGCCAGAATTTCAAGCGCTCGAGGAAGCTCTACTTCGTAAACATTATCTTCTTTCTTCAAAGACCTAAACTCACCATCATGCATGACGTAGGGGCCAAACTTACCAATATTGGCAGCTACCATCTTCTTAGTCTCTGGATGTAAGCCTAGCTCTCTTGGAAGAGATAATAACTTAACAGCCATGGCCATATCAATTGTCTTAGGAGTGTATTCCTTAGGCAGACTTGCACGTCTTGGCTTAGGGTTATCTTCAGTTACTTCACCCAATTGAAGGTATGGACCATAACGACCCACTAGACAGAAAATGGGCTCACTATTATCAGGATGATGTCCAATTGGTTCAGGTCCTTTTTTACTCATTTCAATAAGTTCATCTATATCGGTATCTTTAAGGTCAGCTGGTGCAATATCTTCTGGAATTGATGCATGAACTTCATCTTTACCTTTACCATGAGAGATAACATACGGCCCGTAACGTCCGACTTTAACATCAACTTTCCCATTAACACCCTCAAGTTTAATGGTTCGGCTATCATCTGGCTTAATCGATTTTTCTTCATTTTCGACTTTTTTCTTAAGCCCCTTGGCTCCACTATAAAAACCTTTTAGGTATTTTAAATGGTCTTCATTACCTTCTGCGATCATATCCAGCTTTTCTTCCATCTCACTTGTAAAACTATAATCCACAAATTGCTGAAAGTGATTCTCCAAAAGCTGAACCACCGCCATTCCCGTAAAAGATGGAATCAAAGCTGATCCCTCTTTTCTTACATATCCACGATCTTGAATAGTTGCAATAATAGAAGCATAAGTTGAAGGACGACCGACTCCTTCTTTTTCAAGTCTTTGAACAAGACTGGCTTCAGTAAATCTAGCAGGCGGTTTAGTCTCATGGCTAAGTTTTTCCAGATCCGCACATTTTAATGATTGTCCCTCTTCCATTTTTGGAAGAATAACTTCTTTATCGTCTAAGGCAGCTTCAGGATCATCAGAGCCTTCAACATAAACTCTCAAGAAACCTGGAAAAACAATTCTAGAGCCGTTAGCATTAAATTGAGCACCATCCACTTCAATTTTTACCTGCATATTACTTTTTGTCGCCTCTTTCATCTGTGAGGCAAGTGTTCTTTTCCAAATTAACTCGTATAAAGCCTTTTCTTTCCCCGTAAGCCCAATCTTATCGGGATGTTGAAAGCTTGCACCCGCGGGTCTAATCGCCTCGTGAGCTTCTTGAGCGGCGCTATCCTTAGTTTTATATTGTCTTGGTTTATCCGAAAGGTAATCATCTCCATAAAGTTCAGAAACTGAATCTCTTGCACCTTTTATGGCCTCTTGAGAAAGATTAGGTGAATCCGTTCTCATATAAGTGATGAGACCTTCTTCATATAATTTCTGGGCTGTTCGCATGGTCTGCTTAGCACTCATACCAAGCTTTCGAATTCCTTCCATCTGAAGACTTGATGTAATAAAGGGTCTCGTAGGTCTTGTTTGACTTTCTTTCTCTTCGATAGAGACTACTTTCCAATCTCCCTTTTTGAATTTTGCGTGAAGATCAGAGGCCATCTTTTCATTTATATGAACGAGATCTTTTTTAATGAGCTTTCCAGTCTCTGGATCGAAATCTTTTCCAGTCGCTATTCTTTTAGAATCAACATAAGTAAGCTTGGCTTCAAAATCATTTTTCCCGGTATTTAGAGTTGCTTTGAGGTCCCAATATTCTGACTTAACAAAGCGTCTTCTCTCTCTTTCTCTTTCAACTATAAAGCGAAGTCCTACTGATTGAACTCTACCTGCACTTAGGCCATAGGCGATTTTTTTCCAAATTAAAGGTGAAAGTGTGTAGCCGTAAAGTCTATCCAGAACTCGCCTAGCTTCTTGCGCTTTTACCAATTTTTCGTCTAAGTCACGGGTGTCCTCAAGGGCTTTTTGAATCGCTTTTTTCGTGATTTCATGAAAAACCATTCTTTTAACGGGAATTTTGGGTTTTAAAAGCTGGATTAAATGCCAAGATATACTTTCCCCCTCACGATCCTCATCGGTTGCGAGGTAGATCATTTTGCACTCTTTCATCTTTTTTCTAAGAGCTGTGACTATCTTTGATTTTCCCTTAGGTACAACATAGAGCGGCTCAAAATCTTTCTTTACGTTAACCCCTAATTTTGCCCAATCTTCTTTTTTTAATTTCGTCGGAATATCCGAAGCAGATTGAGGGAGGTCACGAACATGCCCCATACTGGCTTCTATTATATAGTTCTTAGGAAGAAACTTTCTAATCGTCTTAGCCTTAGTGGGTGATTCTACAATGACGAGATACTTATCCATGGATGTTCCAACTTTGTTTTTTCAAAAGGTTAACGCTTACGGCTGCGATTTTCCTATACCGTTATTCTAAGCTACAATTTTTAGAATTAATTGTATTTTTAACATTCGTCAACTTTTGAAAGCAAAATGCATGGATTAAATTGATCAAGTAAGCAGCCCAAATTAATGAGAAAGTTATTCATAAAATTATTTTTTTTCTGTTCTTACCTCCCTTTTATTCGGTATGCACTGGAATCTATCTACCAAAGACAACTTGAAAAACTTCAAACTCAATACGCGGATCACCCCGAACTAAAAGATATATTGGTATTAAGCTATCTCCCCGACTTTGTGTATGGGAGGAGCCAATACACATTGCTCTTAGTCACAAAGAAATCTATCCATCCCAAAGCTTTTCTCAACGATTTTCGATCTAAGCTCACCCAAAGTGCTTTAAGTTCAATTGTGTTTAACCTATCTTATATTCCCGTTTTAAGTGAAAAAGAATTTCAATTGGATCTATTAAGAGGTTTTCTTATTCGAAACAGCTTGCGGGATACCATTAAATGGAAATCACTATTATTAAAAAAAGATACGATCTCTTATCTGGGAAAACAGAACGAGTTTGTTATCAAATATAGCTCTTTTCAGAATATCACTCGTTATTTTCTGACTTTAAAAACTACGGGAGAATTTTCAACCACCGTAAAAAATATAAAACGCAGCCTCAATAACTTTAAACGCTATTACCCGGAACTCATTCCTGACATCGACTCCTTCAATCAACAGGCACGCAGGCTTCAAAAATATCCTTTTCTAAAAATATTTCTCAAACACAAGTTTTTTAAAACCTGCTGGCAAGTTCTTAATTCTAAAAAGAGCATGGTCTACCTCTCTCAATCGAAAGTTTACGGCGAGGATTCTCAATTAGACTTTTTAAGGCCCTATTTAGAACTCACCTATATAGATGATATATTTGTCACCCCTTCTCTCATCCAGTTCAACCCCGAAAGGTGGCAGGGTAAAATGTATGTCGATCTCATTTTAAATGAAAATTATGACGGCGGACAAAAAAGACTGATCAAGCTTAAAGAAGAAATTACGGAGAAAAATTCCGAGACTTTGAAATACCGAGTGAGATTTACCACAAAAGCGCTTTTTGAAATGAGCGGACAAACCTCACTCTATCCTTTTCCGCTAGAACCACTTGTTAGATCTAGAAAAGGAAGATCAATGAAAGGACGAAAATATCCTTTTTTAGTGGACTACGAAGACTTAACTTTAGCCAATATTCATTTTTTTGTGACGCAATTCATGCGCTTTCGCTCGCTTAAACAAAAGAATGCCTTGATTGGCTCTAAATTTATCAAGTCTCTAAACCTCATGTACAAATATCACCTTTTGGCGCAATTTCTAGAGGGCGAAGAGTTTAAGCTCGATCATAGTTTAAGTGAGATCAGAAGCTTCTTTACTCCTCAATTGTCACACTTAAGAGTTAACGACCCTATAGACGCCAAGGATTGGAAAATAATTGAGGCTCAATTAAAGTATCTTCTCAAAAAAATAAGACTCAATCTTGTTCGCTATGACGATAGTCTTTTTGAGTTAAGATTTTAAAGCGCTAAGAGCTTTTTCTTGATCTATGATTTTAATAGACTTTAGCCGCCTTTGAGCTTTTTCGGCTACCATTGTACCAGTAACCATCGTTCCCTGCCTCGAGCAAGTATAGCTATAAGATTTCCCGGGAATAAGCATTTTGGTCATTCGATCCAGATCATCTTTTAGAACTCGAAGACCGTTGATTGCGATCAACTCGTCTTGAGCGTTAATTCCCGCTTTAAAAGAGCTGCTATCTAATTTTACAGATGCCACAAAAGCCTGATCCCCCTGATAACGAAGTGTCAGCCCTAAATCTACTGTCTCAGGTTGATCCCATTCAAACTCACAACCAATTTCTTGATAGTAAGTTTCAAAATCAATATCTTCAGTAGTACTAAGCCTCATTTCAAACCGATCACGAACCTCTTTTCCCCCTACTGTTTCAATCATCGTCAGGACTTCATCTCGCGTAACACCATCTTCAGGATTGTCGTTATATCGTTTCCATAAAAGATCGAGTAAATCGTTTATATTTTTGCCTTGTTTTTTTAAATCAAAATGAAGTGTGCTAAAGACGAGGCCACCTTTTAGATAATAGCTCACACTCGAATTATTACTATTTTCATCAGGTCTATATAGTTTCACCCACGCATTGAATGAAGAGTCTTCAAGCGAATGAAATTTCTTGCCAGGAATATCAAGGTAGCGCTGCAAATTTTTGGTTTGCATCTTTAAGTATTCTTCCAAAGTACAAAGCTCAGCTCTCAAAACAAAAAGCTCGTCCATAAAGCTTGTGAGACCTTCTGTTAACCAATGAAGTCTTGTGTAGTTTTCATTTAAATAATCAAAAGGACCAAGTTCTTTAGGTCTTATTCGTTTCACATTCCAGGTATGAAAATACTCATGGGCCACAAGAGCTAACCAATTCACATAGCTCTCTCTATCGCTTAGCATTCTTCCATCAAAATGAAGGGCAGTAGAATTTTTATGCTCAAGACCTCCGTAAAGATTGCGTTTAAAGTGAGTCATAAATAAGTAACTGTCATAAGGGATATCACTGAAATGTGAAGAAACAGTTTCTACTATCGTTTTAATATCAGCCTTAAGATCATTATTATGTGGATAGGATTCTCCGTACCAAATAAGGTGATGTTCTTTTCCTTGCACTAAAAAGCCATCGGATTCATGGCAACCAATTTCAACAGGGCAGTCAATGAGATCATCATAATTAGGAGCAGAGTAGACAAATTTCTCTCGCTGCTCAGAGATATCTTTAAGCCCTGTGTGCAATTTTGACCAAAGTGCGGGGAAGCGAAACTCAATTATAGGCTCGATATCATGATCTTTAATACCTATTAGGTAACTAGGACCGTGTAAAAAAGCATGGGACTCGTCCACATGAGAAGTTCGAACCGTAAGCTCATGACAATAGACTTCGTATTCAATATCAAAAGAGGTGCAGACTCCTTTGAGATCTGAATTTTTAAAATCAATTTCCCAAACACCTTTGGCGGATTGGTCAAAGGACAAATATTCACCCTGGGAACTCTTAACTGATATCGTTCTAATATTTCGAGCGTATTCGCGCATTAAATACGAGCCCGGTGACCAGCTTGGCATAAAAAAAGATAGTTTATCTAAATCTGGTTTTTGTGCACTCAGTCTGACTTTAACCATATGAGTTTGAGGATCCGTTATTTCAACGAGGTAATGTACTTGCATAATCTATCCATCCCTTTTTTTCTTTGTTATAACATAAAAACTGGAGGGATTCATGATTGATATTAATGTCGAGCAATTGAATATTGAAATGACCGACTTAGCCGTAAAACAGCTAAAAAATATTATCGAAAATGATTACACCCTAGAAGGCTTGGTCTTTAGGTTAAAAATTAAAGGCAAAGAGTGTCATGGGTTTACTTACTCTCTGGGTTTTACCTCAGAAGCTGCTGACGATCTTATTTATCAGGTCAAAGGAATTACTATTCATATCGATCCTTTTACGGCTTATTATTGCCAAGAAGGCATCATCGAATATCTTTTTGATCTTGAAACGGATCAAGAGGGCTTCTTTTTTGAAAACAAGAATGAAAAGCAATACCGAGGGAAGTTTTTTAAGAATGAGGCGATGACACCTCCTATAAAAGATATCGGCGTTTCTCAGTAAAGCATTTGATTAAAGACAATTTCTTCGCCCAATAAGATAATTCCCTGACTCACATAAGGTTATATTGAGATACCCCTCGAAATTATCCTTTAGTTCATATTTACGCTCCATACTAGCGCGAGAAGTATTCGCTTCTCCCGAATAAGGCCAGCGAACAATCACGGAATCAAGCTTCTCACCCTGATCGATACCAAAATGAACTCCTTCTTCATTCTGTGGTGGAAGTGAGCCATATGAATAAGCGACATTTTGTAAACGATTTTGAATGATCCCGTCTTTTTCAACTTTAAGAATGATCGTCGCATTAAGACCATGAGTATTAGATTTTTCACCACGCAGAAAAAACCTCACGCTTCTTCCCTGACTAGGTAGATTATTTTCAAAAACTCTAATTGTTGGAGTGATGGTTTCATCGCGAATCTGGGATTGAGCCGTGAGAATATCCATTTTACCATCTCGATTAATATCAAGGATGACTGATGAGATAGGATTCACAATATCTAGACCATACTCAGCAGCCTTATTTTCAAAAGACTTATCATGCAATTGCTCGAAGAGAATCATTTTACTATGAGGTGGGTATCCTGAGTTATCGACCAAAAGATCAAGTCTTCCATCATTATTAAAATCTACCCACACTCCTCTCCTGTCAGCTTCGTGCCAACCGGGATCAAAAGAGTCTAGAAAATATTCTGTTCTAAAAAACTTAGGCGGATACTTAAAAGTTCTCCCCGTTAAAACACTCGATTTATCAACCCCACTGTTATCATAATTATGGGTTAATTCGCCTAGGAAAATATCCATAATTCCATCATTATTATAATCAGCGCAAGCGACACCAAAAGTCCGTCCTCCGCCCTGCTTATTGATAAGCCCTTCAGAGTCTGAAGAAAAACCAGACGTTTTACCTATATTTTCAAAATAACGAGATTGATTTCTAAATCGATAACGATTCATCCAAAGATTATTATCAAATCTATTGGTGGAAACCGTCAGAATGTCGGGAAAACCATTTTGATCCACATCACATATCTGAGAGCCATAAGTAGGAGTCGCAGCAATATGCATGGCCCCAGTTGGATCCATCTCCTGCTCTCCAACTAAGAGCTTACTTACATCTTTAAAATTCCCTTTATCTGAGCGAAACAAATAGTCAGGGGCAGGAAATGGATTCTCCTCGATCATCTTAAACCAATTGCCAATAAAAAGATCAAGATTTCCATCTAAGTCATAATCAATAAGGCCTAGAGTTGAATTTGAAATTGTGATATCAAGAGTCTGAGCCTTATCGAAAACAAGTTCTCCTTGAGCCATCTCGCCGTAAAATATTTTTAGCGGCTCTTTAGATAGCTCCGTTTTTTGATTGAGAACCCCCACGATTGCGTCGAGTATTTTGTCCTGGTTCAAATCATAAAAAAGAATGAAAGAAGCTTTAACTGGATTTTTAAAAGGGCTGCTTCTCTCAATGAATTTTCTTTGGGAAATATTAAATTGAAAGAACTGTGGGTAGGAATAAAAACTAGGGATCACCACCAAGTCAGAATAATAATCTTGATTTAAATCCACCACATTCATATTGTAAGCTTTAATATTTACCAGACCATACTGCTCAGTCTTATCAACGAATAATTTCTCCAAGTCCGCAGAGTCAACAGGAAATTCATCTGGAATATCGTCTTTACTTCCACCAGCAGGGCCTAAAGGATCTACTCGCTTTCCAGTTCCCGAGCAAGACGCTCCGATAAAAATAAGAATTAGTGTCAGTAATTTCATTCTCTTTCAGTATAAAAAAATTTTACGACCAAGTATAGCTTGTTAGTTTACACAAAGATGACGGGAGTTTTACTTGCGCATCGGGAAAAGATTTATCAAAATATTAAAAGTATGAGTAAAATTCGAGACTTATTTAAAAAAATCCTGCCAAAAAAGAAAAGATCCGAGGATTTAGAAGATATATTTATAGACGAAGAAGATGTCGACATTAATTTAAATGAAGACGATGTTTTAGATGGTGAACTTTTTGAGGACGAGCCTTTTGAACAAGACCAGCTGGATCAAAGCGTTGCTAAAACTCAAGATGTGGATGATACACCTCCTCCCAAATTTGAAAAAGAACCAAAACTTGATAGAGAGCCCGAGTTTGACAGTGCTCCAGAGCCACAGACTGAAACAGAGTTTCAGCCTCATGAATCTGATCTTACCGCTGAATCTGATTTTACCGCTGAAATTGATTTGGATGAAGGCAAGGTAAGCTTTCGAGATAAAATCGATCATCTTGGAACGAGACTCAAAGATCGTTTCAGAAATTTAAACACTAAAGATCTTAACGAAGCTTATAAAGAGCGACCTGAGGCAAAAATAGGCTCAAAATTAAATAAGCTTGGAGCCAATAAGTTTGGCGAGATGGCCAGAAAAATTAATCTCGATGATCTAAAATCCAAAGCTATCAACTTCAATTGGGCCAATCTTCCCAATAAGTTTTTTGCTGATCAAAATAAACGCAACTACCATCGTTATTTTCAAATGGTTATGATTGTTTTTGCGACCTTTGCCATTGCCAAGTTTTCGGGCTCGTTATTTTCTGGAGATAAGAAATATAATGAAATGGGAAGAGTCAGTGTCGCGGATATAGATGATTCTAATAAACTCACTAATCAAGACCTACAGAATATAGCGGACTCAGGACTCTTTAAAACGGCAAAGCCTGTTATTGAAAAACCCGAAGAAAACGAAGGTCCAAAGCCCACAGCTTTATGTAAAGTTGCTAATAAGAAATCTGGGCTCAATATTCAATTAGTGGATACTATTGTTCTTCAAGACTCAGTTAAGTCTATTGCAGCTGTTCAACTTAATTCAAAAAAAGATCTTACTATGGCAAGAGAGGGTGACGAGCTCAAAGACATGAAAGTGGGAAGAATTGAACGCTCTCGAATGATTTTTAGAAACCTTCAAAGCCAGGACTGTGAGTATATTGAACAGAAAAAATACAAGAGAAGAGGAACCCCTAGCCCTCCTGACATCATGCCTCCACCTAAAGCCGAACAATTTAAACGGACTCAAAAAGAAATTAAGGGAATTAAACAGGAAGGAAATAATTTTACCGTCGAAAGAGATTTTCTTAAAACGAAACTCTCCGATATTAACACCATATTAACTGAAGCCAAAGGAATCATGATTAAGAACCCGGATGGAACCGTATCTTTTAAAATCGTACAGGTAGATCCAGGTGGAATTTTTGCTTATCTTGGTGTGCAAGAGAACGACATTATAAACTCCATAAATGGTGAACCTATAAAAGAGCTTAACGATGTTATGAGCCTTTTTGGGAAATTACCTACTTTAAATAAATTAGAACTTGGTTTTGATCGCGCAGGCCAACCGGTGGATCAAAAGTATACGATTGAGTAAAGGAATCTATGAAAGCTAAAGCTGAAAGTATGAAGGCCCTGATTTTGGTTACCAGTATGGTAATGAGCTTTACGACTCTGGCGCAGTTCAATGGAGACAAATACAAAAATGATTCTCGTTTTAGACCCGGAGCAACGGCTAAGAATAATAATCAAGGAGCAAATAATAACGCAAATTTCGTAGACTCAGATTCTAACCAACAAGCTTTCGGTAATAGAACTCCTGCTCCTAAATCTGCAGAAAAAAATCTTTTCGTAAACTTAAATCCTGAAACTGCTTTTGGCCCAGAAATCGTGGAGCCAAAAGATTATGTTGATAAAGATATCATGGAGATCACCCGTGAGATTCAAGAACTTACTGGGATCAATCTTATTCTTGATAAAGATGTAAAAGGAAAAGTCTCTATCTCATTTTCTACCCCGATAACAGTGGGTGATTTTTGGAAAGCTTATCTGACTTCGCTCGATATGGCTGGATTTACACTAGTAAAGTCAGGTGCCTTTTATAAAGTCATCAATACAAGAGATGTACGATACTCCCCCACTAAAATTTATACTGGCTCTTATACTCCAGAAACTGATGCTCATGTGATGAAAGTTATGGCACTTAAACATGTGGATGCCGCTGAGATCTCAAGAAACTTTCGTCCCTTTATGTCACGTTATGGAAGAATCATCGACTTAAAACAAACCAATACAATTATTATCTCCGATACGGGGACGAATATTAATCGCCTTGAACAATTGATTAAATTTCTTGATGTGCCTGGATATGAGGAGTCTCTTCAAATTATTCCTGTATACAATAGTTCTGCCTCAGAGATTGCAAAACTCTTAGACGAAATTCTTCGTGGAGGCTCAGGAAGCTCAAGCCGAGGAGCGAGACCTGCCGTTCGATCTAAGTCAAAAAGATTTTCAGGTGCCAGTGGAAGTGATGGGCAGAATATTTCAAAAATTATTGCAGAGCCAAGAACAAACTCTATTATCGCTATGGCAAATGCTACGGGTGCGGAAGAACTTAGAAATCTCATAAAAAAACTCGATGTTAAGTTTAGTTCAAGTAATTCAGATAAAATTCATGTGCTCTATCTCAACTACGGAAATGCTGAAGAATTAGCCAAGACTCTGTCTAACCTGGTCTCTGGTTCTTCGAGACAGACTAATACCGGAAGAAATGCGAGAAGCTTTGTCTCCAGAGATGCTGGCTCCACTCTCTTTAATGGCGAAGTAAAGATTAATGCCGATAAAAATAATAACGCCTTAGTTGTAACAGCTTCAGCAACCGATTGGATTACGATTAAAAGTGTGATTGAAAAATTAGATATCCCAAGAGACCAAGTTTATGTGGAAGGGATAATCATGGAGACATCTCTTAATAAAACCAGAAGCTGGGGTGTCGATACTATCGGTAAGTATGGTCGCGGTAATGCACAAACTGGTGGTTTTACTTCGGGATCAAACCTAGGTGATCTTCTTGCCAGTGGAAATCCTGCTAACCTATCAAACTTTTTTGTGGGAATTGGGGGACCTAATAAGGCTCCAACCACAGTAAATATTGGTGGTACGGATCTTAAAATAAACTCAGTAAACGCTCTGATTCAAGCCATTGCAAGTAATACCTCCACTAACGTACTTGCAACACCTCAACTACTCGCTATGGATAATACAGAGGCAGAATTTGAGGTAGGAGCTACCGTTCCTATTCTAGAAGCCCAAGTTGATCCGAATGGTCAAACCAGAAATACAATTAGGCAACAAGAAGCGAAGCTCACCTTAAAGATCACTCCTCAAATTAATAAAGTGACTCGATTTGTGACTTTAAAAATCAATCAATCAATTAACGATTTTATTGGAGACCCTTCTGCGGCTACTGGAAATGGGCTTGCTACTACCGTTAGATCAGCAAACACAGAAGTCACAGCAAAGGATGGAGATACGATTGCCATGGGTGGACTTCTTCGCGATGTAGAAAGAACGAGTTTTAATAAAGTTCCCCTACTGGGAGATATTCCTGTGATTGGATGGTTATTTAAAAGTAAAAACCGAACAGTTGAAAAAATCAATCTACTCTTTTTTCTGACTCCAAGAATTATTTCTCCTTATGAAAAAACAGCTTCTAAGAATACAAATCGAGTCCTAGATAACCGACTAAAAAGTATGAAAGAAATAATCGATGAAGAAAACCCTGATCCGTTTGAAAAAGAGACAAAAGAGCTAAGAGCGAAAATCGATGAACAAGAACGAGCGAGCTCTCTGAGTGGACCTACTATTTACCAAGAAAGTAATTTAGACGATTCGGGTATTGGTCCTTCGCAATCAAATGAAGATATTCCGGATTATCAAGGCATAGCTGACGAGGTAGAGAATAATGGAGCTCAATAACGAGCATTTATCTAAGGTTGAAACCAATAAAGCTCGTATCGGCGAGCTTCTTTTAGAGCATACAGCTCTCACAGAGGATCAACTTAACGAAGCTCTACAGATTCAAAAAGAGTCTAGTGATCTTTTAGGTACAATTCTTTTAGAAAAAAATTATATTCATCCTCACGATATTATCAAAGTGCTTTGTCATCAAATTGATATCCCCTATCTTCCCGAAATCAATGTTGAAGAAATTGATCCTGTTTTTGTACAAGATATCTCTATAAACTATGCCAAACACCATGAAGTGATCCCTATTTTCGTTTCACAGTATTCCGTGACCATTGCAATGAGTGATCCTTTTGATTTCAATGCCGTAAATGATCTAAGTGGAATATTTAAAAAGAAGGTAGATATTGTTGTCTCTACCCCACTTAAAATTCAAGATGCTATTAATCGCGTGTACGAGCGAGCCAATAGCAATTTAGTTGACTCGATTGAAGACGAATTCGAAGAAAATCTAGATCTCGACGGACCTATTGATATTCTTGATGCCTCTGCTGATGAAGCGCCAGTCATACGCTTTGTGAACTCTATCATATTTCGCGCTGTAAAAGAGCGAGCCTCAGATATTCATATCGAACCCTATGAAAAAGATGTGGTTTATCGTTTCCGCGTGAATAGAGTTATGAAGGAAATTCTTCGCCAACCTAAAAAAACTCATGCTGCCGTTTCTTCTCGTATTAAAGTTATGGCAAAACTTGATATCGCTGAGAAAAGACTTCCTCAAGATGGAAGGATTAAGATTAAAATCGCCGGTAAAGATATTGATATCCGTTTAAGTACCGTTCCCGTTCAAAACGGAGAAAGAATCGTTATGAGGGTTCTTGAAAAAACCAATACGGTACTAGAACTTGAAAAACTTGGCTTTTATGGAAAAACCCTAGAGAACCTTAAAGATATGGCCACTAAGAAATATGGAGTACTCTATGTTTCGGGTCCTACAGGTCACGGGAAAACCACGACTCTTTTTGCAGTTCTTGATCGAATGAATACACCCGATCGAATGATCATTACCGTTGAAGATCCGGTGGAATATGAAATAGCGGGTATCTCTCAAATCCAGGTAAATTCTAAAATAGAACTCTCCTTTGCCAAAGCGCTTCGAGCGATTCTAAGACAAAACCCTGATGTGGTTATGGTGGGGGAAACTCGGGATCAAGAAACTGCAGAGATGGCGATCCAAGCCTCTCTTACCGGTCACTTTGTTCTTTCTACCATTCACACCAATGACGCCTCATCATGCCCTACTCGACTCATAGATATGGGAGTACAGCCATTTTTAATTTCATCCTCGCTAGTAGGTGTCTTAGCACAAAGACTTGTTAGGACTCTATGTAGTCATTGTAAAGTACCTCATGATCTTAGTGAGTATGAAATGCAAATGTTAGATATCGAAGAGATTCCCAACGGAGCCACGGTTTTTCAACCTAATGAAAAAGGTTGTGAAAAATGTAATTATGCCGGCTACGGTGGAATGACTGTCGTGGCTGAGTTACTAGTTATCTCAGATCGAATTAGGCAACTGATTCTTCAAAAAGCGGATTCATCTCGTATAAAAAAAGCCGCTATGGCAGAGGGAATGGTTAGCTTAGGTGAAGACGCCTTAGACAAAGTCTTTAGAGGAATTACCTCAGTCGAAGAAGTCATGCGAGCGATTATCTCCAATATGGAAGAAGAGGACTTTGAAGAGTAATGCCACTTTATCAATACAAAGGACTTACAAAAGCCGGGAAGGAAGTTAAAGCTGAAATAAATGCTGACAGTATTATTTCCGCCAAGAGTAAAATAAAAACCAATGGAGTCATGCTTCTTTCCATAAAAGAGAAGAAGACTAAAGAGAAAAAATCTGGCGTCAGCTTTGGTGGCAACAAAGTAAAAATCCAAGACCTCTCTATCATGACCAGACAATTGGCCACTCTGGTTCAAGCAAGATTCCAAGTCGTAGAAGCCCTTGCCTCTCTAGAAGAACAAGTTGAAAGTGATTATTTAAGGGTTGTACTCTCTGAGATCAAGCGCGACGTAAACGAAGGGGCGTCCCTTGCAAACGCCTTAAAAAAGCATCCCAAAGTTTTTAATAATGTCTACGTTAATATGGTGGATGCAGGAGAAGAGTCAGGAACACTTGATATTGTATTAATGAGACTCGCAGAATTTACTGAAGCTCAACTAGAGCTTAAAAATAAAGTCTCAGGTGCGATGATCTACCCTATTATCATGATCGTCGTGGGATTTACGCTTGTAAGTTTTATTTTCGTCTTTGTTATACCCAAGTTAACCAAAGTCTTTGAAAGGTCCAAGATGGAACTTCCAGCGATTACAAAAATTTGTATTTCGATATCTGACTTTATGCTGAACTATTGGTGGAGTATCCCCATCATGGTTTTTTGTTTTTTCTACCTTTTCAATCGATGGAAATCTTCTCCCAAAGGAGAAAGGACTTGGCACAGTGTTGTTTTAAAACTTCCCATCTTTGGCAATCTCGTTCAAATGATAAATGTCTCAAGGTTCTGTTCCGCTCTGGGTACTTTGCTTAATTCAGGAGTTCCAATTTTAGTCTCACTACGCATCGTGAAAAACTTGATTCCTAACGTCCACATTAAAGAGTCTATTGAACTTGCCACTGTTGCCGTTAAAGAAGGTGCATCTATGGCCCCGGCCTTGAAAACTTCTGGGCACTTCCCCATAATGGTTACACATATGATAGCCTTAGGAGAGAAAACAGGTGAGCTCGAAGAGATGCTAAACACTGCATCAAATAATTACGAGAATCAGGTCAATTCAAAATTGAATGGACTAACAAGTATTATAGAACCTATAATGATTGTGTTTTTAGGACTCATGGTTCTGGTAATAGTGATGGCAGTTGTTCTGCCAATGATGAAGTTAAATCAATTGAATTAAAAAGGAATTCACTATGATGTCGAAATCAAATCAAAAATCTTATACTCAAATTCTTAAAACCCAAGCTGGTATGAGTTTGGTTGAAATTCTTATTGCGATCACACTACTCGGTATCGTTGGTGGGATTGTTGTGACAAACGTTGTTGAAAGCTTAGAAGAAGGAAAACAAGGAGCCGCAAAATTACAAATGCAGGCTTTTAAAACTCAATTGATTGACTTTAAAAGACGCTGTGGTTTTTTTCCCTCTGAAGATCAAGGTCTGGAAGCTTTAGTTGAAGCACCTACATCGGGACGCGAATGTAAAAGATATCGTTCTATCATAGAGAAAGTTCCTCTTGATCCTTGGGATAATCCTTACGTCTATAAATTTGATGGACGTGACTACGAAATTATTTCTTTAGGAGCTGATGGCTTCGAAGGCGGAGATGAATTCGACGCGGACCTTTCCAGCAAAGACGAATAATCCTATTTTAGACGAGCGAGGACTTTCACTGATTGAAGTCCTCATCGCTATCACCCTCGTTGCGGTCATTACAGCTGTTGCAGTGAACGGCACTGTCTTTAATGATCGTGAAGACCTTGAAGAAAGTATTTTTGAAATTGATCGCGCTCTCAGGTACGCCACCAATGAGGCGATCATGCGAAACTCAATTGTTCGGATGCGAGTCAATCTCGACGCTGAACCAGTAGAGTATGTCATCGAGTATGGACAGAGCTCACAAATGGTCCTTCCCGAGATGGTCGATACGGAAAAACTCTCCATTGAAGATAGAGAACGAGAGGCTGAAAAGCAGAATAAACTTGATAGCAAGTTTTCTAATACCACTTATTTTGAGGATGGCCCTAGAAAATTTAGAGACAACGTAGGCTTTTACGGAGTGGGCACCTCATATCTAGATGATATTATCATCACCGGTAACGTCAGTATTTATTTTTATCCTTCTGGTGAAAAAGACAGTGCTATATTATTTCTCTATACTCAAGATGAGCTAGTCTCCCTTAAGGTCCCTCCATTTGAAGAAAAGCTCTATGATGATTATTATGTATTTAACCAATCAGAGGCAGATTTTATAGAAGATACCCTCGAGACAAAATCTAAGGAGATTTTTCAGCAATGGCTCAAAGAGTAGGAAAGCAAAATAAATTAGCCAGTGCTGGATTCTCTTTGGTTGAAGTCCTCATTGCTTTAACTTTATTTGCAGTGGTCTCTGCCGTTTTAAGTGTTACTGTAACAACAAATCTTAATAGCTCTAGACTTGGAAGAATTGATATTACTTTGCATAACCTGGCTGAGTTTAAAATGAACGAAGTCCTCATTAGTAATAGAGAGTTCACAACGGCGACAAATAATTCTGAAGACACAGGTAATTTTGAAATCGAAGGTTATAAAGAATATCGTTATAAAGTTGAAATTAGAAAAATGGAACTTCCCGATCTAGCCGCTATTATGGGACAAACTGAAGATGAACAAAACAGGATAGAAACTCAGGAAACTCAAGTGAGAAAAAGAGTCTTTGCCATCTTAAAGCGAAATTTAGAAGAAATCATCTGGCAAGTAAGAGTGGAAGTCACTTCTCCAGATAACGACTTTTATGAACTTACCTCATGGGTCGAGAAAGGAAACGCACAAATTGATCGCAACTTTGGACTTTGAACATTCATTGATAAAAGCCGAAAGAGGCTTTACCTTGATAGAGGTTTTGATTGCTATCGCCCTTTTGTCTGTGCTTTCATTAGGGATCATAAATTTCTCTGAGTTCGTCATAACCTCATCGGATTCTACAATCGAAGAGGACAAAGATTTTCTTCAAATAGAAACGGCTCTTTCTAGATTGGAGTGGGATTTCTCTCAGATCTACACCCCTCTTGCCTTTGATATTTTGATGAATCCCTCCCAAATGACCCCTGGTGAGGGTGAAATCTACAACCAATTAATCGATATTTATCAAAGAAACCAACGATTTTCTCAGATTTCCTATAATGGGCTTCCCGTTCCTATTTTTGAAAACCCCGAAAAAGATGAGTTCATTTTTCTCACCACTTCCAATCGAAGGAAAGTGGCCAACTCCAAGCAGTCGCGATTTGCTTGGGTACGCTACTCCCTGGTCGCAGACGACTTTACCTCAGAAGAGCTTGCCGTGGGAGAAACAAATATTGAGGATCCCTCGCAAGCTTCAACAAATGCAGGTTCAGCTCTCGTGAGACAAATTTATAACACCGATGTTTTTGCTCCCACAGACATTCCTTGGAATAATATTAAGACCCAAGTACTCCTTCGCAGAGTGGAAAGTTTTAAATTCGAATTTTGGAACCCGCAGAGTCAAAAATTTGTAGAAAACTTAGATACTATCAAAAATGGTATCCATAGAATTTATGGCATTAAAGTCAGTGTCAATTTCATCGATATAATGGGGCTCGAACGCTATACTGAACGTATTTATCGTCCCCTATTCCCAGAATTTGAACCTGAGGATCTTTACCGATTTTTAAGGGCCAATCCAAATAATCGCAATGGAAATAATCAAGGTGGAAATGCGAGCGGAAATAATTTAGGCAATGGGACTCAAGTGCCTGATGGTGATGATGAGAATGGATCAGAGGTAGACACATGAATAAGCTTCTCTCCAACCAAAGAGGTGTAGCTATTTTTATTGTCATGGCGGCAATTGCGATCGCTGTACCACTGGTATATAAGTTTACTGAAGAGACTTTTATCAATCGCTTTAGAGCGGACAATATCGAAAGTCGCGCCAAAGCGAGGCTTGTGGCTGAGTCAGCACTAAAATTTGCTATGGCAAGATTAAGACTCTACAAAGAAGCTTATAATTTCGTTCAAAATAAAACAGGAGCGAATAATGTTGTTAGCCAACAAAATTTAGATCTTATTTGGAATTTCCCTTTTATTTACCCTATTCCTGTTTCTAAGGATATGAATGCAATTCAAAAACAGGCCCTTCAAAAATTTTCCGAAGAGAGTTTCTTAGAAGGAGGGTTTCAGCTCACCATTAATAATATATCAAACAAAATTAATCTTAATATGCTTCGAATTTCACTTCTAACAGAGGCTAGAAAAAGAGCCGCTAGAGCGAATCCGGAAGAAGAGCCTCCTGAGCCTACTGAGGAAGAATTAGCCTTTTCTCCAGAATCTCAACTTTTTAATGCTCTTCAACAGAGTATTGAGCTTAAAAGTCAAAACGATGAAACCTTTGACTCAAAGTATTTTGGAATGGATATTCAACCTCTCGTTAATGAACTTAAATTTTATATCAGTGATCCTAACGCCATAGAAGATAATGGAGGCGCTGATAGAAGTTTTGATGAACAAAACTTAACTCCTAAGCGGGCCCCTATAACTTCTTATTCAGAGATCTATACGCTACCAAGCTGGCCTGATGATATTATTCAGCTCATTGAAAATGAATTCACCGTGCATGGCGCTCTCATGATTGATCTCAACGAAATTACGGATAATCTCTTGCGCCTTTTAATCCCTAATATCCTGCCGGAAGATATTGAAGAGTTTTTTAAATGGAAAAATGACCCTCAAAACCCTCAATATTTTAATACTAGAGACGATTTTAAAAATTATATTGTGAATATTGGAAATATTTTAAATGAGAGTGATTTCGATGAAAGGTTTGAGAACTACGAAAAACAAGGACTGAAGTTCGGTCCGACTCCTACCCTTTTTAAAATTGTTATAAATGCGAAGGTGAGAGATGCGACCTATAATTTAGTGGCCTATGTCACTATGCCAGTGCAACCTCAACCAAGACCACAAAAGCCGGCAAACGGAAATTTAGGAGCAGACGGAGAAACTCCCCAATCTCCCCAAACCCCTCAACCAAACCCTGGAGAGCCAGAACCTAACCCAACACCTCCCGGTGGCAATGGCAATCCAGAAAAGCAAAAAACTCAGCTATTAGAACCTCGAATTGTTGAAATAATTGTGGGCTAAGTTTTTACAGAGCTTTCTAAAAATTTACGTTTATTTCTTTTTTATCACTTTTTAAATGATGAATGCTGCCATACAATATTGGTATGTTAAGTATCGTCGCTGAAATCGGAAATTACTCTGTAAAAATCATCACTTATCGTATTGAAAAAAAGCGGATCAAATTACTTACCACAGAGAACCTTACCCTTGAAGACGAGACTATCAATGCCCAAACTGAGAGAAATATCGTTTGGTCAGCTAAGTTTAAATTGATCAAAGATTTTCTTGATGAAATAGACGTCGAAAACCAGCTTATTATTTGCATGCCTCCTGAGTTAGTGACCACAAGGTTTTTATCTCTTCCCGTAAAAAATAAAAAACGAGCACGCCAACTCCTTCCTTTTCAAATCGAAGAGGACCTCCCTTACGGACTAAGCGAAGCCCATTGGGCAGATCGACTTCACACAGAGGGAGAGCTTACCCATGCCACGGTTGCCATTGTCCGCCAAGAAACTTTTAATGAGTTTTTCGCGTTACTTAAGCAGTCGGGACTCGAGCCTATTATACTCACTAGTGATGTAGCTGCTTATGCACAATATATTGAAATGCATGAGACAGAATATGAGCAATGCTGTGCGATTATTGATATTGGACACCACGTGACCAATGGCTATATTTACCAAGATGGACTTTTGGTTTCAAATCATCAGTCTTTTACAGCTGGAAATTTGATTACAGAAGCGATCAGTAAAACTTATGAAATTTCTGAGGACGAGGCTATTTTATATAAGCACCAAAACTCCTTTCTCCTCCTTGAAGATCAATATGAAAAAGTAAATGAGAACCAAAAAGAATTCGCGCATATGATGGATACGGTTTTAGAGCCCCTCATCAATGAAATTAAGCGCTGGGATATCGGTCACAGGGTCAAGTATGGCTCAACTGTAAAGAAGTTTTATCTTACAGGCTCAACGGCAAATATAAAGAATATCAAAAATTATCTCTCAGAAAAACTGAAGGTTCCAGTAGAGAGCTTTGATCCTTATAAACATCTCGACCAGTCAAATATTGATCAAGATGAAAAAATCAAAAATAGATTTAGTCCCGCCGTGACTACCGCTCTTGTCTCAACGAGAAAAACGGGACTTATAAATTTACTCAAAGGCGACTATGTTTTTGATAATAAGTATGGTCTTCCTCTAGAGCCATTTACCTTTGTCTTTAGTCGGGCAATGATTTTTGCTTTAGTCACAAGTTTATTTTTCTTTGTGAATTATTTTGTGACCAGCTCGGCTGCTAAAAAAGCAAGAGGTGCTTCTCTTAATATTCTCAAAAACCCTTCTTTAGATATCGGAAGTACACGAGCAAAAAGGCCTGAGTACATTCTCTCCAAACTCGAAAAGGAAAATAAAAATATCGTTCAGGAAGTAAAGAGTATTCAAGCCTCGTTAAAAATTAATGCCCTCAGACATGTGCAAGATGTGATTAGTTTTCTTCAAGGCAGAGATGTCGAAATAATTTATTTTTCAGCTATAGAAGATACATCTCTTTCCAGACCAGCTGATAAATTAAAACATGAAATAGATTTTGTGATCAAGGGTAATAAGCTTGAGGATCTTAAGGACATCGCAAACTCCTTCGAGCAAAGTGGTCGAAAGTGGAAGATAAACATGGATGAGAAGAAACTCGAACTTTCTGTTAAAGGTTTAGGTGAGCTTTTATGATGAGTCCAATGCAAAAACTAGATGAATTTGTCATCACTCAACTGGAAGAATTTAAAGATTCAAATGCCTTTACTCAAATTCAAGAGACCTACGCAACCCTTGAGGAATGGCAACAGGATGCAGTGAAGTTTGGAATGATGGTTTTAAGTTTATTGATTCCTTTTATACTTATCTTTATCAGCTACCTCTTCTACTCTAGTGCAAGCAGCGAGCTTAATCTTCATGAGACCATTATAAAAGAAGCCAATCAAATCATTGCGAGTCGAACTGACTTAAGAAAAAAGGCTGGGGTCTTAAATCCGACTCCAGTTGGAGATAGAACTGCTTTAGAGCGAATGATTTCAGGACTTGGACTCAGCACCTCAAAACTGAGAGTAGACACAAACTCCTTTGACGAGATTATTGGAAATGGGGTCAGTGAGACCAGGGCCACTATTGAATTCAAAGACATGAGTAATGAAGATTTAAATAATACCTTTAAGACATTAAGTTTTAGGGGCAAATTTAAATTCAGAGAGATACTTATTACGAAAAATGAAAAGACACAACTTCTTGAGGGAAGTTTTGGCATTTCACTTTTCAGTCAATTACAAGATAATAGCGCTGGTGCAGCGGCTGAGGATTATTAAAACGAGTTACCTATACTATGAGTGAAGTGGATC
Source organism: Halobacteriovoraceae bacterium (assembly GCA_002707495.1). GTDB lineage: Bacteria > Bdellovibrionota > Bacteriovoracia > Bacteriovoracales > Bacteriovoracaceae. The sequence continues at coordinate 69,309 of PAMZ01000002.1, read as the reverse complement.
AAACCAAGCCTGATTACTCCCTAAGGTTTTTAAAAAATCCTAAATGGCTTTTAGGTCTTTTAGGACTGTTTGCACTTACTTTTGTCAGTCAAATGTCACTTTTTAGCTCTTCAACGAGCTCTGCTCCTAATGCAGCTCCTGTTGCAGTTTCTGCGAATAGCTCTGGAGGACTCGAAGGACTTTTAAAACGCAATCTTGCCGCCAATAGAGCATGTCCAGTTAATTTTGATAAACTCTCGTATAAATGGAATGGCATTATACTTTCCAATGTAAAAGTCTCTCCTATCTGTACCAAGGGTGTACCGGTCCACCTTAAGACTCTTACCATTGCCCTAAGTGGATTTAGCTTTTCTCCCTTAGGTCCTGCTTTTAATATAAGTACTAATTTTCAAGGAATGCCTCTTGAAGCAGATATTGCCTTCGGTCTTGGTGGACTTGCAGTTGTCATGGAAAACCAGGCTCAAGGAGGAAGTTTTGCTGAGCCTGAGAAAAAGATTGTTCTTGGAAAGCTTGCGGGACTGATACCCATTAAGCTCGGTGGTGATCTCTATATTTCACATTTTCATATGAAGTCTAATCTAAGTTTTACTGAGATGGAGATATTTAGCTTAAATATAGTCTCAAAAAATTTAACGATTCCGGCCCAAAAAATGAAACTTCCTCCTATGGGTCTACCTTTCTCCATTGAAGAGCCTCTTGATATCAATAACTTCCTCATCCTTGGTGAACTAACTCAAGGAGGCAAAAAACCTAAATTTAAACTACGCCAATTTACTATTGGAGACGATCAATCCCCACTTCGTACCGAATTTAAAGGCAATATAGACGTCAATCTCATACGACCCGTATATTCAGGTCTTAATCTAGTTGGAGAGCTTAAGCTAGCTGACAGCTTTCCTCAAAAAGAGCTTCTCCATAATCTGATCTTACAAAAGTTCGATCAAAAAGATGGTTTCTACCAAATTCAAATTAAAGGAGCAGGTATGCCTGCCCTTATGGGAGCTTCCTCTCCCAGGTGAGTGAAAAGTTTTAATATGACGCTAATAAAAGATGAGAATGAAAAAAAATGGATTCAATCTTGTGAGAGTCAATTACAAGACTTATTAAAGGACTTCGTATCAGATGAGAAAATGAGAGAGCGGATGAGCTACTCTCTCTTACCTCCAGGTAAGTTGTTTAGGCCTCTTTTAGTGTACCACTTGGCTTCTGACCTAGGTCAATTAGGGCATGATCATTTAATTTTTGGTTGCTCTTTAGAAATGCACCATTGCTACACCTTAATACATGATGATCTCCCCTCAATGGATAATGACGACATAAGACGAGGTAAACCCTCTTCCCATATTAAATTTTCCGAGTGGGAGGCCATATTAACTGGAGATGCATTATTAGGACTCAGTTTTCAAGTACTCTCTAAAATCGAAGCTCCTAGTCTTTCCTCTCTTTTGAATTTATACGGTGATAAAACCGGGGCCCAGGGACTCATACTTGGTCAAATCATTGATATGCAGGCAAAAAGTAGAAGTATTGAAGAGGTCCTTCAAATTCACAAGCTTAAAACATCGGCACTTATGGAATTGGCGCTTATGGGATGTGCCATGATTTCTAAGCGAGAGGATCTTTTGGAAACAATAGAAGGCTTTGGACTAAAACTAGGTATCAATTTTCAACTATTAGACGATCTCTGCGAACTTACAGAGAAAGTTCAAGGACATGAAAAAGAGGCAAATCCTTTTCTACATTTTTCAACATCTGAGATTTTATCTCTCTTAGCAGAAAACTCTAGAATCATGAAAAACACCTGCGAGAACCATAAGCTTTCTAGCCTGGTTCATTTTATTGAAAAATTTGAAAGAAAAGTTTTTGATAAACTTACTGATGGGCAGGAATCTATCAAATCGCAAATTGATTTTAATATCGAAGATTGGAAATTTCTAAAAGCTTAACTCTACCAATTATATCGAGCGCAAAGCTCTTCAATTTTATTAAGAGAAATTTTTAGCTTCCTTTTGGCATGCAATAAAGAGAGCATATCTTTTTCAGTATAATCAATATTGAGTCCGGACTTAGTGGTATTTTCGTCTTTAACAATCTCAAGCCCCATAGATTTTCGCATAAGCTCAAATGAACTCTCAAACGAAAACGCTCGGTCATTACTATTACTACCTTCTCCAGTTTCTAGATTCTCATTAATCTGATCAGATGTCTCAGCTTCATGACTGGCCTCCAACTCAACTTCCTTCTCTTTCAGTGCTGTCTGTAGCATACCCTTCGCTTCCTGAATGGAAAGTTTTTGTCCAAATAACAAGTCCTTAATTCTTTCGACTGACTCGCGATCTTTTTCAGAGTAAGCTTTAGAGCCATCTTCTCTGAGAGAGGGAGAGATTTCTTCAAACTCACTTTCCCAAAACCTCAACACATAAGGTTTGACTCCCGTAAGACTTGATAATTCTTTGAATGCGTAATCGTTTGATGATTGTGAACTAAAATTCATATAATCCTCGCAGGTAAGGATAAGGTTTCTACATATCTTCTTCTTCATTACCAAGAAAAGAACTTAGCGCTCTTGGCTTGCCTTCTTTTGGTGGGATTGAAGCATCTTCATTCCCTTCCTTGTCGATACGATGCCTGTATCTTTCCGTAATATCGTCTCTTAATATTTGTGATGGTTTAAAAGTGAGAACTCTTCTGGCAGAAATTTGCATAGCATCACCAGTTTGAGGATTGCGCCCCACTCTAGTCGCTTTATCTCTGATTGAAAAATTTCCGAAACCGGATATCTTGACCTTTTCTCCTCTGGCCAAGGTATCTTTTATGACTTTGAAAATTAAATCGACCATCTCGGCGGCTTCTTTTTTAGAAAAGCCAGCTTCCTTGTAAACACGCTCTACAATGTCCGCTTTAGTGATGCTCATTAAAATCCTCCATGATCAATTAGCTAAGTTCTTATTATTAGGTTATCAGAAAAATGAAATTGTGCAAAAGAAAACACCCTATTTTATGAAAAAAATCGGGTGCTTATGCAATTTATGCTATTACCCTACTTAATCTCTCCGAAATCTTCATATCTATTAAGGTCGAGATGCCCAAATTCGAGAGTAGAAGCATCGAATGTTCTCTCAGAAAACCATTTATAAACGTCCCAAAAATTCTGTTGATCTCTGGTTACTCCAAACTGTTGTAGGACCTGAGCAACTTCATTTTTTCCTTTGGTCATTTTTAACGACTCATAGAATTTTAAAAGCTCATTTGAATCAAGACTCATTAAGAGATTAGGGTAAGATCCTGCCACACCGGCCATAATATCTATCCGATCATCTTCTTTCACTCTTCTTTGATCTTCAAAGAAAATCATAGAGACATTTAAATGTGCCATATGATGAACAAGAGTATAGATTTTTCCCTCAAACCTTATCAAAATACTATCAGGTAAATCGGCAACAATTCTTCCCGGAAGACTTTCTAACTTTTTAAGAGCCTTAGGTACCCTTTCTCGTTTGGCATTCATTTGCTCTTTTGAATAAACTTCACTTTGAAAGAAATTCAAAAAATCTTCTTTAGTGGTGCTAGATGAACCATTAATAGTACTCTTTATATTTCCCCCATAAAATGGATAGTCAAACTCCATCTCTTCTTGAGCGTCATGTCCTAAGAGATCTGATATCCATTTGAGCTCTGACTCTTTACTATCAGGTGTTGGTAAATTCCAAGCTCCCCTCAGGCTTTTTCTTTTGTCAGTAGCGAGAAAACTTAAAAAAAGATCTTCAGAGGCAATCCTGGATATCTCCATAAAGAGTCTAGAATTAACCTGGTGTAGAACCGGACCAAACATATTATAACCTGCGGTTAGATTGTAATAGATCGATTCAAAAACATGATAATCAAGGACCCAAACAGTTTTGGGAGTTCTTCCTTGCATCCCTTTCATAACATGGGCACTGTCATAATGACGCATGACCGTTATGACGGAGTTTAAATTCTTTTTGTCACCATTCCAAATCCAACTTTCATCCAGCTTTTGACCAGAAAGAAACTGAAATTTTGCTCTCACAGCATCCCAATAGTCCTGCCTAAAATCGGCCATAGGAGCAAAGCGATCTCTTAGTTTTGCGGGAAGCTTCATCTCTTTTGTCACTTCACTATAAACTTTCTGTGAATTCACCAAAGGATCTTTTTCAGGATCTAAAAATAAAACCCAAAAATGATCATTAATAACATTGACCGCCGTTTGTCCTCGACAAACAGGTCCCTTAATAAAGGTCATAATATGATAAGCCGATTCATCTAGAAAAAATTTATACCTTGCCTTAACGGGGATAGATGCGAAAGTCTTAAAGGGATTAGAACCTTCAGCACCGTATTCAGGCATTGTTTTAGGCACGAATTTCCACTGGCTTTGAATGAAGTTCTCTTTCCAGGTCTTAAGCTTTTTAGGGGTAAAAGCAAATGGAATATGACGTTTATGCATCATGGTTTCCACAACCGGCCTCAGCCTATAATAAAATTTGTCTCCAGCAGAATCATAAGGATACAAAGTTCCGATTTCTTCAATATCGCCTGATCTCGTCTTTGACCGAACAAGTCTAAAACTTGTTTTAGAGTCTCGATTAAAATAAATATGCGCTAAAAATAAGTGCTCATAAATATAGCGAGAGACAATTCTATTTTTCATTGATTTCTGATTTAAAAATTCCTCCCATTGCTCGATCTGTTTAGCGAATTCTGATCTCTTTCTGACTCTTTTCTCAAATTTCTGAAGGTCTGGGCCTGGAAGCTTTAACTCCTGCCAAGTTTTTATTTTATTAATTTCTTCAGAACTTAAGGCCGGAAAACCAAATGGCATTCTTCCGGCTGGATTGGCCTCTTCATAATCATCCAATAAAAGAGGACTATTTTTACTCATACATTCACGACTATTCTCTGAATCGTAGAACTTCTGTTTGCCAGACTCTATTCCATCCAGCTCGCTCACCATAACACTCATCAAGGATTTATTTTTATCTCCAAGGACTGGAAAAAATCCTCGCTCCCTCCACTCTTCAACAGAGTGGTGATCAATAAATAACCGAGTCGGTTTTCTCGATCTAAGCTTAGGAACATCAAAAATACTAATCTCATTAGCGCCCCTTATCGCTCCGTCATAAGAAGAAAGTTTAAGTTGGCAGGGAGAATTAAAGCAAGAGTGGCAAGCGATACATTTATTATCAAAGATGGGCTTTACATGCTGTGAGAAATAATCAGATTGGCTATTTGGCTCGATTCTTGTGTAACTTTCATTTAATTTTGATACTCCACATCCAATACAAAACAGAATGATTAAAGAAAGTATTATGGTTGTCACCTTTTGAAACTGTTTCACTTGACCCCCTAAGTCATTTTTTTCTGCCTCTAGCGTAGCAATATTCTATGAAAATTTAGTTACTTATAAAAAGAAAATATGTGTTCATTTTTAAAAGATTTTTAAACGAATACTCGAATTCAATCCATCAATCCAAGTGAACAATAGAGATAAGTTTGAAACGTCACTAGTGAGTATCGAATGATACTCCTATCTTATGAGCCGGCGTTCACATCGCCGGTGCCCACCTTACCCCCTCACAAAAAAAAACCAGCCCCTGCAGGCTGGTTTCTTTCTTTATTTATGTTTACTTTAGCTTATTTTAAAGAAGCGTGAAGAGCTTTGAACCCTTCGAAGTCTCTGGCTGCCATATCAGCAAGCATCTTTCTATTAAGCTCAATATTGTTCTTTTTCAATGAACCCATAAGCTGAGAGTAAGATGTCCCTAGCTCTCTTGCAGCAGCGTTGATTCTCACAATCCAAAGTCTACGCATATCACGCTTAAGGAGTCTTCTCCCCTTATACATGTTCTGCATGGCCTTAAGAACTGTTTGAGCTGCGTGACGAAATTTCGTTCTTCTATCGAAGTGAAATCCTTTCGCCATTTTTAAAATCTTGTTTCTTCTTCTGCGGGCCTTAAAACCCCGTTTTACTCTTGCCATCTTTTTCTCCTTTTGAATCGTAGGGGGATCTTTTGATCTCTTGGCCCTAGGTCAAACAAACTGGCTTGTTGTTTTTTAATTACTTTAGGTATGGAGCTGCTTTAAGCATATTCTGTGCATCTGTTGGCACTAAATATCCAGCTTTTCTCGCATTCCTCTTATTCTTCTGAGACTTCTTAGTAAGAATATGTCTCAAGTTAGCTTTTTTGATTTTTACTTTACCTGTAGCAGTTACTCTGATTCTCTTCGCAACAGCTCTTCTCGTCTTCATTTTTGACATATATAACTCCGATTCTTTAGAATTTTAGACAGATACAACTATCATGGGTGACTCGAATGGCAAAGAAATATTTACCAAATAATTCGCCATCGCTTCGCGTTATTTCTTCTTAGAAGGAGCAATCATACAAATTGCCCTATTCCCCATCATTTTCAAGGGTGACTCTACAACTGCATCAGTCTCTTCTACAATACCTGCGATGATTTCCTTGAACTTTCCAAGACCGATATCTTTATGAGCCATTTCTCTTCCTCGAAACTGCATCAAAAGCTTCACCTTATCTCCAGCATCTAAGAAACGATAGACATTTTTAAGTTTTACGTTGAGATCATGAACATCAATGGCCGGTCTAAATTTGACTTCTTTAACCTGAATCGTGACTTGTTTTTTCTTGGCTTCCGCAGCTTTTTTCTGCTGCTGATATTTGAACTTTCCATAATCTATTAACTTAACTACTGGGGGCTTAGCGTTCGGCGACACTTCAACTAGATCTAGTCCTGCTTCTTCAGCGATTCGATTCGCTTCTTGAATAGAAACAACTCCATGTTGCTCACCTTCATCTGCAATCAATCTCACCTCTGGTGCTCTGATTGAGTCATTGACTCTTGGACCTCGATCCTTTCCTCCGCCTCTATTAAATTGCGCTATTGTAAACCTCCGCTGATTAAGTTAAACAAACTAAACTCTTAAATTTAGCTAGTATTATAGCTAAATAACATCGTTTGAGAAGTGATCCAACGAAATTTTGAAGGATTAAGCACTGCAAAATGGCGCATAAAACTAAAACATTAAATTTTGATGAATTCTACCAAGACCTGTACCCCATGATTTGGGATCAACTCAAAGAAGCACTTCTCGCTGACGAAAAACAAATGATTCGAAATTGCTTTGGTGCCCCTCAAGTCATTACCCAACAAACCGTAGCTAATCAACCACTCTATGAGTCTTCTTTGGGAAAGCTTAGTCATTCAAAAAACTCAGATCATCTGCGTCAATATTATATTATGGATCCAGCCAGCTATTATTGTGCTCATTTTCTAGGAGCTAAAACAGGAGAAGTCATTCTTGATATGTGTGCGGCTCCAGGTGGGAAAAGCTTAATCATTTTAGAAAAACTTGGAAATTCAGGACAGCTTTGGGCGAACGAAATATCCAAATCTAGGCGAGAGCGTCTTACCCAAGTCATTCGAGACTACGTCCCTCATACACTGAGGGAGCTTATATTTGTTAAAGGAAAAGACGGCCTTCAGTATGGCATCCAGCTTCCAGAACATTTCGATCGAGTCTTAGTCGATGCCCCTTGCTCGAGCGAACGGCATGTTTTGAAAAACCCAGAAGAATTAAAAAAATGGGGTCCAAAGAGAACTAAAAAACTTGCTGGCATCCAATACGGACTCCTTTGCTCTGCGGCCCTGGCTTGCAAGCAGGGAGGAACTATTGTCTACTCGACATGCTCTCTCTCTCCACTGGAAAATGATGGAGTCGTTGAGAAATTTTTAAAGAAAAAAAGCGATCAAGTAGAACTTGTCCAAGAAAGTCACCAATATTTTAGCCAGACGGAATACGGACTTATTAGCCTTCCTCACGAACACAAAATAGGGCCAATCTATATGGCAAAATTTCTTAAAAAGAATTGAAATAATCTATTGTCAGTTCTCCAGATAAATCCAGGGATCCTCTCAAAAGTTCATATCCAATTTTAAATTCTAAATATCGTTCTAAATCATCAAGGCTCTCAAGTGATACAGTCTCTCTTTGCGCTTGAGTTGGATTAAAGTCAATCAAATCCATTGAACCGAAATTTTTTAATTGCGGGTCAAAGCCAACGACTTCACGTCCCACCCAAAGACTTTTAGGGTCTTTGAAAAACATTATTTGCTCATCTATTTTTTCAAGAAGAAGAGACTCTTCAATAAACTGGTCCACAATATGTAATTTCGAAAATAAAGACATTTTTCCGTCCCATTGTTGGGCCAGCATACGTCGTTGATAAAGACTAATTGTTTTCATAACTAAATTTTAAATTGATTGAGACTTGATCGTTAACATCTCTAGCAAATTTTTCAATCAAATAGCCAATCTTTTCTTGTTCGAGAACTTCTATCATATTTTTCTCATCCCGACCGATAACATTTAAATTTTCAAGATATGATAAAGTGGCTTTCATCTTAGGCACTGTATAAGACTCTGGGTATTTTACAACTCTCCCATGGTCTTTCTCCATCTGGAATAGTTCACTAGATACTTGTAGAAACTTCTCGTCATTAAATTTTTCATCTTTTAAATAGTTCACTGTGATCGCCGCAATATAATAAGCTTCATATATATAACTTAACGCCGTAGAAAATGGTCTCACTTTTGCTGCGACCTGATAGAGGTCGTCTACCGGAAGCTCTAGAATTTCATCAATATTTTTGAGTTTTCTATCTAGGGCATATTCAACAACTGAAAGTCCTTCTTCTAAAATCTCAGAGGTCCTTGGAAGATAAAACTCGTACTTCAATTCTTTTCTCTTGATCAAGAGGAATCTTCTCAACTCGGAAGGAGTTTTAATCGTTCCATTGAAGATATTGAACCAAGTTGCATTCATTACACCTGGGACTAAAAAATGATGTAAGATCATGTTTTTATGATAAAGAAGATTCACCCGGCTTTCTTCATGGATAGAGTAAAAAACTTGATTCAATTTTTCTCTTTTTATCAATTCAACTTTTTTATTATTGAGAAACATATCCATCGCCACTTTTAAAGTTGGTTCCCAGTTCTCCTCAGATAGTGACCCTACCAAGGGAATTTTCATATAAAGGCAATAATCTCTTACATCTGCGGCTCGACCGGTGATTTGTTTCCAAGTCAGAGCTCCTGTTGGTTCATCTAGCAAAATAAGAGAGAGGAGTGCCGAAGGAGTTATAGGCATACCGCTTCCCACATTACGAAAAATATCAAAAGCGAGCTCTTGTGTTTTTAACTTTAGATTCTCAAAAGGCTTATCTACTATGACGCCAGAAGAAAAACGTACATGTACTGTACCTAGCTTTTTATTAAATAGGGTAAACAGTTTTAAAAGCTGACTTGCTTTCTCTTTTTGCTTTTTAGCTCCACTCAATTCTTTAGCGTGGGCCCGTTCCTCAGGAATCATTTCATGGGCAATACTCACAGGTATAAACATAAGAGGCTTTTTATCATCTCCAAATGTAGCATGCGCATCTAAAATCATACTGAAAAGACCATACTTTGGAGGAAGAAGTTTTCCAGTTCTAGTCCTTCCTCCTTCAAAAAAAAACTCCACTACCCTATCAGTCTTGAGAAGATAGTAAATATATCCTTGAAAAGCGATCTTATAAAGATCGTCATCAAATTTACGTCTTATAAAAAAGGCTCCACATTTTTTAAAAATATCACCAATGGGAAAGATATTCAGATTTATACCAGCCGCAATATAAACCGGAATTTTAAAACGCTTGTAGAAAATATATTGAAGGGCCACATAATCGGCATGGGACTGATGGTTGGGGCAAAGGACAACATGATAATTCTTGAGTGTCTCCTGCATATCAAACCCATCAGGAAGGTGTAGATTAAAACCGTCATAAAGCTTTACAAAAGTCTTATCCATAAAGGTTTCCATAGCAGACAATACACTCGTGCTATAAGCGCCTTTGATTTCATCTATATGCTTGTGAATAAGCTCTTTATCCTTGGGATTTTGCGCTAAATGCTCAGCCACCTTTGGATAGGAGCAAACTATCTCATATACCTCACTCAAAATTTTCTCCTGATCCTTAATTTTAACGTCTTATTTATGTCATATCAATGACTTAAAATCGATGGTAAAACCTTCATACTGGCCTGTATATTCTGGTTTTTGCTGTATTATGCAGCGCACAAATCTTTCCATTAAGTGAGACTTTGATGAAATTAAGCAAGAAGATGGTTTCTGTTATGATAATCCTAGGGTTTATGATTTTTGATGTTTATGCCAATCCCTCTCAACAACAGGCAGCGATGGCTCAACAGATGGCGCAACAAAATCAACAAAGCTCACAGCAAAGTCAAAGGCCACTCTCCCACCAGGGGATGCAGGGAAATATTATTCAAGCGCAAAGCAATACAGGTGAGGATCGAAACGACTCCTCCGATCAGCAGAATATTGAATTAGCTCAAATCACCAACCAAAATGGAAATTAATTCATCCCATGGGGTCTTGACTCTGACATTCCCGATGAAGACATTTCCATAAAAAAAGCATTTTTTTCAATCTCTGAAATATTAGTAGCATTCAAGTAAGTCATCCCGGATCTAACCCCACCAGAAAGCTCATCAATAACGTTGGTGACAGACCCTTTAATATGAATCATACGAGATTCACCCTCGGCAGCCATCCCTTGTTGCATATTTCCTCGCCATGATACTTGGGCGTCTTTCGAAGCCATCCCACGATATTTTTTCATTCCGCCCTTAATCTCTCCTGGGGTTTCAAGACAGCCTGCGAGCATTGAGCCGAGCATAACTGTTTCAGCTCCTGCAGCTAGCGCCTTCACAATATCCCCTGAGGTTTTAATTCCACCATCGGCTATCACGGGAATATTATGCTTTCGAGCCTCTGCCACACAAAGAGAAACCGCCGTTAATTGTGGAACTCCACATCCCGTAATAATTCGAGTCGTACACATTGAGCCTGGTCCAATTCCCACTTTTACAGCGTCTGCACCTGAGCTGATAAATCTTGCCACTCCATCAGGCATCGCCACGTTTCCAGCAATGACGTCAATATGTGGGTGAGTCTTTTTTAGATACTCCAATACCTCCAACATCATCACCGAGTCACCATGAGCAATATCAAGAGTTAAAATCTCAACACCTGCATCCACTAGTGCATCGGCTCTTCGCATTCCTTCTTCTTTGACACCCACACTCGCTGAAACGTGTAAATGCGGAAGGCTTCCTCTTAGTTCGAGTAGTTTTTTAACTTGGGCTACCTGCTCTTCAGTGGTCATAAATCTATGCAGAATTCCATGTCCACCCATTTGAGCCATCTTATGTGCCATCTCTGTCTCTGTAACAGTATCCATATTCGCAGAGATAAAAGGAATTTCCATTTCTTTATTTTTCGTCAATCTTGTTTTTAAGCTAGGGATCGAGCGTGAGGTAATTTCACAATGTCTTGGCATCAATAACACATCATCATATGTTAGCCCGCGATCGCGCTCAGTTATTTCCTTTGATCCAAACATTAGTCCCATCTATTGCTCCTTAAAAAATTCTCTAACGACCCATCCTATCGTAGTTTACATTATTGGGCCAGTGCCTCTAACCTGTTGGTTTCCTTTTCTATAAAGGCTTCTACATTCTTTTTGATTTCATAAAAATTAGCTTCTACCTGCTGAAAATCCTGTTGAACGGCAGCACGAATTTTCTCATCAGCTATCACTTCAATCCCCTCAGGCCCCTGAAGACCATGAATAATATTTTCTGAAAACTCAAATCCATCCTCATAAAATTTTGGAAGTGATCCAATGTATCCTGGATAAAAAACATCGAACCCATGATAATTTTTATAAACATGCCCCAAGGCTAAATTATTAATTTTCAGATAAACCAGAGAATAAAAGACATTTTTATAATTTTCGTTTGAAAAGATTTTTTGAGAATATTTCTCCTCATCAATAATATTGAAAGCCATCTTCATTCCAATACTAGTTCCGGTCAAAGAAGCTTTTTTAGAAAATTCTGCAAATTCTAATTGTAGACAAGGCATAACGGTTGGACTCTGAGGACATTGCTCTTTAAGGAAGTCTAAGTCTAACCTAGAGCTATATTCCCAAGCAGTGAGGATATCTTGCTTATTCTGGAAGAAAAAAAATCCTCCAATTAAAATTCCTAAACTTCCAAAAACTAGAACAATGTATTTAAGATAACGAACCATAAATTATATTTTTATTTTTTTAAAATAATATTCAAGAAACTCATCAAAGCTCCTAGTATCTTCTTCTCGAATCTTTGCCTCATCCTTCCAAGTACTGAGAGATAAATCCTCTAGTTCAGAGTCTAAGGCTATATTCTCTCGCATTTGATAAGAATAACGTTCAGCGAGACTCAATCCAAGCTGTACAAATCCTTTTCGAGATACTTCATCCACCACTTTTTGACTCGGCATTTTGCTCGGGTTAGTCAGCTTTTCCAGCTGAATTTCATAGGCTTCTTGATAAATGGGATCCACTTGAGCTAGCTTTCTCACTAAAGGTGCCATTTCAGTCAAAAGTCCCATTAATTCATCTTTCATACTTACTTCAGATCCATCCGAAAAAAACTTCATGCCTTTTTTACGTCCATCTAAAACGACTTTTTCAAATTTTTGATCTGCTTCATCACATTGCTCACCAGTTAATTGAGGAGACTCTTTACTAAAACACCAGATCAAAAATAAATGAAGAAACGCTATGCTATCCTCTGAAATTCCCAACGGATGAAAAGGATCATTATCTAGAAGCCTTACTTCTAAATATTCAACTCCTCTTGAGTGAAGAGCTTGTAAGGCACTTTCTCGGGAGCGCGCCACATTCTTAGGACGAATATTTGTGTAAAATTCGTTATCAATTTGAAGAATATGAGTATTCAATTGAAGATACTCTTCTCCTTTTTTCAGTCCAATTTTTTCGTAGGGTGGATAAGGAGTCAATCGAGCCCTTTCGATTGCATGAACATAAGTTTCCAACTGGTTATAGCACATCTTTATTGAAGCTTGAGCTGCACTAGTATATCCTAAGCCTCCCATCCTCAACGAAGTTCCCGTTGGAGTCACAAAGGAATCCTGGGCAAAAGGTTCAAGATCATGGTCTTTCCCCTCTAAAAAGGACTTATGTACAACCGGAGATGCTCCAAAAAAATACATTAACATCCAACGATATCTTTGAAAATTTCTGATTATGTGAAAATAACCCTCACTTTTGACTTGTCCTAGTTCTTTTTTATCACTCGTTTCCTCTTGAATCATTTTCCAGAATCTATCAGTGAATGAAAAATTATAATGAACACCCGATATAGACTGCATAGCCCGGCCGTACCTATGTCCAAGTCCATTACGATAGAGGGTTTTCAGCTTTCCAACATTAGACTCACCAAAATAAGCAAGGGGAATTTCATTTTGGTCCTCAGGTAAAATTGCTGGCATTGAAAAAGGCCAAAACAGTTCATGGTCAAGCTTTTGAAAAGTAAAATTATGCAGGTTTCCCATAAACTTCAAAAGCTCTTCCGATTCTTTAAAAACAGGAGTTATAAATTCTAAAAGATTTTCTGAGTAGTCGGTTGTGATATAAGGATGAGTTAATTTGCTTCCAAGTTTTTCAGGGTGTTGAGATTTTGAGGCATGAGCATTTTGATCAGTTCTTAATGTTTCTCGTTCGAGCCCCTGTCTTATTTCGAAGACTAAAGTGGGATCATCAATAAAAGTCTGCTTCATATAATTCCTCTAATCTGACGCCTAGATTTCTTGGTTACGATACATCTTTAATGCTTCAGCTAGATTCATGGCATGGGCCCTAATTTTTCTTAAAGCAACTACCATATCAGAATAGGTTAAAGCGGACATGGCATCATATTCCCCTCGACCAATTCTCTCGAGGTGTTTGTCTCTCATATCATCAGCCCAAGTTCTTAAGGATTCACTCGTTTCTAATATTTGAGACAATTCAGTTGGAGATTTTGACTCAGTAAAATCTGCCGTACATAAATGGTAAAAATCCCATACGGCGTCTAAAAATTTCATATACTCTTCATCGCTGATTCCTTGGAAGTTTGAGGCTAGTCTAGATTTATAGATAACAATCCTCTCCAAATAATCTGCAATTGATTCTAACTCATCAGCCATTTTAATTAAGGCCTGTGATTTTAAAGACTGAGACTCACTAAGAGGTCTCTCCATCACCTTACACATAAATACGGTGACCTCTTTTTGCATATTGTCCGTTATTTCTTCATAAGAAGAAATCTTCTTTTTTACTTCAGGATTAACCTGCATGAGATAGCTCTTCGTTTGATTTTGCATTCTCTCAATGAGATTGATCATTTTTTTCACTTCTGACTCAGCCTGAACGATTGCTGTCGCAGGAATAATATCTTGGGACTCTCCTATCAAAACAAGATGTTTTTTCTCGTTTTGTTTTTCCGGAGTGATCCAAGTTACGAAGTCTGCAAGATAACCTAAGAATGGAAGAAATAAGATTGAAGCCGTAATATTAAATACAGTATGTGAAGCAGCAATATGTGAGGCCACATTGGGGTGCCCCCCTTCAGCATCAGCTAAATCAGCTACTCCCGGCACAAGCCATTCGATAAACTCGATGTAGATAGGGAGGATACAAAATACAACTAAGACTCCAAATACATTAAAAAAGGCATGGGCCCTGGCGGCTCGCTTAGCATTGGTGGTAGTCCCCACTGATGCTAGGAGTGCAGTGATAGTGGTCCCAATATTCTCTCCGAGAACCAAAGCTGCTGCCGTAGGAAAAGTAATAACTCCTGAGCTAGCCAATGCTATCGTAATACCCAACATTGCACTGGAGGACTGAATGATAACAGTCAAAAGGCAACCCGTTAAGATAGAAGCGAGATAGGCTCCGTAATGCTCTCCTGAGAAATAAGAAATCATATCTAAAAACTGTTCGTTCGTTCTTAGAGGTTTGAAAGCTCCACTCATAAGCTCCAAACCTAAAAAGACCATCCCCACTCCAAAGAGCACGCGACCAATATTTTGAATTTTACCTGACTTACTAAAGAGGGCGGGGAAAATACCGAGACCGATCATCAAAAGACCATATTTTCCCACTTTTATCGAGATAATCCATCCGGTGATGGTGGTTCCGATATTCGAGCCAAATATGACACCAATGGCTTGAGTTAACTGCATCAATCCAGCATTAACAAACCCCACTGTCATGACAGTTGTGACAGAAGATGACTGCACAATCATAGTCACAATCATCCCAACAATAACAGCAAGAACTCGATTGGTAGTGAGGGAATTGATAACACTGCGAATAACTTCACTAGCAGCCTGCTGAAGAGCATCGCTCATGGTTTTCATCCCATAAAAAAAGATTCCCAAGCCACCTAGAACAGTATAGATAATTTTAAATGTTTCCATTGAAGAGACATACCTTTGGTAATTTGGATCATTTATATCTGATTATATTGGCATTGTATAACCAAGATTGAATCCATTGTTAATGTTTTATCTATCTGATATTTAAGTGAGCCTACATTCTGGTGACAATTATCTTTGATACAGAGACTATATTATGAGCATGCTGCAGGACTTACATTTATACAATTTTCCAGCGAACGTAAGTTATTGTTTTTCTGAGGAAAGCAAGCATTGTTTCGTGCTAAAAACCTGCCAAAGAACACTAATTCTCACTCATCAAACTAAACTCGATACCAAATTAAACGTTGCTGTAAGCTCGACAGCTGAGCTCAAAACTGGTGAAGAAGGATATCAATTTTTGCTGGAGGTCATTTGTGGTCTCAAAAGCAGACTTATTGGAGAAAACGAGATCGTCTCACAATTTAAAAAAGCTTACCAAGATTATATAAACAAAGATCTAAGAGACACGAACTTATTATTGATCCTAGAAAAGCTTTTTAAAGATGCTAAGTCTATCCGAAGTGAGTATCTAACTGGTATATCTCAGAAAACATATGCCTCAATTACGCGAAAAGAGTTCGTCCAAAAAAAGAAGGCTAAACATATTTTAATTTTAGGCTCAGGACAATTGGCTCAGGATCTAATCAATCAATTCTCAAAATATTGCACAATTACATTATGCGCTCGAAGCATGGAAAAAGTTAAAAGCCTCCAAAATATTGAACAATGCAATATCTTACCTTGGAGCGAACTTTCAAAGGCTATTGATTTTCCCTTTATTGCCAATACAATTGGCTATGATGGAACACTTTTAGATGAAAGCTTTTTTCAATCGTGGATGACATTGCACGAAAAAAGACTTTTTGTAGATTTGGGATCCCCTAGCTGTATAAAAACTCATTTGAATTCTGCCCAAGCCGTTCTAAGATTGGACGACATTTTAAATGAGGGAGCTATTCTGGAAGTAAAAAAACAGGCTAAACTCTCCCAAGCGCAAGAAGCGATTCAATCTCTGGTGATTCATCGCAAGCGTCATTTACAAAAAAAATCTAACCTTAAAAAAAGTTATTCGGTCCATGGAGCTAAACAAGTCGAAAATGTTTAAAATTGGAACACGCGGAAGTCTACTTGCGGTCACCCAAAGTCAAATCACCCAAAAACAAATCCAAGAAAAAACAGGTCTCGACTTTACGATTGAGACCATAAAAACTCAAGGCGATGTCATTACTGATAAACCCTTGTGGCAACTTGAGGGCAAAGACTTTTTTACCAAAGAATTGGATGCAAGCCTTCTCTTAAAAAAAATTGATCTCGTCATTCATTCCTACAAAGATCTTGGCTCGGAAAGACCCGAAGGGATTGAAACAGCTTGCATAACTAAGCGCTTATTTCCCCACGATATTTTGTTGATAAAGAAATCAAGGCTTAATGCCATTCCTAACCTTCAAGAGTTTTTGGTGGGGACAAGTTCTCCTCGCCGGATTGTGAATTTAGAAGCAAACCTTTGTGAGTACCTTCCCCACTTCAAAGGAAGCGTGAAAACAAAAATGCTCAGAGGTAATGTTAATACGAGAATTGAAAAGCTTTTGGATGACCAATTTGACGCCATTACCCTGGCATTTGCAGGTCTAGAGCGATTGGCGCTTAAAAAAGATTCTCGGGAAAAATTAAAAGAGTTAGTTCAAGATTTAACTTTTATGATCCTTCCGACTAAAGATTTTCCACCGGCGGCTTCACAAGGTGCTTTGGCCATCGAAACAAATGTAGAGAGCACTGAGCTTAAAAACCAGCTTAGTCTTCTCAACGACGTCAGAACTATCGAAGAGATCAAAAGAGAAAGAGCCGCTTTTCAAAGTTATGGCGGTGGTTGCCACTTAGCTGTAGGTGTCTTTGTCAAAAAAATTCAAGACTATTTTCTACATATTCATCGCGGAGAAGTTGACGGTAAGCCAATTTTTAAAAGAGAGCTTGAAGGTGTCAATTACGACCCCATAAGAGGTAAAAGTGCTTATTACCTATTTAAAGATTTTGATTTTCTCATTGAAAAGAAAAATTCCGGAGTCAAAACACAGGAGGGTCACCTTTTTGTCACAAGTTCACATTGCATAGAAAATATTGATCAATATGATACTCTTTGGGCTGCGGGAAATAGAACAATGAAGCAGCTTGCCTCCCGCGGGCACTGGGTTTGTGCTAGTGCAGAAGGCTTTGGACACTCTGAGATTGAGGCTTTTCAAGAGTCTGAATTATTAAAGCTCATGATACCAAAAAAGGATTGGTTTGTACTTTCCCATGATGAGGCGCAAAGTGAAGTGGGAAAAAATATTAACTGCTACCAAAGAATTGTGCGAGACCAACCTAGAAATAATGATCATCGATTAGATTTAATGCTCGAGTCGGATATTATTTATTGGTCATCTTATAAACAATTTGAAGTCTACACTAAAAACTTCCCCGAACTCAAAACAAAAATTCATTGTGCTGGTCTTGGAAAAACATTGAAGAAGCTTAAGAAAAAAGGCATCGATGTTATTCCTGTCATTGATATGAATCACTTAAAAGAAATTTGTAACCTAGAAGGATAAAATGAATTCTGATCAACTTTTTGAAAAATCTCTCAAATATGTACCTGGTGGAGTTCATTCTCCAGTCAGAAGCTTCAAAGGCTTACACACAACTCCAAGGTTTATCGAGAGAGCTGAGGGTGCTTTTATTTATGACGAAGAAGGAAATGATTATATCGACTTTTGTATGTCGTTTGGACCACTCATTTTAGGCCATCGAAACCCTATTGTAGAAGAAGCTGTTAAAAAGTCCTTAGAGCGAGGTTGGAGCTATGGTGCTTGTGAAAAGTACTCTCTAGAACTAGCTGAATATATCGTTGAGAGAAATTGTTTTATTGATAAGATTAGATTTGTAAATTCTGGAACTGAAGCTGTCATGACTGCGATAAGACTTGCCAGAGGTTATACGGGAAAAGATAAGATTGTGAAATTCAGTGGCTGTTATCATGGTCACACTGATTCGATGCTGATTAAAGCTGGTTCTGGTTTAGCGGGTACAAGTACTGCTTCCAGCAAGGGAGTCTCTGAGCATATCAGTGGTGACACTCTCGTTTGTAAACTTGGAGACCTAGCTGGCTTAGAGGAAATTTTAGTTGAAAATAAAAATCAAATCGCAGCAGTTTTTATAGAACCGCTTCCTGCCAACAATGGACTGTTGATTCAAGAGGAACATTTTCTCCCCGAACTTCGAAAGTTATGTGATAAATACCAAGTTCTTTTAGTTTTTGATGAAGTTATAGCTGGTTTTAGAGTGGGCTTTGGTGGAATGTGTTGTCCGACACAAGTAAAACCTGATCTTGTGACTTATGGAAAAATTATTGGAGGAGGCTTCCCAGTAGGAGCAGTTGCCTCTCGAGCGGAAATAATGGATTGTCTCGCTCCTGTTGGAGATGTTTATCAAGCAGGAACCCTGAGCGCAAATCCTGTTGCCATGGCAGCTGGTCTTGCCAACTTAAAGCAACTAACAACTGATTTTTATCAAAACTTGTACAAAACCTCAGATAAGATTGTCGCTATTTTTCAAAAATGGATGCAAAAGCGAGGATATGAAGATTACAGTCTTCCCAATTACCACTCACTTTTCTGGCCGGTTCCGACCCATGACAAGCTAACGAGTCCCGACCAAATTCCTGCTAATATCAACGAAAGATTTTATCAATTATTTCAAGACCTCTTGGAGCGTGGGATTTACCTGTCTCCTAATGCCTATGAAGTGGGATTTGTCAGTCAAGCTCACGATGAAAAAGTACAAGCTCAATTAGAAGAAAGGTTATGGAAGTAAGACGAAATTGGTTTTATTGGCTGATCAGTAGTTCCGTTATGATGCTTTTAGCACTAGGAACATGGTGGCTGTATCTTGTGTTTAAACTCGCGCATAAGCTAAGTAGAGTCAATATACCAGTGCTTGAGGGGAATACTCTCAGCATGATAAAGTGGGAAGGGGCCACATTTCTGCTTTTTCTTTTTGTCCTAACAGCAACTCTTCTTTATGTTTACTTTCTTGATTTAAGAAAAACGAAGGCTTTGCAGGCTTTCTTCGCCTCACTGACTCACGAGCTTAAAACTCCGCTTGCAAGTATGAAACTTCAGACAGAAGTCTTGGTGGATATGATTAAAAACACCCCCCTTGAAGGTGAGACTCGTGACAAAATTAATACCTATACACAAAGACTTCTCAGTGACAGTATTCAGCTAGAAGATCAGCTTGATAATCACCTTCAACTATCGCGTGTTGAAAGAGACAGTCCTCTGAACCTAAGACCGCTTGTCCTGATAGACTTTTTAAAAAAAGAAGCACATAGAGTCAGGGGGCTGATCCCGATTGAAATTAAAGGAAACCCTGAAGGAGAACTTATTCTCGCAGATGATTACGCGCTTCAGACGATCCTGAGGAATTTATTCGAAAATACAAAACAACATAACCCTAACACCCAAATGGTCGAGGTCTCACTTGAAAAAAGAGAAGGCCTTATTGTAATGACTTATTTTGACCATGGTGAAGGTTTTTCAGGCCAAGAACAAAAATTAGGAGAATTATTTTATAAACATGACTCTCCTAAAGGTAGTGGAATTGGACTTTATTTAATTAGAAGATTAATGCAAAAGATGAAAGGTGAATTTAAAATAAATACAAGACCAGGCCTTGAATTTAAATTAAGTTTTAAGACAATAGATGATGGTGAGACGAAGTGAGTGAAATACTAGTTGTCGAAGATGAAATTAATCTTGGACTGACGTTAAAGGATTATTTAGAAAGTAAAGGTTTTAGTACATCCCATGCCAAAACTTGTCACGAGGCTCGAGAAAAGTTTGATTCTAGTGTAAATGTCGTTTTAATGGATATAGGTCTTCCAGACGGAGACGGAATTCAACTAGCACAAGAATTAAGATCGAAAAGAAAAAACTTCATTTTATTATTTCTCTCTGCTCAAAACGATCCCGAAACCAAGTTTCAAGGCTTAGAAATGGGAGCAGAAGATTTTATTACCAAACCTTTTGACTTAAGAGAACTTACTCTCAGGCTAGAAAAAGCGAGAATGACTCATAAGGTTTTAAGCGATCACCAAGAAGAAATTCAGCTCGGCTCATTAACTATAAAGTTTGATAGTTATCAAGTCGTCGATGCTAATGGAAAAGTACTCAATCTAGGACAAAAAGAATGTGGAATACTTCAACTCCTCTATAAGAACATCAATCGTGTCGTAAGTAGAGATCAAATTATTGACGAAATTTGGGGCGAAGATAGCTTTCCCTCTAATCGAACAGTAGACAATTACATCGTGAAGTTGCGAAAATGGATCGAAACCGATAACTCAGGTCTTTTGGAAATAAAATCAGTCAGAGGTGTTGGGTATCAATTAATTTATAAGGAATAGAGATGGGATTATTTGAAGATAGAGTACAAAATAGCGGGAAAACTCAGGTTCCAGTATGGTTTATGCGTCAAGCTGGTCGTTACCATGATCATTATCAAAATTTAAAGAAGACCTATGACTTTATGACTCTTTGTAAAGATCCCAAACTCGCTTGCGAAGTCACGATGGGTCCCATTGAAGAGTTTGATTTTGATGCTGCGATTTTATTTTCTGATCTTCTTTTTCCACTAGAACAACTAGGAATGGGTTTGACGTATAATCCAGGGCCGATCCTTGAAAAGAAACTTGAAAAGCTTGAAGATATTTCTTCTTTGCCTACGAACACCAACAAAGACTATTTTAATTTTCAAAAAGAAGCATGTGAACTTTTGAAAAAGGAGCTACCAGCGAACAAAACCTTGTTAGGATTTGTTGGAGCACCTTTTACCTTATATGCCTACGCAGTAGAGGGAAGTCATGCCGGTAGTCTTTTTTCAAGTAAAACTGGCCTCTATGATGGAAGATATGAAGCTTTTTGCGAGCGATTACTCCCCAATGTTTTGGATGAGATGATACTTCAAGCACAAGGTGGAGCAGATGCTGTTTGTATATTTGATACTGCCGTAGGTGAACTTACAGTCGAAGATTTTAAAAATTTTGCTCTTCCGAAAATTAAATTTCTAACTCGAGAGTTTAAGGCTAAATTTCCCAATACAAAAATCGTTTATTACTCAAGGAATACTCACAAAGAGCATTTAAGGGCCATCCAAGATGATAATATTGATGTCATGGGAGTTGACTGGCGTCATAACTTAGCAGAAGTCATCAATGAGTTTGGAAAAGACTATTATATTCAAGGAAATTTCGACCCTTGCTGGCTTGGCCTTCCGTGGGAAACACTTGAAAATAAGCTTGCCTCATTTTATCAAAGTTTAGAGGGAGCTGATTTAAGTCGATGGATTTGTGGATTAGGCCATGGTGTCTTGAGATGGACGCCCCAAGAAAATGTGGCCAAAACAGTGGAGTATATTCATAAAAATTTTCGCTATTAGATTTCAACAAAGAAATCTGATTCTAAGCCAACAGGGATTAGCTTTTTCATACAAGCAGGAACAATCCCGGAAAACTCTAAGGCTAATTCACTTCGCATTCCTATTTTTTGACTGCTGATGACTTGTCCCTCCATTCGAGTTAGCTCTAGAACTTCCGAGACAATTCTTTCTCCATTTTCATTTCTATCCAATTGAATAATGAAATCAACAGCTGATGAGATTTGCTTTCTCACAGTATTAACTGGAACCTCAAATCCCGCAAAAAGAAAAAGATTCTCTAGTCTAGCGAGCGCTTCAACTGGGGAGTTTGCATGAAGAGTGCACATACTTCCGTCATGTCCTGTGTTCATGGCCTGGAGCATATCGAATGCCTCAGCACCTCTCACTTCTCCCACAATGATTCTATCCGGCCTCATTCTTAGAGTATTTTTAACCAAATCTCGCATTTGAAGAGGGTTTTCAATACCAGAATTCGCCATTGCAGTATAAAGGCGCACATGGTTTGGACTCTTAAAACTTAACTCTCGCGTGTCTTCAATAGTGATTATTCTTTCCAAGGGCGATAACTCATTTAAAAGAAGATTAAGAAAAGTTGTTTTCCCACAACCTGTTCCTCCTGAGACTATAATATTCACCCTAGCTGCCACTAGTGATTTAAAAAATCTTATCCATTTTTCAGAGATTAAAAACTTTCCTTCTAACTCATCAAAAGATCTAATATTTTTTAAATATTTTCTAATCGTAATCGCAGGAAATTTATCAGTATAGCGATTCGATATAATATTAATCCGACTTCCGTCTGGCAGGATTCCATCAACAATAGGATGTTCATAACCAAATTTCACCTGATTTTGCGTGGCAACTTCATGGCAAAAAGTATCAAAGTCAGATGGTTTTATCTCCACGTTAAGTCGGATGAGATCCCCTTCTTTTTCTATATAAACATTATCCGGGGAATTGATGATAACTTCAGTGACGCCTTTTTTAGGCTTCAAACTTTCTAATAGCTGCCAAATCGAATTTTCCACTAAACAGTCTCCGTAATAAAAAAAGCTTCATCATTAATTGCGTAGGCATATGAGAGCATATGAGCTAGAAAACGCTCTATTTGATTTTCTGTTAAATCACGAGTGAGGCTTTCCCATTCTCCCTTGGACTCAGTCAAAATCTTCTCACTCTGTTCAGCCCCTAGCAGTTCGACTAGTCCCCAAGTCGCAATTATTAACCAATCTGGCTGATGTGTTTTTGACTTTTGTTTAGATAAAATCGCATCAACTTCAAGTGGAATGAGAACTGATAAACCCTGTTCTTCTAAGTCAAGATTAGTTTGGTTAAGAAGATGCCCTAATAGAAAAGTTCTTTGATTACCTGAGGCACTGAGAAAATCAAACCTTCTTGCAAAATCGATATTATCCGATACTAATTCAGGAACTATCTTTGGAGGAAATTTTTTATAAACAAATTGATGAAGATAAGCCTCAGCGACAATGTCTCTAAGTCCTTCCCAGCCAAGAGACTTGACTAAAGTCATAATGCCACCTTTTTGCCAATGTTCCCGATAGGTATTTTTAAGATAAAGACTTAAAAACTCATCCTGCTCTATGACTTGGCAAATATCTAAGTAGGATTGCTTTTTAGACTTAACCCAAACAGAACATAGCAGAACTAATTGGTCAGGAACTTTATACAGACTGTGGCGATCCAGCATTCGATTTTACCTCCTTGCCCATTTTACTTATAATAAGGATCAAAGAGAAGTTTTAAATGATATTTCCAAGTTTTAAAAAGATAGTTATTAATTCCAGTGAAAGTGAACTCTTAGAGGCACAGCTTGATACGATTGATTTTCGCTCAAGACCGCATATTTTATCTTTGCATGCAGTAATTGAAGAGCAGGAACAATGCCTTAGTCAAATTGATGAGTACTTCAAAAAATACCCTGAAAAAAAACTTCCCTACCCTACATTTGTCCTCACAACCATAGAGAGTCAAGAGTATGATATTCAAACGATTCGCTCAGAAGAACAATTACCTAAATTTTTTAAAGTTAAAGAACGCCCTTTAAACCATAAAGAGACAAATCTCATGGGTAGAATCCAATTACTTCAAAAGAACTTTCATCACATTAATATAAGAGAAGTAAATAACCACTTTGAAAATTACGCGAAAAATCATAGAGACATAAAAAAACTTCAGTCTGAAATAGACTTTCTCAGTCAATTGTCAGAAAAATTGGATCGAATTGATGAGCTCAAATAAAGAAGATGATGATTTAATTGGTTTTAGAGATTTTATTGAAAAAGATAAGCGACCTTCACCTCCCAAAGAAAAAAGATCGATTAATCATGAAATGCAGACCTTTCTCCAGCGAGAGGAGCAACGCCTTAGAAAGCTAGTTGACCTTTATGAGGAGAAAAGTAATTTAATAAAGAATTATGATCAGTATCATAAATTAAGACAGAAAGCCTCGGCCCATCTTCACGACAAACGAAAAGAGACAATACGAAGTCTAAAATCGGGTGGAACGCATTTCAAGAAAAACCTAGAAGAGCTTTTGGGCTCATATTTTAAAAATTAATTCTTATTTAGCGTATTAAAGAAAATAGGACCACCAATATGCTTAAAGTCTTCCTCGTTGAGGCTATCGAAATCATAACCGGAAAGATGCTCCGTTAATATTCCATATAAATATTGTTCAAATTCATGAATCTCTGCCAGTCCATAACTATCCACAAATGACTTCAATTCAGTTTGAACCTCAGAATCTTGGATAGCCTTTAAAAAGTATTCTTCGTTATTTCTAAGAAATAATTTACCTAGAAAAAGCTTCAATTCAGGGATGGTTATGCCCATCTTAGGTCCTGTCAATTCGATGGCATTTTTCAATACTGATCCGATAAAGCTTGAAATAATTATCGCTTCAAAATCAATTTCCTCGGTATTATAGTTCAAATAAAAATCATCATGTAGCTTCCCTTCTGCTTTCATCGTACTGAGGGTCTGATAAAATTTATCAATATAGGGAAGCGCGTCGGCTAAACTTCTTAACTGGTTTTTCCAAAAATAATAAACCGGAAGACTGTCAACTTCTTTGGCATGTAGGGAAGCTCCAAAGTTTTTAGCCTTAGGATAATCGTCATAGGCATTTTCTAGGATTCCATTCCACCAGCTACCGAGAAAATTTTCTTTTTCTTCGCGATCAAAGCCAAATTTCGCTAATTGTTTTTTTAGTCTTCTCTTTTCAAGCACCAATAGCGTTTTCCCAATTCTATAAAGATCAAAAAAATCAAATCTTATAAAGAGTTTTTCCTCTCCTTTTGATCTTAAATACTCTGCTCCAAGATTTAGTAGCATTCGAGTCTTTTTACTCACCCTATTAAGCTCAATTCGTCCTCCTTTAAGTGCATCGTTTAAAGTAATAGACGAGTTCACCAGCCGAACAAAGGTGAAGTGAAGATAAGAAAATCTTTTGTCATCATCAATTTTTTGGAGCTCTTCTCGGACGATATCTTCATGATTAGAAAAGCCAATGACTGCAGCGTGATGTAAACTTTGATTTCTTGACTCAGCTGCAATTTCCGCCGTTTGAGCTTTCTTCTCTTGAATATACCGATCCATAGAGGGATAAGTCTTAAATTCTATCAACTGTTCAAGCGCGTCGTAATAATCAACAAATCCATAGTCACGAAGGCGTTCTTTTTTCTCCTGATATTGTTTTTCTTCTAATTCAAAAAAGGAGTCATTTACGATCTTAAACAAATGGCTATAGGCTTTCTCAACTCCCAGTTTATCGTAGAGAGATCGAATCAAAAACTTCAATTCATTCGGGTTTGGATAATCTTCACCGTATTCGATTAACAACAGAGTATCGTCTGTTAAAAAATAATAGTCATGATCTGGGTACATGGGATCTTCGACATCAAATGTATAAAGATTCACTCTTCCTCTCAAGTAGAGCGCGAAGTCCTCAGCACTCACAAAGTCCTCAATGACTTCAGACTCTTTAACCTTTGAGTAACTTTCAATCCAAAAATCAAAGCTTAAATAATCCACTTCATCTTTATGCCATAAATCTATATCTAGCATGGCCTGACGTTGGGTCTTTGATAATCTTGGAAGAACTTCGGCCACCTGATCTGATGAGGTACTTGCTAAAGCAACGTAGAGAGGTTGAATCGGTACTACGGCAAGAGTACCAGACTGCTCTACAAGCTTTTCTATATCCTCTAATCTGTCGTAGTTCTTCGCTTCTTGAATAATTTGAAAAATCAAATCTTTAGACTTACTCATAAGTGAGGGAAAATACAACATGTTCTCTCGCCCGTAAAGTTGCTATTTTAATATTTGGGCCAGAGCCTTTCGTTCAGATGGATTAAAATCGAAAGCTCCCGTTTTTAGAATATCTCTTAATTTGTCTTGGGTTATATCACTGTTTGGATCATTTTTACCCACTGTAGCCGTTTGATGAACATCAAATGACTGTTCACGCAATTCGACTTTATCCTCAACGGGCTTTTTTTCAGGCTTGGCTTTGACCTTATTGCCAAACTTCTCCTGTAATTTTTCTCTCACTTGCTCAGGAGAAAGTTTTTTAGACTGACTATTTTGAGGACTAAGGTTATTGATTTTCATCGTTTCCTTCTGATGCTATACAATAATAGGTTAACAAAGCCCAAAGTGTTAAAAAATGAGGTAATTTGTGCTGGTATGGGATCATTTCCCTAATTTTAAGACCTTACAAGAGCAATTCCCCCAAATCCGAACTGTTTTATGGGATATGGATGGAACTATTCTCAATACTGAAGGCATTCACTTCAAATCAATCATTGAGCTCATTTCGCCTCCAAAAGACCACCATGTTTTCAAAAAATTTTGTCACGGGAAAACCGATGCTGAGGTTTTAGACCAGATACTATCCGATAACTTAAGCCCTGCCCTCACTCTCCAAGAGTTCTTATCAAAAAAAGAACAGGCATTTAGAGTTTTGATTCAAAAAGCTCAAATAAATGAAATCATTGCACCACAAATAAGAGATTTAATTCAGAAACTTCATATTCATAATTACCAGCAAGCAATTGTCACCTCCAGTGAGCGATTGACCACTCAATTTCTCCTAGACTTGGTTCAAATTGAATCCCATTTTGATCAAATTATAACGAGAGAAGATACAATCGAAAATAAACCTTCCGCTATGCCCTACCGATTTGCGATGGAAAAGTTAAAGACAATACCAGAGCAAGTCCTAATTTTTGAAGACTCATCTGTTGGTATTAAAGCAGCTAAAGCTAGTGGTGCCCATCTAGTTAAGGCCATGTGGTATGAAAATTAAGGTTCCGACAAAATCACCATTTGCCATTGGTACTGCGTGCTCACATCATTTTTAAGTTCTACATAATCTAGTTTTTTAACGCCTTTATCGATATCATTTCTAACAAAGAATCTATCCCCAACAACTTGGATAATATTAAAAAGGTTTTGATGCATCTCTTTATCAATCATATATTTTAGAAACCTCAAAGGAAAAGGAGCCTTTTTAGTTCCTACCTTATCCTGTTTTTTCATTTTGGTGAGAGAATTAATAGTACTCATTCTTTGCACCACAGGATTATATTTTTCTTGTTGATCCAAAGTAAAAACAAAGTCGTACTTAAACTTATTCATATCCACACTAACTGTGCTCAAATCGTATTGTTCTCTAAATTCAGAGGCAACTAAAAAACTAGATTTCCTCTGAACCACTTCTTCTTTTTTGACGACTTCAGTTTTTTTCTCTTTAACCTTTTTTTTCGGTTTTTTATACTTGGGAAGTTTAATCGTTTCAAAAACAATAGGATCTAGTTTCTTGGAAGGAGTCTTTACCACCTTCTTCTCTTTAACTTCTTTATCGTAATCTTCAAATATTTTTGCCAGTCCCTTTTCTCTAAATTCTCTCAAGGCTCCAATGGGGAAGAGTCGTCCCCTTTCAAATTTGGACTCCGAAAAGACGGCTTGAGAATATAGAACCGAAAATATTGGAGTCAATTGAGGTTTCTCCCATTCAAACTTTTTCCCTGAATCAATAAATCTTCTTAAACAGCCCGCAGCGAGTTCTGGACTTTCAAACACTCGAATCGCATTGGATCTCAGAAGTAAAGGGTACAATTCAGGGGCATTTGAAACACCGTATATTTTATTATCTTCACTACATGTTTTCTTTAATAGGTTTAAATCTTGCTTACAAGAGCTCTCTAGAAGAGATTTAACTTGGGGAAGTCCGAGGCTTTGACAGGCTTGGAGTCTACATTCCAACCTAATCCTTTTTCCCGTTAAGTCTTGGGGATTTTTTCTTAAACTAGCCACCCAACTTTTAACTGCTGACTTCTTCGCCTCTTCTAGTGGGACAAACTGAGGTTCTAGTTTATTTAAAGCATAATCGCTATTCTTTATAAATAACTTCATCTCGGTACTCTTCGCCTGACAACTTGAGAAAACATCCCGCCATTTGGGCTGACAAAGATCGTGATCTCCCAATTGTTGAGCACGATACTCATAGGCCCTAATGGCCTCAAAAAGATAGCTGATTGTAAGGAGTCTTGAAAGGTAATAGATATAGTCATAATTTTTCAAGAACTGTTCATTTGGACAATAGACTGCTTGGGTAAATTCTCCTTGTAAGAATTTATTCAATTCAAAAACCTCAGACTGAAGTTTTAAATCAATTAGATTGTCTTCATCTACATCATCTTGAAATCTGATATCGTTTTTATAGTCCGTTTTAAAGGCAGGAGTGGTAGGTCCAAAATATAAATCAAAATCGAGCTCTCCCGCAGCGGATGCTAACTCATTTGCAGCAAAGCTGTCAGGAGTGAATAAAAGGGCAAAAATTAAAACTAGAACCATAATAATGATAACCAAGGTATATAGGTAATTATAACCAAGGCCACCAACATCAGCAAGAAATAGGGAATTGCGACTTTATACAAGTGTAAAACAGACTTTTCAAAGCGAAAAGAAGAGATAAATAAGTTGATTCCTACCGGAGGTGTAATATAACCAATCTCAAGATTGGTCAGAAAAATAATGGCCAGATGAATAGGATCCACACCAAATTCCTCAGCAATTGGAAGGATCAAAGGAACAACGACAATAATAGCACTAAAGATATCCATCATTGCCCCAACAACTAGGAGGAACACATTGAGAAACAACAGAAATAAAATCTTGCTAGAAATTAAATCTCTCATCATCTCAAGAATTTTAAGGGGAATCTCTTCATCTACCAGATAACTTGTCAAACCTAATGCACAACTTAGGATAAGAAGAATGGCTCCTACCAAACTCATACAGTCTTTAGTTATTCTCGGCACATCTTTAATGATATGAATATCTTTATAAAGAAAACACTCCATAATCAAAACATAAAAGGCACATAGTGCTGAAGCCTCGGTAGGAGTGATCGCTCCAGAGTAAATCCCACCAAGAACTAGAAAAGGAAGTGGTATTTCAAACCTTGCTGCTTTAACACCATCCCAAAACTCCTGTGGATTAAACTTGGAATATTTAACCTCAGAACCTTTGAAAATGGAGTAGCTTGAAAGAATTACGATCAACAAAAATCCCGGCAAAAGACCTGCTAAAAACAATTGATCAATATCAACCTTTGCTACAATCCCATAGAGAATGATCGGAAGACTTGGAGGAAACAAAAGACCTAGTGAGCCCGAGGTGGTAATCAGTCCCAGTGTAAAATCTTCGGGATAATTCTCCTTTATCAACATAGGATATAAAAGACCACCTAAAGCAATAATAGTAACCCCACTGGCTCCCGTAAAAGCTGTAAAAAAAGCGCATATCACTAAAGAGACAATCGCGACACCTCCGGGGAGCCATCCCAACGCCCCATGGGCAAGTTTTAAAAGCCTTTCCGGAGACTTTGACTCCGCCATAAGATAGCCCGCAAAAGTAAAAAGAGGAATCGTAAGTAACGTCGGCGCTGAAGCCATTCGATAGATTTCAATAGCTATTATACTTAATTGCTCATCTGCAAAGTGAAAAGCAACGGCTGAAATGAGAGTCATGACGACGAATATCGGGCTCCCTACCAAAGCTGCGAGAAGAATAAGTAGATAAAGAAAAATTTCCACTTATTTCACCCCCAACCTAATCCCAATTTGTGTTAACACTCGAAGAGAGATAAAGCTCATTCCAACAGGGATAATACCTAATAGATAGCCCGAATGAATTCCCAGGAACTCGACCTTTCCATAGTCAAACTCTATGACTGCGAGCTCATAAGAGGCTTTTACTAAAATAGCACAGGCCAAAAGCGTCGTGGCAAGTATGAAGATATCTAATAATTTTTTAACAAATGGCTTTTCAACCTTCTCTAAGATTCTGGACATCAGATCTATTTTTATATGTTGGTTTGACCCCGTTGCTAATGATCCTCCAATAAATGCCGCTAAAAATACAAGATGTCGCACAAGTGGTTCAATCCATAAAAGAGAAACTTCAAACCACCGAAGTACTATGGAGAGAACACTAAAAAAGAGCATAGAAAAGACACATAATACAATTGAAACTTTTGCAATCCTCTCAAGCCAGGAATCAAGTCTTTTTATCACCTAGCTTGCTCCACCTTAGTGAGAATGTTCTGAGAAAGAACCGATCCCTTCAGTTTATTTATAACTTGCTCACGAATTTTCTCAGCTTTTGCTAGGTCCTTGTCATCAAATTTAATAAACTCAACTCCCATGGACTTAAGCTCCTCCAAAGACTTATTATTGTCTTTAATAGCCTCTTCATTTGCTTTAGCAACATACTTAGATGCAATTTCTCTCACAATTTTTTGATGTTCCGGTTTGACCTTACTCCACCTTTTCTCTGCTATAAGAAGGGAGCCAATCGTATATGCTGTTGGAAAGTCGATAAGATATTTAACCTTACTTTGCCATTGAAGCGCTAAGATCGCTAGAGGAGGAGCATAGGCAGACTCCACCATTCCTGTAGAGAGTGAAGACATAACATCAGGAAGTGCTAAAGGCACGGATACTAACCCCAGAGACTCCATCATGGCCTGAATAACCTTATCCCCTTCCCAGGCCCACATTTTGGTTCCTTTCATTTGCTCAATATTTTGAATTTTTTTAGTGGAGACAACGTAAACTTTTCCGATTCCGTAAAATCCTAAGTTTATAAATCCATTCTCTTTTAACTTCTGATTAAAATAAGGAGTATTTGCATCCAAAACTTTCATAGCTTTTTTTTCATCATGATAAAAGTTAAACGGAAGCTCAATAGCTCGAACATCTGAGGAAATATCACCAAGAGTCTTCCCTGTAAAAATTCCACCGTGAAGTTGTCCTACTCTTGTCTTCCTTAAAACATCGGGTTCATCCCCTTGAACTCCCCCATAATAAATTTGAAATTTAACTTTTCCATCAGTTTGCTTTTTTATCTCGTCTGACATTTCTTTCAAAGTCTTTGCCCAGCTCGTCCCCTTTGGAACTAATGTAGCCAATTTTAGTTTCACTGCGTGAGAAGATTGGCTAACAGAAGTGAGAAATAAAAATAGAGTTAAAATTTTCATTAAAAGATTTCCTTTTTTAACTTGGCGATTGATTCAAACCTCTTTTTCGCCATGGCATTGAACAGATTGAAGTCAGCTTTATTTTTGAAGGGACTCACCTTTTGACTATTATCTTTTATTCCAGCGTACCAAACTTTAATATCTTTTTTAAGCGTTGCCATTTCAATTTCAAATTCGTCTTCTTCAAGCATGGGAATTAAATGATACTGTATATAGCTAAGTCGGGCCATAAGGTTGTAAGGCTGATTATCTATGACTTTTTGAAACATAGTTTTGGCCCGCTCCTGACTGCCTCCCAGAAGAGTTGGAGTGCTAGCTTCAATAACTGACTGGAAAAGTCCGCAGCTTCCTCTTTCCAGATTAGGATTTTGCTTACAAACCCAATTTAACAAAGACTTAACATGGGAAAGGTATCCCATTTTACTCACATTATCTCTTTGAAGATTAATTGAACTACCCAATGCTTGTGCAAAATAGAAAAGAGTAACAAGATCATCATCATTCATTTTTTTATTAAACGTTTCGGTAAGCTTTACGCTGAAGTCCTTGGCAAAAAATTGCTCGCTCGTGATTCCTTTTAAGCTTAAAAATTTAGTCCCATAAAAAAGTGCTTTTTCATAATGAAGGATGGCCTGTTCAGTTTTAAGCGATGACGATCTTTCTAAGAGGATATCTTCCAACGCCCTAGTCTCATGAACGGCAAAAGCATAAGCTGCATGACCTTTTACTAATAGGCCCAATAGTTTTTCATTTTCTTGATCTGCAAACCAAAGTCCCTCTAGTAGTTTGATATTGCCAGGGGCTGAGGCCTTAAAAAACTCCCAATTTCCCTCTGTTAAAAGTTCGTCAGACCCCTTCTCTACGACATTTGCAGTGGTTCGAATGGCCACCCTATTTATCATAGAGCATCCAACAAATATGGTCATCAGGCTTAAAATCATTAAAATTCGCATCAGGCTTACTCCATTAAATACTTGAAATTCCGTGTTAATTTTAAGTGATTTTCGAAATTTTGCAGAAACTAGGCAAGATTAACACCCTTTTGGCGGTGGATTTAGCAAAATTAGCCGATATGTGTTAGACTGATTTTTAAGAAAGGCTTAAGCTTTAGAGTCGAAATGCCGAGTATTTACACTTAACCAAAACACGAGGAGTCGTTATTGGACAACTTTCGCGTTTTGAGAGTAAAGACCCTTAGATAGCTTAAACGTTTTCAGCTTCTCAAGTATGGTCTCGAAATCAAAGAAATGATCGAAACCAAAAGGGAATGTTATGAAAACTAATGAGAATCTTTCACCAAAAAAATCAACCGAAGATGCAACGACTAAGACTATTCAATTGAATGTTGCTCCTTCCAAGTCAGTTAGACCGCAGAAATCTATGGTTAGAGTAAAAAGCGTAAGACCTAATAGAGCAACAGGTTCTGATAAAATTAGAATTAAGCGATACTAGGCGATTAAAGTCTTTTTTCTAACGGACCAAATAAATCCGTCGTACCAGAAGTGCATCATAGAAGTGGTAACCCAAAACGCTCCTAAGAGCGGAAGGTTGCCAGTTTGTTCAAAGGTGACATCCTCAGTATAAATCCTTAATACAGCGAGAGAAAATAAGCCTCCCCCAAAACAAAGCAATATAAAAATATTAGTTCGCCAAAGATCTTTGTAATTGAACCTTGAAAGTAAATTCTTTTTTTCACTCGCCCACACGATTGCAAAATACTGAAACGAGTGAAAGATATTACTCAAAACCAACGCATCGACGATGGAGTAAAATTTCACAATGATAAGAGTCGCAAAACCAGTGTTAAAATAGAGCAGTATTTTTTGCCAACTGACCTGATAACCTTCCCTCACTCGCCTAAAATACCAAAAAACATAAAAGACGAGGTAAGCCCCCCTAAAAATATCATCGGTTGAATCAGCTTAGGTGCATAAAGATAGAGATCAGGTGCAAACTCTCCAAACACCTCCATCTCTTGTTTAAATTCATTATAAGGAATGCTCATAGTCCTAACAATATGAGGATAATATTCAAAAATAAAACAAGCGGCCATATCCATTTTACGCCCGACTAACGGATTGTTACCTCTTTTTGCATCGTAAATTCGTCCAAAACCAAATGTTTGCATAAATTGATGAATCTCGTCCCACACGGCAACAAAGGGAAGAACAAAAACAAATAGAGGATTATACGAAGCTAAGATAATAAATATAATAAAGGGAACCCAAGTAAACCTTACTTTATGTTGTTCAAAGACGGCTTGATTTAAATGTGATCTGGTAAAACCAGCCATGACATGCATGAAAATCAAAACAGCTGTCATAGTCGTCAGCCAACCTGGAGTTTGAGTTTGAAAAAGATACGGGTCTCCAGGTTCTCTCGCTGGAACTATAGCTACGATGACAAGAAGGGCCAAAATGGGAGAACCTATAAAAAAAGTTAGATCATACCAAGGTTTCTTTATAAACAAGTCTGCCACTCTCCTATCTAAATTTTTGTGCCAGTTTTTCCAACTCTTGCACTTGTTGTTTTTCTAATTCATCCAATTCTCCAAGTTGGAGATTTTGAATCGCTTTGAGATGGTTTTTTCGAATTTCAAACGATAATTTTGTCACTTTGATTCTAAAATCAATCAGCATATACAAACAAAGAGACTTCTCTTTTTTAGAAAGTTTTTTTCTCACCCTCTTTTTCGTTCCTCCATCATCAAATTCGACTGAAGAAAAATCACCAGAACACTCCTGCTCTTTTGTGCGGATATATTCAGCCATGAGCTCTCCAACCTCTTCCATCTGTGACGAGTATTCCTCTATAGAAGATGTTTTTAGGTCTGTGAGACGATTTAGAATCTTCTCCTGTGAGATTTCTTGAGCCCCCGCATTAACGCAAAAAATCCAGCTCAATATCATGAAAGGCAAAAACCAATTATTTTTTTTACGAAACAAAACAACTCCTCCATTCAGACTTTGATGGTTCTAGCTTTTGTAAAAATTCTTGTAATGCAATTAACAGTGAGTCCACTGGAAGCCCTACCACGTTACTATAGCTTCCTTCAATTCTTTCTATAAACGCCAATGCATGTGCCTGAATTCCATAAGCTCCCGCTTTGTCCATTGACTCTTCTGTATCAAGGTAAAGCTCAAGTAAATCATCTGGTATTTCTCGAAAATAAACTTTCGTTTTAACGGAAAAAGTTTTACTCATTCCTTCAGTACAAATACAAACCCCAGAGTAGACTTCATGCTGCTTTCCACTCAACCGTTTTAAAATTGCACCTGCCTCATCTCTAGTATTGGGCTTTCCTAAAACCTCACCCTCGAAATAAACAATCGTATCTGAGCCGACCACAATAGAGGGAGAGCTACAATTGCTCAATACGGCTTGCGCTTTTTGAAAGGATAGATCTTCGACTAATTTTGATGGTTCATCAAAACGACTCGTCTCATCGATATTTGCAGGTTCGACTTTAAAAGGGATGAAAAGGGATTTAATAAGTTCTTTTCTTCGAGGAGATTGACTGGCTAGAACGAGAGAATAAGTATTCTTGGGCATATCTTAAGGTCCATAGATAGTATTGTGTATCAGTCATTTCTCGTACCAAGAGCTGTTTGAACTGATATTGCTTTTTCATATTATTATAGTGTATTTTCATGAGGTTTTTAAAGTATTCTCGACTGAACGACTCAACTGGATAGTCTATAAATACTAGATCCATATTATTAAGAATAGTCGTCTCTGTTCTGCGGGTGTACTCTTTAGCAAATTTAAGCCTTTTCTCAAGCTCGTCTGGTTTTTTGCTATCCCACAAACGATACCCATACTCTACCGCAAACTTTTCAAAGTTATCTTGTACCTTTAAAACGTCTTGTGAATATTTTTTAAGCCATAATTCTCTAGCAAGCCATACAGCTGGCACTCTATTTGTAAAACTTGCAGCTGCATTAAGAAGACTCTCATCTTTTTTATAAGATTTTAATTCAAGACCTTTTTTATCTGTTTGATACCAAGAATCATCCGTTATCACCTGCTCCTGGCTATTTAAATAACCTCTAAAAGAGGCAGTCACTTTTTGAAGTCGATTATCTTTTTTTGTAAAATTTTTATCGCTTAAGCTTCGTCGAAAAAGAGATGAGTTTTTTATTCCGTAAAAGAGATCGAGATGTGAATTTAGTACTTCCAATGAAACATTTGCAGTATAGACAAAAAGACGCGAATCGCGTCTATGAATCCATTTCCCATTAGATTGGATTTCTCGATTTAAAGTATAATACTGTGAAACGTATCCGGGATTTTTTACGATTGAATATTGTAATCTCTCTTTATCATTAAATTCTCTATATTCTTGGATGGCATAGTACTCTCTATTTGCTTTTAAAACCTTTAAAGGAAGAAAGGCAAGATCACTCTCGGGCCTATTTTGCTCTAGATATTCTCCATCAAGTCTCGCTCGATAACTTGCGTATCCATAATTATGACGAACAAAATACATCACTTCGTTGTCTGAAATATTAACTTCATTAAAACTTATTGAAGTGTTTGAAGACATTCTTATGAGTGTTCCATCTAAAAGGATAACCCAAGCTCCAGAGTTAGCTTTCGTGATAACTTCATCCCCTTCGAGAATCTGACTCATATGCTCAACAGAACTGTGCCGAGAGCCTCGAAAATTTTGACACAACCCTATACATTTTAGAATTCTTCCAACCACCTCACGATTAGTGGCCTCACGAAAAATTTGTCTCCAATTTTTATTTTTGTCTTTAATTTCTCGATGCTTTCTCCAGGTTTTAAAGCTTAACCACTCGTAAGGATCCAATTCGCTCCAGTTTGTGATGTCGCGATTCTGGTTTTTAAACACCAAATCATCTTCCCTAAACGGCTCAGGATCAACTTTCCAGTCATCCACCTTAGACTTTGGACTATTTTCGATAAGTTTATAGGCATCAATAAGGTCTACATCCGCTCGATCAAATGAATAAGCGCTCTGCAATAAAAACCCTAAAATAAAAAACCAATAAACCCTCATAATAGGCTTATCGTCTTGTAATTTTAATTGTTTACTATTCAAATGCTGCAAGATTTGATACGTTTTTTCAGGCAAAATTTACCGCCGATCAGTGCTAGGGGAGCCTACCAATGACACAGCAAAATACTGGAGCTGAAAACCAATCCGATCAAGAAAGCTTTTCATTCGTTGAAAGTGAAAAGAGCATTTTGAAATTCTGGCAAGAAAATCAGATTTTCGAAAAATCGCTCGCAAAAACAAAAGATAATTCACCCTATATTTTTTATGATGGACCCCCTTTTGCCACAGGTCTTCCCCACCATGGACATTTAGTAGCATCCACAATCAAAGATATTATACCGCGCTACTTTACGATGAAAGGTCGCTATGTCAGCCGTAGATTTGGATGGGATTGTCATGGTCTTCCCATAGAGCAACAGATCGATAAAAAATTTGGCATGAGTGCGAATGATTACGTGGCAAAAAATGGAATCAAAGCCTATTGCGATGCATGTCGGGAAATTGTTCTCACCTATACATCTCAATGGGAAAAGACCATTAGTCGCTTAGGCCGGTGGGTAGATTTTGAAAATGATTATAAGACCATGGACTTGGACTTTATGGAGTCTGTCTGGTGGGTTTTCAAACAAGCCTGGGATAAAGGTCTTATTTACGAAGGAAATAAAGTTGTCCCCTACTCAGTTGCCCTTCAAACAGGTCTTTCTAATTTTGAAGCCACTTCTAACTACCAAGATGTTCAGGACCCTGCGATTACGGTTTTATTTAAAATCAAAGATAGTAATGAATACCTTAGCGCTTGGACGACGACTCCTTGGACGCTGCCATCCAATATGGCGCTTATAGTAAATAAAGAAATAGATTACTTGTTAGTACATGAAAAAACTCGCGATATAAAAATGTATATCGCAGAGGCTAGGCTTGAAGCTTATCAAAAAGGAAATGAATTCGAAGTTCTTAAAACAGTTAAAGGTAGTGACCTTATTGGACTTCATTACGAACCGCTTTTTGATTACTTCATGGACCAAAAGGAAAATGGGGCCTTCCAAGTTGTCAGTGATGATTACGTTACCACTAGTGATGGTACTGGGATTGTGCATTCAGCTCCGGCTTTTGGAGAGGATGATAATCGAGTTCTGAAAGAGCATAATATCTCGGCTTTCGCACTACCTTTAAATTCCAAAGCAGAGTTCACTGATGAAGTTAGGGACTTTAAGGGCCAATATATCAAAGATGCTGATAAAAATATTACCAAACATCTCAAAGACAAGGGACTGCTCTTTCATCAATCAGTACTCGTTCACAGTTATCCCTTTTGCTATCGAACTGATACTCCTTTGATCTACATGGCCATGCCTCAATGGTATCTTAACGTGGACAAGATTAAAGAAGATATTCTTGCTGCTAACCAAGAGATTTACTGGGTTCCAGGTCATATTAAAGAAGGACGTTTTGGAAAATGGCTTGAGGGTGCACGAGATTGGGCGATTTCAAGAAAACGGTTTTGGGGAACTCCCCTTCCGGTATGGAAAAATGAGGAGACTGGAAGCTTTATTGCGATAGGTTCTGTAGAAGAACTCTTTGAGCTTTCAGGCACAAAAGTTACTGATCTACATCGTGAAATTGTAGACGAAATTAGCTTCTCTAAAGAGGGAGAGCCTGGAGTTTACAAGAGAGTTAGTGATGTCTTTGACTGTTGGTTTGAGTCCGGCTCTATGCCATACGCTCAAATTCACTATCCTTTTGAAAACCAAGAAATTTTTAAAGAAGGTTTTCCCGCAGAGTTTATTGCGGAAGGCTTAGATCAAACCAGAGGTTGGTTTTATACCCTTACAGTTTTGTCGGCGGCACTCTATCAAAAGCCCGCCTTTAAAAATGTTATCGTAAACGGAATGGTGATGGCCGGCGATGGTAAGAAGATGAGTAAGCGTCTTAAAAATTATACCGAGCCAGATATTATTATGGAGAACTTTGGAGCTGATGCTTTAAGACTGACTTTAATTAACTCGGGTCTGGTTAAAGGAGAAGAGCTTCGATTCACTGACGATGGAGTCAAGGATATGGTGAGACGAGCACTCCTTCCTTGGTATAATTCATTTAAGTTTTTTCATACCTATGCCTCCGTAGACGGATGGAAAGCTGATCAGAATTTTGAACTTGGGGATAATGTTCTTGATCGTTGGCTTATCTCAAAGCTGCAAACCCTAACAGCTAGTGTAACGAGAGAAATGGATGGGTATAAGCTCTATAATGTAGTACCACAACTTTTTAGCTATATTGAAGATTTAACGAACTGGTATATTAGGCTCAATCGAAGACGGTTTTGGGAAGACAAGCTCACTCAAGATAAGTGTCAAGCTTACTCGGCTCTCTATACTTCACTTTTGGAAATGTCTAAGATTATGGCTCCTTTTGCGCCTTACTTGTCTGAACATATTTTCCTAGAGCTTAAAGCTTTCGGCCAGAATCTTCCCGAATCTGTCCACCTGACAGACTATCCCTCGGCTAACGAAAACCTTAGAGATGAAAACCTTGAAGATGCAGTTATCAGAATGCAAGAGCTGATCCTCCTTGGTAGACAAAAGAGAAATCAAGTTCAAATTAAAGTGAAGACTCCTTGCCAATCGCTTCAAATCATTCACCAAGATAGATCTCGTTTAGATGGACTCAAAGTTCTGGAAGATTATATTAAGACTGAGCTCAATGTAAAAGATATCAATTACTCTGAAGATGAGGACAAATATATCAACCTTTTTGCTAAACCAAATTCTAGAGTCCTTGGAAAACGTCTTGGTAAGAAGTTTGGCCCCATGATGGGAAAAATCAAAGCCCTTAAAACTCAAGACTTAAAAGATTTTGAAGAGAAAGGAGAGATGTCTCTTGATGGAGAGAATTTATCTTCAGAGGATATTTTCGTTTTCAGGGAGCCCAAAGAAGGCTCTAGCGCGCTTTCTAATAGATGGATAACGATTGATCTCGATACAAATCTTTCCGAAGAGCTTATTCAAGAAGGGCTGGCGCGAGAGGTTGTCAACAGAATTCAAAGATCAAGAAAGGATTTGGGCTTCAACGTTGATGACCGAATCAAAGTTCAGTTTACTGGTGATAGTAAAATCGTTAAAGTGATCGAACATCATTCAGAATATATTATGGCCGAGACATTAACGATGACACTGGAACAGGGAAGTGACTTCAAGGAAAAAGATTTAAGCTTTGATATTGAAGGCGAAAACTTGAGAATGAGAATTGAGAAAACTTCTTAGCTTATTTTTTATTTTTACAAGCTTCAACTCTTTCGGATACAAGAGTGAAGATATTGCGTTGACTGATTATGAATTCAATCGTTACGTAAAACCGCAGTTGATCAGTATTTCTCAAGATTATCAATCACTGATACTTCAAATTAATCCCGAA
The DNA here is from genome assembly GCA_002707495.1 of Halobacteriovoraceae bacterium. Taxonomy (GTDB): domain Bacteria; phylum Bdellovibrionota; class Bacteriovoracia; order Bacteriovoracales; family Bacteriovoracaceae. The sequence continues at coordinate 29,411 of PAMZ01000002.1, read as the reverse complement.
TTAAGTGACTACAAAGGATTTTTTAACGCATACAGAGACCTTATAATGCTTAGTCTAAAAATAGAAAAGTATTGTTTGAAAAAGGACGTAAACTTGGACTGCCAACAAGTTTTAGAGGCTGCCATCAAAATAGTTCGAAAAAGCTTTCCTGCACTAGGAAAAAAAATTCCTTTTTCTAAAAAAACTTTTTTGGATGAAAGCTCCATAATAATCGCTCAACAAGCACATATAGACTTTTTCAAAAGCTTCACTGCCCTAGAAACAAATCTCAACAATAATTATTATCTCTATCTCTCAAGAACAGAAATTAATGCTCGAATGATAGAGCTCATCAAATCGATAAAAATCTCCTATGTTACATTTAGTGACTTTATTCTTAAATCTTCTGATCAACGATTTTTTAAAGAGTTCAAAGCGTTTTGGACGGATTTTATAAAACCGACCCGTCTCTACATCATACCTCATAATGATCAATCACTTTTTATTCAAAAAATTAATGATCTTAACCTAAGGCTGAACTTTTTAAATGTTGTATTAACTAAACGAAATCACCCAATTTCAAAACAAACTAAAACCCTTGTCACAATCATGCATAATCGCTGGAATAATATCCTTAAAGTGACACTAAGAAGATAGACTTACAAATAATAAGTAAGATTTAAATAAGCGTTTTCAGTATCTCTAAAAATTCCATATCCAGTAAAAGAAGAGTCATCTGGAATCATATATTCCAAGACTCCTGTTTGAATTCTAAAAACTTCCATAAAACGTTGAGAATACTCTAGCCTAACAAATCCTTCTTGATTACCTTCTAGATCGTAGACGCCAGCAAACGTCAGTTGCTTTGAGTTGATATCGTTGAAGTTTATTCTCCATGCTAGATACAGATCATTGGCCAACGGAAAACCTGCTGCATTCTCCCCTCCGGCAAAAAATATTGATTGATACTCCGCTAACAGACTCGATGACATTCCACTGTCATGTTCCAGCGGATGCTCGTATCCAAGGGCGACAGAGGTATAGTCTGGCGGAAAAACTAAGTCTTCAGGATCACTTGAGCGGGCCAGTGCCTGCTCGGCTGTATAAATTTCGGTTTCAGAAAGATAATAAGCGTGGGCAGCTGAAAACTTTAATAGGTCATCGCCCAATAATCCCACAAGATTAATCCCTGTAAGGTATCTTTCATAGTAATAAGGTGTATTAAATTTTGTCGAATTTGGGATCGCGTTGCCGGCTGTAATTCGATAGTCATCAGAGCCTACTATCGTTCTTGATCGATCAATCCCTTTCGAAAATATCATTAAGGCATCCCAATCACCAAACATTCCCTCCCAGCTGAAAAGAAAATGATCGTCCCAATCGGGTTCGTCATCGTTACTTCCCATCCAAATCGCGCTATCAAGATTCTCCTCTAAATTAATTCGAGATTGGCTCCCCGGGAGGACTGGTCGTGTTGGGTTTGGGAGCAAGTAAAAAGAAAGAGTTCCTTGAAATTTCTCTAAGCTAACTCCCAAGGCAAGCTCTCCCATTTTCTCTGCATTAACGATTGAGACATCAAAAATTCTTGCGTTAATCGAATCAAGAGGATTGAAAGCATCCATGGCTGAGAAATTAAATATTTTATATCCTGCGGTTAGATCATACTTCCCAAAGGCTCTAGTTCTAATGTTAACATCTTCAGGCCAAATTAAGTTTCTATTAGGATCTTGATCATCATAGCGCCCAGATAAAATGGCCGTAAATTTAGTTTTACCGAATTCTTTTTCAACATGGGTCCTCAATTTTAACGCCCTCTGATTTTCAAATGTTTCATCTTCATTATCATCTGCAAATTGTCGAACTTCGAAAGTAAACTCACTCGTGACCAACTGCCAGGGTTGACTCTCTTTCTTTGCAAAACCTTTGCATGAATGAAAGACGATAAAAAGGAGTAGAAAAACTTGCATTATTTTTTTAATGACCTCTTATTAAAAAGACTATCAGAAAAAGACTTTCCAATTTCCAAATTACTCCAAGAGATTATTGACTTCTTCTGGGTCTGAACGTTAGTCATTTCTATTTTTCCGGCGCGCCAAAAGTTTTTATCTCCAACTTTATATGATTTGTATTGAGAGTAATCTGCAATTTTTAAGAGTTCACCACTACGATCGTAAAACTCTATTTTTTTAGGTGAAAGATAATCCATTGAAATAGTTACGACTGTTTTTGAGTAAGTAGAATCCTCTTTCGCCATTCTTACATATTGATAAGTCTTACTATCAATCGATTTTAAGTCAGCGTACTTATACTTTTCTAAAGCAGGTTTTCTTAAATCCTCAAAAGTGAATTCACTGCCCATAAAAGAATTAGACTTACTTTTAGATGTTATCCTTCTGGTAAGTCTCGCTGCAGGAATAAATATCCATTGTTGATCGTCTTTTTTATCAAAACTCCAGGTTAATAGCTTCGTCCCAGCAATATCTCTTGGAAGAGTGAATTCTAAAAGGGACTTTGTTGCTTCCTCCCCTTCTAATCCTTTTGATGTCATTTTTCTTTTAACTGAAACATCTCCACTGATTAAAATCATCTCCATCTCACCCGTCTCACCGATATAGCCATCATTAGAATCCGAGACCATTTTTGCAAGATCATAAGCCGTCTTTGGAGCAGATATACTTGCCCCAGACCATAGGATTATTCCTGTCATACAAATTTTGAGAAAACTAGACTTCAACACAAGCACTCCTTAAAAAACATATCCAAAACCAATATTAAAACTCGTATTATCTCTCTCTATAAGAGCAAACTCTGAGAGTTCAAATTTTTCATCTCCCCTAGAAGCATCTACTTCCAGATCGAAATCATCATATTGAAAAACTGTAATGGCAAAAATACTGACTAAGTTTTTAGTATTGTAAAACTTAAATCCAATACTTGATTGCAATAAGTTAAATGACTGAACGGTTTCGATTTCAGAACTTCGCACAGTCGTGTCAGTATCTTGATACCTGAAAAAGAATCTATCTCTCACCTGTAGTGATGCTGATGACACAAAAAACTGAGTCTTTGAGCTTGGACTTAAAAAATTTAAGTTCAAAGAGACTCCCCCTCCAAAACTCGTTCCCGTGAGACTTTCTTCATATCGAAAAGAACCCTTATTATCATTGGACTGAGTTAAGAGCGAGTATCCAACCATAGGATAAAGTGAAATCGAAACAGGCCAGTGGGGCATGATTTCCTTTTCAAGACTGAAAAGAAATGAATTACGCTTATATGTTGATCTGTACCCCGGCGCTTCAAAAGACCCATCACTCGACGCCTCTTGATGATTCATCTTTAAATTTGACTGTTGAAAATTGAGCCCAAACGTCCAAGAACCAAATTCGAATTTTGATCTTTCTTCGCAAAATCCTTTTGGAAGGGAAAAAATTAAAAGGAGTAAGATTAATTTATTCACCCGAGAATTATACCCAATAAAAAAGGCTCCTTGAAGGAGCCTCTTTAAATTAGATTTTAGTTTTTGATCGGTAGGTCTTAAAGCGGGCCTTTCTTCTTCTTTTTTCCGCAGCTTCTCTTTTTTCTTTAGCTTGGATCGAAGGTTTTTTATACTCTTGACGCGCTCTGTAAGTTTTCACGATACCATAAGTGTCACACATTCTTTTAAACTTTCTTAAAGTACGCTCTACTCCTCTCTCATCAACTGTGATGTAGATATTTTGCACGAAAAATCACCCCCTTCATTTTAAGATTCAAGCAATTTAAGTCAGCACCATTTAATTGTCAATCTGATTTCGACAGTTTGCGTTCAAAGTGATAGTTTCTCCCCATGCAAGACAATCAAATGGAAATCTTTGCTCAAGGGGCACATATTCCTCTAGCCCATAGGCTTAGGCCATCCAAGCTAGAGCATTTCGCAGGACAAAACCAGATTAAAAATAAAGTTGCTGCTCTCAAAGCCGAAACTCTGCCTCATTTAATTTTTTATGGACCACCAGGCTGTGGCAAAACAACTCTCGCATTTATTTTGGCCGAAAAATTTAGCCTACCTCTGTACAGCTTTAACGCTGTGCTTGCGGGTGTCAAAGACTTAAGAGAGATTATTCAACAGGCTAAGTCTGATTTAAACTCTGGTCAAAAAGCGATCATATTTATAGACGAGATTCACCGTTTTAATAAGGCCCAACAAGATGCACTGCTTCCTCATTTAGAAACTGGAGACTTTGTCCTTTTCGGCGCTACCACAGAAAACCCCAACGCATCACTTAATCCAGCTATTCAATCCAGGGTTCAAAAGTGGAGATTAAACAAACTTGAAGATGAGCAGTTAAATGAAGTTATAGATTCTGCCTGCCGAGAAATAAACTTAGAATTGCCAGCTAATACTCGTGACTTCATCGCCAAGAACTGTTCAGGTGATGCGCGTATGGCACTCAATCAAGTAGAAAGACTCGCAGAACACTCTGACAAAGACTTATCTGATTTAAATTTTATAAAAGACCATTTGATTGAAACCTTCAGAGTCTTTGATACTAATCGCCACTATGATGTCATCTCAGCTTTTATAAAAAGTGTGCGAGGTTCAGATGTAGATGCAGCTCTGTTATGGCTTGCAGCTATGTTGGAAGAAGGTGAGGATGTTGAGTTTATTGCAAGAAGACTTATCATTCTTGCAAGCGAGGATATAGGTAACGCCGATCCCAGAGGACTTCAAATAGCAACTTCGGCCCACTATGCTGTCAAACAAATTGGCATGCCTGAGGCAAGAATTATTCTGGCCCAAGCAACCACTTACCTCTCACTTGCACCAAAATCGAATGCAAGTTATCTAGCGATTGATGAGGCTCTCGAATATGTGAGGCAAAATCCTACAGTTGAAGTCCCAACGCATCTGAAAAATCATCATCCCGATAAAAAAGACTACCTCTACCCTCACTCCTACCCTAATCATTGGGTAGAACAAAAATATAAGCCATCGACTCCAAAATTCTATCAGTCTTCAAACCACGCTTATGAAAAGATGCAAGAGGACTTTCAACGAAAATCTAGACAGAAAAACAGCTGATTTACATCAGCTCGGCTTAGGCATAAAATATAAGCATGATTGAATATGTTATAGAAGCTAATCCAGATGATAGGATTCTTCAAAAAGCTTCCTCCATCTTAAAAGACGGAAATTTAATATGCCTTCCAACAGATACCAATTGGGTGATGGTTGCGGACATCACTAGTAAAGTTGGTATTGAAAAGCTCTATAAGATTAAACGAGAACTCATGCAAAAACATTTTTCTATTTTATGCGATAGTATCTCTACCGCTGCCGATATCGCAATTATCGACACCCAATCGTTTAGATTGATCAATAGAATCACTCCGGGAAATTATACTTTTATTTTCGAAGCCTCCAAAAAAATTGCGAAGCTCGTTCAAGCATCTAAGACTGACAAAGAAGTTGGTGTAAGGTTTGTTCCTCGAAACCTGGTCAACAGATTAATTGAAATTCATGGCTCGCCTTTGATCAGCAGCAATATAACTCCAAAGTTAATCAACCGTTCAGAAGAGGATGAGTCTCCCATCTATTCTTTCGAATTAGAGGAGAAATTGGCTGGTACAATTCAAATGATTATTGATCCCGGAGAGATCGAGTTTGATGGAATATCTAGTATCATTGATTTTTCTCAAGACTCTGGACCTATCCTCATTCGAGAGGGAGTAGGCCCGGTTGATTTTTTAAGGTAGCTCTAGACCTGCTTCTCGAATTCGAGAAGGCACTCGAACAATTAAGTCCACAACTGTAATAACTCCATTTTTTTTACCAGTTTTCGTTTGAATTTGAAGACCAGATCTTGAAAACCTCTTACCAAGTTCTTGGACTACCGGCTTATAGATCAGTTTTATATCAGCTTCCGTCATGAAAATGGCATCAAATCGGATCCTACCGGCCACGCCTTTGCCATTCTCTGCAATTTTGGCGGTCCAATTATGTTCTTCAAATTCGTTTTCGGCCATAGTTCTAATAAATTTGCCAAGACAAGTAAGAAGAATACTTTTTTCAGTGGGAAGATCTCCTCTATTGAGATGAACGATAAGTTCTGGAAAATTATTTTTTACCGTTTGAGATGTCAGAGCACTCAATTTTGTCTCATTATTTTTTGTATAAGACTCAGCTTCAATCTCTAATGAAGTGCGATCATTTTGAGCTTTATCAAATAGCTTTGCTTGAGTTCGATTTGCTTTTTCAACTCTATTTCTTTCTGCTTTTAAAAACTGAATTTTTTCTCTAAGCTCTTTTTGTTTTTGAACCTCTTTTTCAACAGCTTGTTTTATTTTGTTTCTCTGTAAATGAAGTTTATTCACAAATTCGACTCCAGCATCATATTCTTCCTGAAGTAGTTGAGTGTCTAATTTCGCTTTATGTATCCGAGTATATCTATCCATGATAACGCTCCTCCATCCTTATTATCCCGTATCCAGGATTTTGATGCGAACCCTATTTCATGGGAGGAAAAATCTGCCTATCTGCTTTCAGTTTTCTCCGTTAAGTGCCGATAAATACATTAAGGAGTCTCCATGAAAATCATTATCCGCTACCTAGGCACTATCACTCATGAAGTTAATTTGGACACCGAAAAACCAGAGTATATAATTGGGCGAGCTCAAGACTGTGATATTAGACTTACAAAAGACTTTATCAGCCGTAAGCATGGAAAGATTTTTTATCAAGAAGGTCAATGGTATTACCAAGATTTAAGACAAGACCATCCACACTATAACGAAACTCCTCAAGAAATTAACCATAATGAGTTCATTCAAATTGAACAAGAAATAGAACTTGTTTCAGATCAATATCTTAATAATTCAAATACTAAAATCATTGATTTGAACCAAATACAAAATAAGAAATTTGCTAACTCTCACTTTATTGTTGCCAGTATAATCTTGGTCGCCCTTCTCATTGGAGGTGGTTTTTTTGTTCAGCAAAAATTAATTCCTATGAACTCTCAAAAGCTTCTTAGTTTCAGTCAGCAAAGATTCATTGAATTTCAATTGAAAAAAGATCGAGATTTAGAAAAGGATCTTATAGCCAATAATCAGTTTAAAAAAAGTGACTTCAAAGATAATGTTGGTTTTTGTTCTGGCTTTATCATCGCACCAAAAACTGTCATGACTGCCTCTCATTGTCTACTAGGGGGAAGTGGAGTTAAACCCACAAGAGACTATGAGCTAAAAACGTTCGATGGTAAAAAGCACCAGATAGATGAAGTGCTTGGGTTAGATATCTCCCGTGATATTATCGTTGTCAAAGTCAACTCTCTTTCTGATTATCCTTTTTTTGAATTTAAGTCGAACCATAAAATTGGAGAGCCTGTTTATACTGTTGGCAACGTACATGGTGAAGGTATCGCTATAAGAGATGGGACTATTTCATCAGTAACAAAAGATCCTAATAACCCAAAAATTGAATTTATTCGTTATACTGCGGCCACAAGCCCTGGTAATAGTGGAGGACCTCTTATTGATGAAGATGGCCGTGTCGTGGGACTTGTTTTTGCAAGATCTAATGCAGCTGAGAACTATAACCTCTCAGCCCCCTACTATACCCTATCTAGCTTTGTGAGCGCCATGAGAAAGTCCATAGAAGATTCTTCAAATGGATACAATGTTGAAGTAGATACGGAAAAGCTCATATTTGGCTCGCATCTCACGGGAGAATATTATTCTGCACATCTACTCCCTCCTGCCATTTTGGGACATCAATACTTTCAAAAAAGAGAAGTTTCCGACAAACTAAATAGAGTTAAATTTAGTCTTAAACTTCCACTTAGTTTTGATCAGTTTCAAAATGAAATCGAATCCAAGTCAATCCTAGCAATGAATAATAATATTGAAGAGATACTTGAACAGATCAAAAAGAAAAAGAAAGTGGGAATCGACTGGCTTTCACAAGTGACTTCAAAACACCCTGTACTGATTCCGAGAGACTTAAATGATTCTCTTTTAACTCTGGATCAGCTAACGTCAGATTTCGTCTGGGAAAAAAATATTCTCATCTTAGAGCCGGGCTCCTATGCTGAGGCAAGCGCCTCTGATCAAACCTATATTGCCAATTTTTTAGATAATCAATTTCCAAAAAATTATGATCTTTCTAAAAGATCTCAATTTCCTCAATATTTAAGGACTCCTATTGAGCCGTTCTCTTCAATCTTTGCTCAAGAAACAAGCTTAGTCCTACTAGACTATACTGCCGATGAAGCACAAAAATTTGACGAGAAAAAATATCAAAAATCACTTCAATTTGAAGGAGCCTTTAACTTAAATAGTTTTGAAGTTCCCTACCCGTTCATCAGACCAAAAAAACGTAAAAACCTTAAAATCAAAGAGCTTAATTTTGAATCGATAGGAGTCGTAAAAGATCGCTTTCAAAGATCATGGAACGTATCCAAAGCCACAGTTTTAAGAGATTTAAATCTATATCGTCATTGCTTAAATTATCCTCAGGCCCAGATGTGCTTTAATATTGTCTTTAACGCAAAGTCTGAAAAAATCAGAGAGATGCAAAGACAAAATTATGTCAAAAATTTTCTCTCTCAACGAATCTTAGACCTGAATTTCTGGAGCGTAGAATCTTTAAAGACTTACCTTGCTGACTCCCCTTCCTTCGAATTTCAGGATTTGGAAATGAGTTCACTAGATAAAATCCGCTATAAATACTTTCAATTAGATTACAACCTATCCAAAACAGCAAAAATGATAAAAATACTCCCTGCGGTCATAAAAACACCCAACGGAGACAGTCAATGGGTTACGATTGGACATCAAACTTATCATCCCAAATCACAAAATTCTGCTGCTTTGATATGTAGATCTGAAATTGATTTTCCCGAGCTTAAAACATCCTATCTTGCAGAAGTCTACCATAAGAGAAAACTGCATAAAAAAGGTATTGATCAATCTAGAGAGAAGCAAAACGAGAGAAAAGTAGCGACATTAAATGGAGCAGAAAAAATTAAAATGAGAACCTTTAAATCATCAAAGTGGAATAAAGAGCTTAAGGTCTACCAGGCTTGCAGGGAAATTTTTAAAGTTGAGTATGATGAAGGATATCATATGGGGGAATTTTTAAATCCCCCCAATGACGTCTTTTAGAATAGATTAGAAGGGTCCATAGTTTCAAGTGTATTAGTTACATGTTTTAAAAATCTTGAACCTAGTTCACCATCAATAAGTCGATGATCATAAGTATGAGTCGAATACATGATATCTCTGATAGCTATTGCATTATCTTTGGTTACAACGGGAGTCTTTTTGATAGTTCCCACACAAAAAATTCCAACTTGTGGCTGAAGTATAACTGGTGTCGCCGCAATCACCCCAAATGAACCATTATTAGTGAAAGTATAAGTGCCTCCACTTAAATCATCCATAGTAAGCTTTTTATTTCGAGCCTTTTCAACCAGATCGTTTAAAGCTCGGGCAATCCCAGTAATATTGAGATTATCGGCCCCTTTTATGACTGGAACCACAAGCCCGTTCCCAGGAACTGCCACAGCACATCCGAGATTGATATCTTTTTTCAGAACTATATTATCTCCATCAATGCTAGCATTAACCATTGGATATTCTTTTATGGCTTGTACTAATGCATAGAGAACAAAGTGAGTGTAGGTTAATGAAAATCCTTCTCTTGCTTTAAATTCATTTTTAAAGCTCTCTCTAAATTTCACCAGATTTGTCATATCAACTTGATCAATCGAGTTCACATGGGGAGAAGTTAGCTTAGAAGCCTGCATATTCTTTGCAATTGCTTTTCGCATATTATCCATGGGGACCACTTCAACTCTTTCATTCGGTCCATACGCTGGAGGAAGGTTCACATTAAGGGCTGATCCTCCACTAGCCGAAGGAGAAGATTTTGAAGATTGAGAGCCTCGACTTTTAAGGTAGTTTTCAAAGTCCTCTTTATTCACTCTCCCGCCTGCACCTGAGCCTGAAATATTTGAAAGTTCACTTAGTGCGACACCATTTTCTTTTGCCATCTTTTTTACAAGTGGAGTGTAGAATCTTCTTCCTTCCCCTTCTTGATGATTCGAAGTGCTCTCTGGCTGTGATTTTACTTCTTCTTTTGCTGGCGCTTCTTCAGTTTTAGCTGAAGCTTCGGACTTTTTTGCCTTGCTTGAACTGCCACTTTCGATATCTGCATTAGGATCATCTTCAATGACAGCGATGACCTTTCCCACATCGATTGTTTCACCCTCAGGATATTGTAACTCCGCAATTCTACCTTCAACAGGACTTGGAATTTCGGATTCGACTTTATCTGTGCTAATTTCTAGAAGTATCTCATCAATTTCAATGGAATCACCTACATTCTTATTCCACTTCGTGATCGTACCAGTGGTGATTGACTCTCCCATCTGTGGCATTACAACATCAATACGTGCCATCTTTCATTTCTCCTGATTTATATTTATTCTTTTATTTTACCTATTTACGGGATCTTTTCCCGTTTGCGGCCAGATTTTCCTTAGAAATTCAAGGCCCTATTCTTTGCTGCCATAACTGACTCTGCTAGCCACTCTCCTAACGTCGGATGTGGATGAACTGTGGCAAAAATTTCCTCATCAATCCCTTCCATCTGTCTAAAGAGAGTGTACTCATGAATCAATTCTGTTGCATGAGTCCCAACGATATGAGCTCCCAGCAATTCTCCGTATTCACCTAAAAGAGTTTTTACGAAACCATCAGTCTCATTTGAAGCGACGGCTTTTCCATTGGCTGTGAAGGGAAGCTTTCCAACACTGTACTTGATCCCTTTTTCCTTGAGAGCTCTTTCAGTGTACCCCACACTAGCAACCTGAGGCTGACAATAGGTACAACCTGGAATATTCATTTTATCGATTTTGTGAGGGTTCTTGCCTGCTAAATGTTCTGCAGCCACAACACCTTCGTGAGAAGCAGCATGAGCAAGAAGCGGTGGTCCAGAAACGTCTCCAATAGCATAGATATTAGGGACATTAGTTTGATACATATCATTAACCTGGATAAATCCACGATCTGTTTTTACTCCAGCTTTATCTAGTCCAAAACCTTCAATAACACCGGTCATTCCAACGGCTATAAGTCCCATCTCAAATTTATAGTCGACTTTTTTCCCTTTCTCTACAGCGGTGATTGTGATGTCTTTTCCATTATTTGTTGCGGAAACTTTCTCTACTCCAAGAGACATTTTTACGCCGTATTTTTTATAAGCTTTTTCCACTTCTTTTGAGCTATCCAAATCCTCAATAGGCAGTAGGTTTTTTTGAAGTTCAAAAATATGAACGTCTACACCAAAGGCATTCCAAAAGTAAGCGAACTCAACTCCAATCGCTCCTGCGCCAATGATACCAATACTCTTGGGTAATTTTTCTAATTTTATAGCTTCCCAAGCTCCGATAAGTCTCTTCCCGTCGTGCTCAAGCCCTGGAAAGGTTCGGTACTTGGCACCTGTTGCAATAATACATTGAGAAAATTGCAATGTTTCTTTTCCAACTTTTATTTCAGTTTTAGAGGTGAACTCTCCATGACCTTTAAAAACCTCAATCTTATTTTTTTTCATAAGGTAGTCGACACCTTTAGAAATCTTTGAGGCGATTTTATTGGCCCTCTTTACGGCCTGACTTCCATCCAGTCCTTTAAGATCTACGTTGATACCTAAATCTTTAAAGTCTTCAATTTCATGAACGGAGTGAGCAGATTTCAAAACAGCTTTAGTAGGGATACATCCTTTGTTTAAACAAACACCGCCCATATGCTCTTTTTCAACGATTGCAACTTTCTTGCCCAACTGACTGGCCCTGATAGCAGCTACATATCCACCAGGTCCCGCACCTAAGACCACAACATCAAATTTTTTGCCCATTATTATTTCCTCTTAAAGATTAAAAAAAGTAGAATTTTAATAAAATTTTCAAGAGGTTATGTCAACTTGATCTCACTTTAGGCGAACTCTGATACTTGGATTTCTTTGACTAAATGATGCTCTGAATATATAAGTTCACTCCATGCAAAAACGCCTTAGCGCTGACCTAAATTTCTCTTCTGAAGAGCTAGATACTCTTGTGCGACTCTTTCCCAAAGGTGTTTGTGCTTTTGATTTTGAAATGACAGGACTCTCGCCAGTATTTGATAAGATAATTGAGATAGCGGCGATAAAGATCACTCCTGACGCAGAGGTTCAAACATTTCATCAATTAATTAATCCCCTCATCGAAATACCTGAGTCCACCATCCAATATCACGGCTTAGACAATGGTCAGTTAAGAGATGCTCCTACCTTAAAAAAACCTTTAAGAGAGTTTCACGATTTCTATGGCAACTCTCCCCTAATAGCTCATGGCGCTATCTTTGACAGTAGTTTCTTAATCAAGGCGTTACACGAGCATAGATTAGAAATTGGTCTTTCAGATATTTTCGATTCCTGCAGACTTGCCCGGGGACATTTCAAAAAGAAAGACAAAGAGGATAAAGAGTTTATACCGCCCGTAAATTATAAACTTTCCACTTTGGCCGAATTTTTCGAATTGAATTTTGAGCATCATCAAGCTCTAGATGATGCCTACGTCTGTTTAAAAATTTTTGCAAAAGTTGCCGGCTCTATTTCTGAAAAAGAAAGACTCTCGCAAGTGAGAAATTATGGTTATGTTTTTAAATTAAAAGATTTTAAGAAACAAGAAAGCTATGCACTTCCTAAAAAGCTTGAGCTGCTCAAGATTTATCTTCAACACAAAACTCTCATCGAAATAAAATATAGTGGAGGAAAAAGAAAGGATGAATATAGACCAGTTAAACCTATTGCTCTTCTGCCTATGCCGCAGGGACTTATGCTTTATGGTGTTTGCATGCTCGACAATATGAATAAATATTTTCAAACAAAAAAGATTAAGGGTGTTAGAGAGATCTCATGAATTGGCAAGACATAGCCCGAGAAACCAAGATAAATTCACAATATCTGTATCCGGAAAAAATACCTTCTTCTATAAAAAGTAGATTCACTAAAAGTGACGCTCTCAAACGCCAATTCGAATTTTCACCGCAAGAATTGGAAGTTCCAGGAGGCAATCCCGACCCTATAGGAGATGAGCTTAAGTCACAAGGTGGTGGTATTATACACCGTTACCAAAATCGCATTCTCTTTACCCCCACCCAGGCTTGCCCTATCAATTGTCGTTATTGTTTTAGAAAAAATGAACTCAACCAAGGGCATAAATTTCTTTCACCAAGTTTGAAAAGATTAAAAAAATATCTCTCGGAGCACCCAGAAGTCGACGAAGTTATTCTTACTGGGGGAGATCCGTTAATTCTAAGTGATTCAAAAATAAAAGAAATACTAGATACTTGTCTCCAATCTCATATCAAATACGTTCGCTTTCATACAAGAACCCCTATCGCAATTCCCGAAAGGCTAGATCAAAGTTTCTTAGAACTCATTCGCAATTATGAATCTAAATTCAAACGAATCTTTTTCGTCCTTCATACCAATCATGTCGATGAACTAACACAACCAGTCTTAAACAAAATAAAAAACCTTCAAAACTTTAATATTTCTCTTCTGACTCAAACCGTGCTTTTAAAAGATGTTAATGACCAGCCACAAGCTCTAAAAGAACTTTTTGAGTTATTAGTTGAGACGGGATTCACCCCGTACTATCTCCACCATCCAGATAAAGTAAAAGGTGCTATGCATTTTTATCTTTCTGAAGAAGAGGGAATGCAGATATATAAAGAGCTTCGTAAAATTTGTTCCGGCTGGGCCATTCCCCATTATATAGTGGACTCACCTCATGCTTATGGCAAAAAGCTGGTCATAAACCAGCTCATTTAGCTATTTAGGCGAATCTTTGTCGCATTTTTCCCGTAAACATTATTAATCTTTCAAGGTACCAATATATTAATGGAATCAAGACAAAGGTAAAAAACATTGAAGCTACCATTCCTCCGACAACAACAGCGCCCATTGCAGCTTTAACTCCGTTCGTATCAAAGATCTGAGGTAGAGTTCCAGCTATAACTGCTAAGGATGTCATGGCAATTGGTCTAAATCTTTCCTGAGCCGCATCCCAAAGGGAGTCTACAATATTTTTTCCCGCCTTCCGATGAACCATGGCCTGATCTAGTAAGAGAATGGCATTATTTACGGCCAACCCAACTAACATTACGAATGCCATCATAGATCCAATGTTTATGGTGAACTCCATAAAGAAGAGAAAATAGAAAACTCCAATGAACGAGGTAAATACCGCACTAACAATCGTGAAAGGATGAATAAAGGAATTTAGAATAGAAACTAAAAGCATATAGGTCAAAATGACGGCCATCAAAAAGGCTGTCATAATTTCCTGACCTGTTTCCGCCATATTTTCAGCTCTTCCAGTAAAAGCGTAGTCATAGCCATCTTCAAATTCTATATTTTGAAATTTCTCCGTGAGCATACTCTGAACTTGGTTCGCGGAAGACTTCGAAATATAGGCGTTTAATTGGATGATCCTCTTCTTGTCTCTTCTTTGAAGAGGAGGAAGTGCTTTTTGAATCTTTAATTCGCCTAGCCTATCGATGGGAAGAAGACCACCTTTGGAGTTTACATAAAGAGTCGATATATCCGAGATATTTCTTTTGAACTCTTCTCCCATCGTGACGTTGATATCATACTCTTCACCTCGCTCTCTATAGACTGCAATATCATCTCCTGTTACTGCTGTTCGAATCAAGGGACCAACCTGAGAGTTATCCACTCCAAACTGTTGCATATTTAAATTATTAGGATAAAAAACAATCTCATCTTTCGGGTCTTTATGAGAAGATGTAATAGATCGAAAAAAGCCTGACTCTTTCATAATCTCTTCCATTTCTTGAGAGATTTTTACCATTTTTTCGTACTCTATTCCCCTAACATCAATTGTAATATCCGCTTGTCCTGATGCACCTCCACCTGCTCCTCTTGCCATAGTCACGGAAGCGTCTGGAATTGTCGCCATCTTTGGAATCAAATCATTAATTAAGTCTAAATCACTTCTTTGTCTTGTTTCTTTCGGATTTAAATTAACAATCAGACTTGCATTCTCGTAACCATCTTCCCCAATAATTGAAAGAAAACTCTTTACTTCAGGAAGATCCGAAACAAAATTTTCAATTTGAAGAACAGCATTTTCAGTTTCACTCAAGGAACTTCCCTGTGGCATTTCCACGGTCACTCTAACGACATCTTCATCGGAGGCAGAAAAGAACTCCCCTCCAATATACTTCATAAAAAACATAGGAGAGATTATGATAAAGATAATCACTAAAAGACTCAATTTGGGCCATCTAAAAAGAAGATCAAAAATATGCTTATACTCTTTTAGTAAAAACTCCATAATTTTATCGACGGGTTTAACAAAAAGAAAAACAAGTAGTCTTCTGATAGGTCCGTCTTTTTTCCCAGCATTATGAGAGGCCATCTTTTTATCTAGCATGACCGCGCAAAGCATAGGGGTTAAGGTAAAAGACCCTAATACTGAAAAGATAGTGGCAAAAACAACTGTCAAACCAAATTGATTCATGAATTGACCTATCATTCCGCCCATAAAGGCAATAGGTGTAAAAACAACTAAATTTGTACCAGCTGAAGCAAGGACAGCTAGAGCGACGTCTTTCGTCCCTTGAATAGCGGCATCTTCCACTTCAAGGCCACTTTCAATTTTGGATACAACGGCTTCTATAATAACAATAGCATTTGCAATGAGCGTACCGAGCGCCGTTCCAATCGCTAATAATGTCATCATATTAATCGAGAAATTTGCAAAGTCGACTAATAAAAACGAAGAAACGATTGAGGTCGGTATAACCACCGAGGCGATAAAGGTAACCCTAAAATTTCCTAAAAAAACAAAAAGAATCACAACGGTTAAACTAATACCTATGGCAATATTTTTAAGAGTACTATTTGTATCCTTAACAATTCGAACGGTTGAATCGTAGGAAACCTCTAACTTTACTCCTTCGTCTAGCGAAGCTGCGACTTCTTCGATTTTAGCTCTTGCATTCTGCGCGATCGAAACCGCATCTCCGTCGGATAATTTATTAAGAGCTAGCGTTACAGAATTTTTCTCATTCCAGCGTGCCAAGGTCTCCACATCCTCTGCCCCATCCACAATTTCTGCCACTTCAGATAGTTTGATTCGAATACCTTCTTTCGTGACGATTGGCATATCTCTGATATCTTTAATGGATTGAAATTCTCCTTGAAATCTAACTGTAATTTCACTTTGCCCTTGAGTGATACTCCCCCCAGGAACATTTATATTCCTTTTCCGAATAGCATTGGAAATATCTTCTAAGGTAATAAAATATTTTTGCATAAGGTTTCTATTCAAAAGAATATTGATCTGACGTTCTAAACCACCAGAAATGTCGACAGAAGCAACCCCAGCAACCGTAGACAATCGAGGTTTAATGACTAAGTCTGCCAATTGATATAATTCCCTAGGATCTTTATTTTCGGCTGACAGAGAGAGATAAAAAATAGGAGTTACCAATGGATCAAATTTAGAAATAATTGGCCTTTCGGCATCGTCTGGGAGCTCATTTAGTATGGCCTCAACTTTATCCTTTATTTCAATTGCTTTTGTGTTTACATCCGCTGAGATTTCGAATTCAATCATCAATAGGCCAAAGCTTTCATAGGCATTACCGGTAATTTTTTTTATATCCGATATCTCAGCAACAGCATCTTCAACTTTTTTTAACAACTGAGTTTCAACTTCAATTGGCGTAGCTCCAGGGTAAGGCATATTTATACTGACTATCGGATAATCAATTTTTGGGGTGGCTTCAATGATAAGATTCTTATAAGAGAAAAGTCCCAACACCACAAACACGAGTATGAAAACAATCGTCATTGCCGGTCTTTTTACAAATGTTTCAATCATTTTTTACTCCAGAGTTTTCAACTAGTTTAGGTTCTTGATTTAATCTTAACTGATCATTCTTTTCTAAGAGGCTTGTCCCTCTGACAATAACTTTTTCACCTTCTTTTAATCCATTGAGAATTTCAGCTAGCTCACCAGATCTTTTTCCAACTTTTATATATTTCTTCATCGCAATATCTTTAGAGGTAACCATCCATACAAAATTTTTCTCCCCCTCCATTTTTACAGCACTAAAGGGAATCGCGAGGGTGTGAGGAATTGATTTCGTCTTTATATCAAGAACAATATTTCCCCTATATTGTTTTTCTAGAGGTTGTTCCAACTTCACTCCAATTTGAAAAAGTCCTGTCATATCATCTCGCTGATTGCTTTTGTGGATGACTTTTCCCTTAGTAGAAAACTGAGACAAAACAGCTAACTGGCCGACTTCAATTTTATTCCATTGTAATTGAGAGATAAAGGCCACCACATTTCTCTTATTCACAGAGCCTGAGACTTTTTCATAAAAGTCTAAATTTTGTCTTTTTACAGTATAAACTTCAACCGGCTTCCCATATTTCAAGTACTCGCTACTGATAGAAACAACTTCTGCGGACCTCTTCTCTTGAATGATGCCAATTTTCCAATTCACACTCACAGCCACAAGGGTGACTAGTAATAGATAAAATCCTAACCTAACCATTTACTCTACCTCTTCTGTAATTCTTTTAATGATTGATTTATTTTGTAACAGACCGAATTTTATAGACTCTACTTCGATTCGAGCGGCTGTCAGTGAACGCTCAGAATCATTAAGGTCGTTTCTCGTGACTCCACCAGTCTCATACCTCGTGCGGGTCAATTCATATGCTTGCTTTGAGAGTCGAACCGCCTCCTTTGCAGCACTTAGTCTTTCAAGTCCTGTATTATATTCTTGAACATTTGAGAGTAATTCTACATCGGTCTGCTCTATGACTCTTTGCTTGGCTACTTCAGCCCTTCTTTTTTCGATTGCTTTCTGTCTTGTCCTCGATACGACAGCTCCTCCCTCATAAATGGGAATATTAATCGCAAGACCTACTGAAACAGATGTAAAAAGGTTTTCGTCTCGAGGAGGCATTTCATCCCCCGTCCCGCTATGGCTAGCATTTCCAAAAGCTGAAATAGTCGGATAGTGATAGGATTCTTCAATCTCCATTTGCTTACTCGCAAGATCGACGCTCAATTGAGCCAATTCTACTTGAGGGGCCTCTTTTGCCTTCGATATAAGTTGCGATTCACTTAATTTCTTAAAAGAACTTCCAAGGTGACTCGTCAGTACGGGGTTAGTGTTAATAGGAAGACCAGTTAAGAGATTTAATTGCAGATAGGCTAGTTTTAAATTTTTAGTTGCATTACTTACACTTGGCTTTCTAGCCGCAATCTCTGATTCCATTCTCAAGTTATCTAATCTCGGAACTCTTCCCCCTTGGAACCTTTTCTGGAGTGCTTTCTGATTTTTTCTTGCATTACTAAGAGAGTCTTCTGAAATATCGAGAATGCTTTTTGCCAAGATTGCATTATAATAGGCGACCTCAACAGCTTGCCTTATTTCCCTTTCTGCAATTTGTTTGGCTTTTATCTGAACTTTATTAGATAGCTTTGCAATTTTGAGAGCCGAACCTACTCTTCCAAAACTATAAACGATTTGATTTAAAGTTAAAGAGCTTAAAAGCTCCCAATCTTGTCTAACAGGAACTGATGTACCGTTAAATTGCAAAACAGGTGCTTTAGTATGTCTTATTCCTTGAATCTCCGCAGAAACTTGTGGGTAAAGACTGGCATAAGCCTCTTCTATTTGCTCTTTTGCCATTTCTATATCGAGAGCATATTGTTCAATATTTTCACTTTTTTTAAGAGCTAATATTGTGGCTTGCTCCAGGGACAAGTTTTTAGCAAACACATTTGTGCCAACTGAAAAAACTAGTGTAAAAATTAAAAGTCTTTTAGGTTCAAAAAACTTATACATTTTCCTCTCCTCTTTGAAGCATGCCATAGGTGTAAACATAGGCTAATTGGTGAGAGAAGTTCTCTCTATACTCAATATTGTTTTTGATACAATGTCCGAACTCTTGCTGGTGATTTTCATCGAAAATGATAGATTGAAAAATACTTCCACAAAATGCACTAGCAATAATATGAGAATCAATTGAAGATGATAGTATTTTTTTTTCGATAGCCTTTTTAAGGTAAATTTCCAATTGAAAAAAAAGTTTGAAAACATGACTTTTCTTTAAAAAACTATCAGGTCTAATTTTAGTTTTGAACTCAGAGAATATTAGCAAGACGAGATTGGGATTATTAATATAAAGCTGGTGAGCATCTTCAATGACAAGCTTAAGTGTTTCATAAATTTCTTGAAGGGATTCGGGTGACTTCTCAAGCCTGGTAGTCATCGCTAAGATTTCGCTTGAGTGAACATCAAAGCATGCGTTGTATAAACCAAGCTTATCTTTGAAATAATAATTTACTGAAGCGATATTTACTGAGGCCTCTTTGGCCAGCTGCCTTATGGTCGTTTTACTATAGCCTTGCCGACTAAAAAGCCTCAAGGCAGTGTTTAAAATCCGACATCTAGCTTCTTTATCTATATTCATAAACAATCGTTTGTATAAAACCCAAGGTAAACCACTTCGTTTACATCAACTTCCCAAATAGTAAACCAATTCGTTTACCCAATCAAGGAGAAAATGCTATATTCTTTAAAAATGAAGAATTTCCGGGTTTTTAGCTTATGAGCGCACCAAATAAAAAAGAAGAGATTATAAACGCCAGTATCGAGATTTTCGTAGAAGAAGGATATGACCGTCCATCTATGGATGCTATTGCTAAAAATGCCAACGTATCCAAGCGTACCTTGTACAAGCACTTTCCGAACAAAAAAGCACTTCTCGAAGACTTAATTGTTCATCTTATTGAGAGAAATATAACTCAGACATTTGTAAAATATGATTCGAATATTTCATTTGAAAATCAAGTGATCCAATTTATCAATAACAAATTAGAGCAATATTTTGACCCAAATGGCGTAAAACTCGCTCGTATTATTATGTCCGAGGCTTTTAAACAATCTGATTTTCTGAAAGAAAGAATCGAGAATATACTTCGATTAGAAACGTCATCTCTGGATTGGATTAGAGAAGCACAGCTTCATAGGGAAATCCCTGAAAGCCTAGACTCTTTTGAAGCTCTACATTATTTGAATAAGCTCATCAGAGGGGTTTTCTTTTATCCTATGCTACTTGAGACTGATTTCAGATATTCGGAAAAAGACATCAAAGACCTGGCAAAAACTTTTATTTTTTGGTGTCAATGTAAAGCTCGGATTGACTGATTTTGGAAGTTTAGGTAAAACAATCGTCTTCCAAGCGAAAGTAGCTCAGTTGGTAGAGCGCCACCTTGCCAAGGTGGAGGTCGCCGGTTCGAACCCGGTCTTTCGCTCCATTTATTTTGAATATTTGCTCCAACCGGAGCTTTTTTTATTTTTTCTAACTACTTACAAACACTAGAACTGCAAACGAGCAGATTTTCAATCTTTCTGTTTATTTCTCCATCTTTCACTTTGTGCTTACCAAATGCTTACCAGTATTTTCATTTGGTAGCACCGTCAAGCACGTGCTTGCAAATTAGTGCACACTTTTTGGCAAACCACTAAAATCATTAGCTTTTTTTAGCAAGTACATACTTGCTCTAAAAGCTACCACGAACCCACTTTAAAATTCACAAGGAGAAAGACTATGGAAAATCCCGTAACAGTTAAAAACATTGAGTACATTTCAAATAATGCAGTCCTTATCAAAAAAATGCGCCTTCTTAAGCGTTTAAATCGCCAGCAGGCCGCTTTATTATTTGGCTTCTCTTACAATCTAATAGAAAAGCTTGAAAACGGTAGAGGTAAGATATCAACGGAACGCTTTAGGCAGTTTCAAGAAGTTTATGGCTATTCAGATCGAGAAGTTGAAGACCTTCGATCTGGAAAAATAGAAGCCCCTACTGACGCAAATTGTATTAGGAAACGCATAACAACAGAGAAGCGACTTGATAAAAGGTTTTGCCACAGGCAAATAACTCGTGAATGCAAAGTCCTAAAAGAACTTAGACTCAGAGTTAATCTTGATCAATATTCGGCATCTAAAAAATGTGGCCTTGGAAAAAATACTATAGGCTGGATTGAAAATGGCCGAGTCACTTTAACAGAAAAGAAGATAAGAAAAATTGTTGAGGCCTATGGCTTCACCATGGAACTCTTTAACCAGCTCATAAAAGTAAATCCTCTTCGACATGAAATGATTGAGCAGTGCCAATCAATAATCTCAAAGATGGATGAAAATAAACTTAGAGCAATCATGCCAATGCTTCAAAGCATGGCCTAATAACCAATACTTCAAAGGATAATATATGAACTTGAACAATATTTTTAGACTTGGCTTACAATTAACAGTAAGCCTTATACTCCATCTTATTAGTTTTTTATGGCCATTTTTAAAACCACTAGTTTGTATTTACATCACTTGGCTTACACTTAACCTAATAATCTGGCTTGAAACTTAATATGCCGTATCCTTTCAAGGTGATTTAACCAATGCCCGAACTACCCGAGGCGTCTTCTTCCATTTTGAAAAGTTTTTTAATTTCAACAGACTAGCTATGAATACAGACCTTTCGAGCTTTTTTCGTTTTCATAATACTTCATTTGATTTAACGATATTTCAGAAGTCGGCTGGCATGGCTGGTATATTTATCTATTTTAGATATATATTTTAGAATTTAAGAAATCTCTAAAGATAATAGGTCATAAGTGATTAAAGTCTTTTTAATTAATGAATATTAAGTTTAGATAAATTATCTAACCTTTGTAGTGCTCAATTGATATATTGACTTAAAGCAAAATAGATAATAAAAATTTATAATGAAACTATTTACCATAGCTACAATGTTTATTCATTATTTGCTAGCACCACTGGCCAATGCTTCAATTCAAGCTCATCTTGAAGAACATCATAGTGATCATAAGTCTCATCATTATTCACATGTGCATAATAATGACCTCATCCATCACCACCACAATAATCATGATGAAGAGTCTAAGGAACAATCAGAAGATCAGCATGAGCACAAATTAGTGACTCTTGAGAAAGCTTACTTTTATACCGCTATAAAAGTTATTAAGTATGGTAATTTATTTGTATTAAACCAAATTACAACACAACAATTGAAACAAGAGTTTTCCCATTTAAAGAAACTTAACTATCACTATATTAACAGACCTATTCCCCCTCCGGGTAGCTTTAGAAATCTTCCCTTATTAAATTAAGCCATTTTTCTTTCAAATTCTTGAAACAAAAACTTCTATTTGCTTTTTTATATGAAGGAAGAATAAGGTGCTTAATAAAATAATTAAATTTTCATTAAATAATAGATTACTAATAACTGCTATTGCTGCATTTATTACAGTCTATGGAACAATAGTCGCAATCAATTTACCAGTTGATGTATTTCCAAATCTCAATAAACCAAAAGTTACCATTATTACGGAAGGCCATGGACTTGCTCCCGAGGAAGTAGAAACACTTGTGACTATTCCTCTTGAGACTGCAATGATTGGGACAACTGGGGTTACGAGAGTGCGCTCATCTAGTGGGATGGGAGTCAGTATCATCCATGTAGAATTTGCTTGGGAAACTGATCAATACCGAAATAGACAATTAGTGAATGAGAAAATTCAATCAGTTAAAAATAGACTGCCTGATAACATTTCTCCGACACTCACCCCAATAACTTCAATTATGGGGGAAATTCAGTTTTTGGGTCTTCAACTTGATACAACATCGAGTAAACTTGATCTACTTGAATTAAGAACTATTGCAGACTGGGTAATAAGGCCACAGCTTATGTCAATTCCCGGAGTTAGTAATGTAGTTGTTATTGGTGGTGGAAAGAAGCAGTATCAAATAAAAATTGATCCCGAAAAATTGCGCTTAAAGAATATTTCACTTGGTCAATTAGTAGAGAATGTAAAACATCTCAGTGAGAATACAACGGGTGGATTTGTTGATAGAGATAAAAAAGAATTCCTTATCCGAGTAATTGGACGGGCAGAAACAATTGATGATCTGAAAGAGTCAAATATTGGACTCCATCTTGGAAAACCAGTAAAACTTAAAGATGTAGCTGAAGTTAAAATTGGAGCAACTCCTAAAAGGGGTGATGGTTCAATTAACGCTCAAGACTCAGTGGTTATGACAATCCAAAAACAACCTGAAGCATCTACAATTGAGGTGTCTAAAAAAGTGGATGAATTAGCACTTAAAATAGACAAGCAACTTCCTAAGGGAGTAATTCTAAAGAAAGATCTTTTCAAGCAAAGTAACTTCATAAAGAACTCAATTAATAATGTCTCAGAGGCCTTAAGAGATGGGGCAATAATTGTGGCCATTATTTTATTTATTTTTCTTTTAAACTTAAGATCTACATTTATCACTTTAACCGCCATTCCTCTCTCATTTGTACTAACGGCACTGACTTTTAAATTCTTTGGACTTTCAGTAAATACGATGACTCTTGGAGGACTGGCCATTGCTATTGGTGAACTTGTTGATGATGCTATTGTAGACGTGGAAAATGTTTTTAGAAGACTTAAAGAAGCTAAAAAAAGTGGAAGAAAATTTAATCCCCTAGAAATTATCTATCTCGCCTCTAGTGAAATCAGAAACTCAATTGTTATCTCAACTATAATTGTGGTTCTTGTTTTTATTCCATTATTTTACTTAAGTGGAATTGAAGGCAGACTCTTTATTCCTCTTGGTATTGCTTATATTATCTCTATTATTGCCAGTCTCTTTGTCTCCTTAACTGTTACACCTGTCTTATGTTCGTATCTATTTCCAAATGCTAAGATTATGGATAAAGAAGATGGTAAACTCGTTAAGTTTCTTAAAGACAAGGAAAAGGTATTACTTCATAAAATACTAGAAAAACCAAAACTCATTATCTCAATTGTCTTAATATTACTTATAGGATCAATTTCTTTAATTCCCCAAATGGGAAGAAACTTTCTTCCATCTTTTAACGAGGGAACTGCGACCATTGGACTTGCTGCAGGTCCAGGAATTTCTTTAGAAGAATCCAATATCATTGGAAGCAAAGCTGAAAAGATTATGCTCAGTATCCCCGAGGTTAAAAGTACTGTGAGACGAACTGGTCGAGCTGAAATGGATGAGCACGCTGAAGGAGTTCATTGGAGTGAAATTGATGTGGATTTTCATGAAAATGGTCGTAAGCGAGAAATTGTTTTAAAAGAATTAAGAGAAAAGTTAGCAAATATCCCAAATACTTATGCCAATATTGGCCAACCTATTAGTCACAGACTAGATCATCTACTCTCAGGAGTTAGAGCACAGATAGCGATCAAGATCATAGGACCAGATCTTTCAAAGCTTCGTCGCTATGGTAAGCAACTTGAAAAACGGCTTGAGAAGATTGATGGATTAGTGGATCTTCAATTAGAACAACAAGTCCTCACCCCTCAAGTCAAAATTCATCTTTATCGTGAAGATGCTGCAAAATACGGAATAAATATTAGCGATATAGTCTTAATGCTAGAAATAGCACTCAACGGGAAAAGTGTCGGAAATGTCATCGATAAGCAAAAAATATTTGATATAACTATGCGCTTTAATGAGGCAACCAGAAAAGATTTAGATTTAATGCAAGAGACTGCCATAAGAGTCCTCCCCACAGGAGAAGTTATACGCCTAAAAGATGTTGCTTCTGTCTATGAATCAGAAGGGCCTAATATTATAAATAGAGAGAATGCTCAAAGAAGAATAATCGTTCAGGCTAATTCATCAGGAATTGCTCTTGATCAACTTGTCACGCAAATAAAAAAAGAAATAAAAGAGCTTAATATCGATGAAGAATATTTTATAAAGCTCGGTGGGCAGTTTGAAAGTGAAAGAGAGGCCTCAAGACTTATTACACTTTTAGGAATTATTTCTCTATTAGCGATTATCATTGTTCTTTATTGGCACTTTGGAAGCTTTATGATGAGTATGCAAGTGCTAACAGCTCTACCACTTGCTCTGATTGGAAGTATTATTGCCATCTATATAACTGAAAAAGTACTCTCAGTTGCCACTTTAATTGCCTTTATCACACTTTGTGGAATTGCTAGTCGAAATGGAGTCATGATGATTTCTCATTACCTTCACCTCATCAAATATGAAGGAATGGATTTCTCTAAAGAAACTATCATTAAAGGTTCTCAAGAAAGACTTATTCCTGTTTTGATGACAGCACTAACTGCAGTTTTTGCTTTAATACCAATTCTTCTCTCTCAAGGTGAACCAGGAAAAGAGATACTCTACCCTGTTGCCGTAGTTATCATAGGAGGACTCTTAAGCTCTACCCTATTAGATATTTTTGTTACCCCTGTCATTTTTTATAATTACGCCAAGAAGGCCACCCAAAAACATCTCGCCTATAAAAAAGGAGATAGATCATGAGAATATTTTTTATACTGATCCTATCTATTCAATACACATTGGCCAAAGATTATGATTTTAAAAGTCTCTACAAAGTTGCTCAAGAAAGGAATCCCATTATTCAAGACAAAGAGCTTGAACTTAAAGAGATAGACTCTGAAATTAAAAGTATTAAGTCAGATTACTACCCTAAACTACATGCCATTATAGGCAGTGAAAAAAGAATAGCCCCAGATGAAGCATCTGTAGAAAGCAATAAGGCCGTTGGTGAATTAAGAGTAGATTATAATCTCTATCAATTTGGTGCTACAAAGAAAAAGCTTGATGCCCTTAAAGAAGAGCAAAAACAAAAGAAAAGATTGATTAATTTTACTCAAGAAGAGTTAAAGCGATCACTCATGGCCCTTTATTTTGAAGTGCTATCCCATAAAAAGCATAAAGAACTTATTCTTGAAGAGCTTAAATATAACCAGAAATTAAAGAAACAGGTTCAAAGCAAAAGAGAACAAGGATTAGTTGGTAGAGCTGATGTTCTTGAAATTGAAATGCGTGAGGCCACACTAAAAAACACCCTTTTAAAAGTAACTGAAGAATATCAACATGGTCTTGATAAATTAAGAAAGTTAACCTTTGTCAGTCACAATCAAGAGATAAACATCTTAGGAAGTCTTCCTCATGTTCATTTTAGTACAAGTTTAAGTGATCTTTTAGAAAGTGCCCTTAAAAGAAATAATGAACTTTTAAATATTAACTCTAAAACTCTTGCCTTAGAATATGAAACAGATTCTAGTTTTTCTAAAAGACTTCCCTCTCTAAAACTAATGGGACGTTATGGACGCATGCGAATAGATGAAACTTATACCTCTAATGATTCGCAAGAAGGACTGGTTGGATTGTATCTTGAAATTCCACTTTTTGACGGTGGTAAAAGGTTTTCGAAGCAAGCTATAAATCAAGCACGTCTAGAGAGATCAAAGTTAAAACTAAAAAGCACTAAGCACAATTTAGAGATCGATCTTACTCACCGCTTTGAAAAGTTTCAAAATATTCACAAACTTCTTGACCTCTCTGAAACAAATTTAAAGAAAGCAAAGATTTACTTTAATAATGTTCTCAGTGAATATAAAAGAGGAGTTAAGAACTCATTAGATCTTGTCTCAGCGAGGGATAGACTCTATCAATTTCAATTAAATGTCATTAATTACAAT
This sequence comes from Halobacteriovoraceae bacterium, assembly GCA_002707495.1. Taxonomy (GTDB): domain Bacteria; phylum Bdellovibrionota; class Bacteriovoracia; order Bacteriovoracales; family Bacteriovoracaceae. The sequence goes on along the minus strand of PAMZ01000002.1, from coordinate 2,780 downwards.
AAAGATTATCAAGATTCTAAATTAGAATTAGAAAGATTATCTGGAATAAACCTTTAAGGAGAATAAAATGAAAGCTTTTACAACACTATTATTAACATTAACTCTAAACACTTTTGCTCATGATGAAGGCCATGGGCCAGCAATTACAGATGAAAGCATGCAAGGTGGAAAGGTCACTGCTATTATTGACTATAAACAAGTCAATGACGGAAGAAAAGCAAAAATGCTTTATAAAGGTGAACTCGTCATTGAAGACTTAGATGTAAAACTTTATATCTTTGATAAAAAAATGAATGAGGTTTCACTAAAAGAGTTTGATAAAACAGTTAATGCCATTCAGCTTGAAAAAGGAAAGTCCTCTAAATTTAAATTAACTTTAGATAAGTCAAAAAAGTTCTATAAAGGAACAAGAGAGAAAAACAAAAGAGTTCCTTATAATATTGATGTTAATATTGAAAAAAATGGTACAAAACTCTTTGGTGCTTTTGATGGGCTTGATAAATAACAATAAATTAAAAAAGGAAAGTATTTATGCTCTGGATTGGAAAAATAATTCTATCATCCATTGTAATTAGTTTTGTATCTTGGTTGTCCGGAAAGAAAATTGGGTTGGCGGGATTTCTAACCGCCCTCCCCCTTACAACTTTACTTGCTCTGGCTTTCTCTCAACTAGAGTGGAATAATTCGTCTCAGTCAGTTGAGTATGCTAAGAGTATATTTGTAGCCGTTCCCTTGAGCCTTCTCTTCTTTGTTCCTTTTTTATTATCAGGTAAGCTAAATCTTAACTTCTGGACATGCTATGCAATGGGAATAGTCCTATTGGGCTTTGGTTACTTCATACATCAAAGTATAACTACAATTACTTAATTATTTTACATTATAAATGAGTTTTAATATTAACACTTTTCAAATAACAAGAAAGAGTGTCTTCCTACCCCCAGCTCTATTCTGAAGATATTCAAAGCCATATTTTTTATAAAAATTTTCAGCATTTTCATTTTTTGCATCAACAACTACAGCTCTAATGCCCATGAGCTTAGATACTTGTTCAGCTCTATCTATTGCATGCATTAAAAGCTCTTCACCTAAACCTTGTCCTTTCATACTACTATCAACTGCTAGACGCCCAACCCTTGCAATTGGTACAGGGTACGGTGCGATTTTAGATTTCAATTTCACAGGAAAGTTTTGAAACTCAACATGACCACTACTTAAAGTATAGTAACCTATCACCTTATTAATATCATCGACTGCAAGCATTGGAACATTTGCTTTTCTTTTAAGATCTTGCGACATTTGTTTTTTAAGATATTGATCTAAAACTTCTTCACCACAATTAAAATTATTGCGATTATAACTCTTATCAAACTCAACTATACTCCAACTCACTTATACTTCTTTTGGAATTTGGTCTTAGCATTTTTAAATGCATCGTTTCTCACTGGTGTCTTAAGTAGACTTTCTACAAAAAGATCACGTTCAGAGTCTAGCAAAGTAATTATTTTGCTTTCATACTCATCCTTATCAATCAATACTTGTGGAGTAAAAATAATTCTCCCTCTATCATCAATTTCTCTTGTGAAATGAGAACCATCAGACTCTGGGCCTGCTGGAAGTCTATTCTTACTATCTTTTTGTACTAGTGTGCTCATAAAGCCTCCATAATAAGACTATATACCACTTTCCCACAAAATGCAATGTGGGATCTACCCACTTTTCGGCAATTTAGTAGTATTCTTAATAAGTAGCTATTATCTTGAGGTAACTACCTGAATTTTTTTGTGGAAGATATATTAGAAAGGAAAATATGCTATTATAAACTTGTATTTTCAAAAGGTTAGAAAGATATGCCGGAACTACCCGATGTATAGTCGTCACCTATCTTTACAACAACAAAATCAATATTTTACCTGTGTTTATGGGCTTCTTAGCGTTTTAGTCATTTCATTTTATTTCACATTATTTAACGTCATTTCACGATTTCAGTCGTGAAAGTCGTGAGAGTCGTGAGGGTCGTGCTGAATTACAGACCACTTTCAAGGCTCTATTTTCTGAAATTTTACTAATGAAAAAACTGTAACAAACTGAGTAAGACAAGGAGTCTAAAATGAAAAAAGAAAGTAACAAACAGGAAAACAAAAATGTCACTTACGGCTCAATTAGAGTGAAGGAACTGACTAAAAAGAACATCACAAAAGTACTAGAGAAAGCTAACAAAACAGATGACTGCGGAAAGGTAACAATGGATATTCTAATTTCACATTTAATAGAAAAAGTTACTCCAGAAGATATTCAAAAACTACAACTTCGATCAATCACTTGGGAACATGAGGACAGAAGGTTAAAAACATTATGGGAAAAGAAAAAAGGAAAAATTACAGAATCCAAATGGAAAGAGATGCTTTACATAGGTCAACTTAAGGAGTTTATTCAAGACAATTCACGTCTTCAAATGACTACAATATGACATATGCTTTTAAACAAGCAAGCTCTTAAAAACTTGCTTGTTTATCTAAAAGACTTACACAGTTTTAATTTGAGAAAACAGACTTTCAGATTCTTCATTGTCACTTGCAAAGAGGGCCAAACAGTATGAATCAGGACTCTGAGTTGATTTAAAAAGAATTCCATCTCCACCAATTTTTTTTAACCAATGTGCTAAAATTTGAGACTGCATTGGAACTTTACATGAAAGTAGCTTGATTTGCGTTTACAACACTTGACTAAAATTGCCTTATAAATTTTGAGTCATGCGTTCTCAGTTAAAATATTGGTTGCGA
>PAMZ01000001.1 GCA_002707495.1 Halobacteriovoraceae bacterium | reverse complement strand
AAGCCCAATGGCTAAATGTGTCTTGCCACCTCCGCTATCTCCCACGAGTAGAACGTTTCGCTTCTCTTTTATAAACTTACAGGTCCCAAGATTATTAACTTGCTCTCTTGAGAGCCTTGGTGCCAAATCAAAATTAAGCATTGCGAGCGTCTTAGTTTTTGGAAAGCCTGCGAGCTTAATTCTTCTTAGAACGGAGTTGTCATGACGTCTTCTAACCTCATGTCGACAAAGTTCAAGCAGGGAATCCCTCAGACTTAAGTTTGATGACTCCACCTCATCCATATAATCTACAAAAGATTTAAGTTTTAAATATTTTAGCTCACTCAAGAGCTCTTCATTCTTATCCATTGACTACCTCCATTAAAGCATCAAAACGACTGACATCGGCCTCTGGTATTGAGAAGTTTGCAATTGCCGCTATATGCGCCACTTTCGCTTCTTCAAAGTTAATAATATCCTCTCCTGTAGTCTCTGAGATAAGCTCAATCGTCTCCTTTGCCACCGACTTTTGTTCAAGCGATAATTCCAAAACTGCAATCATGTCCTCATAACTTCGATCTTTAAAACAAAGAAGAGTGGAGATAAATTCTCGACTTCCCTCAAACTCACCATATTTTTTGACTTGAGCGTCATAAACTCTCTTAACCACCGGATCCCAATTCTGCTCCATGTGTGTGAGGATTCTTGATGAACTAAATGCCCCAGGCTTTCTTTGAAGGGCTTCAAGATAGTGCCACGGATTAATCACCCATCGATCATAGGAGAACTCACGTTTGTGTCTCGCGATAACTTTATTTTTATAAATAAGCCTCAGCTCACTCAAACCAAGTTCCAACTCCAAGGTTTTTCCTCGATATCCAGCTGGTACCGAATAGCGGTTACGTCTAAATCGCACCGTTAAATACTTATCCACCACTGCAGAGTGAATCGTGACGTTTCGATAAACTGTGACGGGAATATCAATGAGCTTGTCTTGCTCAAGCTTATGAAGCTCTCCCACGGACTTTAATTGTCCGCTCAAAACTCTCGTTTCGTGACCAAGGCACTTCTCGAGAAGATAGTTATTCGCCTCCTCCAGAGAGTCACATTTAGGGATTGGAGTCAGGAAGTTTCGACGAACATACCCCACTGCTCCTTCGACTCCGCCTTTCTCTGATCCCTTAGCAATAGTGCAAAACTGGGCATCATAGCAATAGTGTGATCTGAAGCTTATAAACGATTCTTGCTCAATTCGTTCTCGCCCCTTTAGGACCTGTTTTACCGCTGTTTTGAGATTGTCATAGACAATCTTATTAAACACTCCTCCAAAGTAGGCAAACGCTCTTATATGGCCATCAAAGAAGCACTCCTGTACCATCGCTGGATAAAGTCTTGCAAAGATTTTACCCGAGAATTTTGAGCGCAAAGTAAAAAGATAAACCTTTGTTCTTTTGCCTCGAAGATCAAGGTACAATTCCCCCCAATCCATTTCTGCGCCCTCACGCTTTAATGGATCTGAGGGGATAAAAACTTCCTTTCGACTCGCATCTAAATCTAGCCTGATCTCTCTAACGGTAGCAATTGTGGTAGATAGAGATCCTTTATGCCCGAATTCAAACTTGAGCCTTTCATGAATTCTTGTCGCCGTATGACGTTGTTTTTTAGGGGCTTTCCTATCCTGAATAAGCCAGGCCCTAATTTGGTCTACGTGCTCACCAATGACAACTTTTTGTCTGGGTTTTTGAATCCGATACTTCGGAATCTCTCCTGCTAATGCCTTTCGAATTGTTTTTCGATCCACCCCAATCTGGCGATTGATGTGTCGAATGCTATGCCCCAACTTGTAATGGGAATAGCGGATGTACTCATACATTTCCATAGAAATCACTCCTCCTCCGATATGACTATTTATATGAGCACCAAGTCATATCAGAATTTGAGGTGGGTGACTTTTGGGCCATTAATGGCCCTTTAGGTGGGGGCGTTTTCGGCCGCTAAAACCACTCTATAGGTTCTTCCAAGTTTTGGAATAAAGAAGTCTTCAATCTCTGAATAAATAAACTCGCCATGTCCAAAATAGGTATCTTCTAAAAGCTCAGTTGGTACATTTTCAAGAGAGATGGAGACATCTTCAAATACTCCAGCCTGAATAGTACTATTAATAACTTCAGTGTGAAGAAGCTTAAAGTCCTCATCACGATATGAGTAATAGTAGAAATTGATCTTTAAATCTTTGATCTCGTTGTAGAATCCTCCACGTTCAAGATTAAAAGAGTTAGAGAAATCAATATTAATTCCCTTAAGCTTCTTATTAATTGTACGATACTCTATAAACTTATTTTGAAAGAAGAATGGATCAATCTTGGGAAATTTTATCCATGAGAAATCTCTCTTTTCTATGTTTCCTGAAGATACTCCAGAAAATTTTCCAATTCTGGCCGCACTTGTAAGGGAGTTTTCCAAAATAAATCTATTCCCAGTACGATATTGAAAATCTGGATGGTATCTTTCTATTTATGTATCTATTTCAAATGTAGATTCATCTTCGAAGACAGCTTTTATAGAATAGTTTTGAAGAAACTTAGCTTTAACGATTGGAATATCCGCAATAAACGGATCAAGGCCATTTTCTTTCTCAAAACGATCTTTTAATAGATCACTATCTAAATCAATTACTCTTCTATCATTAGCTGAGTTTTCATTCGATTCATTCTCATTTGTTTCTCTTTGATTGGACTCCCCCTCGTTTGATCCACCGGAGCCATCACCTCCTCCGTCATCGGATTTAAAAGAACATGAAGCGAAAGATAACAATATTAATAAAACCAATAGAGCCTTCATTATTCTTGCTCCCTCGAGAAAACATTTACAAATCTGGTTTCTTCTTCATTCCAATTTCCGTCTTGCTGGTAGTACCAATAGCTGTTCGCCTCTACCTCTTCTTTAAAGTCTAAATAGTCTAAAAATTCTTGCATCATTTTTATCTCTCCTGTTTGTTTTTCAGTGAGCTGTTTATAATTTGAATGCAAATTATTTTTCAAAGCGATCTCTTGAAAATCGTTAATTTGTTAACCGTGGCGACAAATCGACATATTTGAGAGTTGTTAAATAGCTTGAATTACGAAATATTTGTTAACCATGGCGATGAATCTTACCAACGATCAAGGACTTAGAGGATTAGACTTTCATTTTTTAAAAGTGAAAAAATCAATGTGCAAAGTTTACATTCCATTTGTACTTTTGATTCTGATTTCCTAAGAAAATTACATAACAATTATTTTGGAGACAAAATTGGATAATTCCTTCGAGCAAGTAGAAGATCAAAACATCAAGAAATGTAGATTCCTTACTGCTTGTATTGACTACTATTTATCATCTCATAAAAAGCAGTCTTTATATAGTCTTGAGAAAAAGACTGGAATCCATTACAGCTCTCTTAGAAGAATCGTAAATAATTCATCTAAACCGACTGTTGAAACTGCAATAAAGCTTCTCAACTCATTGGGTGAAGATGAAAACTTAAAAAAATACTTAGATACTTTTCATCCAGAAGTAGCAGGCTTGATGGGCGAACAATTCTCACATAATTCTGAGTACGAATATATTTCAAAGAAAGCTAAAGATTATTTTACCAATCCCTCATATTATTTGATCTTGAATCTAGCCTCTACGACATCTGGGACCACTGCAAAAGAGATTACATATCATATTGGAGATATTGGCCTTGAACGACTTTCTCATTTAATCGAAGAGGGATTAATAATTGAAGGAACTAAAGGTCGATATTTTGGAGCTACTTCAAGTTACAAACTCCCCTTCTCAGATACTAAAAAGAGAGTAAAATTGGCACTCGACTATTATAGACTTGAAGAAGCTGGCTCAACTAATAATTGGCTCAGTTTTCAAACAGAATCATTGAATGAAGATGGCCTTAAGGCAATGAAAGAGCTTTCAAGAAAGCATTTTAATGAAAGAAAAGATCAAATTTACAATAATCCCATGTACAGAGGAAGCATAAAGCACTATAGTGCCTGTGTTTCAAGTACCTTCTTACCATACACAGAGAACGAGGGAGTCCAATGAAAAGTTTAATTATTTTATCAATTTTGATTGTAAGCTTTTCAAGCCTTGCTGATGAAAAGCCTGTGACAATTACTCTCTTTAACGGTGAAACAGTTGATCTAAAAAAAGATGTTAAAGTCCTAAGTCTCTCTATGACAGCACCCAATAGAATTGGATGGGCTGAACTCAACGAGGGGACTCTGATAGACACTAGTGATATCGTTGAAATTGAGAACTCAGAAGAACTTATTCTTCAAGCTGAAAGAAATAGACAGCTCGAAGAGGGGTCCAATCAAGTAGTTAGGGCTACTGGCGGAGATGGATCCGGAGGCTAAGTTGTCGAGCTAAAGAAAATTTAGTTTTTGCTAAGAATCTTAACTAATATATTATCTCCAAACCTGAATACTATTCCTATAAAAACAAGAAGAAAAAGAAGCGAAATAGCATAGATTTCCAATGGATATGATGTCTCACTCCAAAATTTTCTCTTGAATTTTTTAAAAAAACTTTCTTTTTCCTTCATACAAAATCCTAGTTATACTTGGTTCGGATTAAGTCCATTTATGTAGTTGAACTGGTTGTCTTGACCTTCAAATATATTTAACCAATACTGATCGAACAGCTCATTTGCCTCGGCATCTCCCATTGTATGCGATTTTTTTAATAGGTATATAGATTTTTCCATTAAAGATGGTTCTTGGTACCCGGCACCATAGTTCGTAGGAACCTGAACACCATGGTAAATTGTATTTCCACCACCACTCAAGCCACTTACATTTGGATTAAACAACCCTGTACTGACTTTTGGAACGTTACCTGTTTTAATTGCATTATCAATACCATTAAATACTCCTTGTTTGGTTCCTGCGGTCCCCCCATAAATAGAACCTGTAATACTGCCAGACAAACGGCCTAAACTTTGACCTCTGGAAAAATCACCACCAAATGCAACAGAGACATTACCGCCCGCAATCCCCCCAAGGTATCCTCCCGCAAGACTTCCTGAAATTCCCCCAACCAAAGTTGCTGATGTTCCAGTTAAACCTAGCGCTCCAACAATTTTACCACCAACTATTGGACCAAGATAAATCCCTACCACCACTCCAATAGCTATGGCTGCTAAATCACTTATAAAGCTTTTCCCATAGGGGTCAACCATTCCCGTTGGATTATTTGCGACATAAATATATTTAGAATTAAAAGTATCTGGAATAACTACATTTCCAGGGGAGGGATCTTCCTGAATAAATCTTCCAATATTAGGCATGTAATACCTTGCTCTATAATACATCATTCCAGTTTCCACGTCATTTTCCCTATTCGTAAATCCGTATGAAGTCGCAACAAGAGGACTGTTAGTAATATTTACACCGCCAACATCTTTAATATGAATTAACTTTCCAAAGCTTGAATAGGCATAATGTTGAACAAGATTTACAGCATCGTAAAAACACTTAAAGCTAGGAGTTAATGAATTCACATAGTTTGTTATGCTCACACAGATTGAAGATATAGGGCATATCGGGGAAAAATGAATATTTTGTGGCGAGATCATGGCAATCACTTTTAATCACCAAAAAATTTTGACTGGCCGCTCATCTACGAGTTTGAAATACTCTGTAAAAAATGTGTTGGATCACTTTCTATTAATTGAAGTAATCTTCGAGTAGAACCATTTGGAGTATTTTCTCCTCTCTCCCACGATTTAACAGAGCTAGGAGAGCAAGCAAGAATTGTTGCAAAAACAGGTTGGCTTACTTCGAGTATCTGTTCTCTAATTTTTTTTATTCTAGTTTTTGAAAACTTTGGTGGTTCCTCTGGAAGCTCTAGAGTTTCTGATTTTAAAGTCACTTTTCCACGAGCGTGATCAAGTGCTTGATTTGCACTTGCAAGAAGTAAGTCTCCAAAATTTTCTTTTGTTACTTCAATTTTTTTTCTTTTCGCACTCATTTTTTACTCCTTCAACAATCTTCTTTAACGCTTTCTTTTGGTCTGAAGAAATGTTTTCAAGCTCATCCTTATTGTATAAAAATAGCAGGTAGGTTTTTTCACATTTTGGTAAATCTACGTATAAAACTCTAAACCCACCTCTTTTGCCTTTTCCTCTACTTTTATCACTTACTCTAAACTTTCTAACCCCACCAGTTCCACTTATTACATCACCACGAGAAGGGTTTTCCAAAATATCATTCTTTATTGTAGCTTCAAGACTCTTATCGTTTTCTTGATCTACTAAAGTCTTAAATATATCCGTTTCTACAAACGTTCTTATCATACTATCGGCATCCTTGAGTATGACATTTAATATTATATACTATTTAATGTCACACTTCCACAACACTATACAAAACGCGTATAATTTCAATAAATTAGCTATATATTACTCTAAATATCTGAAAAATGGAACTAATTGATAATTCGTGGCCCTTCTCATGCTGGCCACATACGCCCTACAATGGCCACTAATCAGGAGGTCAAAATGAGAGCAATTTTAGAAATCTTATTAGCGATTATCTTCTCAATTTCAGGGATAAGCTTAAGCACAAATATCTACAAAGAAATAAAAAAAGAGTCTCTTTTAAAAGTTCATGGAGGATTATCTCCACTCTTAAGTTTCACAAAAAAGATGACTCCAAAAAACTAGAAAAAATATTGCAAAAATATCGCATGCTATATTTTTATATATCGCACGGATGCAATATTTTTCTGTGATCAAAGAAAATGTTACGAAATCTCGTCACCCAATAATTCCTCAGCTAAGCTTTTGAAATAAAAAGTTTTTTTGCCGATTTTCAAAATTTAGTGACGAAAGTTCGTAACTCTTACATTTTTAGATAACTCTTTAAAATTAAAAAAGAATTTCAAAAAATACTTTTTCAAGTGACGAAACTTCGTCACTAAAACACGAGATTTTGTGTCGACACGAAACCCTGTGTTTCTTTAAGTAATTAAAATTTATAAGACCTCACCACATCAACACGAACTTTCGTTTTCTTGAATAAAAAATAAATTTTCTAAATTGTTGAAAATTTTAAGATGCGCAACTAGTCGTAATTTTGGCACGTCCGTTGCTTTATAAAAATTAATACATGTTGTTTTAACTGCAAACAAAGGAGGTACGTTTTATGACAACAAAGAAAAAAGAAACAGAACTTGATCGCATCGTCACTGAAGTTTTTATTGGAGTTAGTCTCATCTTTTTATTTTTATCAAAAGTAATTTGGAAAGGGATAAGACAGACAAGTGCCAAACAATTATTCTACGCTACGTTTGGAATTTTAACAATTGGTGTCGTGAGCTTTCATTATCAGTGGCACTATCTACTCTTACATAACTTAATGCCAGATATATTTGATTATGATGTCATTGAAAATCTTCATAGGAACTATCATGCACAGACTAAACTGAGTTTTCTTGGCGTATTGTATGGAATCTACTTTATCTTAAATGGAATTGCTCCAACACTTAGGTTTTATAAATATCAAAAGGCATTAGATGCCTGTACTCTTAAAAACAGCAAAGATCAAAAGCCTAGAGTCGTGGCCATCTACAATGAAGGTGAATACTTCAAGGTCATTAAAGTATGGGCCTACGGTATTGGAGCTAGTCAATTTAAAGCTAAAGAGTCATTACTTGAATCAACTTTTCTACAACAGATTGAGGAAATTAGAGAGTGCAAGAACAGAAGTTATCTAGAAATTGTTCTCTCCAACAAAGACCTGCCAAAAGTCATTCAATTTGAAGAAATTGAAGAAAACCTAAAAGATAACTCAACCTGTATCGTCGGAGAATCAAAAAAGGGATTAATTACAACAAAGCTGTCAGACCTTCCTCATATGATGATCGCTGGAACGACAGGAGGTGGAAAATCAAAATGCTTTAAGGGACTTCTTTATTCAATGCTAAGGACAACACCAACTCTTCAGATGTATCTCATTGATCTTAAAGGTGGAATTGAGTTTAAAGACTTTGATACGCTTTCAAATGTTAAAGTGGTCAAAACCATTGATGACTCTGTCACTCTTTTAAAACAATTAAAAACAGAAATGAGGAAGCGTTTTGATTACCTTGAGAAAAAAGGTTTAGAAAAACTTAAAAATAGTGATCCATATGATCAAATAATTCTTGGTATAGATGAAGCCTCCGTCTTGTACGCAAAAGTAGGACGAGAGCATCCTGATTATGAAAATATTTTAAAAGCAAGAGAACTAACTGAAGAGATCGCTAAGCTTTCAAGAGCTGCCAAAATCTCACTGATCCTTGCAACACAGAAAGTTACTAAAGAGACAATTGATACAAGGATTCAGGAAAATATCACAGGTAGGATTTGTTTTAAACTTAATACCATTGAAGGTTCCGTTAGAGTTCTAGGAAATGGCAAAGCAAGTGAACTTCCATACATTCCGGGCCGTGGGATTTGGCAATGTGGAAATGAACAAGTTGAAATTCAAGTGCCTTATATTTCTCAAATTGATCTTAGAAGCAAGCTAAATCTTCTTAAAGAGAATATGACAGATAAAGGTTACAAACTTAAGCGTTCCATGCTCGGAAGTGAAGCCAAGAAAGATTCGACTAAGACAAAACTCTTTAGAAAAAGCCTCAAGTCAAACCCAGAGGTGCAATTATGACAAAACTAAATGTCGAAATCACCAAAAGAGATATGAAACTTTTTAAATATCTTTTTGCCAACAAGGTTGCCACAAATGAGCAAATTAGGGTCGATGTGTTTGAAGGTTCATCCAAGCAAGTTGTTCACAGAAGATTAGATAAGTTAATCTCGGCAAAATATCTTGATGCCAAATACTTAAGGACAAAAGGAAATTGCCTTATCTATTTTTTAACAAATAAGGCCATGACAAATTACATTGGAGTTAAGAAAGATTTAATTAAGGCTCATAAGAAAAGTTATTGCCCTTATCATGATTTGGCACTCGTTGATATAAAAAGGCGACTTTTAGAATCAGAAAAAGTAACAAGGTATTTCTCCGAAAATATCCTTAGCTCTGGGATTTGTGACAATGATGAAAAAATAAAGTCCATTAGAGAGTTAAGTCCTGACGCCGTTTTAAAAGTAAATATCCAAGGAGAAGAATACCTCTTCACTCTTGAGTATGAGAGAAGTCAAAAGGCTTTCAAGAGATATGACACTCTAATAAAGAATTATTATCAGAATCACCATGTGCAAGCAGTACTTTTTATCTGTGAAAATAAACAAATCCAAAATCAAGTGATGCAAGCAGAGAAAAAAATTGCGACAACTGATGACTTTAAATTCTTCTACACAACCCTAGGTGAGATCAAGTCATTAAGCTTTATCAATCAGAATCAGGAGGTGTTACAGATGTGACCTATCACTAGTGACAAGGGCCTACACGAGTCAGCAGTTAATATTTTAAGAATTTGCTACAAGTATTTAAAATGACAAAAGAAAAGCAATATCAAAAAATCAATACTCCGCTGACTGTATGGGTAAATCGTACTTTTTAGTAATTAAACAACTCTTAGGAGAAATAAACGTGAAAGAACTAGCAAAAATAACAAGCTTTCTAACCAAAGTAATTAACGAGAAGTTTTGGGGTGAGATCATCATCAAGTTTAAAGATGGTAGACCCACAATTCTATTATCAACTGCTCAAGTAAAACTAGACTAATAAAAATGACATTAGCAATCAGTAGGAAGAACCACGATTGCCTCTTTAACAAGGAGATTTCGTGGTTCAAATTCAAAGACATGACTATCATAAGGCGCATTGCTATCAATATGATATAAGACTTAAAAATCTAAAAACAGATTTAATTCAGGCAAGACTCACAAGGACTGACACTCAAAAGCTAAAAGTATCTGACTTTAAATTCTCTTATGTAGATAAGTCTGACCAGATTACTTGCAAAAGAATAAAACACTTCATTGAAAAGCACGAGTGGCTTGGCAAAATGCCCCACAGACCAACTCACAGGTTTATTGCAACATACAAAGGACAAATAGCTGGCGTCATTGTCATGGCAACACCTAATACTTTTTCTCATCTCTTAGGAAAAGAAAATAGAGACAAAGAGAAGCTAATAAGTCGTGGAGCTTGTATTTCATGGAGTCCAAAAAATTTGGGTTCAGCCTTGTTGATGTTCTCTATTAGGTGGATGGTAAAACACACAAATTTTAGATTCTTTACTGGCTATTCGGATACGGAAGCAAAAGAGCTAGGAACAATTTATCAGGCATGTAACTTTACCTATCTAGGCAAGAACTCAGGTGGACGAGCTGAATACTTTGATCCCTTTAATCCAGAAAAGGAATGGTTTTCTGATCGACAATTTAGAAGAGTCAGCCAGTACAAGAAGTATGCAAAAGATTTAAAAACTACTTGGCTTTTAGAGTATGGAAGTCGAAATGGCATGAACTGGCACAACGTCCCCGATGATATTGAGCTTAGACTTAGACAAGCTTCAAGGAATCATCAAAGACGTTGCTTAAAAAGAAAACTCCCTAAAAAGCACAAGTACGTCTATATCCTCGGCAGGACAAAGTCAGAAACTAAAAGACTTAAAAACAGATTCAAAAAGAATAATCCAAAAACAATTAACTTAGCTTATCCAAAAGTGAGAGGTGAATAATGAACAATCTTAATGAAAATAGCGTGGCCGCATCAAATGATGGCCACTTGACGACAAACCAAAATCTATGTAGGCCACAAATAAGTGAACTTTTTAGTCTTGATGAAGGCCGAGAGCTTTTAACGGTTAAAGACGTGGCAACAATTTATAAAATCTGCCAAAGGACAATTTATGACCTCATCAAAACTGACTCAAGCTTTCCATACATCAACGTAGGACTAAAGAAGAAATATATGATTGATAAAGAAAAACTAGAAGCATGGATTGAAAAGAGAACCAGAAGAGAAAGGCAAAATCATTTTAAACTAGCTAAACCACAGGATTTAATTGGAGGTAAATAAAATGAACGAATTTAAAGTAAGCTTATACAAGCTAAAAGATTCTCGCTATCAAGTGGATTTTATCAATCCCATTGATAAGAAGAGAAAAAGAAGGATATTTACTTCCTACAAAGAAGCAAAGACTCACAAAGCAGAGATTGAGAGTAAATTTCATCAAAGAAATCTATCAGTCTTTTTAAACCTTCCAATTGGAAAGATTATTGAAATTCATCTTAAGGAATGTCCAAAATCTAAAATGACGAGTAGGACAAGAATATTTCGGGAATTTTACGATGAGTTTTCAAGGCATAAGCTTGATGACCTTACGACATCAAGACTAAGAGAATGGTTTCAACTGATGAAGAAAAAATATGATTACTCAGATAAAACTCTTCTTCACGCTAAAATCGCACTTACTCATTTTTTTAGGTGGCTTGTGGAAGAAGAGATCATGTCAAGCTCTCCACTTGCCCCAATTAAGTTTAAATCCAGAACTCCACCCAAAAGGCCTAGAGTCTATTTCTCTGTAGAAGAAATAAGAGAGCTTCTTGATACTGCTAAAAACTGGAGTCGTGAAAACTACGATATTGATTATTTTTATCCGTTTCTCTATATCTTGGCCCACACAGGAGCAAGACGTAGTGAAATACTGAAACTAAAGTGGAACGACGTTGACTTTAAACTCAATGTCTTAAACTTCAGACACACCAAGGTTGGTGATGATAGAGCCGTTATTATGTCAGCTCCACTTAGGGCAATGATTGAATCACTTCCAAGAAAAGGAAGTCATGTTCTCACTGACAGACTTGGTGATAAACTTACCTCAAGTAAAGTGTGCAGGCATCTAGAATGCTTTAGAGAAGATCATCCAAATGGTAAGAGATGGGGCTATCACGCTCTTAGGCATTCATTTGCCTACAATTATCTCAAAAAAGGTGGTGAGATGTATCAACTGCAAGCAATCCTTGGGCACTATAAAATTACATCAACTATTAATATCTACGGAAGAATTAAGGCCAGTGATGTTGAAAATCCTTCACCTTATGACTTCTAAGAAAATAGTTGTAAATTTCGAGGCACATATTTGGCAATAATGCTGAACACACCCAATAATTTTGCCCACAAAATTTTCATACGAAGGCCACTTGACCTAGTGGCCACTTTTCATGGTAGGCCACAGGTAATAACTAACTTGGAAGCCTACATGAAATTTTTAAAGCCAAAGATTTATAAACTTAAAAATCAAAATAATTGGACTCTGGCCTATATTCACCCAGAAACCAACAAAAGAATAAGAAAAAGGTTCCCACGAAAAAAAGATGCAACGGTTTATCTTCAAGAACTTTCTTATTCATTTATTCAAAATCGGGAAAACTTTCTAAAAAATGACAAAATAGGTCTGCTTATTGAAGACTTTTCAAAAAAGTACCCTGAAACAATTTTTTATAAAACCAAAAAAGTAGCAGACCTTTTCATTAAAGAGTTTAAAAACTACCGCTTAAATGACCTTACACCGTTCGCATTGAAAAATTGGTTTATAAAAATACGAAAACAAGAAAACTACTCACTGAAATCCCTTGCTAATTACCAATATCAAATTGGAGCTTTCTTTGGGTATTTGGTTCGTAAGGGATATATTGCGGAGTCTCCAATAAAAAAATTGAAGTTTCATCATCGAATAGACATTTACAAGCGAAATTGTCTTTCAATTACTGATGTTGAGTTAATATTTGAGCATCTATTTTATATGAGTCCTTTCTTTTTATACCGTGTATTTAAAGTTATGTATTTTACTAGACTGACACTTAGAGAAATCACAGATATCCATTGGGATCATGTCGATCTTATACGAAATTCCATTTCAATCATCAATCCCAAGTCTGGTTTTGTTAGGTACGTCAGAATCGAGCCAGAGCTTATAAAGATTATTGAGACATTTCCAAAGACTAATAAATATCTTCTGGTAAACCGCTATAACAAAAAGATTGATCATACTTTAGTTGGAAGGCATCTAATGAGACTTAGGGCCACTTATCCAAAACTTGTTTATTTTAATAGTGATATCTTTCGAGATACGGCAGGTTTTCATTTTCTAGAAAGAGGTGGAACGCTAAAAGAATTAAAAAATAACATGGGTCATTCTGACGTGGAAATAACCAAGCGTCTTTTCACAGAGCCAAAGAAGAAATTCTACTCGCAAACCCAAGTCACCAAAGAGGAAACACTCTCTGATGATTGGGGCATTGAGATTATTTCTTAAGATGAGCAAAGTGCTTCTAGCTGATTATAGTGAAATTCATCCGTCTCTTTAATAAAATCTTGAATATATCCAATAATTTTGGAAATATTACCAACTCCCGTTAGATCAACATGATTGGCGTGATTCATCCCCTTGTGAGAGTATTCATTCACGAACTTATATATCTCCTCGCGTTTATTTGTATCGGAGAATGGAATTTTATCAAATTTTGACTTTAAATCAGAATTTTTCGGTACTTTGAAATTTAAGTAAACTTCTAAGAACTTGCGAGCGAGATTAGCGATCTGATAAGCTTCTGAAAGCTGGCCTTGAAAATTTTCATACTCCTTTAATGTTTTATAGATGTATTCATACTCACTATCATGATCAGCAATGAGCTTGTCCATTTTTTCTATAGATGATGTCCTTGGACTACCAGAAGTTGTCGACCTAATCATATAGTATGAACGCTGAATAGATTTACCTTCTTTTTGGGCCATGTCAGCATCTCTTTTATTTCTGAGCCAATGTTTAACAAGTCTTAAAAAGTGAAAGTTATGGGTAGAAATAAATAATTGCTCACATTCTTGTAAGTGATTTCTAATGAAGGCCACTGCTGTATATATCGAATTCGTGTCAAAACTTGAAATAGGATCATCAATAAAGACAATTCCCTCTTTTTTATTGAAATTTTGTTCATCAAGCTTTGCGATAAAATAGACAAAGGCCAATGCCGTTTTCTCTCCTTCACTGAGATTTTTAGCTTGTTTTCCGTTAATCTGGATTACATATCCTTGATCTTTAACCTTTAGTTGGATTTCACTTCTACCAAGAAATTGAGTGAGATACTTATTTATGACATCAGTGGCCTTATGAATATCACTAATCTTCGCTTTTAAGGTCGTTATTTCACTGTCTAAGCTCGTTATCTCTGTTTCTAAGGTTGTAAGCTCCGATTGTTTTGCTTCGCTATCATTCTTGAGTTTTTCAATTAACTCAATTCGAGAAATATAGAAGAGCTTTTCAAGCAGGAGAATGTTATCTTTTTTGATTGAGTCTAAATCATCTGTAATTTTATTATGGGATTTAATTAATTTATTGGCATTCGCAATATTTTCTAAAATTTGCGATTCAATACCACTTAAGTCAACATTAATGAGGTCAATTAAAGAGAAAGGATTGGCCTTCTTGTCTTCTAGTGCCTTAACGGCCTTTTCAATCTCTTGATTGTAAGTTTTAGAAAGTTCTGTAATTTCAGCATAGCAAGTAGAATAATCTTTTTGTAAATCATCGTAGAATTTTGATGACTGAGGTAATTGACTGAGATCAAAATTATAGGCTTTTACTTTTGTTATCAAGGCTAAACATTTTGTTTGAAGGTTTTTAACAGCATCGCTAAAGTGGCCTTCAAGTTCGGCAAACCTTGTTTCTGAAATTTCGTTGCCACAAAATTGGCAAACAGAGTTCTCACGATCATGATATTTAAGACCAGCCTCAACCCAACTTTGAACCTGTGGGTTATTTTTAAGCTCGTCAATCGTTGATGCTATGACCTCCTTACCAAGTACTTCATTGACTTCATCGCTGATATCTTCAAATCTAGGTAAGGTTTCATTCAAGAGAATAATTGTTGGTTTAGCGTCCTGCTTCAGTTGTTTTTCGATTTCGTTAATTCGCTCAATATCTGGCTTTAACTTGTCTGTTTCGCCTTGTATTAGCTTTTTGATCACGGAATCAAGATTTCTTTTGTTATATCTCGTAAACTTATTTGAATCATATTGGCTCAGTCTTTGAGAAATTAATGTTGCTGTATCTGTAAGCGAAGCATTGTAATCTTTTGTGGCCTTCTTTGATGCTTTTTCAGCTTTTATTTTATCAGTGGTCTTAGATTTTAAAGATTTCTCCTTCTTTTTGATATCCTCAGCGACTTTTGCATTCTCTTCTCCAATATAGAGAATTTTCTTTGCAGAGCCTTCCCAATTGATATTCTCATCAACAAATTTCTTATTGAATACTCTAATTGGAAGATCATCTTTCTCATAAGATTGATCATATTTCACAGAGTCAGTTGTCTCTAGTTCAAACTCGACATCTTTTTCAAATTTGTACTTTAAAGTCGAGTCGAAAAAACTAAAAATATTTGAAAGAGTCGTTTTACCAACACCATTCCAACCATAGATTAGATTGAACTTTGAAAACTCAGGGATATCAGCACTCCATCTAAAATTAGAATAAATGTGGAGATTTTTGATTTTGTTGACCTTTTTTATCTTCATTTAGTCTCCTAAGAAACATCCATGTGAGATAAAAAAATAATCCATTATTTTAATAATTGTCGGCCACCGATTCAAAATATTAGGTGGCCACTTTTGTATTCAACGTCTAAAAATGACGCAAATCTATGGCAATATTTTGGCATATTGAAAAGAAATTTATAAAGAATCCTTCTTTCTATTTTTCTCTTCAATCACAACCATCACAATGGAAAATAGAAACGACATTTTTACATACGTTAAATAATAAGTGGAAATACTGAGAATTGCTTTGTCATAACCTTTAAATATGTAGAGATATATAAAAATCAATAAAAACAATACTGCAAAAAATAGAAGTGATACCGCAACGTACTTAAAATATGAGATAAAAAGTCTTTTTAATAATGCCATATTCATATTTTACTCCAAAGGTATCATTTGCCAAATAGCAGCTTCTCCTGTTCCTATAAAGAACGTAGGAAGGGTTACATAGTTTGGCCTTATCATGTGACCAACACCAAAACTAGCCCCACCAAGAAGTGCTGAGACCCCAATAAGAGCTGCAGCATTTCCGGGATCAATATCTTCTCCTGTAGCAGCTAAAACCCCTAGTTGTGTTGTAGCATTTACAGCACCAAATAAAGCACCAGCACCAAAGGCGCCTGATGTTGAATTTACAGCTAACCTAGCGCCATTCGAGAACATACCTGTAGTTAATAAGCCCGTTGCTGACAAGGCTGCTCCACCTGCAATTCCTCCCACAAAGCTTAACCCTACACTTTTCCAAAAACCACTTTGAGAATATAGCTTACCTAGTTCTTGGGTGTCATACCCAGCAGCCATTTCAAATGCTGCCCCTGTAAACCCCGCCGTGGCTAAAGCTGTTAATCCTATAGTTGCTATAGTTCCAACAGATGCTGTCCCTAAAGCGTAACTTGCACCAATTGCAATTGCTGTAAAAATAAATTTTCCTGATGGATCAGTATATTTCATAGGGTTATTTACAGCATAAATATATTTATTATTTACTGTAGCAGGTATTTTCTTTTTCCCAGCGACAGGATCAACAGAAATGAAACGACCTATTGAACTGTCGTAGTAGCGAGCCCTGTAGTAATACAGTCCCGATTCCTTATCAAATTCTCTTCCAGTATAAGTGAAGTAAGGTTCAACAACAGGACTCGCACTTATATCATTCCCAGAATTATCCACTATTTTCAAAATTTTCCCAAAGGAACTATAGGCATAGTGCTGGACAAGATTTCCGCTTGAATCAACGATATCTTTTACCGATCCCAAAGCATCTTTAAGGTAAAAATAAGAACCAGTATTAGATGCCATCTTAGTAGATTTAATATCAACAGCAATTGTATCATCAGTTCTCAAAGTAGATTGGGTATAGACTGCAAGTGTCGAGTCGTTCTCATCAAGTTCAGCCAGAATCTCTTGACCATCGTAGATGTATTTTCGCTCAAAAGACTTTGAAGAGTCATTATGATCTTCAATCTTCTTGTGCATTCGCCTTCCAAAGGCATCATAAAAATATTCTGTCGTGTTATCAGTCGGTAAAAAATCGAATCTCTTTTCAAGTAAATCGCTTGTCAACATGATAATTACTTAGTTTTTCTTTAACC